>NZ_JBVHFW010000001.1:0-970425 GCF_055562135.1 Actinoplanes sp. NPDC021490
AACGCCCGGTCTCATTCCGAACCCGGAAGCTAAGCCCTCCAGCGCCGATGGTACTGCACTCGGGAGGGTGTGGGAGAGTAGGACGCCGCCGGACTCAACGTGAACAGCAGGCCCACCCCATACGGGGTGGGCCTACTGTCGTTTACGGGCCTTTACACGACCGACTACGGTGTGGTGTTCAACCGGCGGCCACCTCAGCGCCAGGTTTATCGGGGAGTGTCACAGGCTATGCGTCGTACCGTGGGGATCGTTGCCCTGGTTGCCTTGAGCACCGCCGTTGCCGCGCCCGCCCAGGCCGGTGAGCGGCCCACCGAGGGCCAGCTCCGGGAGATCACCGCGTCCGTCGAGACGCCCCCGCTGTTCGATGACGAGGCCGGAGGCGACGCGGATGCCGACGACCCGGCGATCTGGGTCAACCGCGCCGACAAGTCGCGCAGCCGGGTCATCGGGACCGCCAAGAACGGTGGCCTCCGCGTTTACGACCTGGCCGGCCGCGAGGTGCAGTCGATCCAGCCGCCCGCGGGCGGCCGGTTCAACAACGTCGACCTGGTGACCGGGTTCGGCAGCCGGCGTCACGACTACGCCGTCGTCACCGATCGTGGGCTCGACAAGCTGCGCATCTACCGCATCGAGGCGTCGGGCAAGCTCACCGACGTGACCGCGGCCGACGCCCCGCTGCTCTTCTCCAAGGACGACACCGAGGTCGAAACCCAGGCGACCGGGTACGGCCTGGCGACGTACGGGAAATATGCCGTTGTCAGCCGCCGCCACACCACGCGTCTGGGCATCTTCCGGCTGGAGGAGCGCAAGAACGCCGTCAGCTACCGCGTCACCGACACGCTCGACCTGCCCAAGGAGTTCCGCCTCGCGAGCGGGGCCACGTGGACGCCGTGCCTCGAGCCGGGTGAGGAACCGCAGATCGAAGGCATGGTTGTCGACGCCGAAGCCGGTGTGCTCTACGCCGCGCAGGAGGACGTCGCCCTGTGGAAGATCCGGCTCGACCGCGACCGGTTCATTGGCGTTCCCCGGGTCGTCGAGCGCGTCGCCGAATACGGAGCTCCCGGCACCTATGACCCGGAGACCGAGGAGTGCACGGTCGGCGAGCCCGCCAAGGAGGCCGGACGCATTCGGGCCGACGTGGAGGGGGCCGCGATCTATCCGACCGGCCGGCGGGACGGTTATCTGGTCGTCTCCAGCCAGGGCGACAGCAAGTTCTATGTGTACGAGCGTCGCACCAACCGGCCGATCAAGAGCTTCCGGGCCGTCGACGGCAAGCGCACCGACGGCGTGCAGCACTCCGACGGTGCGGCCGTGACGAGCGTGCCGCTGCCCGGATATCCGAAGGGCCTGCTGGTGCTGCACGACGGCGAGAACAAGCCCGACGACGGCCGGGTCAGCACCAACTTCAAATACGTGGACTGGCGAGAGATCTTCTAGAAGCGTTCGACCGTCACCGTTGCGACCCCGGACGTGGCGTCGACGTCGTATCGCGCGGCCGCGCCGTCCCAGCCGTTCTGCACCCAGACCGAGCCGCCCGGCACGCCCGTGTGCACCTCTCCGTCGATCGTGACGCTGCCCGCGCCACCCAGGGCGGAGACGCGTACGGGCGCCCGGCCGGCCAACCGTACGGAAAGAAGGCTGGCACCGCCGCCGAGAGTGACCTTCTGGGTTCCGTCGGCGGCCGGCAGCACCACGGCGGCGCGGGCCGTGCCGGCACTGAAGTCGACATCGCCGCCCCGGCCGCCGGTCAGGTCGACCGACTGGTCCTGGGCGCCACCCGCGAGCCGGACCTGCCAGCGCACGTCGTCGCTGAGCACGACCGTCAGCACCGCCGGGCCGCCCTGGCCGGTGTCGCGCAGGCCCGCGACCAGGTCCGGTCCTTCGATCGACGCCGTCGGCGCGGCCTTGGAATCGTCCGGTGTGGAGAGTTCGTACAGGTCGCCGCCCAGGTCACCGAGCCGGACGCGCACCGCGTCGGCGCCGCCGAAAAGCTGGAACGAGGTCACGTCGCCGTCGCCGCGGATCCGGTGCGGGGCGCCCTCGCGTTCACCGAGAACGTAGCCGGGGCGGTTCTCGGGGTTGCGGTCGCGGCCATCACCGCCGGCCCAGTCGCATCCACCGACCAGGCCGATCACGAGCACCAGCGCCACCGTCCGGAACCTCACGGCGGGGGCTTACCCGCGCGGCGCACCTCCTAGTCGTTTGAGCAGCGTTTGTGATCCGGCTACGGCACGTACGGTGTGCCGGACATGGACGCGGCCCATCGTGACTGCATGCGAGTCGCTCTGGTCACGGAGTCGTTCCTCCCCGATGTGAACGGCGTCGCCAACTCGGTGGTGCGCACGGCCGAACACCTGCTGCGCCGCGGGCACGAGCCGATGGTGATCGCACCGCAGCCTCCTCCCGCGGTGCGCGACACCCCGGTCCACGTTCCCTACCCGGTGGTCCGCATCCCCTCCCTGCCCATGCCCGGCTATCCCCAGATCCGGCTGGGCCTGCCCACCCCCGCCCTCACCGGCGCGTTACGCGCGTTCGGCACCGACCTGGTTCACCTGGCCAGCCCGTTCGTGCTGGGCGCGTGGGGCATGCTGGCCGCGCGTACGTTGCGCCTGCCCACGGTGGCCGTCTATCAGACCGACGTGGCCGCGTACTCCCGTGCCTACAAGGTCGGCATGACCGAGGGCGCCGCCTGGAAGTGGATCAAGACCGTTCACAACCTGGCCTCGCGCACCCTGGTGCCGTCGTCCGAATCGGCCCTGGCCCTCGACGCGCACGGCGTCGAACGGGTTCACCTGTGGCGGCGCGGGGTCGACGACGACTTGTTCCATCCGGGCCGCCGCAGTGCCGAGGTGCGGCGTGACTTGGCCCCGGACGGCGAGGTCGTGGTCGGTTTCGTCGGCCGGCTCGCCGTCGAGAAGCAGATCGACTTGCTGGGCGACGTGAGCCGGCTTCCTGGCGTACGGCTGGTGATCGTGGGCGACGGCCCGGCGGCGCCGCAGCTGCACAAGGCCCTCCCGGGTGCGACGTTCCTGGGTGTGCGCCGGGGGGAGGAGCTGGCCCGGCTGTACGCGAGCTTCGACATCTTCGCCCACACCGGTCCATACGAGACGTTCGGTCAGGCCGTGCAGGAGGCGATGGCGAGCGGGCTGCCGGTCGTCGCGCCGCACGCGGGTGGTCCGATCGATCTCGTCGGCCACGACCACACCGGCTTCCTGGTTCCGCCCTTCGAATCCGGGGGCTTCACCTCGGCCGTACGGGACCTGGTGGCCGACCCGGCGAAGCGCGCGGTCTTCGGGGCCGCCGGACGTCAGGCCATCGAGGGCCGCAGCTGGTACGCGGTGGGTGAGGAGCTGCTCGGCCACTACGGTGAGGCGTGCAGCGTCGGTTACGTCGAGCGCCGGGCGGTGGCCGCGTGAGGATCGTCCGGGTGGCGAACTTCGTGACACCCCGGTCCGGAGGTCTTCGCACCGCCCTGCGCCATTTGGGCGCCGGCTACCGCGCCGCCGGTCACGAGCCCGTCCTGGTCGTTCCGGGCGCCCGCGAATCCGACGAGATGACCGATCAGGGCCGGGTGATCACGCTGCCCGGCCCGCTCGTGCCCGGCATGGGCGGCTACCGCGTGCTGCTCGACCGTGGCCGGGTGAGCTCCATCCTGCGCGCACTGCGTCCCGATCGCCTTGAAATCTCCGACCGATCGACGCTGCGCTGGCTGGGCCGCTGGGCCAAACGCCACGGCGTGCCGTCCATGATGGTCTCGCACGAGAGCCTCGACGGGCTGTTGCGGCTGTTCGGGCCGGGTGTCAGCCGTCGTGCCGGCGATCTCGTCAACGCGCGGACGGCCGCCGAGCACGACCGGATCGTGTGCACGACGCGGTGGGCGGCCTCCGAGTTCGCTCGTCTCGGCGTACGGAACCTGACTCAGGTGCCTCTGGGTGTCGACCTGCAGCGGTTCACGCCGGCCAACCAGGATCCGGCGATGCGCACACACTGGTCGGCCGCCGACGACGTGCTGTTGTTGCACTGCGGCCGGCTCTCCCCCGAAAAGAAGCCCCGCCGCTCGCTCGAGGCGCTGGCCGCGTTGCGCCGGTCGGGCGTGCCCGCGGTTCTCGTCGTGGCTGGTGGCGGTCCGCTGCGAACCGCTCTGCAGTCCGAGGCGGCCGACCGGGGCCTTCCCGTACGTTTCCTGGGCCACCTCACCGACCAGGCGAAACTGTCGTCGCTGCTGGCCACTGTGGACGTGGCGATCGCCCCCGGCCCGATCGAGACGTTCGGCCTGGCCGCGCTCGAGACCCTGGCCAGCGGCACCCCCGTGGTCGTGAGCTCGGAGAGCGCGCTGCCCGAGGTGATCGGTGACGCCGGAGTGGCCGCGTCGGGCGACGGTCCGGCCTATGCCGAAGCCGTCCGCACGCTGTTGTCGCGCCCCGAATCCGTACGCCGGGCCGCGGCGCGCGCGCAAGCGGAACTCTTCCCGTGGGACCGGTCGGTGGCCGGTTTCCTGTCCGCGCACGGCGCCCCCAGGGTCGCCGTGCTGCACAAGTAACCAGCCGCTATTTATCCGTTTCCGGGCCACCGAAACGTATTAGTGGCACTCGTCTTTTCGGCTATCAATCGTCCGGGTTACTTGGCGTGTTGAATGCACTATTTGTCCGGCCCGGGGTGCTTTCCTGATCATGCAACACGGAATGGAAAGCGAACCGCTTGGAAGGGGAAATAGGCATGAACAAGATGACGCGGCTCCTGGTGACGGCCGGCATGGGTCTGCTGGCCGGGGTGGCCTTCGGCGTCGGGCCGGCGCAGGCGGCGGACGCCTCGCCGACGGCCGCTGCCCAGTCCCAGCCCAACCGGACGGCCCAGGCCGACAAGCACCGGGACCGGGACGTGGTGGTCGGCTACTACCGCTCCTACCGCGCCTGTGAGCTGGCCGGGCGGGTCGGCGAGCGTTTCGGCCGGTGGAGCGACTACGAGTGTGACTACCAGCGCCGCGGCTTCGGCCGGGGTGTGTTCGCCCTCGAGGTGGAGCGTGGCTGGGGCTGGAACCGGCCGGGTCACCACGGCGGCGGCCACCACGGGCACGGGCTGCGCGGTCACCGCTGACATATCGAATTGCTCAATGATTAGCTGAGGAGTCGCCCCGGAAGCAATTTCTGGTCACTTCCCTTGGGTCCCCGTCGAGTGCCGGGCGCTTCATGCGCCCGGCACTCGATTTGTTGCGGGACTTATTGCCCGGCCGGCGTGACCGGTTCGAGCATGGCCGCCTCGGCCCTCAGGGCCTGCTGATAGAGAGCGATCCAGGCGGCCGCCTGAGTGGACGCGTTCTCCCGCTCGGACTGCCAGTCGGCGCGGGCGTCCTGCGAGGCAGCGGCGATCGTCAGCCAGTTCGTGCTGGTCGACGAGCCCGCGGCCTGCGACACCTCCAGCCACGTGTCGGCCTGGTGCAGCGCCACATCCTCGGCGTTGGCCCAAGCCACCCGGGCCGGACTGGTCTGCGCGCCCACGGCGGCCCAGGCGCGAGCTGCGGCGGCCCGCTTCTGTGCCTGCGCCTCACCGGCGGTCTCGCGGGCGGCCTTCTCGGCGGCCTGCGCCTCGATGACCAGGTTGCGTGACGTCACGTGCCAGGCGCGGTCCAGGTTGGCCAGGCGGGTGCGGAACATCTGCATGTCGAGACCGGACGCGCTGACCCAGCCGTACCGGAAGAACTCGACCACGTCGGCGTCCTTGCCGGAAGCGAGGGCTCGGAACGCCCACTCGCGCACCTGGGGGCCCGGGTCCTCCGTGCTCAGCAGAGTGATGTAGTTGCGGTCGTCCTGACGGATCGCCTCGGCCTGCTCTTCGTCGTCCTCGATGTCATCGCGGTCTTGCTTGAGCGCCTTCGCATACCCGGTCTTCACGTATTCGTCGAGCTGAGCGTCGGTGCCGGCCAACGCCCGAAGGCCACCCGCGTGGACGCGCGGATAGAACTGCGGCGGATGAGTGTTGACCATGCGCGTGGTGTAGTCCACATTGCGCGTCCGGATCTGGTCGGCCCGCCGGATGGCATCGTCCCACCCGAAGGCCAGGAACTCGGCGATCGCCGCGTCGCCGCTGCCCAGCGCGCCGCGGGCGGAACTGCGAACGGCCAGCCGAGGATCGTCGGTTGACAACCATTGCACGAAGAGGCGATCGGCCGCGGCCGGATCCCACTCGTCGGCGAAGGTGACCAAGGCGCTGGGCGACGAAGCCCAGGCTGCTGCCGGAACGGTCACGACGCCCATCACCGCAACCAGCGCGAGCGCTGCTGCACGCGTACGCATATTCAGTTTCCCCCGTGAACACTTCAATTGATCGATCGCTATGCGGTCGCGGCCATTCAAGCATGAAACCTCGATCCCCGTGGGGGCGGCGCGACGACGTTGGTCACAGTGTCGCGGCCTTGTGCCCGAGGGTGACCGAACGCTAACGTACCGGCCGACATCGATCTCCTTGCCCTCCGTGTGGCTCTTGCCTGCGTCGAAACAGCAGGTAGAAGGTCACCACGGGCATGTGCAGCACTCGAACCAACCACGGGGACTAATTTCATGACATCGATAAACCGCGCCTGGGCGCGGCCGCTGATGGCTGCCGGCGTTGCGGTAGCCGCCCTCACCGCCACCACGGCGGGCACAGCGCAGGCCGCTCCCGCTCCCGCCCACGTCTCCGCCTTCTCGGCGCTCGCCGAAGGCAAACTCGCGAGGTACGACCAGAAGCTCGCCGTCGCCGTGAAGTTCGGCCTGGGCGAAGACTTCGCGCTGGTCGAGAAGGCCGACCGCGACTTCGTCGTGGGCATCTGGAACTACGTCAAGGACGACCCGGCCCACTCCGAGGTGCGCCTCGCCGCCGAGGCCGCGTTCAGCGCCGAGCCGCTCGAGGAAGACTCGGTCGACCAGGCCTGCTACCAGTTCATCATCGACGGCGTGTTCACGGCATTCGACCGTGACCTCGCGCGGGTGAAGCGGGAAGCGGACGAGAAGCGGGCGAGCGACGTGGCCCGTGCGGCCGCCGCGGCCAGCATCGACGTCGTGGCCGACTCGACGCTGCTCGACGGCAGCGACGCCGACTTCGTACGGCTGATCTGGGAACGGGTCTCCGAGGACGTCAAGTGGCCCAAGGTCAAGGCGGCCGCGCGCGAGGCCCGCGACGGCAGCGACGAGGACCGGCGTGCGTTCATCGCGGCCGGGATGGCCGAAGCCGCTCACCAGGACGTGGACGACCGGATCGCGGCCGACGAGGCCAAAACCGAAGCCGAGAAGGCCGCGGAGCGCGCCCGCGCCGCCAAGAAGCTGGCGGCCAACCGCATCGGCCTGACCGTCACCGAAGAGCTGCTGAGCCTGCCCGACCGTGATTTCGTCACCGTGGTCTGGAACTTCGCCGACGACGGCAGCGAGGTGCAGGCCGCGGCCATCGTTGCCGCGCGCAGCCTCGAAGCGCCCGTGTGGAAGGCGTTCATCGACACCGGCATCCACGCCGCCAAGGACCGCGACATCCAGATCGCGCTGGCCAAGGTGGAGGCCGAGGACCGCCGCCTCGCGCAGGCCATTCTGGACCGTGCCACCAAGAACTCGCAGCGTGGCCTGGCCGCCGCCGCCCGCGCCGCGCTGGCCGGCGACGCCAACAAGGTCGCCGAGTTCGTGCGCGTCGGGCAGTTCCAGATCGGGCCGGACGTCACGCAGTTCGCGCTCACGACCACGCGGCTCGGCATGCTCACCGCGGACGGCACGGCGTACGTCAAGGAGGGTGGCCTCGACGCCCCCTGGGTCAAGCAGTACACGAACGTCAAGCAGCTCGTGCTGGCCAGCAACCGGATCGGCGTGCTCACCAACGCCGGCGTCGCCCTGGTCAAGCTGGGCGGCCTGAGCGCCGGCTGGACGCAGCAGCACACCGCGGTCAAGCAGCTCGTGATGTCGGCCGACCGGATCGGCGTGATCCGCACCGACAACATCGCCTGGGTCAAGCAGGGCGCGCTCAACGCCGGCTGGGTCAAGCAGTACGACACCGCGGTCACGCAGCTGGTCCTGTCCGGCACCCGGATCGGCATCGTGCGGCCCGACCTCGTCGCCCTGGTCAAGGACGGCACCACCGCCTCGACGAACTGGTCCGTCCAGCAGGGTGCGGTCAAGCAGCTCGTGATGTCGGGCACCCGCATCGGCGTCCTGCGGACGGACAACGTCGCGTCCGTCAAGGACGGCGCCCTCAACGCCAACTGGGTCACCGAGCACAGCGCGGTCCGGCAGCTGACCCTGGCCGGCACCCGTATCGGTGTCGTGCACACCGACGGCGTCGTGCAGGTCAAGGAGGGCGGCCTGTCCGCGCTCTGGACCCAGGTGCGTACCGGCTCGTACACGATGGCGTTGGAGACCAACCGCATCGCGGTGATCGCCAACGACGGTGTCGGCTACGTCAACACCGGTGCCGTCGCGGCGCCGTTCACCACGTTCAAGATGGCCGCGAGCCCGGCATGAGGAAACTCGTCTTCGCCGCCGGTGTGGCGATGTCGCTTGTCCTCGGGACGTCCGCCGCCGTCGTCGCGGCCCCGGCCTCAGTGGTGCTGGCCGCCTCGTCGGCGAACTACAACCAGAAGCTCGCCGTCGCCGTGAAATTCGGGCTCGGCGACGACTTCGAGCTCCTCGAGAAGGCCGACCGCGACTTCGTCATCGGCATCTGGGACCACGTCAAGGACAACCCCGACCAGGTCGAGGTGCGGGTGGCGGCCGAAACCGCGTTCGCCGCCGATCCGGACGAGACCGACCAGCTCTCGTACGAGTTCATCACGGTCGAGGTGTTCGCCGCGTTCGACCGCGACGTCGAGCGGGAACGGGCCGAGGCCGAGGCCAAGCGGGTCAGCGACCTGGCGCGTACGGCCGCCACGGCCAGCATCGACGTCGTGGCCGACTCGACGCTGCTCAACGGCACCGACACCGACTTCGTACGGCTGATCTGGGAACGGGTCTCCGACGACGTCAAGTGGCCCAAGGTCAAGGCGGCCGCGCGTGCGGCCCGCGACGGCAGCGACGCCGACCGGACCGCGTTCATCGCGACCGGCATGGCCGAGGCGGCCCGGCAGGACATCGACGACCGGATCGCGGCCGACGAGGCCAAGACCGAGGCCCAGAAGGCAGCCGAGCGGGCGCGGGCGTCGAAGAAGCTGGCGGCCAACCGGATCGGGCTGGGCGTCACCGACGAGCTGCTCGACCTGCCCGACCGGGACTTCATCATCCGGGTCTGGAACTTCACCGACGACGGCACCGAGGTGCAGGCGGCCGCCATCGCCGCGACCCGCAGCCTGGACCAGGTGGTGTGGAAGGCGTTCATCGACACCGGCCTCCACCAGGCGGTCGACCGTGACATCCAGATCGCGCTCGACCGCAAGTACCAGGCCGACCGGGTCCTGGCCCAGCAGATCAAGACGACGGCGGTCAAGAACAAGGACCTGAACCTGGTCTACTGGACCGACAAGGCGCTGGCCGGAACCCCGACCCAGCTCGACGACTTCCTGCGCGCCGGTCAGTACGACCTCGACCTGGCGACCAGCTTCGGCGCCGGTGAGGTGCTGCCCAGCTGGTCGAACACGGTGGCGTTCAAGAACGGCATCCTGAACGTGGCCGGGATCTGCTGCAATCTGGCCGGCCCCGAGCTGGGAGTGCGGTCGGGAACGGGGCACACCGGAACCACCGCTCTCATGTACTCCGGCCTGGACAACAACGCGACCAAGTCGTACGCGTACCTGAAGTCCCTGGCCCTGAGCCGGATCACGGTGAAGTCGTCGACCAAGCTGTCGTACTGGATCTTCCCGCAGGCCAACACCGTGCGCCCCGAGGTCAAACCGGCCAACAGCACGTGCGTGGCGGTCGACCTGCTCTTCAGCGACGGCAAGAACCTGCGCGACAGCCGCCTGAACGACACCAAGGGCAACCGGGCCCACCCGGCCTACCAGTGCAACAAGGTGACGGTCGGCAAGTGGAACGAGATCGTCGTGCCCCTGGGCGCGCTGGCCGGTAAGAAGGTCACCACCCTGGTGGTGGGCTACGACCAGCCGGCCGGCACCGGCGGTTACCGTGGCCTGATCGACGACGTCAAAATCGCCGACTAGGCATCCCGCAGTGCTGTGAAACGGGGCGCGGAACGCTGGTTCCGCGCCCCCTTCGACCTGCGGCGAACCCATAGACCGGATACCTGCACGGGGATCGGGTGGGCCACAGGTACTCTATGATCGCGGGCCGCTAGCTCAATGGCAGAGCTGTGGACTTTTAATCCATAGGTTCGGGGTTCGAGTCCCCGGCGGCCCACGAGTCGAGGGCGACCTGTGTTCGCGGAAAGCGCGAACCTGGTCGCCTCGTCATGTCTGCTCCGGGGGCCGAGCCCCCGGAAGCCCCACGGTGTCTATTGGTGGCGCTGCGTCGTGGTTCCGCATCGCCGGGGCCGAGCCCCCGGAAGCCCCACGGTGTCTGTCGGTTGCGCTGCGTCGTGGTTCCGCATCGCCGGGGACCAGCCCCCGGAAGTCCCACGGTGTCTATGGGTTGCGCTGCGTCGTGGTTCCGGGTGGATTCGCCTTCATCAGGCAGGGCGCTCAGGGTGCGAGTTGGTCGATCGTCATGCCGACATCGCTGAGGATGCCTCGCACGGTGCCCTTGGCGATGTCGCGGTTGCCGTGCACTGGAACTGTGGTGCCCCGTCCGTCGGGGTGACGCATGACGTGATGGCTGCCGGCAACTCTTGCCACCTTGAATCCGTGCCTTTCCAGAGCGCGCACGACGCGGGAGCCGGAGACAGCGGGAAGGGGCGGCATCAGGCAGCGACGGTGACGGAAAGCTCTCGGGGAATGCCGAATTCTTCGATGAGGCCGGCCAGCGCCTCGCGGAGGTCCTCAAGCGCGGCTTCCTCGGTGTCGCCCTCGCCGTGCGCGCCCACGCCCGGACGCAGTTGCGCGTGGGCGCACCACACGCCGTCCTCGTCGCGCTCCACGACGACCGGCACAGTTACCGTGCGAGATTCGGCCATGTGGTCACGATAGCGCGATTCAATGATCGACTGTCAGAGCGTTTCCATCACCGCCCGTCCGGCTGTGAGCTGGTCAAATGCCCCGGTAGCGAGCTGCCTGTGACGATGGCTGGGTGGTTCGCATGGTGCAACGTGCGGCCCACGAGTCGAGGGCGACCTGTGTTGGCGGAAAGCGCGAACCTGGTCGCTTCGTCATGTCTGCGCCGGGGGCCGAGGCCCCCGGAAGCTCCGCGCGTTTGGTTTGCTGGGCGACACCGCTATCGGCGGACGTTGGTTACGTATGGGTCGTCGGACAGCCACGTGTTGACGACGCGGGTACGCGCCTCGTAGTGGGCCCTAACGACTACCAAGTAGGTCTGGATGATGGTGCCGCGCCGCTGCCATTCGGTGGTCGTCTTGGCGGTGTGCAGCGTCCAGTGGCCGCATTCGGCGTGCCACGTCCACCGGCCGACCACGGTTGTGTTGATCTGGAAGCACAGGGTTGCGGCGGTGGCCGCGTACGGGTTGCTGCCGGTTGACCAGATGCTGCCGCCCAGGTAGACCTTGGCCATGGCCCGGTAGAGGTTGTAGGCCATTTTGGCGTAGCCGTGGTCGTTGGGATGCAGGTTGTCGAAGATGGACAAGCCGCCGATCGACGACTGGTCGACCAGGTGCACCTTGGCGTCCTTGCCGGCCACGATGCCGGGGATCTTCTCGTTGTAGGCCGCGATCCGCCTCTTGTAGGGATCGACGTGGCCCTGGACGAGTTTCTGCACGAAGATGTCGGCGTCCGGACTCGCGGCGCGGATCTGGTCGATCAGTGCGGACAGCCGGGCGGCCGAGCCGCTGACGCTCCTGTTCTGGGCCATGTCGTTGGTGCCGATGTGCAGCAGGACCACGTCCGGCCGGTAGGTGGCCAGCCAGCCGTCGACCTCGGCGGCGATCTGGTCGATGCGCCAGCCGGAGTGGCCTTCGTTGTCGGTGTCCGCCCCCGGCGGGCCGGCCTGCCGCGAGCCGACGAAGTCCACGCTCAGACCCGCGGCATCGAGCCGGTTCCGCAGGTCGATGCGGTAGCCGCTCGCCGTGGGAACGCCGGTCCGGTTGCCGATCCGTGAGTCCGCCGACCCGCTGCCCCAGGTGATCGAGTCGCCCAGCGGCATGACCCTGAGCGGGGCGTCCTCCAGACCCGCCGCAGCCGAGACGGCGGCGGGCGTGGCGTCCGGCGCGGCGACGGCGGCGGTCGGTCCGGACAGCGTGGCGGCCACAAGCGTGGCGGCTGCGAGGCTGATGCCGCCGAGGCGGGAAGCGATGCGGATCTTCACGCCAGAGGAATCGGCCGGTGCGGGTGCGCAGCCGGTCACTTGGCGGGTGCGGGTCGGGTGCTGACCGGCGCCTCTGATTCAGCGAGCGGCTTCCTCGGATATGGCGACGAGTTCGACCTCGAAGCCGTCGGAGTCTTCCAGGTAAGCGGCGTGGTGGTCCGGGCCGCCGGCGTTCGGATGGCGGTCGGGGAACAACAGGGTCCAGCCGTGCTGGGGCGCTTGCCGGGTCAGGGCGTCGACGAGGTGGGCGCCTTCCACGTGAAAGGCCAGATGGTTGAGGCCGGGCCGCCGGCGGTCGTGGTCGGCCGCGGTCAAGTCCGGCGACTGCTCGACGACGATGTAGGTCGGTCCCAGAAGCCAGCTGCGTCCGGCACTCCAGGATTGGAACAACGTGTAGCCCAGCTCGGACAGCAGCCATCCCCAGCTGAGCACGGCCCGGTCGAGGTCGGGCACCCAGATCTCGATGTGATGAGGCGTGCCCGTGGTCGGCCTGTTTCCGCTGCGGCCCTCTCGATTCATCCGATTAGTCTGCCGCGCTGGTCGTTGCCGAGAAGACCCGTGAAGACACACATCAACAACGCCTTCGGCAAGATCGGTGCGCGGAATCGTACGGAGGCGGCAAGCTGTGCGCACCGACAGGGCCTGCCTGAAAGGCACCCCATGGCGACGCGAAAGGGCCGCCCCGCGTGGGACGGCCCTGACGATCGCGGCGGTCAGCAGGAGAGGTTGCCGCCCGGGGTCACACCGAGGATGCCGGTGAACCGGTTGTACGCGTTGATGCGGCTCTGCACCTGGGCGGGGTTGCCGCCGTTGCACTCGAGCGAGCCGTTGATGCTGCGGATGGTCTCGCCGAAGCCGCGGCCGTTGACGATGGCGTCGTGCGGCGTCATCGTGCCCGGGCCCCGCTGCGTCATCCAGTACCAGACCGCGGTCTGGTAGGCGACCGACGCCTCGTTCTTGACCCGGTCCGGGTTGTTGAGCAGGTCGATGCCGAGCGCGTCGCCCGCCGCCTTGTAGTTGAAGTTCCAGCTCAGCTGGATCGGTCCGCGACCGTGGTACGCGCTCTGCCCGGCCGGGCAGCCGTACGACTGGTTCCGGTCACAGTAGAGCGGCCAGTTCGCCTGGTTGATCTCCTCGACGTAGACCAGGCCACCCGACTCGTGGTTGATGTTCGCCAGGAACGCCGCGGCCTCCTGCTTGCGGACCGTGTCGCTGCCGGTCTTGGTGAACGCCGGGAACTTCTTCATGGCGTCGATCAGACCCGCGTACGAGTAGAACGGGATCCGGCTCGGGAACATCTGGTTGAACTGCGCCTCGCTGACCGGGAAGCCGCTGGTGCCACCGCCGTTGCCGGGCGGAGGGGGCGTGGTGCTGCCACCGCCACCGGTGCAGGAGAAGGGCGACCAGTACCAGGTGCTGATGACCGGGTCGTAGCCCGGGTTCGCGTTGGTCGCCTTGTAGTACTGCCCGTTGGTGTAGCGCACGACCGCGCCGGCGTCGTACCACTGGCCGGCCACCCAGTTCGGGTGGTTACAGGTCGTGCCGCCGCCACCGTTACCGGGCGGGGGCGGGGTGGTGCCGCCGCCACAGACACCGTTGTCGGCCCACACGCCGGTGCCGCCGGTGCTGGGCGTCTCGCCCTGGGTCCACCACTTGGCGGTCCAGTTGCGCCCGTTGTGCGACGCACGCGTGCCACCCGTGTAGACGGCCGAGTTGCTGTACGCGGCGACGCAGGCCTCAGCCGCGTTCGACGCTGCCATCGGCAAAATAGCCGCGGCAGCGCCGGCCACGCCGACGCTGACGACGGCCAGAATCGACAGAAGCCGTTTTTTGGACATGAATCACCTTCCGCGCGTCGAGGAGCGCGCTGGAGTGCAGGGAAATTGGGGGCAGAACCGACCCAACTGCACGCACCCATGCCCCGTCAAGCCATCAGTAAAGAAACTTCAATGTTTTTGAGAAGAGTGCAGGCCGAGCCGTACTCACCGTCCAGCGCGGCTGGAGCGGCGGAGGAGACATCACCCCTGAGGGCAAGTAACTGACAACAGCACCCACAGTCTTCAACCGAGGTCACCGTCGCGTGGCGGCTGTGCAGGCGAAGTGGTCGCGAACTTTCGTACGTTCGGGAGCTCGATTGCGGACGTTGGCGAGGTGGCCTTTCTGGTGTCGCGCTCTTCAGCGCATGCGGCATCCGGTGGATACGTGGCTCGGTGCGGAAGTCGAATGAGCGGAAACTGTCATCTTGCCGAGAGGCGTCCGCCAAGGCGGCCAGGCAAACAGGAAGCATGGATGCGCGATCGGTAGTCGTAGGAGTGGACGGGTCGGACGGCGCGGCGGTGGCGGTTCGGTGGGCTGCGCGGCACGCGCGGGATACGGGGCGGCCGCTGCGCCTGGTTTATGCGGCGCGCACGGCCGAACCGGTGGGCGTCAGCGAGCGGGTGCTGAACGCCGCGGTGATGGAAGCTGGTTCGGGGCTCGACTTTTCCGCGTACGAGGTGCCGGGGGACCGGGTGCCGGCGCTGATCGGGGCGTCGAAGGAGTCCAGCCTGCTTGTGCTCGGGGAGAGCAACCGTGGGCGTTTCGCGGCCGGCTCGGTCGCCGTGCGGGTCGTGGCCGAGGCCGCATGCCCGGTGGTGGTCGTGCGCGGCGACACCGACCCGGTCGGCCCGATTGTCGTTGCGGTTGACGGTTCCCGGTCGGGCGAACCGGCGCTGGCCTTCGCCTTCCAGGAGGCCGCCCGCCGCGAATGTGCCCTGTTCGCGGTGCACGCGTGGCAGCAGCCGCTGGTGCCGACGGGCGCGGGGACCCTGGCCACCGCGGCTGCGGGCGCCGCCACCCGGGAGGAGTGGGCGGAAGCGGCCCGGAGTGTGCTGTCCGGCGCACTGGCGCCCTGGCGTTCGACGTTTCCGACGGTGGCCGCGTACGAGCGCGTGGTGGAGGGGCCGGCCGAGTCGGTCGTCACCCAGGAGACGTCCGGCGCCGCACTGGTCGTTGTCGGTTCCCGCGGGCGCGGTCAGCTGGCCGGGCTGCTGCTCGGCTCGACCAGCCAGGCGCTGATCCGTGACTCGGACTGCCCGGTGGCCATCATCCGAGCGTCCGGCGACTGAGAAGGCCGTCCACAGGCGACGGCGTCCCGCGCTGTGAGTCCGTCCGGCAGAAAAACCGGGGTTCGACGCATCCGAACCGGATGTGGCACCGAAGGACTCACGGAACCCCTGCGCGGGAAGGAGGTCGATGAGCTCCGACGACGAGATCGCCGAGCGTTTGCGCGACGGCGACGAGAGAGCTTTGCGCACGGCGTACGAGCGGCACGGCGGCGCTGTGCTGTATCTGGCGCAACGGCTGCTGGGCAACCGGGCCGACGCCGAGGATGTCACGCAGGTGACGTTCGTTGCGGCGTGGACAGGCCGGGACTCGTACGATCCGCAGCGTGGAACGATGCTGGGCTGGCTGCTCGGGATCGCCCGGCGCAAGGCGGTCGACCGGCTGCGGTCGGCGGCGCGTGACGAGCGGGTGGCCGAGTCCGTACGGGCGCAGCTCGCGCTGCCTGACGGACGGGAGAGCCCGGAACGGATCGTCGACCGGCTGGTCGTGGCCGACGAGATGGGCCGGCTGCCCGAGGAGCAACGACGCACCCTCGAGCTGGCGTTCTTCGACGATCTCACCCATCCCCAGATAGCGGCCGTCACCGGGTTGCCCCTCGGTACGGTCAAGAGCCATATCCGGCGTGGAATGGTCAACCTGCGACGTCGTTGGGAGGTGGACGGTGCAGCATCTGGAACCCGATCGGCTGGTCCTTCTCGCGCTCTCTGAGGAACCGGAACAACCCGGCGAGGCAGATCACCTGGCGGGGTGCGCCGGCTGCCGGCGCGACCTCGAATCGTTCCGCCATGTCGCCGACCTGGGCGCCGACGGGCAGGACCTGACCGACCTGGAACCGCCTCCGGAGCACTTGTGGCGGGCGATCTCGTCGGAGATCCGGCCCGCCCCGGCGCGGCGGGACCGGGCGTGGTCGCGTCCTCGCTGGCTCACGCCGGTGCTCGCGGCGGCCGCGGCGGCGGTGCTGGCCGTGGCCGGGACGGTGGCGGTCGACAACTTCACCAAGCGGGACCCGGTCGAACAGGTGGCGGCCCGGGCGACCCTGGCTCCGCTGGCCGCCGTGCCCGCGGACGCGAAGGGGAGCGTACGGGTGCTGGATGACGGTCAGATGCGGCTGGACGTGCGTAATCTGCCGCTGACCACGGGCTTCCACGAGGTGTGGCTGATCGATCCGGACGACCTGACCAAGATGGTGGCCCTGGGCAACCTGACCGACCAGCCGGAAGTCGTGCTGCCGGTTCCGCCCGGCACCGACCTCAACCGCTACCGCCTGGTCGACATCAGCGACGAGCCGCACGACGGCGACTCGGGCCATTCGGGACGCAGCCTGCTGCGGGGGACGCTGACCTACTGATAGCCGGTCAGACGTCTGCGCCGCTTGGCCGCCTCGGCCGAGCGGCGGCGGTGTCCGTTGGCGTCGTCGAGCACCGTGGCCTGCTGTTCGAGATCGGTCAGCAGGTCACGGGCGGTCGCCAGGTCGCGGCGGTCGAGCGCCACATCGGTCGCGCTGCGAAGGGCGAAGTAGCGCGCGTACGGGGAACCGAGCCGGTCGGCGACCTCGAGATATCGGGCCGCGGTGGCGGTGGCGGCCTCGTGGTCGTGGGCGGCTCGCTGAGCGGCGACCAGGGCGTGCAGGGGAAGGCGGAGCGTCTCCTCACCCAGACCTTCGGCTTCCCGTACGGCTGCGGTGGCGTGCCGGACGGCGGTGCGCGGCTGGTGGCGGCTCAGCGCGCAGTTGGCCAGCCCGACGTGCGCCTTGTAGTGGCTCGCGCCGGGGTCGTCGAGGACCGCCCGGAAATGCGGAACCGCGTCGTAGTGCCGCCCGGCGCCGAGAAGGATGTCGCCCAGCCGGTAACGCAGGGTCGCCGGCGTCGTTCCTGGCGCGCCCACGACATAGGCCGCCAGCGCCTCCTCGGCCGCGGTCACCGCCTCGTCCCATTCGGCCAGCTCACGATGGGTGGCCGCGCGCTGGATCAGCAGCCCGCTGCGCCACTCGGGGTGGCCGATCGAGTCGAGGTAGCGGTCGGCCGCGTCGAGCACCGGAAACAGGGACCGCAGCGGCACACCGGCGAAGCGGGCCGACTCGACCCAGTGCATGTGCGCGGTGGCCACCTCCCACGCCTGCCGGGCCGAACCCTGGGCCGCCCGGGCCAGCACGCGCGTGTAGCAGGCCAGGGCTGCGCCGTGATCACCGGCGCCGGCCCTCGCCGCGCCCTCGGCGATCAGGGCGCGTACGTCGGGCTTGGTCCTGGTGCTCACGGTGCCAGTGTGAACCCTCGGAAGGATTAGCCGGTAACGGCAGAACAGGCCGGGTGAACGTCGGAAACAAGTCGTGGGGGGCGGTTCGTCCTGGTTGCCCGGCCGTCGCGGAGGCACGATGCCCGGGGGGTCGCAGAGCGTGACCCGCGGGGAATGGGGGATTGCTGTGACCGAGTACGACGCCGAGCAACTGACGGCCGGTTTCCGTTCCATGACGATGCTGACCGCCCTCGTGCGGCGGGGTGGACGGCCGGCGGCGGTGGCGCCGACCGTCGCGCTGCGGGCGGGCGAGAAGCAGTACGGCTGGCTGCCGGTGACCGTCGACGGCGGCGGGCGGGGCATTGCGGCCGTCACCAACCTGCGTCTCATCATCACCGGACGGGACGAGATTGCGCTCCGGGCGATCACGGCCATCCGGCCGGGCCCGGCGTCGTGGTCGGTCGCGCTCGAGATCCGCGGGCGGGACCAGCCGCTGACGCTGAGCGGGCCGTGGGTGCCGTGGATGAGCGTGGTTCTGTGCGCCGAGCTCTACGGGACCGCGTGGCCGCCCGCGTTCGCCCCGATGACCGCGCTGCCGGCGCCCCGGCGTACGAGGGAAGGGGTGGGTGTGGCCCGAGGTGAATAGACCATGAAAAAGAAATCGGACTCGGTGGACCGGAAGGCCCGGCACTGCGACGCTAAGCACTGTGTATGACTACGACCTGTTGGTGCTGGGCTCCGGGCCCAGCGGTCAGAAGGCCGCCATCGCTGCCTCGAAACTCGGACGCCGGGTCGGCATCGTCGACCGGCGGGACATGATCGGCGGCGTGTGCATCAACACCGGCACCGTGCCGTCCAAGACGCTGCGTGAGGCCGTTCTCTATCTCACCGGCCTGAGCCAGCGTGACCTGTATGGCAGCAGCTACCGGGTCAAGGACGAGATCACCGTGAGCGATCTCGCCGCCCGCACCCAGCACGTGATCAGCCGGCAGACGGACGTCATCCGCAACCAGCTGGCCCGCAACAAGGTCACCATGATCACCGGGACGGGCCGGTTCGCCGACGCCAACTCGGTCTGGATCGATGGCGGCAGCGGCCGGGACACCAAGGTCACCGCCGACAAGATCATTATTGCGGCCGGTACGCGGCCCGCGCGGCCCGACAGCGTCGACTTCGACGACCGGACGATCGTCGACTCCGACGGCGTCATCAACCTGCAGTCCGTGCCGGGCAGCATGGTCGTGGTCGGCGCCGGGGTCATCGGCATGGAGTACGCGTCGATGTTCGCCGCTCTCGGCACCAAGGTGACGGTGGTCGAGCGCCGCGAGAAAATGCTCGACTTCTGCGACGACGAAATTATCGAGTCGTTGAAATACCATCTGCGCGACCTCAGCGTGACGTTCCGTTTCGGCGAAGAGGTGGCCGCGGTCGAGCGTCACCAGACGGCCGCGCTGTGCATTCTCAAGAGCGGCAAGAAGATCGTCGCCGACACGGTGATGTATTCGGCCGGGCGGCAGGGCCAGACCGACGATCTGGCGCTCGAGGCGGCCGGTTTGCAAGCCGACCGGCGCGGCCGCATCGAGGTCGACAGCAATTTCCGTACGTCGGTCGACAACATCTACGCCGTGGGCGATGTGATCGGCTTCCCGGCGCTGGCGTCGACGTCGATGGAGCAGGGACGCCTGGCCGCCCACCACGCGTGCGGCGAACCGGCCCGCGAGATGCACCAGCTGCAGCCGATCGGCATCTACACGATTCCCGAGATCAGCTTCGTCGGAAAGACCGAGGACGAGCTGACCGAGACGGCGACGCCATTCGAGGTGGGCATCGCGCGGTATCGCGAGCTGGCCCGCGGGCAGATCGTCGGGGACTCGTACGGGATGCTCAAGCTGCTGGTCGCCCCGGACAGCGGCAAGCTGCTCGGCGTGCACGTCTTCGGCACGGGCGCGACCGAAATCGTCCACATCGGGCAGGCCGTGATGGGCTGTGGCGGCACGGTCGACTACCTGGTCGACACGGTCTTCAACTATCCGACGCTGTCGGAGGCGTACAAGGTGGCCGCCCTGGACGCCTCGAACAAGATCCGGAACATCACGCGGATCGACGGCTGAGTCTTCGGCGGGCGGGCGGTCTATGCCGCCGGCCCGCCCTTGCTGCCTGATTTTTACGACTTATCGGAATGGTCCCGGAGGGTGCCCGTGAGCGTGCCGTTTTTAGCGCGATCGTGAACGTCAATGTCCTTCGGCTCGCGCGAGTTGAGACGATGATTACCGGGAAATTTTCGTTACGCGCCCGCGATCAACTGTCCGCACTGTGGCGAATCGGCACAAGTGGACCACCCCTCAACGATGAAAATCTGATCTCTTAAGGGGAACCAAAGCCGAGGTGGGAGCGGTCATGAAAAAGAATCAAGTACCCTTCGGCTATGTCATGGATGGCCAGCGCGCGGCACGGCGTGCGGGAGGCGCCTGCCGGTTTGGCGCTCCTTCAAGAGCTGCTGAACACGCGCGTGCCCTTGTCGTACGGCACCGACCTGCTGGTCACGGCCGACGACGCCCAGCCGTGGCTGACCGAGGCGCTCAACACCTGGTCCCTGGTCTCCGGACTCCCCGCTCCGACGCTGCTGATCTCGTCGTCCGACCTGCGCTCGCTGCGCCGGCTCCGGACAACCTTTGAAAACGTGATCCTCGCGGGCGGCAACCGGGGTCCCGACGGTGCCCTGCCGCCGGCCGACGTCCAAGTGAGCCTGGTCCCCGACACCGACGGCTGGGTGCGCATCGTCCCCACCGGCCGCGGCACGCGCTGGCTGGCGTCGGCGCTGTGGGCGGAGGCTCTGCTGGCCCAGCAGGCGGGCATCTGGCCGCGGCTGAAACTGTGCAACAACTTCGATTGCCGGGCCGCGTTCTTCGACACGTCCCGCAACAACAGCGGTGTCTGGCACGACGTGAGCACCTGCGGCAACACTGCCAACTTGCGAGCTTTCCGCGAGCGGCGGCGCTTGATGGGCGGAAGCGGCGCCCTGCCCCCGCGTCCCACCGTGCAGGGCCCGCCAAGCCTCATCTGACCTGGCGTGGTCGCATCCTCGCTGGGCGAGCCGTGTCTGCCGGGCCGTGGCTTGAACTGACTGGGCGAGGCCGGCGCTGATGAGGTCGACCGGGTTGGGCTGGCCAGGTTGGGCCGGGTTGATTGAGGCGTACCAGAGCTGGCCAGGTTGGGCCGGGTTGATTGAGGCCTACCAGAGCTGGCCAGGTTGGGCCGGGGTTGATTGAGGCTGGCCAGGTTGGGCCGGGCTAGTTCGAGCGACCGGGCTGGGCTGGGACAGGTTGGGCCGGTTGAGGCCTGCCTGGGCTGGGCTGTTGGGCCGGAGATGTGAGCCGCTCGGGTGGGAACTCTCGGGGTGGGCCGGGCGACTATTGATGTATGGCTTGTGAGCGGTGGCGCGAGATGCTTTCGGCGCAGCTGGACGGCGAGGATGATCCGGCTGAGCGGGCTGCGGTCGATGCGCATCTGGCGGGATGTGCCGGATGCCAGGAATGGCTGGATCGTGCGGCGGCGGTCAACCGTCTGAGCAGCACGAGCATGGCCACGCCGCCCGATCTCACGGCTGCGATTCTGGCCGCGCTGCCGGGACGAGGCGGTGATCTGGTCGCCGTTCCGCCTTTCGCCGAGGCCGAGGCCGAGGCTCGGGACAAGGGCAGCACGGGCACGGGCACGGGTAACACTGCGCGATGGCGTGTGTGGGGCGAGCGGCTTCGAGCGTTCCCGGTGGCGGCCGTCTTGCTTGTGGCGCTGGCGGCGGTGGGGGCCGTGCAGCTCATTCTGGGACTCGA
This sequence comes from Actinoplanes sp. NPDC021490, assembly GCF_055562135.1. Taxonomy (NCBI): domain Bacteria; kingdom Bacillati; phylum Actinomycetota; class Actinomycetes; order Micromonosporales; family Micromonosporaceae; genus Actinoplanes; species Actinoplanes sp. NPDC021490. Next base: position 21,479 of record NZ_JBVHFW010000001.1, read on the forward strand.
CCAGATCGGCGGGGGCGTGGTGGGGGCCCACGTGCATACCGGACTCGACGCCACGCCGGGGCATCTCTGGCATGAGTCGGCCGCTTGGAACGTGGCCGTCGGCACCGGCTATCTGTTCATCGCGTTGAGGCGTACGCGGCCCTCGGGTCTGGTTCCGATGCTGACGGCCTTTGTCGGGATGCTTCTGCTGCTCTCGGTCAACGACCTCACGGCGGCCCGGGTCGATGCGGCTCGGTTGATCAGCCACGGGTTCGTGATTTTGGGCTATCTGCTGATCGTCGCGCTTTCCCGGATTCCGGGGGGCTTCGTGAGCACGCCGCCCGGTGCGCGGTCGAACGGGGGCACGTGGCGGGCCAGCTTTGCGGGCGGCGACGACGAGGAGGAGCCGGCGGTCGAGACTTTCCGGCCGGGGCTGCGGCTGGTGCCTCGCGGGCCGATGACGGCCGAGCACGACGAGCGCCGGGCGGCTTGATCTGCCGCAGGGGAGCGGTCAGTCCGCAGGGAGCGGCCAGGGCGGGCCGGCGTGGCTGCGTAGGGGCGCACAGAGCGGGAGCGTCAGCGGGCCGGCGGGCGTACGGAGAGTTCGCGCCAGTCGCCGGGGGCGGCGAGCAACGCGCGGACTGTATCCAGGGCGGCCTCTTCGCTGTCGTACTCGAAGAAGTGTGAGACGCCCTCGGCGCCGCCCGCGCGCTGCTCCACGTACCACTGGTCGCCGCTGACCCGCAAGTAGACATCCTTGCGGGCCGTGCGGCCCCACCTGCCGTTCCACCAGTGCTTACGCTGCTCCATCCCGGCAGCGTATCGAACATCTGTTCGAGTATCGCGGACCGGGGATGATCTTTTCCAGAAAAGTCACTGCTGGTGACGCCCCGGAGTTTCGCCATAACCGGGGGTCTGCGACTGCCGGGCGACCAGCGCGTCGCGGATCTGGGTGAGCAGCACGATGTCCTCGGCGGGGGCCTTCGGCGGCGGCTCCTCGCCACGGCGACGACGCTCGGCCAGGATGTTCAGCGGCAGTACGACGAAGAAGTACAGCACCGCGGCGGTGATCAGGAAGGTGATCAGCGAGTTGAGGAACGTGGCGTAGTCGAAGGGGACTTTGTTGACCGAGAAGGTCCCCGCGCCCACGCCGGACCCGCCGCCCATGAGCTGGATCAGCGGCTTGATGAAGCCGTTGGTGAAGCCGGTCACGACCCCGGTGAAGGCGGCGCCGATCACGACGCCGACCGCGAGGTCAACGACGTTGCCCCGCATGATGAAGTCTTTGAAGCCCTGCACAATCTTGCTCACGAAGCTCTCCCGCGCGCCCGAGTAAATCTTTCCGGCCGCAGGTGCCCACGACCGGTCGGCGACAAACTACGCCGATCGGGACGACCCTGGAAAGCTCAGTCGAGTGCCGGCTCCTGGGCGCTGACGGCCTCGTCAACCGTGGGATAGGTGCGCAGCACCTCGACCAGGCCGCTGACCTCGAGGATGCGCAGCACGCCCCGCTGCGGAGCGGCCAGGCGCACCGTGCCGCCGGCGTCGTCGGTGCTGTTCTTGGCCCGGACGAAGACCGAGAGCCCGGTGGAGTCGCAGAACGAGACCTCGGCCAGATCGAAGACCAGCCGGGTGCGTCCCTTCTCCAGCAGGTCACTGATCTGGTCCTGAAGCTGGGGCGCGGTGGCCATGTCCAGCTCGCCCGCGACCGACACGACGACCATGTCGGCGCGCTGTTCCGTTTGTACCGTCAGAGACATTCAGGACCTCCAGTTATGAGCTGAACGGTACTCCAAGACGTCTGCCGCGCGCAGAACGGGGAACCCCCGCGCCGTTATTTGGCTGGCAGCAAGTATTAGACCTGGCGATGGTAAAGTCCCGCCCGTTGCAGGCCGGACACGGGTATGAGGGAGGCAGCGGTGACGCTGAGCTCGGATGAGGCGGCTCGCTTCGCCACACTGCTTGAGGAGCATCAGGAGGCCCTGGTCGCGGCCTGGACCGACCGGGTCGCCGCCTCGTTGCGCGGCCGGTTGAGCCGCGCCGAGTTGCAGAGGCAGACCTCCGAGTTGCGGCGCGGCTTCCAGCAGGCGATGGCCGGCGCCGCCCGCGACCTCGACGCCGAGCCCGCGGGCGAGTTGCGCGCCCAGCTGGCCGACCTCTCGTCGAGCCGCGCCCGGCAGGGCTTCAACGCCAACGAGACGGCCGTCAGCATCTACGCCTTCAAGGACGCGGTGCTGGCGATCCTCGACGGCAGCAGCAACATCGACGTCACCATGCTGCGAGACTACATCGCCTTCTCCTCGTTCGTCGACGAGGCGGCGCTCTTCACGTTCGAGAGCTACGTCCGCGTACGCGAAGAGCTGATCGCCGACCAGGCCGAGCAACTGCTCGAGCTCTCGACCCCGGTCGTCAAGCTCTGGGAGGGCGTGGTCGCCGTACCGCTCGTCGGCACGCTCGACTCGGCCCGGGCCCAGGTCGTCATGGAACGGCTGCTGCAGACGCTGGTCGACACCGGCTCGCCGTACGCGATCATCGACATCACCGGCGTCCCGGCCGTCGACACGCAGGTCGCGCAGCACATCCTCAAGACCGTGGTGGCCGCGCGGCTGATGGGCGCCGACTGCATCATCTCCGGCATCCGCCCGCAGATCGCCCAGACGATCGTCGCGCTCGGCATCGAGTTCGGCGACATCGCGACCAAGTCGTCCCTGGCCGACGCGCTGCGTTACGTCCTCGGCCGGACCGGCCAGGCCCACCCGGGCAAGAAGGGCCGCTGACGTGGAACGGGTTCCGATCCTCAAGATCGGCGGCATCCTCCTCGTCTCCATTCAGATCGACATGGAGGACCAGGTCGCCCTGCAGCTGCAGGAGGACCTGGCCGACCGGATCGTGGCGACCGGCTGCCACGGCGTGATCATCGACATCAGCGCGCTCGACATCGTCGACTCGTTCGTCGGCCGCACCCTGGCCACGATCGCCGGGATCTCGAAGGTGCTCGACGCCGACACGGTCGTCGTCGGCATGCGCCCGGCCGTCGCCATCACGCTCGTCGAGCTCGGGCTGTCGCTGCCCGGCATCCGGACGGCGCTCAACGTCGAGCTGGGCATGGATCTGCTGGCCCGCGAGCGCGGTGACGACGACGAGGAGCGGGACGGCGAGAACGAGGACGATCCCGAGACGCCTGTGGTATTCACGCCGTGAACAACGAGACCCAGCGAATTGAGGTCGTCTCCGACCAGGACGTCGTTCGGGTCCGCCAGCTCGTCCGTACGCTCTCTGTCGCGGTGAAGCTGTCACTCGTCGATCAGACCAAGCTGGTCACCGCGGCCAGTGAACTGGCCCGCAACACGCTGGTCTACGGCGGGGGTGGCGCGGTCGACGTGGCCCCGGTCGACAACGGCCGGCGTAAGGGCATCCGGATTGTTTTCAGTGACCAGGGACCGGGCATCGTCGACCTCGATCTCGCCTTCACCGACGGGTACACCACCGGTGGCGGTCTGGGGCTGGGTCTGAGCGGGGCGCGGCGTCTGGTCGACGAGTTCGACATCGTCACCGCAGTCGGCGAAGGTACGACCATTACCGTGACCAAGTGGTGCCGATGAGCGGAGGCGCAGTGGCGTCGCTACCCGAGGGGCTTCTCGACGGGGGAGTCTGGTTCCGGGTGGAGGCCGCCCCGACCGCCTCCTCCGTGCGCCGGCAGGCCGAGCGCCTGGCCGTCGAGCTGGGCATTCCCGAGCGCCGCATCAACGACCTCTCGATCGTGGCCGCCGAGATCGCCGGAAACCTGGTCAAGCACGCCGACCAGGGCGTCCTTCTGCTCCGTGCGGTCCGCGCGGAGGGCGAGGCCGGGGTCGAGATCGTCGCGCTCGACCGCGGGCCCGGCATGGCCGACCTGGTGCACTCGGTCGGTGACGGGCACTCCACGGCGGGCACCCTCGGCATCGGGCTGGGAGCGATCATCCGGCAGGCCACCTCGTGCGACATCCATTCCGTACCGGGGAAGGGCACTGTTCTCACCGCTCAGGTGTGGCCCGGAGACGCACCCACGGCGCCGTGGGCGGCCGGACTGACCCGTCCGCTGACCGGGGAGCCGGTCAGCGGCGACGCGTACGCCGTCCGGGACGCCGACGGCCGCCGCCAGATGATGATGTGCGACGGGCTGGGTCACGGTGGACTGGCCGCGGCGGCCTCGCACGAGGCGGTCCGCGCGTTCTCCGACGCCCCCGCCGGCCCGCCCGCGGCCGTCCTCGAGATCGTGCACCGCAAGCTCAGCCACACTCGGGGCGCGGCGCTGGCCATCGCCGAACTCGACACCGGCGCCGGCCTCGTCCGGTACGCCGGCCTGGGCAACATCGCCGGCACCGTGCTCGCCGCGGACGGGTCGAGGCGGGGCATGGTGTCGCTGCCCGGCATCGCCGGGCACCAGCGCCGTCAGATCCGGGAGTACGACTACCCCCTGACCCCCGACGCGGTCGTGCTGATGCATTCCGACGGGGTGGCCGACCGGTGGACTCCGGCCGACTATCCGGGCCTGCTCACCCACTCGCCGCTGGTGATCGCGGCGACGGTGCTGCGCGACGCGGGCGTGCGTCGCGACGACGCCGGCGTGCTCGTGGCCCGGTTGCCATGACCGGCCTGGCCGCCGGACCGCAGACGCTGCTGAAGATGCGGCTGCGGGTGGCCCAGGACGTTTTCCTGATCCGCCAGCTGGCCCGCGAGGTGGCTCAGGAGGTCGGCCTCGAGCAGCAGGACCAGACCCGGATCGCGACGGCGCTGAGCGAGGTGAGCCGGCTGGTACTGACCGGGGACGCTGATGCCGATGTGACGTTCACTGTCCGGCTCGAGGGGGTATCCACGTTCCTGCGGGTGTCGGTCGAACACCCGGCGACCGGAGCGGGTCGGCTCCGGGACGGGCTCGCACATGTCGGCCGCCTGGTGGACAAGATGGAGGTCCAGGACGGTGAAAACGGTACGGTCGTGTGGATGGCTCGACGTCTGCCGGCAAGCGCGCCGCGGTTGACCCCGGAACGGCTGGAGGAGATCCGTGCCGGGTTGTCCCGCCATGTGCCGGGAAGTCCGTTGGACGAGCTGAACGTGCAGAATCAGCAGCTCATCGCCGCCTTGGACGAGGTGCGCGCGCAGCGTGACGAGTTGTCCCGGCTCAATGAGGAGCTCGAGGAAACCAACAAGGGCGTCATGGCGCTCTATCACCAGCTCTCCGACGAGCTGGAAGAGACGAACCGCGGCGTGGTCGCGCTCTATGCCGAACTCGACGAGAAGTCCGTGCAGCTGGCCGCGGCCAGCGAGGCCAAGAGCCGGTTCCTGGCCAACGTCAGCCACGAGCTGCGCGCCCCGGTCACCGCGGTCATCGGGCTGAGCCGGCTGCTCGGTGACGATTCCTCCGACCCGCTGACCAGCGAGCAGCGGCGTCAGGTCGATCTGATCCGGGGCTCCGCCAGCGACCTGCTGACCCTGGTCAACGACCTGCTCGACCTGGCCAAGGCCGAGGCGGGCCGGATCGAGCCGAACTGGGAGCAGATCGACCTCAGGGCGATGTTCGGCCAGTTGCGGGGCACGCTCCGGCCGCTGGCCACCCGGCCCGAGGTCGAGTTCACCATCGACGAGCCGGCCGTGCCCACGGTCCGCTCCGACGAGGTGCTGCTGGCCCGGGTGCTGCGCAACCTGCTGACCAACGCGCTCAAGTTCACCGCCGCGGGTCAGGTGCGGCTGACCGTCCGCACGGTGGGCGACGACATCGAGTTCACCGTGGCCGACACCGGCACCGGCATCCCCGACGAGCTGCACGAGCGCATCTTCGAGGAGTTCTACCAGGTGCCCGGGAGCAAGGCGCTCAGCGGCAAGGGCACCGGCCTCGGGCTCCCGTACGCCCGCAGGCTGGCCGGCATCCTGGGCGGCGCGCTGATGGTCGAATCCACGCCCGGGGAGGGCAGTACTTTCACCCTGCGGCTGCCTGCGTCATGAACAAGGGCAGCGTCCTCGTCGTCGACGACAGCGCGACCAAGCGCTACCTGTTGGTCAGCTGGCTCACCCGCGCCGGTTTCACGGTTTGCCAGGCCGAGACCGGCGGCGAGGCGCTGAGCATGCTGCCCGGCTCCGACGTCGAACTGGTGGTGCTCGACGTCAAGCTGCCCGACATGAGCGGCTTCGACGTCTGCGAAAGGATTAAGACCGATCCCGTGTACGGGGCCCTGCCCGTCATTCACGTGTCGGCCCACGCGGTCGACGTCGTCGACCGCACCCAGGGCCTGAACCGCGGCGCCGACGCGTACCTGGTCGAGCCGATCGAACCGGACGAGCTGATCGCCACCGCCCAGGCCGTGCTGCGGTACTACTCGGCCCGGCGGCGCGCCGAGTCGCTGGCCGCCCGGATGGTGCGGCTGGCCGAGGCCACGCTGGCCATCAATACGGCGGCGACCCTGCCCGCCCTGCTCGAGGCGGCCGCGGCGGGCGCGATGCAGATCTTCGGCGAGCCGGTGGTGGTGCTGGCCGAGGGCACGGACGGCGAGGGCATCGCGGTGGCGGGCTCGCCTCCCACCGCACGGGCGTGGACTCTGCCGGAGGACACGGTCGCCGTCGGGTCGGTGGTGCGCAACGACGATGTGACTCACTGGGACATGGTCACGTGGCCCGAGGGGGAGTCGGTGGCGGTGGCCGCCGCCCGGCTGCGCAACGACCGCCCGCCGATCTATGTGGCGGTGCCCGCGAGCAGCCAGAATCCGGGCTTCCCGGTGCTGCGGCAGCTCTCCCAGACCGTGGCCGCCGCGGTCGAGGCGCAGCGGTCGTACGACGAGGAGCACCGGATCGCGGTCACCCTGCAGCGCAGCCTGCTGCAGTCGCGCCTGCCCGACGTGCCCGGCGTCGAACTGGCCATGCGCTACGAGCCGGCCGCCGCGCAGACCGAGGTGGGCGGCGACTTCTACGAGCTCACGATGCTCGACGGCAAGCTGCTGGTGGCCATCGGTGACGTGGCCGGGCACTCCCTGCACGCTGCCACGGTGATGGCCGAGGTCCGGCACGCCGTACGCGCGTACGCCGTCGAAGGCCATCCGCCGGGCACCGTGCTGAAGCTCGTCAACAACTTCATGCGGACCGTGCTGCCCGCCGACTCGGCCACGATCTGCCTGCTCACCCTCGAACCCGGGACGGGCCATGTGCGCATGGCCAGCGCCGGTCATCTGCCGCCGCTGCTGCACACCGATGAGGGAATCCAGTTCGTGGAACCGCACGGGCCGCTTCTCGGCATCAACGCGCCCCGCCCCGACGACCTCGAATTCCTGTTGCCGCCGGGCGGGACGCTCGTGCTCTACACGGACGGCCTGGTCGAGCGGCGCGACGCCGACATCGACGTGGGGCTGGCCGCGCTGGCCGACGCGGCCCGTACGGTCGAGCCGAGCCTGGACGCGTTCTGCCGCCGTCTGATGGTGCAGCTCGGCGGCGCCGGGCAACAGGCGGATGACATCGCCGTGGTCGCCCTGCGCCGCCGATCGGACAATCCTCAGTAGATCCCGGCGTACTGCTGGTATCCGGTGCCGATCTGGCTCCGGTCGCCGAAGGTGGCTTGTCCGGTGCCGAGGCGCCGGAACAGGTTGCCGGCGGTGTCGCGCAGGATGAGGTCGTTGTTGCCGTCCTCGTTGAGGTCACCCGCGCCGACGACGGCGTTGTAGCCGAGCCAGCCGGTGCCGACGACGCGCAGGCCGGACTGGAAGGTGCCGTCGCCGTTGCCCAGCATGGCGTACATGGTGCTGGTCGGGTCGTACTGCAGCATCAGGTCGGGCGGGCCGTCACCGTTGATGTCACCGACCCCGACGAACCGGCTGTAGCCCTTGTAGCCACCTTCGAGCTTCGTGGCCGGGTTCAAGCCGCCCTTCCCGTCCCCGGTGAACAGGAACAGCGCGCCGCTCTCACGGTCACGGGCGATCAGGTCGGACTGGTCGTCGCCGCTGACGTCGCCGGTGTGCACCAGGGCGTCGTAGACGTTCCAGTTGCCGGGGATCAGCACGGACGTGTTGCTTCCGAACGGCGGGTTCTCGCCGCCCAGGTAGGCCCGCAGCGAGCCGTCGGAACGGCGTACGAGAAGGTCGTTCTTGTAGTCCTTGCTGATGTCGCCGAACGGAACCAGCCCGTTGAGCGCGCGCAGCCCGTCATTGAGCGGATCGACCAGCGTGGTGGTGTCGTTGGGGCCGGGCCGGGTGAACTGCCAGACGCCCGTGCCGTCGGCCGCCGTGCTCAGCGAGAACAGCGTCGGCCGGCCGGTGCACTCGTAGCTGTGCAGGTTGGGTGAGCCACCGCAGCCGACGGTGAAGGTCCCGTTGGCGACGGTGGTCGAGACGCCGTCGGCGGTGGCCGTGAGCGTCCAGCGGTACGAGCCCTTGGGGGCCCGCCGGCCGATATTGCCGTCCCACGTCACCGTGGTGGTGACCCGGGCGGCGCCGCCGGTGACCCGGGTGGCCAGGGCGGTGCGCGTCGGGATGATCGTCAGCGTGGTCGCGGTGACCGGACGGCTCAATTGCGCGGTCACCGTGAAGGTGCCGGGCAGGGTGAGCTGCGCGGGGCTCGCCGACGACGTTCCGGCGACCGGGTTGGAGGGCGCGACCCCGGGGTCCACGATGTGCACCGCGTTGTCGGTGTCGACCCAGGCGACGTCGCCGCCGAACTTGTCGACGGCCCAGGTGATGTTGCGGTCGTCGGCGAGGGTGCCGCGGGCGAAGGTGGCCATGGTGACGGCCTCGCCCAGGGTGCCGCCGGTGAGGTCGTAGCGCAGCAGGTCGCCGTTGGTGGCGTGCCGCACCAGGTAGTTGTCTCCGAGCAGATACTGACCGGCGGGCACGGTGATGTTCTTCCGGGCGGCCAGGTCGACTACGCCGGCCGGTCCGTCCGGGCCGCAGCTCCAGAAGAGATGCGTGCCGGTGGCCTGCAGTTCGGTCTTGAGGCAGGCCGAACCGGTGCCGACCGGCTGCGCGCCGCGGACACCGGTCTTCAGGTCGTACGTCTCGACGAGGGCGGTCGAACTCGCCTCGTAGAGGGTGTCGAACCACAGGGCACTGGCGGCCGGGTTGCTGACCGTGCCGACCTTGGTGCCGTCGGTGCGCACCACGTCCCGCGAGCCGTCGTTCAGGAGCAGGCGGTAGTTGGGCGACGCGTCGGCCAGGCGGGCGGTCGGCAGAACCGGTACGGCAGTGGCGGCCGGGTTGGTGGCCCGCAACTGCAGGTCGGTGCCGCGGCTCAGGTAGGCCGAGCCGGCGTTCGACCCGTCGACCATCCGGACGCAGGTGGCGCCGGTCTCGCACGTCACCGGGCTGGTGAGGTCGACCGAGCCGACGGCCGAGCCGGTGCCGGTCGGGGCGGGCACGAGCAGCAGGCCGAAGTTCCGGTACGCGGCCTCCTCGCCCGGGCGGATCCGGGCGGCGGTGTGCCGCAGCGCGCCCGACGACAGCGTGACCCCGGCGTTGACCAGCGGGGTGTTGATCGGCACGACGGCCGACTCGCCCTCGGCGGTCACCTTGCGTACGGCCCAGGCGGCGCTGGTGTCGCCACCGACGACCACGACGCCGTCGGGCGCCTGCACGAGCACCGCGTCGCCGCGGGCCACGACCTCCCTCGGCTCGCCGCCGGCCGCGGTGTGCCGCAGCACGGCCGGGTACGACGCGTCGTCGAGGGGCGCGGTGATGACGTCGGCGCCGGCCAGACCGATGAACTGCACCGGCCGTGACGCCGGGAGGGTGACGGTCTCGGGCTCGCCGGGAGTGCCGGCCAGGACCGCGGCCCGGCGGAAGCTGCGGACCGACGTGCTGGTCACCAGGCCGACCCGGTCGTCGGTGAGCACGACCTTGCCCGCGGCCGGACCGGCGGGCAGCATGGTGACGCGGGCGGACGCGGCGTCGACCAGCCCGTACCGGAAGCCGTCGGGAAAGTTGAACCGCAGCACGGCCGCAGTGGCGTCGGCGGCCATGATCATGGTGGTCAGCGAGACGTCCGGGATGCCGGTGACCGGCGTCGTCGTGTACGAGCCGTCGGCGGCCAACCGGCGCAGCTCGGCGGTGTTGGGGGTGGGATCGCTGTCGACCACCAGCACAGAGTCGCCCACCAGCCGGTCGAGGGCGGCGGTCGGCCCTGAGGGCAGCTCCCGCCACGTCATCGTGCCCAGGTTGAGCGACTGGCGGGTCGTGTCGGTGACCGGGTGGCCGGGCGCCGAGGCGAACAGCATGACCGTGTCGCCGCCGGCCGGGAGGATCGCGCCGACCGGCACGCCGGCCAGCGCCTCGACGACTGTGGTGCGCTGGCCGGCGTACGTCGTCCACAGATAGGGCGAGGTCGAGGTACGCCGGTGCAGCACGCCCGTGGTGCCCGCGAACACCGGGGTGTAGGAGCTGAGGGTGGTGTAGACGGGTGCGGGCACGACCCGCACCTCGGAGGGCCCGGCGGCCGCGTGGGCGACGCCGGGCACGGCCAGTCCGGCGGCGATCAGAGTCGCCACCATTGCTCTTCTCATGACGTCCTTGTGTCAGTAAATACCGGCGTACTGCTGGTATCCGGTGCCGATCTGGGCGCGGTCGCCGAAGGTGGCTTGTCCGGTGCCGAGGCGGCGGAACAGGTTGCCGGCGGTGTCGCGCAGGATGAGGTCGTTCTTGCCGTCCTCGTTGAGGTCGCCCGCGCCGACGACGGCGTTGTAGCCCAGCCACCCGGTCCCGATGACGCGCAGGCCGGACTGGAAGGTGCCGTCGCCGTTGCCCAACATGGCGTACATGGTGCTGGTCGGGTCGTACTGCAGCATCAGGTCGGCCTTGCCGTCGCCGTTGAGGTCGCCGCTGCCGACGAACCGGCTGTAGCCCTTGTAGCCGCCCTCGATCTTGGTAGCGGCGTTGAACCCGCCGGTTCCGTTGCCCCGGAACAGGAACAGCGCGCCGCTGGCCCGGTCGCGGGCGATCAGGTCGGACTGGCCGTCGCCGCTGACGTCACCGGTGTGGATCAGCGCGTCGTAGACGTTCCAGTTGCCCGGGATCGTCGAGGGTGTGCTGCTGCCGAACGGGACCCCACTCCGATAGACCTGGAGCGTGCCGTCGGAACGGCGTACGAGAAGGTCGTTGTTGTAGTCCTTGTTGATGTCACCGAACGGGACCAGCCCGTTGAGCGCGCGCAGGCCGTCGAAGTTGAGGTCGGTCAGCGTGGTGGTGTCGTTGGGGCCGCGCACGGCCGACTTCCAGACCCCGGTGCCGTCGGTGGCGTTGTTCAGCGCGAACAGGGTCGGCTGCCCCGAGCACTCGTAGCCGTGCAGCACCGGCCGGCCGCCGCAGCCGACGGTGAACTCCTTGGTGGCGAGAGTGGTCGACACGCCGTCGGCCGAGGCCGCCAGCGACCACCGGTACAAGCCCCGGGTGGCCCGGTCGCCGTTGAACACGCCGTCCCACGCGGTGGTGGAGGTGACCCGTGCGGCGCCGCCGGTGGCCCGTACGGTCTGCCCGGTGCGCACCTGGGTGATGGTCAGCGTGGTGCTGTCGACCGGACGCGTGAGCTCGGCCCGGACCGCGAAGTCGCCGCCCGGGTATTCGAGCAGGGCCGGGGCCGAACTCGACACCGCGACCGGGTTGGAGGGCGCGACCCCGGGGTCCACGATGTGCACCGCGTTGTCGGTGTCGACCCAGGCGACGTCGCCGCCGAACTTGTCGACGGCCCAGGTGATGTTGCGGTCGTCGGCGAGGGTGCCGCGGGCGAAGGTGGCCATGGTGACGGCCTCGCCCAGGGTGCCACCGGTGAGGTCGTAGCGCAGCAGGTCGCCGTTGGTGGCGTGCCGCACCAGGTAGTTGTCGCCGAGCAGATATTGACCGGCGGGCACCGCGATGGTCTTGCGGGCCGCGATCTCGACGACGCCGGCCGGGCCCTGCGGGCCGCAACTCCAGTACAGGTGCTTGCCGGTCGCCTGCACCTCGGTCGGCGTGCAGGTCGAACCGGTGGCGAGGGCCGGGCCGGACGCGGTCTCGGTCGGCACGTGCCAGGGCAGCAGGGACGCGCCCTCCTGGGCCCGCCACAGCGTGTCGAACCACAGGGCGCCGGCGGCCGGGCCGGGCACGCCGACGCCGCCGACCGTGGTGAAGTAGGTCAGACCGCCCGGGTATTGGAGAAGCCGGTAACGGGGCGAGGCGTCGAGCACCTTGGCCGTCGCCGGGACGTCGAGGACGCGCTGGGCCGTGTCGGTCGACCGGAGCACCGTCGAGGCGCCGTCGCGGCCCAGATAGGCCGGGCCCTGGTTGGTGCCGTCGACCATCCGGACACAGGTGGCCCCGGTCTCGCAGGGCACCGGGCTGACCAGGGGAAGATCGGCCACGACGGGCGAACCGGTGCCGTCCGCGCCCGGTCCGACCTGCTGGGAGTAGAGGCGGTAGTCGTCCGCCTGGCCGGGCCAGCCGACCGCCGCGGCATGCCGCAGAACGCCGGTCGAGAGCGTGACACCCGCGTTGACCAGCGGGGTCGTCAACGGCAGAACGGCCGACGCGCCGGTGGCGGTCGCCTTGCGCACCGACCAGTCGCCGACGCCGGTGCCGCCGACGAAGAAGACGCCGTCGGGACCCTGAAGGATTCCGCGGCTGGAAAGCGCCGCGACCGTCGTCGGCTCGCCGCCCGGCGAGTAACGCAGTACGGGCAGGCGAGGGCCTTCGGTGGTCACCGACGAGGCGATGACGTCCTCGCCGGCCAGACCGATGTTCTGCAGCGGGATGGCGGTGGGGAACGTGACGACGTCGGGCTCGGCCGCGGTGCCGTCGAGCACCTCGGAGCGTACGAAGATCTGGACCCGGGTCGGGTTGACCAGGGCGATCCGGTCGTCGGTGATGAGGGCCAGGGTGGCCGCGGGCACCACAGGCAGCAGCGCGACCCGGCCGGAGACGGCGTCGAGCAGCCCGTAACGCAGGCCGCTGGGAATGCCGAAGCGCAGGACCGCGCCGGTGCCGTCGCTCTCCTCGATGTGGATCGTCGTGGTGCCGGCCGGGACACCGGTGATCGGCGTGCCCACCCACGTGCCGCTCGCGTTGCGCCGGCGAAGCTCGGCCGTGGACGGCGTGCCGGGCTGGATCGCCAGCACCGCGTCGCCGATCAGCCGGTTGAAGGCGGCGCTGGCACCGGCCGGGAGTTCCCGCCACGTCATCGTGCCCAGGTCGAGCGACTGCTTGGTCGTGTCGTTGACCGGGTGGCCCGGCGCCGAGGCGAACAGCATGACGGTGTCGCCGCCGGCCGGGAGGATGTAGGAGGACCCTACGCCGATCAGCGCGTCGACGACCGTGGTGTGCCGGTCGGCATACCTCGTCCACAGCATCGGAGAGGTCCCCGTACGACGGTGCAGGAAGCCGGTCTTGCCCGCGAACACCGGCGTATCGGTGGCGAAGGTCGAATAGGTGGGCGCGGGCACGACCCGCACCTCGGACGGAGCCGCGGCGGCCTGCGCCTCGGCCGCGAAGGCGACTGAGCCGGCGGCTGTCAGAACGACACCGGAGAGAATTGCCGTCAAGGGACGGCGAGAAGCTTTGAACATCGAGGACCCCCGTATTGGTCAGCCGGATCGTAGACATTCACCGTTGCCTTTTCAACAGCGAAGTCAGCGGCCGTTTACGGGGGCCCGGCCGCGGGTCAGGCGAGTTTCAGCACGTCCAATGCCCAGGCGAGTACGAACGCCTCCTCGCGCCAGGCGTCGTAGCGCCCACTGGGACCGGAGTGGCCGGCCCCCATCTCGGTCTTGAGCAGGTAATCACCGCCGGGGGCGACGGCCCGCAGCCGGGCCACCCACTTGGCCGGCTCGTGATAGAGCACGCGGGTGTCGTTCAGGCCGGCCATGACGAGCAGTCGCGGATAATTCAGCTTCGCGACATTCTCGTACGGGCTGTAGCCCTTCATGTAGGCGTAGATCTCGTCCGATTCGATCGGGTTGCCCCACTCCTCCCACTCTGTGACCGTGAGCGGGAGCGACGGGTCGAGAATGGACGTGAGCGGGTCGACGAACGGCACCTCGGCGACGATCCCGGCGAACGCCTCGGGCGCCAGGTTGGCGATCGCGCCCATCAGCAGGCCGCCGGCCGACGCGCCCCGGGCCACCAGCAGCTCCGGCGACGTCCAGCCGTCGCGGCTCAGCGACTGGGCGCACGCCACGAAGTCGGTGAACGTGTTGCGCTTGGTCAGGGTCTTGCCCTGCTCGTACCACCGGCGGCCCATCTCGCCGCCGCCGCGGATGTGCGCGATGGCGTAGACGACGCCGCGGTCGAGCAGCGACAGGCGGGCGATCGAGAAGTACGGGTCGATGCTGGTCTCGTACGACCCGTAGCCGTACAGCATCATCGGGGCCGGGCCGCGCTCGTGCACGCCCTTGCGCGCGACGATCGAGATCGGCACCCGGGTGCCGTCCGGGGCGGTCGCCCACTCGCGGAACTGCTCGTAGTCGTCGGGGTTGTAGCCGCCCAGCACCGGCTTCTGCTTGCGCAGCACCATCGAGCGGGTGGTCAGATCGACGTCGAACACCGAACCCGGCGTGATCATCGACGTGTATCCGATGCGGACGGTCGCGGTGTCGTACTCCGGGTTGCCGCCCAGGCCCACCGCGTACAGGGGCTCGGGGAACTCCATCTCGTACGAGTCGGTGCTGCCGTCGGTGATCACTCGGAGCCCGGTCAGGCCGTCGCGGCGCTGCGAGATCACGATGTGCCGGGCGAACGCGTCGACCGACTCGATGCGGGTGCCGGGCTCGTGCGGGATCATCTCGATCCAGTCGCCCGGAGCGTCGGCCGACGTCCAGGCCACCGCGAAGTCCTCGGCGTCGCGATTGTGCAGGATCAGGAAGCGGTGGCCGTGGTGCTCGATCGAATATTCCACGCCCTGTACGCGCGGGGCGATCACGGCCGGCTCGGAGGCGGGCGCGTCGGCGGGCAGGACGCGGACCTCGGAGGTGATCTTGCTGCCGGATTCGATGATGATGAACTTGTCGCTGCGGGTGAGGCCGACGCCGACCCAGAAGCGCTCGTCCGGCTCCTCGTAGACCAGCACATCCTCGCTCTGCGGGCGGCCGACCGTGTGGCGCCAGACGCGGTGCGGGCGCCAGGCCTCGTCGACGGTGATGTAGAACAGGGAGCTGCCGTCGGCGGACCAGGCCGACCCGTACGACGTGTCGGGTACCTCGTCGGGGAACAACTCGCCCGTACGCAGGTCCTTGATCCGCAGGGTGAAGCGCTCGTCGCCGCTGAAGTCGGTCGAATAGGCCAG
This sequence comes from Actinoplanes sp. NPDC021490, assembly GCF_055562135.1. NCBI lineage: Bacteria > Bacillati > Actinomycetota > Actinomycetes > Micromonosporales > Micromonosporaceae > Actinoplanes > Actinoplanes sp. NPDC021490. The sequence goes on from NZ_JBVHFW010000001.1 coordinate 36,713, forward strand.
CAGGTTGCCGTCGACGCTCACGTCGAACGCGCCCAGGGCGAAGAACTCGCTGTCGCCGGCGACCTCGTTCTCGTCGAGCAGCACCTGCTCGCCGGGCTGGTCGGTGGTGGACGGCGGGTCGGCCTCGCCCGGCTGCACGGGGACCCGGCAGTGGATGGCGTACTGCTTGCCCTCGACCGTGCGCAGGTAATACCAGTAATCACCCTTGCGTGACGGGACGCTGAGGTCGGTCTCGAGGGTGCGGCCCTTGATCTCGTCGAAGATCTTGCCGCGCAGGCCGGCCAGGTGGGCCGTCGCCTTCTCGGTCCACGCGTTCTCCGCCTCGAGGTAGGCCGTGGTGCGCGGATCCTTCTTGTCGGCCAGCCACGAGTATTCGTCGGTCACGGTGTCGCCGTGGAAGGTGCGCTCGCTGGGCACCTGGGCGGCCGAGGGCGGGCTGTCCGGAGTCTGGATCGTCACCCGCCCTAGGTTACCGGTCCGGTTTTCCCGCCTTCCGGTGTTCTTGCCGGCGTCGACCGCAGTCGTTCGAACACGTGTACGATATGCCAGAGTGGACGATCTTCGGACCGTTCGATCAGCCGCCGTCGACGTTGGGGAACCGGGCTGTGTCACCACCTTCGCAGTCACTACCTTCGCTAGATCCAGTGCTCAGCGCGCTGATAGACATCTGCGGACCTGACTACGCGCGTGCCGCCCGGTCGATCGACACGGTCGGCGGGCGCCGGGCCGGTCATGTCGCGGTGCCGGCCACGGCGCGTTCGGTGGCCGACGTCCTGCGCCTGGTGGCCGAGCGGGGCCTGAGTGCCCTGCCGCGCGGCAGCGGTTCCAAGATCGATTGGGGCCGGCCCCGCCCCGGCGTCGACGTGGTGATCGACACCGGCCGGCTGAGCGGCATGTGGAACCACGACGTCGAGCGGGCCACGGCCGAGGTCGCGACCGGCACCCCCGTCCGAGCTCTGCAAGCGGCCCTGGCCCTGCAGGGTCAGCGGCTCCCGGTCGACCCGCCGTCACGCACGGCGACGGTCGGCGGCATGCTCGCGGTCAACGAGTCCGGCCCGCTGCGCTACCGGTTCGGCACCCCGGCCGAATACGTGCACAGCGTGGCCTACGTCGACCGGGCCGGCCGCGAAGCGGAGTCCGACGGGGAGGACGGCCGCCCCGGGCTGGCCGAGATCGACGGCGTGGTCACCGCGGCGACGCTGCGTCTCGAGCGTTTGCCGCAGGCCCGCCGGTGGGTCGGCGTCGCCGTGACCACCCCGCTGCAGCTCGGCAAGCTGGTCGGCGCGGCCGGTGACATCGAGCCGAGCGCGATCGAGGTCGACCTGCCGGCCGGCGGTCAGGGCGGCACTCTGGCGGTGCTGTTCGAGGGGGCCGAGGCCGAGGCCGTCGAGCGGGCCGAACGACTGGCCGCCGCCTGGGGCGCGGGCGCCGTGGCCACCCCGATCGCGCCGCCGTGGTGGGGCGTCTACCCGTTCCGGCGCGACGACGTGGCGCTGCGCCTCTCGGTCTCCGCGGCCGACCTGCCCGCGGCGCTCTATGCGGTGGGCGACGCCGTGGGCGGCCCGGTTCCGGTGCGTGGCTCGGCCGGGCTGGGCAGCGTGCACGCCGTCCTGCCGGGCGCGCTGCCGCCCGATCGTCTCACCGGCATCATCGAGAGCGTTCGGCACGTGCTGCTGGCCCGCAACGGGCGCGCGGCCATCGTCGCCGCCCCGCCCGAGGTGGCGCACGCGGTCGAGATGGCCGGCCGCCACGATTTCTTCTGACAGCCCAGCGTGTGGTCTGGGTGTCGGGGCTGCCGGTCCGTTCTACTCCGGTCCGTTCTGGTCCGGGGCGGTCAGTGCAGGACGGCGTGGCGGTGCTCGGCGGCGGCCGGGTGGCGGTCGGGGATGGGCTCGCTGCCGACGGCGTAGGTCAGGTAGGCGAAGCGGCCGATCTGGGCCGTGCCGGTCAGGGCCAGGTGGCGGGCCGTCAGGTGACGGGGCAGCAGCGGGGCGCCGCCGCCCAGCACGACCGGGGCGATACCCAGGATGATCTCGTCGAGCAGGCCCTGGTCGACGAACTGACCGACCAGGTCGCCGCCGCCGACCAGCCAGACGTTCTTGCCCTTGGCCGCGACCAGCATGGCCTCGTGGACGCGCTTCACGTCGCCGCTGACCATGAAGACGTTGGCGTCGGGCACGAGCGGCAGCTCACGGTTGGCGAAGACCCAGCAGGGCACGTCGCCGTACAGGTCGTGCCAGTTCTGCGGCTCGGCCAGCACGTTGTCGTTCTCCAGCACCCACTCGTAGGTGGTCGCGCCCATGGCGAACGCGCCGACACCCGCGAAGAAGCCGCCGAACGGGTTCTCGTTGCCCCCGTCGACGTCGAAGAGCCACTCCAGCGAGTTGTTCTCGTCGGCGATATAACCGTCGATGCTCGTCGCCGTGTAGTACTGAGTTTTCGCCATGACAAACACCATGCCACGAAATAAACGCTGAAAAGGGGCGAATCGGCGGGCTTGGGTGGGGTGACCGGAGGAGCAGGTGGCGTGTGGCCGGGACCCCGCCCGCGGGGTGCGGTCGGACGTTTGCGGAGGCCCAAGCGCGGGTGCGGTCGGACGTTTGCCGGGGACCGGGCGCGGGCGGGGTCGGACGTTTCCGGAGGTCTGGCTGCGGGTGGGGTCGGACGTTCGCGGGGGCCCGGCCGCGGCCGTTCGGCTCAGGCGTCGTTTCGCAGCACCAGGATGGCGATGTCGTCGCGTGGCTCCTCGACCGAGAAGTTGATCGTCGTGGAGCGCAGCCGGGCCGCCATCACCTCGGCCGGATAGCCCGCCAGCGGGCCCGCGGCGTCGCGCAGGCGGCCGGTGCCGAACAGCTCGCGGCCGCGGCGGCGCTCGGTCACGCCGTCGGTGTAGAAGATCAGCGAGTCGCCGGGTTGCAGCCGCACGTCCACGTCGGGTGACGTGATCGATTCGAGCAGGCCCAGGGCCGTGCCGCCCTCGCCCACGAACGACGTCTTGCCGTCCGCGTGGACCAGCACCGCCCGGTCGTGGCCGGCCAGGTGCAGACCGACCTCGAGCACGCCGTTGTTCGAGCGGGTCACCGAGGCCATCGCGAGCGTGCAGTAGCGCCCGCCGCCCCGCTGCACGAGCGTCTTGTTGACCCGGCAGAGGATCTCGACCATCGGCTTGCCGTCGTCGACGAGGATGCGGATCACGTCGCGGACCAGCCCGGTCACCGTCGCCGCCTGCACGCCCTTGCCGGAGACGTCCCCGACGACCACGATCCAGCTGTCCGGCCCCGAGGGAACCACGTCGTAGAAGTCGCCGCCCACCTCGGAACCGGTCGGCACGTATTCCGCGGCGAACCCGATCCCGTCGACCTTGGGCAGGGCCGGGGGGAGCAGAGAGGCCTGGAGCGTACGGGCGACCTTGTGCCTCTCGTCGTGGATGCGCGCGTTGTCGATGGCCAGGGCCGCGCGACGAGCGACGTCTTCCAGCACGTTCACCTCTTCGGCGTCGTGCCGGATGCGGTGGTGCCGGCCCACGGCCAGCGTGCCGAGCCGGGTGCCCCGGGCGACCAGCGGCACCGCGAACCCCTCGGTCGGCGCGCCCAGCATCACCTGGGTGCCGAGGCGCGACGCCTCCTCGAGCCGGGACAGGATCGAGTCGGGCCCGGTCTCGGCCAGCGTGTCGTGCAGCTGCGGGAGCGCGGCCTCGTCGGCGTGGGTCGCCGCGGCCAGCTGCAGCCGGCCCCACGCGTCGGTCGTGTGCACCGCGCACCACTGACCCAGCCGGGGCACCACGAGCTGCGGGATCAGCGCCATCGTGAGGTTGACGTCGAGCGACTGGGCGAGCAGCTCGCTGGCCTCGGCCAGGAACGTCAGCCAGGTCTGCCGGCGCAGGTCGGTGCGGCGCAGGCGGTCGTTCTCGAGATGCAGCGAGAACCGCTCGGCGACCAGCGTGGCCAGCGGCTGGGCGAAACCGACGGGGGAGGCGTCGAGTTCGAGCTCGCCGGAGCAGGGCCGCTGGACGGTCAGCGGCACCCGGATCGTGTCGGCGTCGTCGCGCGGGGCCCGGCCGTAGCGGGCCAGCATCTGCCGGCCGCCGCCGTCGCCGCGGTCGAGCCGGATCACGCCGCCGGCCGCGCCGGTCAGCCGGGCCAGCTGGGCCAGCAGGTCGGCGGCGAACTCGGCCACGCCTTCCTCGGAGTGGCGCTCGGGGCTGACCTGCAGCAGCATCGTGAGCGCGCCGACGCTGGGCGTGTTGTCCTCGACCGCGTTGCCCACGGCCGGCACCACGGTGGTGGAACCGACCTCCGGCCCGGCCTCGAGCCGGAACCAGACACCCTTGCCGGTGCCCTCGTGGACCGTGCCCCAGCGGCTCGCGAAGTGGTCGACCAGCAGCAGGCCCCGCCCGCGCTCGGCCACCTCGCCGATGTCGACGCTCTCGTTGCGCGGCCCCACGGCCAGCTGCTCGACCGGGCCGGGCGCGAAGTCGGTGACCGTGACCGTCAGCCCGGTGGTGTCGGCGCGAACCTCGATGTCGAGCTCGGTGTTGGCGTGAACCACCGCATTGGTGGAAAGCTCGGTGGTCAGCAGCAGCGCCTCGTTGAGGAGGGGATCCAGCCCCGCTTCCTCGAGGACCGAGCGCACCAGGGCGCGCGCAGCCGCCGGCGTCCGCCGGTCGTTGGGCAGCCGGACGCGCCGGACGTGCCCACCCGCCGGGGTGTCCGAGATCGCATCGGCCTCCACTGACACGCCTGCATCCTCTCCTGTAGGTGGGCCCGTGCACAAAGTCGTCTCTCGCATTGACCCGGTCGAGCGAGAGAGGATAGGGAGCCCACGCCGGATGGACAGCGAGTGAGGACAGCATGACCGCGGCCAAGGAAGCCAGCGTCGGCCTGCCCGACGACACCGCCGTGCTCGGTGAACTCGCCGAGGCTCTGCGGCGTGTTCGCCGTGGTGATCTCAAGGTCCGGCTGCCCCGCCGCAGCGGGACAGCCGGTGAGGTCGCCGATGCGTTCAACGAGGTGGTGTCGCTGCAGGAGCGGCAAAATCTCGACCTGCGGCGGATCAGCCGCATCGTCGGACGCGACGGCCGGCTCACCGAGCGACTAGACGACGAGGGCCTCGACGGGGCCTGGGCCGACAGCGTCCGGTCGGTGAACTCGCTGATCGACGACCTCGGCCGCCCGACCACCGAGATCTCCCGGGTCATCGTGGCCGTGGCCGAGGGCGACCTCTCGCAGCACATGGCGCTGGAGATGGACGGCCGCCCACTGCGGGGTGAGTTCCTGCGCATCGGCCGCACGGTGAACACGATGGTGGACCAGCTGTCGTCGTTCGCCGACGAGGTCACGCGCGTGGCCCGTGAGGTCGGCACCGAGGGTGAGCTGGGCGGACAGGCCGACGTGCGCGGCGTCGCCGGCACCTGGAAGGACCTGACCGACTCGGTCAACACGATGGCGTCGAACCTGACCCACCAGGTGCGATCAATCTCACAGGTCGCGACCGCGATGGCTCGCGGCGATCTGTCGCAAAAGATCACGGTCTCCGCCCGCGGCGAGGTGGCCGAGCTCTCCGACACCATGAACGGCCTGACCGACACCCTGCGGCTGTTCGCCGAGCAGGTGACCCGGGTCGCCCGCGAGGTCGGCACCGAGGGCAAGCTGGGCGGCCAGGCCGAGGTGCCCAACGTGGCCGGCACCTGGAAGGACCTCACCGACTCGGTGAACTCGATGGCCTCCAACCTGACGAGCCAGGTGCGCAACATCGCCCAGGTCTCGACGGCGGTGGCCAAGGGTGACCTGTCGCAGAAGATCACGGTGGCCGCGCAGGGCGAGATCCTCGAGCTCAAGGACACCGTCAACACGATGGTGGACCAGCTGTCGTCGTTCGCCGACGAGGTCACGCGCGTGGCCCGCGAGGTCGGCACCGAGGGCCGGCTGGGCGGTCAGGCCCAGGTGCGCGGGGTCTCCGGCACCTGGCGCGACCTGACCGAGAACGTGAACCAGCTCGCCGACAACCTCACCGACCAGGTGCGCAACATCGCCCAGGTCTCGACGGCGGTGGCCAAGGGCGACCTGTCGCAGAAGATCACGGTCGACGCCCGCGGCGAGATCGCCGAGCTCAAGAACACCGTGAACACGATGGTCGACCAGCTGTCGTCGTTCGCCGAGGAGGTGACGCGCGTGGCCCGCGAGGTCGGCTCCGAGGGCAAGCTCGGCGGCCAGGCGCAGGTCAAGGGCGTCTCGGGCACGTGGCGCGACCTGACCGACAACGTGAATTACATGGCGTCCAACCTGACGAGCCAGGTGCGCAACATCTCGTCGGTGACCACGGCCGTGGCCAAGGGTGACCTGTCGCAAAAGATCACGGTCGACGCCCGCGGCGAGATCCTGGAGCTGAAGTCGACCGTCAACACCATGGTCGACCAGCTGTCGTCGTTCGCCGACGAGGTGACGCGCGTGGCCCGCGAGGTCGGCACCGAGGGCAAGCTCGGCGGTCAGGCGCAGGTGCGCGGGGTGGCCGGCACGTGGCGCGACCTCACCGACAACGTCAACTCGATGGCCTCCAACCTCACCGGCCAGGTGCGCAACATCGCCCAGGTCTCGACCGCGGTGGCCAAGGGCGACCTGTCGCAAAAGATCACGGTCGACGCGCAGGGCGAGATCCTTGAGCTGAAGAACACCGTGAACACGATGGTCGACCAGCTGTCGTCGTTCGCCGACGAGGTCACGCGCGTGGCCCGCGAGGTCGGCTCGGAGGGCAAGCTCGGCGGTCAGGCGCAGGTGCGCGGGGTGGCCGGCACGTGGCGCGACCTGACCGACAACGTGAACTACATGGCGTCCAACCTGACCGCCCAGGTGCGCAACATCGCCTCGGTGACCACGGCGGTGGCCAAGGGCGACCTGTCGCAAAAGATCACGGTCGACGCCCGGGGCGAGATCCTCGAGCTCAAGGACACCGTCAACACGATGGTCGACCAGCTCTCCAGCTTTGCCACCGAGGTCACCCGGGTCGGCCGCGAGGTCGGCGTGGAGGGCAAGCTCGGCGGTCAGGCCCAGGTCAAGGGCGTCTCCGGCACGTGGCAGGACCTCACCGACAACGTGAACCAGCTCGCCTCGACGCTGACCATCCAGCTGCGCGCGATCGCCGAGGTGTCCACGGCCGTGACCCGCGGTGACCTGACCCAGAGCATCGCGGTCGAGGCTCAGGGCGAGGTGGCCGAGCTCAAGGACAACATCAACCAGATGATCGTCACGCTCCGCGAGACCACCAAGGCGAACGCCGAGCAGGGCTGGCTCGACTCCAACCTGGCCCGCATCGGCGGCCTGCTGCAGGGCCAGCGCGATCTCGGCGAGGTCTGCCGCATGATCATGACCGAGGTCACCCCGCTGGTCGACGCCCAGCTCGGCGCGTTCTTCCTGGTCGACAACGAGCAGGCGGTCATGCGGCTGCGCCTGGCCGCCTCGTACGGCTATGTCGCCCGCAACCACGAGGTGACCTTCGGGCCGGGCGAGGGGCTGGTCGGCCAGGCCGCGGTCTCGCGCCGCACGATCCGGGTCCGGGCCACCCACGACGGCATCCTGACCATGCGCTCGGGCCTCATGTCGATGCCGCCCAACGACCTGGTCGTGCTGCCGGTGCTGTTCGAGGGCGAGATGCTCGGCGTGATCGAGTTCGCGTCGGTGGCGGCGTTCTCGGGCCTGCACCTGACGTTCCTCGAGCGGCTCGTGTCCACGATCGGCGTCGCCCTCAACACCATCCAGGCCAACCGGCGTACGGAGGAACTGCTCTCCCAATCGCAGCGTCTGGCTCGCGAGATGCAGGACCAGTCGGCCGAGCTCCAGCGCACCAACGCCGAACTGGAGGACAAGGCCCAGCTGCTCAGCGAGCAGAAGGCCAACATCGAGACCAAGAACCGCGAGATCGAGCAGGCCCGCCGCGGTCTGGAGGAGAAGGCACAGCAGCTCAGCCGGGCCAGCGCGTACAAGTCGGAGTTCCTGGCCAACATGAGCCACGAGCTGCGGACGCCGCTGAACTCGCTGCTCCTGCTGGCCCGGCTGCTGGCCGACAACAACGACACCAACCTGACCGAGAAGCAGATCGAGTTCGCCCGTACGATCCACAGCGCCGGCTCGGACCTGCTGTCGCTGATCGACGACATCCTCGACCTGGCCAAGATCGAGGCCGGCCGCATGGACGTCGAGCCCGACCAGGTCGAGTTCGAGGGCGTCCGCAGCTACGTCGAGCAGGCGTTCGCGCCGCAGGCCAACGAGAAGAACCTCGAGTTCCGGGTCTGGCTGCAGCCGGGCCTGCCCGACTCGATCCTCACCGACCCGCAGCGCCTGCAGCAGATTCTGCGCAACCTGCTCTCCAACGCGGTCAAGTTCACCGACAGCGGCTCGGTCACGCTGAGCATCTTCGGCGCCCCGCCCGAGACCGACTTCGACGTTCCGGCGCTGGCCTCGGCCCGGCAGGTGATCGCCTTCGCGGTGACCGACACCGGCATCGGCATCAACGACGAGAAGCTGGCGATCATCTTCGAGCCGTTCCAGCAGGCCGACGGCACGACCACCCGCAAGTACGGCGGCACCGGCCTGGGCCTGTCGATCAGCCGCGACCTGGCCGCCCTGCTCGGCGGCACGATCGTGGTCTCGTCCCGGCCGGGCGAGGGCTCGACGTTCACGCTCTACATGCCGGACGCGCTCAGCGCCGAGGCCATCCCGCCGCTGAGCCTGCCCACGCTGCCGTCGGCCACGGTGGTGGTGCAACCCGCGCCGGCGCCGATCGACATCCCGCTGATGGAGATGCCGGTGCTGCACCAGCGGCCCGAGCTCGAGAGCCACGTGGTGAGCCCGGCCAGCCGGCAGCTCGACGGCGCCACCGTGCTGATCGTCGACGACGACGTCCGCAACGTGTTCGCCCTGACCAGCGCGCTCGAGATGCACGGGCTGAACGTCCTGTACTCCGACAACGGGGTCGACGGCGTACGGCTGCTGGCCGAGCACCCCGAGGTCGACATCGTGCTGATGGACGCGATGATGCCCGACCAGGACGGCTACGAGACCACCCGCGGAATCCGGCGCAATCAGCGCTTCCAGGATCTGCCGGTAGTCTTCCTCACGGCCAAGGCGATGCCCGGCGACCGGGAGTCGGCGCTCGCCGCCGGCGCCAGCGACTACATCACCAAGCCCGTGGACCTCGACGAGCTGATCGAGCTGATGGCCCGCTGGGTGAACGCCGACAAGACGACCGAGCGGGATCTGGGCTGACCGGTCCACGGAAAGGAACAAGGTGGCGGAGCGCGCGAAGGCCCTGCTGGTCGACGACCGCAAGGACAACCTGCTCGCCCTGGAGGCCATCCTCCAGGGCCTGCCGGTGACGGCGGTGGCGGTCGAAAGCGGGGAGGCGGCGCTCAAGCAGCTGCTCACCGACGACTTCGCGGTGATCCTGCTCGACGCCCAGATGCCCAACATGGACGGCTTCGAGACGGCCGGCCACATCAAGCGGCGCGAGCGCACCCGGCACGTGCCCATCCTGTTCCTCACCGCCGCCGACCGCGACGCCCAGCTCGCGCTGCGGGGTTACGCGGTCGGCGCGGTGGACTACCTGACCAAGCCGTTCGACCCCTGGGTGCTGCGGGCCAAGGTCTCGATCTTCGTCGAGCTGTGGACCAAGACGCAGCAGCTCAAGGCCCAGGCCGAGGCGACCCGCGAGCGCGAGACCCAGTGGCAGCGGCTCACCGACACGGTCGACGAGGCGGCCCGGGTGCTGCGTTCCGGCGGCGCCGACGCCGGCGCCGAGGCCCTGGCCCTGCTCGAAAAGGCCCGCTGGGGCAACTAGACGTTCGCGTACGGGCTGAGGACCTCCGACAACAACTGCCGGAGCACCGATTTCGGTCGCGCTCCCACGAGCGTCCTGATCACCGATCCGTTCTGGAAGATCAGCAGAGTGGGCAGCGAGAGGATCCGGTGCCCCCGGGCGGTCTCCGGGTTCTCGTCCGCGTTCAGCGTCGTGATCAGCAACCGCCCGGCGAACTCGGGCTGCAGCTCGGCCAGCGTGCGCGCCATCGGCCCGCAGGGTGGGCACCACTCGGCCCAGACGTCGACGGCGACCGGGACGGCCGAGTCGCGGACGGTCGCGGCCAGGGTGGCGTCGGTCAGGGCAGGCAGATCTGTGTTTGGCATAGCGGCGACTCCCGTTGTTCGACAGCGTGGTCCAACTGGGTGCGCAACTGTTGCCGGATCTCGGTGAGCTGCCCGATGTAGCCGTCCACTTCGGCCAGCTTGCGGCGCAGCACGAGCACCGAGTCGGGGCAGACGTGACCCGACTCGTTACCGGCTCGCAGGCACGCGACGAAGGGCCGGATGTCGTCGAGGCCGAAGCCCACCGCCAGCAGCGACCGGATCTCGTGCACCACGCGCAGCTCGGCGTCGTCGTACTGGCGGTATCCGTTCGCGTCCCGACCGGCCTGCACCAAGCCGTGCTGCTCGTAGTAGCGCAGCGTGCGTGTGCTGGTGCCGGCGCGCGATGCCAACTCCCCGATCAACATCCCTCAGCCCTCCGTCGTCACCCGACGCTAGGCCTTGACACCGGCGTCAACGCAAGGGCGAAACGGGCGTCAGGCCGTGCTGCTGATCATCAGCGCGCTGCGCAATCCGGTGATGTCGAGCACTCGCAGCAGGAAGTCGCCGACGTTGGCCAGGGACAGGACGGAACGGGCATGCTGGGCCTTGCGGCTCAGCACGACGAGGGTGCCGAGGCCCTGCGAATCGCAGAAGGTGACACCGGCCATGTCGAGCACGATGCGGGCCGGCGCATCGGTCAGGACCTCGTTGACCAGCGTCGACAGGTTCGTGACCGTGAGCACGTCGATTTCCCCGGCGAGGTGGAAGATGACCTCGTCGGGTGCGTGCTCAGCCGTGATCGACAGCTCGGGTCGTTCCACCCGGTCAGCCTATCGCCTGTGCGCATGTTCGGCCTGTTGGGCCCGACCGTATCGGGGCGATCCCGACATGACCGATTGCCGCATTCGGCGATCCTCGGGTGATGTGAGGAACCCTCTTGAGATTCTTGCCGGACCGCGCTGACACAATGGGAGCCGCTGTGACCACCTCATACCGTGCCGAGGGCCTTCCCTATCCGGAGGACGCCCCGGTCTCTCAGGCCCTGTTCGACCGCGCCCGGGCCATCGTGCCGGGCGGGGTCAATTCACCCGTGCGTGCGTTCCGAGCGGTCGGCGGCACGCCCCGATTCATGGCGCACGGCAAGGGTCCGTGGCTCACCGACGCCGACGGCCGCCGCTACGTTGACCTGGTCTGCTCGTGGGGCCCGCTCATCCACGGTCACGCGCATCCCCAGATCGTGGCCGCGATCCAGGCCGCCGCCTCGCTCGGCACCAGCTTCGGCACCCCCACGGCGGGCGAGGTCGACCTGGCCGAGGAGATCGTCCGGCGTACTGCGGTCGAGGAGGTCCGCCTGGTCAACTCGGGCACCGAGGCGACCATGACGGCGATCCGGCTGGCCCGCGGCTACACCGGTCGTTCCAAGATCGTGAAGTTCGCCGGCTGCTATCACGGCCACGTCGACGCGCTGCTCGCCGCGGCCGGCTCCGGGGTGGCCACGCTGGGCCTGCCCGACTCGCCCGGCGTCACCGGCGCGGCGGCGAGCGAGACCATCGTGCTGCCCTACAACGACGTCGCCGCGGTCGAGGAAGCCTTCCGGCAAGAGGGCGGCGAGATCGCCGCGATCATCACCGAGGCCGCGGCCGGCAACATGGGTGTCATCCCGCCGCGCGACGGCTTCAACCAGCGGCTCGCCGAGATCGCCCACGCGGCCGGCGCCCTGCTGATCGTCGACGAGGTGATGACCGGCTTCCGGGTCTCGGCGGGCGGCTGGGCCGGGCTCGACCCGGTCGACGCCGACCTGTTCACCTTTGGCAAGGTCATGGGCGGCGGACTGCCCGCGGCGGCGTTCGGCGGCCGTCGCGAGATCATGTCGCGGCTCGCCCCGGCCGGCCCGGTCTATCAGGCCGGCACCCTCTCGGGAAACCCGCTGGCCTGCGCGGCCGGGATCGCGTCGCTCCGGCTGGCCGACGACGCGACCTACAAGCGGCTCGACGAGCTCTCGGCCACCGTGGGCGCGCTCGCCTCCGACGCGCTGACCACCGAGGGCGTCGCGCACCGGCTCTCGTTCGCGGGCAACATGTTCTCGATCTTCTTTACGGAGTCCGAGGTCGTCGACTACGAGTCGGCCAAGACGCAGGACGCGGGCGCGTTCAAGGCGTTCTTCCACGCGATGCTGGCCCGCGGCGTCTATCTGCCGCCGAGCGCCTTCGAGTCGTGGTTCGTCTCGACCGCGATCGACGAGGAGGCGCTCGAAGTGATCGCCGCCGCGCTGCCTTACGCGGCTCGGGCGGCAGCGGGGGAGAAGGCGGCATCATGAGCGAACCGACCAGGACCACTGTGCATGTGCTTCGGCACGGCGAGGTCTTCAACCCCGGCAAGATCCTGTACGGCCGGTTGCCCGACTTCCACCTGTCGGAGCTCGGCGTGCAGATGGCCAAGGCGGCCGCCGAGGCGCTGGCCCCCCGCGACATCACGCACGTCGTGGCCAGCCCGCTCGAGCGCGCACAAGAGACGGCCGTGCCGATCGCCGCGGAGTTCGAACTCGACATTGCGACCGATACCCGCCTGATCGAGAGCGCCAACTACTTCGAGGGCAAGAAGGTGTCGGTCGGCGACGGCGCGCTCACCAACCCCCGGCACTGGTGGGTGCTGCGCGACCCGGTCACCCCGTCCTGGGGCGAGGCCTATCTGGTCATCGCGCAGCGCATGTTCGCCGCGGTGCAGGCGGCCCGGGTCGCCGCCGAGGGTCACGAAGCGGTCTGCGTCTCGCATCAACTGCCGATCTGGACGCTGAGGCGCTATATAGAGAAGAAGCGTCTCTGGCACGACCCACGCCGCCGCCAGTGCGGCCTGGCCAGCCTCACCTCGTTCCGCTTCGAGGGTTCCAAGGTCGTCGGGATCGATTACTCCGAGCCCGCCGCCCACCTCGTGGCCCTCTCCGCGACCGCCAAGACCGCCAAGGGAGCTTGACCATGCGCCGCCTCGCCGCCGTCCTGGCCACCGCCGCTGTCACGGCCGGTGTCCTCGCCGGATGCGGGGAGGAGACGTGGGCCGACAAGTGCCAGGCCGTGAGCGGGGTGGTCGAGTGCGCGCCCGATCAGCGCACGCCGGTCAAGCCGGTCAGCGGCGAACTGCTCGACGGCGGCACGTACGACCTGAGCCAGGACAAGGGCAAGGTCGTGGTGGTCAACTTCTGGGGGTCGTGGTGCGCGCCCTGCCGGGCCGAGGCCGACGACCTGGAGGACACGTTCCAGGCCACCAAGGACAAGGGCGTCACGTTCATCGGGGTCAACTCCCGTGACGACAAGGACGCCGCCCGCGAGTTCGAGCGGGGCCGGGTGACCTATCCGAGCATCTACGACTTCGAGGGCAAGGTCGGTCTTCAGTTCGACGGGACCAGCACCGCGATGCCGTCCACGCTGATCATCGACCGTCAGGGCCGGATCGCCGTCGCGCTGCGCCAGGCCACCACGATCACGCAGCTTCGGCCGCTGGTGGAAAGGGTGGCCGCGGAGGGGAACGGCTGATGGGCGAGAGCTTCGCCGGGATCGCCGGCACCGGCCCGCTGCTGCTGGCGATCGGCGTGGCCGCGCTGGCCGGCCTGGTCAGCATCCTGTCCCCGTGCGTCCTGCCACTGCTGCCGGGCTACCTGTCCTACGTGACCGGGCTGGCCGGTTCCGATCTGGACGCCGGGGACCGGCCCGAGGCTTCGTCGGCGGGGACGGTTCAGACCCTCACCCGGCCGCGCGTGGCCGGGCGGGGGCGCGTGCTGGCCGGCACCAGCCTCTTCGTGCTCGGCTTCACCGTCGTCTTCACCCTGCTCACGACGGCCGTGGCCAACCTGACCTTCCTCGTACGCCACCAGGACGTGCTCAACATCGTCCTCGGCGCCCTGATCATCGTGCTGGGCGTTGCGTACCTGGGCTGGATCCCCGGCCTGCAGCGCGAGGCCCGCATCACCCGGCTCCCGGCCGCGGGCCTGCTGGGCGCGCCGGTCTTCGGGGCGATCTTCGCGTTCTCGTGGATCCCGTGCGTCGGACCGACCCTGGGCGCGGTGATGCTGCTCGCCTCCACGACCGGGCAGACCGACCGCGCGGTGATCCTCGCGGTGGCGTACAGCCTGGGTCTGGGTGTTCCGTTCGTGCTCTTCGGCCTGTTCTTCCGCAAGCTGCTCGGGGTGTTCCGCGCGGTCCGCCGCAACAGCCGGTGGGTCACGCGGGTCGGCGGGGTGCTGCTCATCCTGGTCGGGCTGGCCCTGGTCACCGGCGGATGGGACCACTTCATGGTGTGGCTCAAGATCACCTTCGACTTCGGCGGAGGCACGGTGCTGTGACCGTCATCGAGGAACGTCAGGCGCCCGCGTCGGCGCCGCCGCCCCGCCGCCCCAACCGGCTCTGGGCGCTGCTGCGCAACTCGTGGCGGCAACTGACCAGCATGCGTACGGCCCTGGTGCTGCTCTTCCTGCTGGCCGTCGCGGCCATCCCGGGCTCGGTCTTCCCGCAGCGTGCGGTCAACGCCGAGCGCGTCTCGCAGTATTACCAGGCGCACCCCGATCTGGCCCCCTGGCTGGAACGGCTCGGCGGCTTCTCGGTCTACGCCTCGCCCTGGTTCGCCTCGATCTATCTGCTGCTCTTCACCTCGCTGATCGGCTGCGTCCTTCCCCGGATGGCCGACCACGTGCGCGCGCTGCGCCAGGCCCCGCCGGACGCGCCCAAGCGGCTCGACCGGCTGCCCCAGCACGCCGCCCAGTGGTCGCGGCCCGGCGCGCCGGCCGAGGTCGCCCGGAGCGTCGCCGCGGTCCTGCGCCGCCGCCGGTTCCGCACCCGGCTGCGGGAGAGCGAGGACGGCAGCTGGACGGTCTCGGCCGAGAAGGGCTACCTCAAAGAGAGCGGCAACCTGCTGTTCCACACCGCCCTGCTGGCCGTGCTGATCGGTGTCGGGTTCGGCCACTGGTACGGCTGGCACGCCAACCGGATCCTGATCGGCGGCAACGAGCTGGGCTTCTGCAACACGCTCACCCAGTACGACGACTCCACGCTCGGGCCCCGCGTCCAGCCGTCCGACCTGCCCAACTTCTGCCTGCGGCTGAGCGACTTCGACGCGACGTTCCAGAGCACCGGCCAGCCCAAGACCTTCTCGGCCACCGTGCAGGTCAGCCAGGACAACAGCCCGTACGAGACCCGCAAGTTCACGGTCAACGACCCGCTGCGGCTCGACGGCGCCAACATCTATCTGCTCGGCCACGGCTACGCGCCGGTCCTGAAATACACCGACCGCTACGGCGTCTCGCAGACCAAGGTCGTGCCGTTCCTGCCGATGGACGCCATGCAGACCAGCGAGGGCGTCGCGCAGTTCCCCGACGTCAACATCGACCCCAAGACCGACAAACGGGACCCGTCGCTGCAGATGGGCTTCGAGGGCCTCTACCTGCCCACGGCGCCCACCGATGGCAGCGCGACCTCGGCGTTCCCGGCCGAGCGGAACCCGATGCTCTACCTCAGCGCGTACCGGGGCGACCTGGGCCTCGACGTCGGCACGCCGGGCTCGGTGTATTCGCTCGACCAGGATCAGATCCACAGCGGTGATCTCAAGAAGGTCAGCGACGCCCGGCCGTACGCGCTCAAGCTGGGCGACACGTGGACGCTCGACGACGGCACCAAGCTCCAGTTCGTCGGCACCCGCCCGTTCGCCACGCTGTCCATCCGGCACGACCCCACGCAGACCCTGGCGCTGGCGGGCGCGGTGGCCGGGCTGCTCGGCCTGATGCTCTCGCTGGGCGGTCACCGGCGGCGGGTGTGGTTCAAAGTCCACGAGAATGCCGACCTGACAGGTTCGCCGGGAGCGTCCGGCGGTACGTTATTGACGGCCGGTGGCCTGCCGCGCACCGACTATCCCGGTTTCGAAGACGAGTTCAAGTCTCTGGTGAAGGCCGCCGAGGAAGGAACAACCTGATGGCGGAGTTGTCGAATCAGCTGATGGCGGCGGCCGTCCTGCTCTACCTGGCCGCCATGGTCGCCTACGCGGGGGAGTACGCGTTCGGCAAGCGCAGCCGCATCGGCCGCGCCGCCGTTCGCCCGGCCAAACAGCTGGTGGGTGCGGGCGCCCCGGCCGACGACGACGCCGTCGCTCCGCCGGTCGTCGACGAGCCGGCCAAGCCCGTCCGGCGCGACCGCGGCGAGCTGATCGGCAAGATCGCCGTCGGGCTCAACGTCGTCGCCGTGCTGCTGCACCTCGGCGGTCTGGTCACCCGCGGTGTCGCGGCCGACCGGATGCCGTGGGGCAACATGTACGAGTACATCCTGGCCACCACGTTCATCGCCTCGGCGGTGTGGATCGGCATCGTGCTGGCCCGCCCGGCCGTGCGTCACCTCGGCCTGTTCGCCTCACTGGCGCTGGTCGTCATGCTCGGCGCGGCCAGCATGATCGCCTACACGCCGGTCGGTCCGCTGGTGCCGGCCCTGCACTCGTACTGGTTCATCATCCACGTGTCGACGATCATCATCGGCTCGGGCATCTTCCTGATCGGCGCGGTGCCGGCCGCGATGTACCTCATCCGCAACGGCTACGACGAGGGCAAGCGCAGCTTCCCCTACACGCTGGGCAAGCACGTGCCCGCGGCGGTGGCGCTCGAGCGGCTGACGTTCCGGCTGCACGCGTTCGCCTTCCCGCTGTTCACCTTTGGCGCGCTGATCGCGGGCCCGATCTGGGCCGAGGCGTCCTGGGGCCGCTACTGGGGCTGGGACCCCAAGGAGGTCTGGGCGTTCATCTCCTGGATCGTCTACGCCGGCTACCTGCACGCCCGGGCCACGCCCAGCGTCAAGCGCACGGTGGCGACCTGGATCGCGCTGCTCGGCTTCGTGACCATGCTGATGAACCTGTTCGGCGTCAACCTGTTCTTCGAGGGCCTGCACTCGTACGCGAACGCGGGCTGACCTACCGGCCGCAGTCCCCGGCCGTCCAGGTGTCGTAACGCGTCAGCCAGTCGAGGCAGAAGCCGCCGCTGAGCTCGCGGCGGGCCGGGTCCGAGCCGGTCAGCGTGGGCACGTCGTCGCGCCAGAGCCGGGTCTCCCCGCCGCCGCCGGGCTTGAGCCGCACGTTGTCGACCGTCACCGGCGGCACGTCGATCCGCCCCTGCCGTCCGGCGTCGACGTGCACCTCGACGTACTGCTCGATCGTGGCGGTGGGGCCCAGCGGGAGCCGCTGGGCGGTGAGCAGGTTCCACCGGTTGCCCCACCACAGCCACGCGCTCCACACGCCGTCGGAGTCGGCGTGCAGGTCCAGCCACACCTTCTCGCCCGGCCGCAGCGTGTACTGGTCGTAGAACTGCCAGGTCTTGGTGTTGGTGTTGAACGTGTAGACCTTCTGGCGGCCCGGGTCGGCCCAGCCGGTCTCGGCCCAGCCCGCTTCGAGCCACGCGATGTTGCCCCGGCCCATGTCGCGCTTGACCATGAAGCGGCCCGCGACGAAGTCGTACGTGCGGGGCCGGATCGTGGTGTCGACGACCGTCATCCGGCCGGAGACGCCGGCCCACTCGCCACCGGTATTGGCGCCCAGGTGGTGATAGCCGCTCGGCGTGAACCCGGCCTCGCCGCGACGGGGGATCCGCACGCCCGACTCGAGGATGTGACCTCTGGCACGGCAGGCCCCGGCACTGGCCGGACCGGCTGGTCGGTTCGGTGGCCCGGTGGACTTGCCGGCGGGCGGGCAGGCGGGCAGCGAGCGTGCCCTGGACACCGTCTCGTTGAGCTGCGGACCGGCGGATATGGCAGGAGTCGCGGCCGCCGGGACCGCGGCCAGGCCGGCCATCACACACCAGAGCGCCGCGTTCCGGATCTTCACCTGCACCTCGCCCGAGCCTTGGTAACAATCGACCACTCAACGCGAATCGGACATCATGAGTGACGGTGATCGCCCGGACGCGGAACTGCCGGACCGGTGCGCGAGACTGGGAGTCATGGCGCCTCGTGGGTTTCCCTATGAAGATCTGCAGAGCTTCCTCGACGCCCTCGAGGCGGCCGGTGAGCTGCGCCGGGTGACCGTCCCGGTCGACCCGACGCTGGAGGTCAGCGAGGTGGTGACCCGCACGGTGCGCGAGGGCGGCCCGGCTCTGCTGTTCGAGCGGCCCACCCGCGGCTCGATGCCGCTGGCCATCAATCTCTTCGGCACCGAGAAACGGATGGCGATGGCCCTGGGGGTCGAAAATCTTGACGAGGTGGGCGACCGCATCGGAGGGATGATCAAGCCGGAGCTTCCGGTCGGCTGGTCCGGCATCCGCGAGGGCATCGGCAAGGTGCTCCAGCTCAAGTCGTTGCCGCCGCGCAAGGTCAAGACGGCGCCCTGCCAAGAGGTGGTGCTCAAGGGCGACGAGGTCGATCTCGGGTTGCTGCCCGGCCTGCAGATCTGGCCGGGCGACGGCGGCATCTTCCACAACTTCGGGCTCACGCACACCAAGCACCCCGAAACCGGCAAGCGCAACCTGGGTCTCTACCGCCTGCAGCAGCACTCCAAGAACACGCTGGGCATGCACTGGCAGATCCACAAGGACTCGACGGCCCACCACGCGGTGGCCGAGCGGCTGGGCCAGCGTCTGCCTGTGGCCATCGCGATCGGCTGCGACCCGGTGGTCAGCTATTCCGCGAGCGCCCCGCTTCCCTCCGACATCGACGAATACCTGTTCGCGGGCTTCCTGCGCGGCGAGCGGGTCGAGATGGTCGACTGCGTGACCGTCCCGCTGCAGGTGCCGGCCGAGGCCCAGATCATCCTCGAGGGCTATCTCGAGCCCGGCGAGCGGCTGCCCGAGGGCCCGTTCGGCGACCACACCGGCTTCTACACGCCGGTCGAGCCGTTCCCGGTGCTGCACATCGAGTGCATGACCATGCGGAAGAAGCCGATCTACCACTCGATCATCACGTCCAAGCCGCCGCAGGAGGACCACGGCCTCGGCAAGGCCACCGAGCGCATCTTCCGGCCGCTGCTCAAGATGCTGATCCCCGACATCGTCGACTACGACCTGCCGTCGGCCGGCGTCTTCCACAACTGCGCGATCGTCTCGATCCGCAAGCGCTACCCCAAGCACGCCCAAAAGATCATGAACGCGATCTGGGGCGCCCACTCGATGTCGTTCACCAAGCTGATCGTCATCGTCGACGAGGACTGCAACGTCCACGACTACAACGAGGTCGCCTTCCGCGCGTTCGGCAACGTCGACTACAGCCGCGACCTGCTGCTCACCGAGGGCCCGGTCGACCACCTCGACCACGCGTCCTACCAGCAGTTCTGGGGCGGCAAGGCGGGCATCGACGCCACCCGTAAGCTGCCGTCGGAGGGCTACTCACGAGGCTGGCCCGAGGAGATGGCGATGTCGCCCGAGGTGATCAGCCTGGTCGACAAGCGCTGGAAGGAGTACGGCATATGACGGCGGTCGCGGAGGTTCCCGAGAAACCCGGCAAGGTCAAGGCGTTCCTGCGCCTGGTCGCGATCGAGCACTCGGTGTTCGCGCTGCCCTTCGCCTACCTGTCGGCGTTCGTCGCGCTCGACCGCCTCGGCACCGGCGTCCACTGGCTCGACCTGCTGCTCGTGACCGTGGCCATGGTCTCCGGGCGCACCTTCGCGATGGCGGCCAACCGCATCCTCGACCGCAAGATCGACGCCCTCAATCCCCGTACGCGCAACCGCGAGCTCGTCACCGGCGCGGTCTCGCTGCGCACGGCCTGGACCGGCGCCGCGATCTCCCTGGTCGTGCTGTTCGTGGCGGCGGGCCTGCTCAACCCGCTCTGCCTGCTGCTGTCGCCGCTCGCCGTGATCCCGCTGGTCGTCTATCCGTACGCCAAGCGGTTCACCAACTTCCCGCACTACGTGCTCGCGCTGGCCCAGGCTGTGGCCCCGGTCGGCGCCTGGCTGGCCATGACCGGCACGTTCGACGGCTCGGGCCCGGCCTGGCTGCTCGGCGTCGCGGTCGGCCTTTGGATCGGCGGCTTCGACATCATCTACGCCTGCCAGGACGTCGAGGTCGACCGCAAGATCGGCGTGCACTCGACCCCGGCCCGTTTCGGCGTCCGCACGGCCCTGCACATCTCCACCGTCACCCACGTGGTGACGTTCGCGCTCTTCGTGTGGTTCGGCCAGCTGGTCGGCCTGGGCTGGCTGTGGTGGATCGGCCTGGCCCTGACCGCCGTGGCGTTCGTCTACCAGCACATCGTGGTCACGCCGTCCGACCTGTCGAAGGTCAACCGCGCGTTCTTCACCGCCAACGGCTTCGTCGGCATCGCCCTGTTCCTCTTCGCCCTCCTCGATCTGCTCCTTCTGTAACGGCGCCCCGGCTCTTCCTCCCTGGTGTAACCGTTCGAGCCATGGTCTCCGTCCAACCCGCGTGAGCGACAACGAGGCCGAGTTCCGCGAGTTCGTCGGGGCGCAGATGGAGTCGCTGCGCGGGCTCGCGTACCTCACGTGCGGGGACTGGCAGGTGGCCGAGGACGCGGTTCTGTCCGCCCTGGCCCGGCTTTACGTCAAGTGGGGGCGGGTCGAGAACCACGGCGCCTATGCCCGTACGGCCGTGGTCCGCGCGGCGATCGACGAGACGCGGCGGCCGTGGTGGCGGCGCGAACAGTCGCACAGCGACGCGATGCCCGACGTCCCGGCGCCCGACGTGTTCCCGCACGCCGACGACCGCGTGCACCTGCGTCAGGCGCTGCTGCAGGTGCCCGTGAAGCACCGGGCCGTACTGGTGCTGCGGTTCCTGGAGGGGCTGAGCGTCCCGCAGACCGCGGCCGCGCTGCGCTGCCCCGAGGGAACCGTGAAGGCGTACACGTCTCGTGGTCTCGAGACGCTGCGCCAAATTCTCGGCGTCGACCTGAGCCTGAACGAGCGGACGGAGGCCCGTCATGAAGCTGTCTGAACTGCTGGAGGCCGCCCAGTCGGAGGCTCCGGCCGCCCGGTACACCGTTGACGACTTCGTCGTGGCGGGCCGGCGCCGGAAGCGGCGCCGGAATGCCGGCTGGGCCGTCGCGGCCGTGGTGGCGGTAGCCGTCGCCGTCGGGATGCCGCAACTCCTCCGGCACGACGCCGATCCGCTGCCGGTCGCCCCGGCGCCGTCCACGCGTCCGCTGAACTACCTGTTCGAGAGCTACACGGTCAAGGGTCAGGGGCAAAAGCTGACACTCACGGTCGGCGACCCGGAATGGGTGGGAGTCAACAACCAGAACACCTACATCGTCCGGGCGACGCCCCGCAATCGGATGCCGCAACGGGTCGGTGACCTCACCGTCTTCCGGGCCGGGTTCGACGCCTCACGGCACTGGGCCGGCGCCACCGTGACCGCCACCGAACCCATCGGCGGACGCCCCGCCTTCTTCGTGGCGCCCAGCCGGGCCGCTGCGGACGGCCCCGAGGTTCCTGACAGCTTGCTGATCTGGCAGTACGCCGACAAAGCGACGGGGATGGTCACCTCCTACAACCACCGTCTGAGCCGCGACGAGATGCGGCGGGTGGCCGGCCAGTTCACCGTCAGCGCGCCGCGGCCGGTCCGGCAGATGTACACCACCACCTGGGTGCCACCCGGCCTGCGTCTGGTCGCGGTCGAGAACGGCGAGGACGGCGACACCGCGGCGCTGTTCGTTCCGGCCGCGCAGAGCTCCGGTTACGAGGTCACCCGGCGTGGCAGCCGCACCGACCGGCTGCTCTCGTCGATGTACTACTCCGCACCGAAGTCGGACTTCCTGCGCCCGGCCCCGGTGCCCCCGGGCGTCCTGGAGCTGACCCTCCGCTTCGGGGGAAGCACCGACCTGAGCCCGGCACCCAAGTGCCAGGAATCCGGCGGCCAGGGAGTCCTGATGATCGACGACTCCGCGCATTGCGTGGTGCAGTTCGACGAGACGTTCCTGACCGTCCGGGGCGACGATTCCCGTCCGCTGGACGACATCCGGCGCGTCGCCGCGGCCACCCGGATCACCGGGCAGTTGCGCGACGGCCGGCCCGGATGGGCCGATTCCACCGAGTCGTTCCCCACTTCGGCCCAGGTGCCGCGCGACTAGGTTGCACACTTGAGGCATGCGTGAACCGTGGGTCGTCGGTGTCTCGGGAGCTTCGGGCACTCCCTATGCCAAGGCGGTGCTGTCGGCCCTGCTGGAAGCGGGCGAGGCCGTCGACCTGGTGATCTCCAAGGCGGCCCGGCTCACGCTCCTCGACGAGACCGGTGCGACCGTACGGGATGCGCACTGGAAGGACGACGTCGGCGCGTGGCTGGGCCGCGATCTCGGCGACCTGACGTACTGGCCGGCAGGTGACCTGGCCGCCGGGCCGAGCAGTGGCTCGTACCCGGCGAAGGGCATGGTCGTGGTGCCGGCCAGCACGGCGGCGTGCGCGGGCATCGCCATCGGTCTGTCCAAGGATCTCCTGCAGCGCGCGGCCGAGGTGAACCTCAAGGAGCGTCGACGCACAGTCATCGTGCCGCGGGAAACGCCGGTTACTCGCAGTCACCTGGAGCACCTGATTGCCCTGCACGACGCCGGGGCGGTCGTGTTACCCGCCAGCCCCGGGTTCTACGGCTCCGGGGCAGAGGCCACGGCGCAGCAGCTCATCGACTTCATAGCGGGTAAGACGTTGGACGCCATGGGTGTGGAGCACACGCTCCTGACCCGGTGGAAAGGCGAATTGAATGCTCAGCGCAACCCGTTGGGCGGGCCGTAACCCATGCCCGGGTTCGTCGGACCCGCGTTGCGTGGGCGGTTGGCCGCGTCGTCCTCGCGCATTTCCTCGACCACTCCGTCGCCTTCCAGCAACGCGCGGACCTCGGATTCGCGGAATCGACGGTGGCCACCCGGCGTGCGAATGCTGCCGATACGTCCGGCGGCGGCCCATCGCGTGACTGTCTTCGGGTCGACGCGGAACAGCGCGGCCACCTCGCCTGGTGTGAGCAGACGATCTCCAGTGTCCACAGCCCCCTCCTCGCGTCGGTCAGTTGGAGCGGCCGTGATCACGGTGAGTGTCGGCGTGCTCGATCGGGACGTAAAGCCATTAGAGCATTGCCCCGGAACCGAGTCCCTGGAATGCGGAAAAAGCCCTAATTGCGACAGTGATCGTTATCCTGCCGCCCATTCGCCGCTACCGGGCGTGAGTGGCGATCTGCCACCCGTTTAGGGTCATCACCATGGACTCCATCGACCTTCGGTTGATCGACCTGCTACGGGACAATGCCCGCTCTTCGTACGCGGAACTCGCACGCAAGGTCGGCCTGTCGGCGCCGGCCGTGCACGAGCGGGTGGGCAAGCTCGAGGCGGCCGGAACCATTCGCGGCTACCGGGCCGAGGTCGACCACGAGGCGCTGGGACTGGGTGTGACCGCGCTGATCGGCATCATCGAGGACTCGGGCGCCGACACCGACGACGTGCTGGCCGCCGTCCGGGCCATGCCCGAGGTCGAAAGCTGCTATTTCATGGCCGGTGTGGAGTCCTACCAGCTGACCGTCCGGGTCGGCACGATCGCCGAGCTCGAGCAGCTCATCGTGCGCATCAACCGCACGCCCGGCGTGGCCTCCACCCGTACGGCCATCGCCCTCTCCACGAAGTGGGAGAACCGCCCTCAGCCCGGCATCGGCTGATCTTCCGGGTTCCGGCCCGCGGAGATCGACGATCGGGCAGGCTGTCCCTCGAAGGCAAGGCCCGGTAAGGCCCCGTCAGAGGCCATCTGCGCCGCTCAATCGGCCCGCTTGGGGTGTGGATCACCAGCTCGCCTGGCCAGGCCCGGATAGTCCATCACGAAGCCGTCCTCGTCGATCGACAGGTCGGCGCTGAACGTCTCGTTCGCGAATCGGACGCGACCCTCGCCCAGGGCCGTGTAGATCTGGTCCGCCTGCACCACTTCCAGGCTCGGCAGCAGCACCCAGGCCACGCTGATCCGATGGGCGACGCCGATGCCCGGCGCGGCCGGCCGGTGCAGCTTGAGACGGCGGATGGGCAGTGTGTTGGTGAGCGGGGAGCCGCCCAGGTCGACGTCGAACGCGCCGTACAGCAGGTCGGGATCCTCGGTGCCGGGCAGGCCCGCTCCGGCGTGACCGGCCGCCGACAACACCGAGTCGAGGTCGCCGCGCTCGGCCGTCGTGGCCCGCCAGCGGCCGGCGGCCAGCTCGAGACGCACGCTGCGGTTCCAGCCCGCACCCTCGACGGCCACGTCGAAGAAGCCGGTGACCCCGCCCGGATCGGTGCGCAGCTCGTAGCGGCAGGTGTAGGGGATCGGGTCGACCGCGAGCGCCGTGCCGCGGGCGTAGAGACCGTCAGCGGTGTCGGCCAGCACGTGCTCGGACCCCGCGGTGTCCTCGCGTTGCCAGAACAAGGAGGAGGGCAGCATTCCCCTTGTCTACCCGCGCGACCGGCCCCCGAAAAGCCGAACGCCCGGCTCCTCGCGAGAGGAACCGGGCGTCCGTTCGTTCAGCCGGCGTCAGTAGGTGCGCGCCGGGCGGGCCGTGCCGAAGCGGTCCGAGGGGCCCTCACGGCGGTCGTTCCGCTGGTTGGTGTCGCGCCGGAAACCACCGGCCCGCTCGCCGTTGCGGCCGAAGCCACCACGCTCACCCTGCGGACGGTCGCCGCCGGCGTAGCCACCGCGGTCACCCGAGGCGGCGCGGTCGCTGTAGCCGCCACGGTCGCCCGAGGCCGCCCGGTCGCCGGAGCCGGCCCGGTCGCCGTAGCCGCCCCGGTCGGGACGGTCACCGTACGAACGCTGCGGACGGTCGCTGCGGGCGCGGTCGCCGTAGCCGCCGCGCTCGGGACGGTCGCCGGTCGGACGGTCACCGTAGGAGCGCTGCGGACGGTCACCGGCGGGCCGGTCATCAAACGAACGCTGCGGACGGTCGCCGTACGAACGCTGCGGACGGTCACCACGGGGGCGGTCACCGTACGAGCCACGCGGACGGTCACCGAAGCGACCCCGCGGCCGGTCGCCACGCTCGCGGCGGGGCTCCGGCTCCTCGACCACGGGCACGCCGCTCGGCTCGCGGGCGCCGGTGATCTCGGCCAGGTTCTCGTCGCCGTTGCGCACCCGCGTCTCGGTGGGCGCGACACCGGCCTTCGACATCATGGCCTGCGTGCTCCGGCGCTGCTTGGGCAGCACCAGGGTGACAACCGCGCCGGACTCGCCGGCCCGGGCGGTGCGACCGGCCCGGTGCAGGTAGTCCTTCGGGTCCTTGGGCGGGTCCACGTGCATGACCAGCGAGATGCCGTCGACGTGGATGCCGCGGGCCGCCACGTCCGTCGCCACGAGGACGTTGCTGCGGCCCTCCTTGAACTCGGCGAGCGTGCGCGTGCGGACCCGCTGGGTCTTGCCGCCGTGCAGCCCACCGGCCCGGACGCCGACCTGCCGCAGCTGCTCGACCAGCCGGTCGACGCCCATCTGCGTACGGGCGAAGACGATCGTCTTGCCGGTCCGGTTCGCGATCGACGCGGCGATCGGGAACTTGTCATGCGGCGGGATCAGCAGCAGGTGGTGGTCCATGGTGGACACGCTGGCCTCGGCCGGGGCGGTCGAGTGCGTGACCGGGTTGTGCATGAACCGCTTGACCAGCGCGTCGACGTCGCCGTCGAGCGTCGCCGAGAACAGCAGTCGCTGCGCGTGCTCGGGCGTCTTGGCCAGCAGCTCGGTGACCTCGGGCAGGAAGCCCATGTCGGCCATCTGGTCGGCCTCGTCGAGAACGGTGATCTCGATGTCGTCGAGCTTGCAGGCGCCACGCTCGATCAGGTCGCCGAGACGACCCGGGGTGGCCACCATGACCTCGACGCCGCGGCGGAGCGCGTCCATCTGACGGTCGTACGGCACGCCGCCGACGGCGGTCTTGAGGAAGACGCCGACCGAGCGGCCCAGCGGCGTCAGCGCGTCGGCGACCTGCATCGCCAGCTCGCGCGTCGGCACCAGGATCAGGGCCTTGGGGTGGTGCGGACGGGCGCGGCCGCTCTTGGCCACCCGGGCCAGCAGCGGCAGGCCGAACGCCAGGGTCTTGCCCGAGCCGGTCTGGCCGCGGCCGAGAACGTCCCGGCCGGACAGCGCGTCGGGCATGGTCGCGGCCTGGATCTCGAACGGCGTGGTGATGCCCTCGCGGGACAGGACGCGCACCAGCTCGGCCGGCACGCCCAGCTCGGCGAAGGTCGGCAGAACGACGGGAGCCTCGGCGGGCTCCTCGGCCTCGGCCGGGACCTCAGCGGCAGCCTCGACGGCGACAGTCTCGGCCGTCAGGGTCTCGGGGGTCACAGCTTCAGGTGTCACAGCTTCGGGTGTCACAGCTTCGGGGGTTACAGCTTCGGGTGTCACAGCTTCGGCAATCACAGTCTGGGCCTCGACAGCCTCGGTGGCCGGAGTTTCGACAGCCACGGCCTCGACGGCCGGGGTCTCTTCGGTGACGGCGGTCTCGTCGACGGCCGTGGCCTCGGAGGTCTGCTCATCGGTGGAACGGTTTTCGAAGACGGACGGGAACGTGCTGGGATCAGCGAAAGTGGTCAAGAGAACCTCTCTACGGGGGCGCATGCTCGCGAATGGCCCGCCGCGGCTGCTCTGAGCCGAACGCTGTAATGCCCGCAAGAACGCCCGTGGCGTGCACCGCAAGGGCACGCCGCGTCAACAACTGTCATAAGTGTACGGCTCAACGTTTTGCACGCCGACCGCATTCCGCGCCGGTAGTGGGCAGGCTCACCGCACAAGTGACACACGGCACCAGCACCCGGACACGCAAACCCGACCAGCTTAGGGTCACGCAACGCTACAAACCAAATTTTCCCGTACGCGTCACAGTGCGCCGAGAACTACGAGAACACCCCGCCGAGCCAGTCGCTGAACGAGCTCCCGGCGGTCAGCAGGAAGACGATGCTCACCGTCACGAGCAGCCCCAGCACCACCAGCATGGCCACCGCGACCTTGAGGTTGCTGCGCCGGCGGTCGATGCTCTCGTCACGCCAGCCCTGGGCCAGGATGTGTCCGGTAAGCGACCCGGAAGTCTCCACAGGGTTGGTCGAAACGGGCATCGTCGCGTCGATCGTCTCGTATCCGCCGGTCCCGTAGAGCGTGCCCGGTTGCATCCGCTGCTGCGGCACGGCAATCGTCGGCTCGGGGTCGAAACCCGGGGGATAGGCGGGAACGGCACCGACCTGAGTGGCCTGTGCGGCCGGGCCGTGCGAATCCTGGCTCGGTCTCATGTCGTGGCTCGGCCTCACGTCTCGGCTGGGCTTGGTCTGGCTCGGTGCAGTGGCCGGGCCGGGCTGGGTGGCCTGGCCCGTCCGGCCGGCGGGCGCGCCGAACGGCTGAGGAGAAGTCGCACCGAAAGGCGCGGTCTTCGCCTCCGCCCCGACGACCCCGAACGGGGTGGTGGCGGCCGGCGAACGGCCCCCGGTGGCCGACGGCACAGTGTACGTCGGCAGGCCACTCCCACCCGACTGGATCATCGGCGGAGGCGGCACGATCGGCTGCGGCGGTCCCGGCACGGGACTGGGACCGGGCGGCCCCGGCACCGGACTGGGCGACGGACCCGGCGGCGTCGGCGACGGTCCCGGACCGGGCGGCACGGGCGACGGACCCGGGCCCGGCGGCACGGGCGAAGGGCCGGGACCCGGCGGAACCGGGCCGGGCGGCACAGGGCTGGGCGCGGGCGGCCGACCCGGGGTCGGGTCGGGCGCCGGGCCGGGCGGCGTCGGGGCGGGGCGGGGAGACGGGCTCGGGAACGGTCCGGGACTCGGCGCCGGGAACGGGCCGGGCGACGGCGGGGCCGGGAACGGATCCGGAGGCCGGATCGGATCCGGACGCCCGGGCGGGGGGCCGGCCGGCTCGGGTTCGGCCGGCTGCGGCCGCGACGGCGGCGCGGGCACCGGACCGGGGCGACCGGGCTCACCGGGACGACCGGGCTCACCGGGACGACCGGGCTCACCGGGACCCGGACGCTCGGGCTCGCCGGGCTGCGGCCTCTGCGGCTCCGGCTTCCCCGGCTCGGGCTGATCGGGCTCAGGGTCGGCCGGCTGCGGGTCACCGGGCTGCGGCTTCGCAGGCTCCGGCTCCCCGGGTTGGGGCTGGCCGGGTTGGGGCTGGCCGGGCTGGGGCTCGGATGGTGTCGGGTCGCCCGGCCCGGGCGTGGGTTCCGTGGCTCGCGACGGCTCGGACCCGGTCGACGGCGGCGCAACCTTGGCGCGCGCAACGAAAGAGCGGCTTTCCTGTCCCGGCTCAGCCGAGGGCGGCCGCGAGATCGCAGACCCCTGCCCGTCCGCCGACTTCGAGGTGGCGACCGAAGAAGACGCCGCGGCCGCTGCAGCCGAATCGGAGGCGGCCGACGGTGTCGCGGTGGCCGGAGGGGCCGATGCAACTACCGGTGCTGATGGTGCTGCCGAGACCGGAGCGGAAGCGACCACAGTGGGCTTGACCACCTTGGCGCCGGCGTCTTCGGAGGGCTTGCTGCCGTAGATCTTGGATTCGCCGGTGGCCCAGCCGGCCGCACGGGCCGCGCCCGCCGACTCGGGGCTGATCGATCCGGGCACGCTGGCCCGGGCCGCGCCTGAACCGAGCGTGGTGGGCAGGCGGCGGCTTCCCCCGTCGACCTGTTCGGGCACGAGGTCGGAGGCGGGGCTGACCGGACACGCCGATCCCTTGGCCTTCTCGTCCGAGGCGGCCACCTCCGAGATCGGACCTCCGGAAACCGACGCGTCCGAGGCCGGCGCGGGAGCCTTCGCGGAGCCGCTGGAAGGGACGGAAGCGGCAGCGGGAACGGCCGAGACGGGTGCGGAAGCCTTCACGGAGCCGGTCGAAGGAACGGCCGAGACCGGGGCGGAAGCCTTCACGGAGCCGGCCGAAGGGACCGCAGCGGGGGCGGCCGAGACCGGGGCGGAAGCCCTGACCGAGCCGCTCGAAGGGGCGGCCGAGACCGGGGCCGATCCCTTGGCGAAGCCGCTCGGAGCGTCGGCGTCCGGGGCCGATGCTTTGGCCGAGCCGCTCGAAGGAGCGGCGTCTTGGGCGGGCGCGCTCGAGACGGGCGCCGACGCCTTGACCGAGCCGCTCGCAGCGGGCGGGGCGGGGGTCTCGCCGGAGGAGGAAGCGGCCCACAAAGCGCCCGGCGCGGGCGGCGGTGGGGGCGCGTATTCGTCCTGATCGCCCGGCGGCGTCCGCGCAGCGGGCGGCTTCATGCCGTCGCCGTCCCGTGCCGCCTGCCGCTCGTCCATGGATCCTCCCGACCGCCGCGTGCCGACGGATTCGGTCGTCGGGCGCTGCCCATAACCGTGCCATATCCGTGCGCGTCAGCACACCCGGCATCAACCGGACTATGCCGCCGGTCGGACCCTGACCACCGGAAAGACCAAATTTCAACACCGCGCGGCTGATCGCCGACCGGCGCGGCGAGGCCGAACCGGACGATCGTGCCGCGAGGCGGCGTCAGGACCCGGAAGCGGACGCCGAGGCCGACCGGCTGCTCGCCGACTCCGTGGCCTTGGACGAGCTCGCCGTGCCGCTGGGCGTGTTGGCCGAGGACGAGCCACCCGACGAGGAATTGCCCGGGGACGAGCCACTGGAGTTCGAGCCGCCGCCCGCCGGGCTGGTCTCGCCGCCCGAGCTCGAACCGCCGCCGTTGGACGGCGGGTTGGTCGTCGGGGCCGTGGTCGCGGGCGGGTTCGTCGTAGCCGGCGGGTTGGTGGTGGGCGTCGTCGCCGGCGGGGTGGTTGCCGGTGGGGTCGTCGGGGTGGTCGGCGGCGTCGTCGGAGTCGTGGGCGGGGTCGACGGGGTCTTCGGCGGCAACGACGGTGTCTTGGGCGGGGTCGACGGGCTCTTCGGCGGCGTCGACGGGCTCTTGGGCGGCAGCGTCGGGAGGGTCGGAAGCGGCGTCGTCGGCCTGGTGGCCGGGTTGCCCGTCGGCTCCGGGTCGGGCGCACCCAGCTCGGGACCGGGGACGATGCCCTCGATCGAGCCGAAGATGCGGGTGGCCTGGAACAGACGCGACCAGCGGACCGGGACCAGGCGCACGTTGAGACCCGAGCGCGGGGCCTCGACCATCATGCCGTTGCCGGCGTACATGGCGACGTGGTGAATGCCCCGCCAGCTGTTCGAATGGCTGAAGAACAGCAGGTCGCCGGGGAGCAGCGAGTAGCGCGACACGACCTTGTTGCGGGTCTGCCAGTACTGGTCGCGGGACACGCGGGTCAGTTGGAAGCCGACCGAGCGGTACGCCGCGTACATCAGACCGGAGCAGTCGTACTCGTCCGGGCCTTCCTCGGACCAGACGTACGGGTCGCCGCGCTGGGCGAGCGCGAACTGCAGCGCCTGGATGGCCCGGGTGTCGGCGCCACGACCTGCTTCGGCGCCGGCCAGGAAGCCCGCGCCGAGCGCGCTGTCGACCCCGGCCTGGCTGGCCTCGGCCGCGGCCAGCTCGTCGGAGTGCGCGAGCTCGAGGCGCTGCTGGGCGGCCTGCTTCTGGGTCAGCGTGGCGTTGAGCTTGTTGTACTTCTTTTCGAGCTCGGTGAACCGCTCGGTGCTCAGCGCCTGCTCGTCGAGGGCGAGCTGAGTGGTCACCTGGGCCAGCTCGATCTGCCGGGCGACGGCCTGGCGGGTGTCGTCGCCGCGCTGCAGCCGGGCCAGGTCGTCGAGGCCGGAGAGCCCGCCGATGCCTCCGGGCGGGGCGGCGGCCGCGTCGATGAGGGCCTCGGCTGCCGCGTCGGCCGCGGCGGTCTGCGCCTGCCGCAGCACCTCGGACGCCTGCTGGACCTTCTGATTGGCCGCCGTGCGCTGGTCACGGGCGAGATCGCGATCCTGCCCGACCTGGATCAGCTGGTCGCCCAGGGTCGCGATGGCGTTGCGGCCCTTCTCGATCTGCTGCAGCGCGGGGCTGGTGGCGGCGCCGGCCAGCGAGGTGGTCGGGGTGGGAGTGGCGGCCTTCTGACCCGGCAGGGCCAGGGTGCCGAGCGCCATCGGCCGGGAGCCGACGTCGGGCACGGCGAGGTTGAACGTGTCCTGCGGGGCGGCCGCCGGATCGGCCAGAGCGGGGAGGGGCTGGAACAGGGCAGCGATGGTGGCGGCGACGGCAGAAAACGCGACAGGGCGCCACCACGCGTGCGCTCTGCGTGATCGCCGGACCCCAACTCGTGCTGTCGCCATCTGCTCCCCGTCCCGCCGCGATGTCACCCATCGCACGCCGTTCCCCCTAAAGGCATACATCACCCTGAACACGCCTGTCGATTGATCGAAGATGAAAGAAGCCTGGGAATCTGGCGAACAACCGCGTGACCTGCACCGCTGTCCCGAGCGACCCAGTCAAGATCGTCAAAGGCGGGAACGTAGGCTCGACGCCGAGGCAGCGGAGAAGGGGTGCGACTCATGGATGCCGGACGCAAGCGCGAGCTCGAGGCCAAGGTCTACGCGGGTGAGCGACTGAGCCGCGAGGACGGCGAGGCGCTCTTCGCGAGTGACGACCTGGCGTGGCTCGGCCGGCTGGCCCATCGCCGGCGCACCGAGCTCAACGGCGACCGTGTGACGTTCACAGTCGACGGCAGCCTGGACGTGGCCGAGGAGGCCGCCACCGACCTGCCGGCCCACCGGGCGGCCCATGAAAAGGGTCTGAAGACGGCGGCCACCCTGCCCTTCGGCCACGACGAGGAGCACCGGGACAGCGTCGATCACCTGCTGCGGCTTCGCGACCTGCAGGACGAGACCGGCGGCTTCGCGGTTCTCGTCCCGGTGCGTCACCAGTCCGGCGACTCGCAGGACCGGACGACGATGGCCGCGCCGGCCGCGTCGCTCAAGACGTTCGCCGTGGCCCGGCTGCTGTTCGACAACGTGCCCCACCTGCAGTGCCTCTGGAACGGGTACGGCCTGTCGGTCGCGCAGCTGACGCTCAACTTCGGCGCCGACGACCTGGCCGGTTCCCTCGCGGAGGACGGGATCGCCGCCGACGACCTGGTCGAGCTGATCTGGGACGCGGGTTTCCGGCCGGTCGAGCGGGACGCCCGGTTCGAGGTCGTCCGCGAGTACGACAGTGCCCCGTCGCTGGCCGAGCGGCGCAGCGAGCCGCAGCAGGTCTGGGCCTGAGCCGAGCGCGTACGCTGCACATGTCATGACGGACACGAAGAGCGAGCGCCGTCCGCGCCGCGACCCCAGTGGACGCCTGGCCACCATCGGTGACCTCGTCGGCACCGCCATGGCCGGGCTGGTCGTGGGCGCGGTTCTGCTGCTGATCCTCGAGGCGATCCTGTCGCTGACCCACATCTCCACGTTCGGCGACACCAGCGGCTGGCTGGCCATCATCCTGCCGGTCTGGCTGTTCGTCGAGGAGTTCCGGGCCGAGGGTTTCGGCGCGTCCCGCGTGGTGGTCGCGCTGCTGGCCGCCGGCTTCGGCGTGGTCGCCGGCCTGACGATCGCCGGGTTCGCCGCCGGCCAGTTCCCGACGCTGGTCAGCGGGCTGGCCGGCGCCGCGGCCTTCACCGTCGTCTACTGCCTGGTCTGGTTCTACGGCCTGCGGTGGCTCAGCCATCGCATGGGCTGAGGAGAGGGAGAGATGAGTCCCGCCATCAAGTACACGCTCGGCCGGGTCGGCCTGTTCGTGGTCGTCCTGGGCGCGCTCTCGTTCTTCCCGCTCAATTTCCTGGTCGCCGGCATGATCGCGATCGTGGTGTCGGCCGTCGCGTCGTATTTCCTGCTCGCCAAGTGGCGCAACCAGATGAACGAGCAGCTGGTCGGCGTGGCCGCCCGTCGCAAGGCCGAGAAGGACCGGCTCCGTGCTGCCCTGGCCGGCGACGAGGACGCGGCCGCCGAGGGCGACCGGGCGGCCGGGGCGAAGGTCGAAGGCAAGCCCGCCGACCGCGCCTGACCCCTTGGTGGGTTAGCGTCGGAGGGACCGCGTTCAGCGAAGCCGGTGCGAGTCCGGCGCTGTCCCGCAACTGTGTGGCCCTTCTTATGGGGTCGAGCCAGGTCGCCTGGACGCCGGTCGCGAACCAGCGCTCCCGGGGAGGGGCGCCTCGCGGACGGACCGCCCCCGAGGCCTCGTCGGCGAAGCACCCGGCCGACACCCGTCGGCAACAGCACCCGGCCGACCGGAGGACCTCATGAAACGCATGCTCACGGCTGCCCTGGCGGCCACCACCCTGCTTCTCGCCGGTGCGTGCGGCGGCAACGACGACTCGAACGAGCCGTCGGGCACGACGCCGTCCAGCGCGGGTGCCGCGGCGTACCCGGTCACCGTCGGCAATCTCACCCTCGACCAGCAGCCGCAGAAGATCGTTTCACTGAGCGCGACCGTCACCGAGATGCTCTTCGCGATCGGGGCCGGCCCGCAGGTGACCGCGGCCGACGACCAGTCGAACTATCCGGCCGACGCACCGAAGACCGATCTGTCGGGCCTCAAGCCGAACGCTGAGGCGATCGCGGCCAAGGACCCCGACCTGGTCGTGCTGTCCAACGACCAGGACAAGATCATCCTGCAGCTGGACGCGCTCAAGATCCCGACGTTTCTGGTTGAGGCGTCGACCGACCTCGACGGCACGTACGCGGAAATCGGTCAACTCGGCACGCTGACCGGGCACAAGGCCGAGGCGGACGCGCTCACCGCGAAGATGAAGGCCGACATCGACAAGATCGTCAAGGACGTGCCGAAGCGGAGCACGCCGCTCAGCTACTACTACGAGCTGGACCCGACCTTCTACTCGGTCACGTCGAAGACCTTCGTCGGCTCGATCTTCTCGATGTTCGGCATGGAGAACGTGGCCGACGCGGCCGACCCGGACGGCGCCAAGAGCGGATATCCGCAGCTCTCCCAGGAGGCGCTGGTCAAGTCCGACCCGGACACGATTTTCCTGGCCGACAGCAAGTGCTGTCAGCAGTCGCCGCAGTCAGTGGCCGCGCGCAAGGGCTGGAACACCATCACCGCGGTCAAGACCAAGCAGATCTACCCGCTCGACGACGACATCGCCTCCCGCTGGGGCCCGCGCACGGTCGACCTGGTGCGAGCAATCGCGGACGCGGTGGCCAAGGTCCCCGCATGACATCAGCGCTCCGGGCCGACCGGGGCGTGGTGCTCAAGCCGGCCGGCCTCCGGGCCGGCTGGCTGGCCGGTGGCGTCGTCGCCGTGCTCGTTGCGCTGATCGCCGGGCTGGCCCTCGGGTCGGTGCCGCTGCCGCCGGGCGGCGTGGCGATCGAACTGCTCAACCTGATCCCCGGCGTCCACCTGCACAGCGGCCTGACCGAGCGTGAGGTGGCCATCCTCACCGAGCTGCGGCTGCCGCGGGTCGTGCTCGGCCTGCTCGTCGGCGGATTGCTCGCCCTGGCCGGCGCGGCCTATCAGGGCGTCTTCCGCAACCCGCTGGCCGATCCGCACCTGCTCGGGGTGGCGGCGGGCGCGGGCCTGGGCGTCACGGCGGTGATCTCGCTGCGGGCCGGGGCTACCGGCGACGCCACGGCCAACCTGCCGGTCGGGGTGCCGGCGGCGGCGTTCGCGGGCGCCCTGATCGCGGTCGCGCTGACCTGGCTGCTCGGCGCGGCCGGGGGACGCGACCGTTCGCCCGCCACGCTGATCCTGGCCGGGGTCGCGGTCTCGAGCTTCCTCGCCGCGGGCCAGACCTATCTCATGCAGCAGCACGTCGAGACGCTGCGCGAGGTCTATTCCTGGCTGCTCGGCCGGCTGGCCACCGCGGGCTGGCACGACGTCCTCATCGTCCTCCCGTACGCCGTGGTGACCGCCGTGATCGTGCTCGCCCAGCGCCGCGAACTCGACGTGCTGACCGTCGGTGACGAGGAGGCGAGAGGTCTGGGGCTGCACCCGCAGCGCAGCCGATACCTGCTGATCGTGGCCGCCTCCCTGGGCACCGCGGCCGCGGTCTCGGTCTCCGGCCTGATCGGCTTCGTCGGCATCATCGTCCCGCACACGATGCGCCTGCTGGCCGGGCCCAGCTACCGCTCGATCCTGCCGCTCTCGGTGCTCTTCGGGGGCGCGTTCCTGGCCCTGGCCGACCTTCTCGCCCGTACGGCCGGTGGCCAGGCCGAGATCCCGATCGGCGTGGTGACGGCGTTCTTCGGCGCGCCGTTCTTCATTGTGGTGCTGCGCCGCAGCCGGGCGGGGGCGACGTGAGCGACGTGGTGGTGCTGCGCCGCAGCCGGGCGGGGGCGACGTGAGCGACCTGGCTGTCCGGGCCCAGGATCTGCGCGTACGCCTGGACGGGAACTTGATCGTCGACGGTGTGGACCTGGACGTGGCCCGGGGCGAGTGGGTCATGGTGATCGGGCCCAACGGCGCGGGCAAGTCGACGGCGTTGCGCGCGATCGGTGGGCTGCTGCCCTTCACCGGCCGCGTCGAGCTCAACGACCGGCCGATCGACACGCTGCACCGCCGGGAGCGGGCCAAGACGATCGCCATGGTCAACCAGACGCCCACGGTCCCGCCCGGGATGCGCGTTCTCGACTACGTGCTGCTCGGCCGGACGCCGTACATCGCTCCGCTCGGCCGGGAATCCGCTACCGACCTCGCCGCCGTCGAGGAAGTGCTGGGAGCGCTCGACGTCGCGCAGTTCGCCGGGCGCCGGCTCGAGACGCTGTCGGGCGGCGAACGGCAGCGCGTGTTCCTGGCCCGCGCGCTCGCCCAGGGCGCGGGCATCCTGCTGCTCGACGAGCCGACCAGCGCGCTCGACATCGGGCACCAGCAGGAGGTGCTCGAGCTGATCGACCGGCTGCGGGCCGAACGCGGCCTGACCGTGCTGGCCACCATGCACGACCTCTCGGTCGCGGGCGAATATGCCGACCGCATGGTGCTGCTGGCCGAGGGCGCCGTGGTCGCGGCCGGAACGGCCCGTGCGGTGCTGACGGAGGACAACCTGGCCAAGCACTACCGGGTGTGCGTGCGCATCATCGAGGGCGAGCACGGCCCGCTGGTGGTGCCCGTAAGGCGCTAGCGGTTGCCGGCGAGCACGGCGAACCAGCCGCCCTGCGCGTCGGCCAGCACGGCGTACCGGCCGATCGGAAGGGTTGTCGGGGGACGCACCATCGCGCCGCCCAGCGACAGGGCGCGATCGGTGGCGGCGTCGCAGTCCTGCACCGCGAAGTAGACCGTCCAGTGCGGACCGACGTCGTCGTGCCACTCGTCGGGAAGCATCGGCTGGATGCCGCAGACCGGGGTGTCGTGCACCTTGGCCACCAGGTACGGGATGCCGGACATCGAGCTGTTGCGGAACTTCCAGCCGAACACCGCCTGGTAGAAGGCCGTCGAGCCGTCCAGGTCGCGGGTGTTCAGCTCGTTCCAGGTGAGCGCGCCGGGCACGTCGAACAGCTCCGCGCCGCGCATCGTGCCCGGCTCCCACACGCTGAACGGCGCGCCGCCCGGGTCGAGGAAGGCGGCCATCCGGCCCTGGTCCTGCACGTCGAACGGGGGGACCAGCACCTTGCCGTCGGCCGCGGCCACCCGGGCCGCGACCCCGTCGGCGTCGTCGGTGCCGATGTACGTGCTCCAGGCGGTGGGCTGGCCGACCCCGTACAGCGGGCCGGCCCCGGCCACCGGACGCCCGTTCAGCAGGAAGGTGATGTAGTCGCCCGCCACGTCCGAGGTCCACCCGAACAGCGCGGTGTAGAACCTTTCCGCGTCGGCCGGGTCGGCGGTACCGAGATCGACCCAGGCAGGTGATCCGGGAGTCGATGGAGTCATCGCCGCATCGTCGCACCGCGCACCTTTGGACGGGCTTAAGTGTCGTTGTTCTAGCTGAACCGCCGACCCTCATCCCGTCGATAGGCCCACACAGCCACCCAACCTAGGGCAATGGTCCAGCCGGCCAGGGCGACGATCGAGCTGAGGTCGTACGGGAAATCGCTGACCGCGGCCCACATGAGCCGGGCCGCGCCACCGGTCGGCAGGTAGGGCGCGATGTCCTCGACGATGCCGGGCGCCATTCCCGGCCCGGTCATCAGCCCGCCCAGGAAGGCCAGTGGGAAGAACAGCAGCTGGGCGACGACGATCGCGGCCTTCTGCGGCATGGAGTAACCGATCGCCAGTCCCATCAGGATGAACGGGACCGCGATGACGACCACGGTGCCCGTCGTGACTGCGAAGGCCACCGGGGTCAGCGTGGCCTCGGTCAGGAACGCGGCGATGAGAACGACCGGGATCAGCGAGAGGAACATCATGCAGAGCCCGGCCAGGATGCGTCCGGCGAAGCGGGGCCCGGCCCCGGCGGGCAGGGTGCGCATGTACGGATCCCAGGGCTGCGCCCGGTCCTCCGAGACGCCCACGCCGTGCTGGAAGAGGTTTGTCGACATCACCGAGAACGTGATCATCGAGGCGGTCGCGGCGGTGGCGTACTCGGCGTTGCTCCCGACGAACGGCACCACGAAGGCGAGCATCGCCGCGGCCGGGAAGAAGGCGCTGCCGAACAGGGCGATCGGGATGCGGACGGTCTCGAGCAGCTGGAAACGGGCGTGGGTGATCGCGAGGGAGGTCATCGGAAGCCCTTTCAGGCGGCAGCGGGCGCGCGGTCTTCGGTGATGGTCAGGAACGCCTCCTCGAGCGAGGTCGGGCGCACCTCCAGATCCTTGAAGGGGACCTCGTACGCGACCAGGTCGCGCACCAGACGGTCGGCGTCGGTGGTCAGCAGGTGCAGCCGGTCGCCGTCGCGCTCGGAGCTCGCGATGCCGGCCAGGTCGGGCATCGACCCGGTCAGGCTGAGGCTGACCCGGTGGACGGCGACCAGGCCGCGTACCGCGCCGAGCGTGTCGTCGGCCAGCACCCGGCCACCCCCGATCACCACCACCCGCCGGGCCAGAGCCTCGATCTCCTCCAGGTAATGGCTGGTCAGCACGACCGTGCCGCCGTCGGCCTGGAAGGCGCGGATGCCGTCCCACAGGAACCGGCGGGCCTGCACGTCGAGACCGGTGGTGGGCTCGTCGAGGAACACGATGTGGGGGCGGCCGACGAACGCGAGCGCGACGGCGACCCGGCGCTTCTCCCCGCCGGACAGGCCACCGGTCTGCCGGCGTACGAGGTCGGTCAGCCCGAACCGGTCGAGCAGCTCGCCCTTGGGCAGCGGATCGTCGTAGTGGGCGGAGACGAAGTCGACGACCTCACCGACGCGCAGCGAGGCGGGCAGGCCGGTCTCCTGTGGAGTGACGCCGAGGTGGCGCCGGCTGCGCGGCAGCCGGGGGTCGCCGCCGAGCAGCTCGACCTGGCCCGAGGTGGGCCGCCGGATGCCGATCAGCAGGTTGACCAGGGTGCTCTTGCCGGCGCCGTTCGGGCCGAGCAGGCCGACCAGCTCGCCGGACTCCACCTCGAACGAGACGCCGTCGAGGGCGACCTTGTCGCCGTAGCGGTGGGTGACGTCGGTGGCGCGGGCCAGGATCACGACTTGCTCCTCAGGGGTTGAGCAGCGCACGCAGCGCCGCGGTGTAGTCGTCGAAGGCGAGCCGGCCGCGGCGGGTGAGCCGGACCAGGGTGGCCGGGGTGCGGCCCTGGTGGGTCTTGGTGACCTCGACGTACTCGGCGTCCTCGAGCTTGCGCAGGTGGACCGAGAGGTTGCCGGCCGTCATCCGCAGCGATTCCTGCAGCTGGGGGAAGGTGATGCGGTCGTCCTCGCGTAAGACCGAGAGCGCCGAGACGACGCGCAGGCGGGCCTGGGCGTGGATCACCGGGTCGAGCTCGGTGACCAGGGGTTCGCTCTTGTCGCTCATCGCAGCCGCAACCAGCCGATGAGACCGGCCGCGATCATGCCGCCGCCCCCGGCCACGGCGACGATCAGCGAGTGCCAGCCGGGACCGACCAGGATGCCGATGATGTTGATCGCGCTGGTCCAGGCGCCCAGGATGAACAGCTCACGGTCGTTCCACACCGCGCCGCCGGCCATGTGCAGCGCGCCGGTCAGCGCGACCATGCCGCCCGCCCACAGCAGGCCGGCCTTGTCCTCCGGCAGCACGTCGCTGAACTGCGCGAAGAGGATCGAGAAGCCGGTGAAGGCGATCGACCAGCTGACGCCGTACATGATCCCCTGGCGGGTGCTGGGGCCGGAGATGCGCCGGCTGACCCGGCTGCCGGCGATGCCGGTGAGGATGCCCGCCGAGATCATCAGCAGGGCGATGGCGGCCAGCGGGAGCCACGCGGGCAGGTCGACGAAGACCCGGCCGTCGGGGCCGAACCGCAGGAAGAACAGCGTGAAGCTGACGAGCCAGGCCACGCCCCACGGCCAATACATCAAGCGCGGGTCGGGGGCGAGATCGCGGCCCACGTTGTGCCGCTCCCGCTCGATCAGCGCGAGGGACTCGGCCGGGTCGAGCGGGGGAGCGTCGTCGTCGATCGGGGTCATGCAAAGAACTTTACCGCACAAAGTCAAAGAGGTTTGTGTCGTAAAGTAGATTAGGGGTCGTAGGGGTCAGGCGAGCGGTCCCGGCAGAGGTTTCGCGTGCACGACCGACAGCCGCGACACCGCGCGGGTCAGCACGACATAGAGCCGGTTCAGCCCCCGGGCCTCGGCGGCGACGATGTCGGCCGGCTCGTGGACGACCACATGGTCGTACTCGAGGCCCTTGACCAGCGTGGCCGGCACCACCGTGACCCGCGCCTCGGAGTCGACGTCGTCGGCCGTCGCGTGCTCGATGCCCGCCGCGGTCAGGTGCTCGCGCAGCCGCTCGACCGCCGCGTCGGCCGCGATCACCGCCACCGAACCCTCGTGGGCCAGGGCGGCGGTCACCTCGGCCAGAGTCGCCGCGTCCAGATCGGACGGGTCGGCCACCGGCACGATCACCAGGTCACCGTCGCGGCGCAGCGACACCGCCTCGGGCACGTCGACGCCGAGCGCCGGCAGCAGGCGGTTGGCCAGCTCGACCACCGAGGCGGGCACGCGGAACCCGACGGTCAGCGGCACCACCGACGCCTCCGGCTTGCCCAGGTGGCCCAGCGTTACCCCCCACTCGGCCGCGGCCCACGGCGCGGTGGCCTGGGCCAGGTCGCCCAGCACGGTGATCGACCCGTGCTCGCTGCGCCGGGCGATCGCGCGGGCCTGCATGGGCGAGAGGTCCTGCGCCTCGTCGACCACCACGTGCCCGAAACTCGTCTCGCGCTCGAGCAGCCCCGCCGCCTCGTCGATCAGCAGCAGATCGGCCAGGCTGAACTTGGCCGACTTCACTGACTTGGGCGGCCTGACCCAGCGGATCGCCGCCCGCTCCTCGTCGGTCAGCACGCCCTCGGGCGGGTCGGTCAGCACCTCGGCCACCAGCTGCTCGGGCGTGACCGCGGGCCAGGACGCCTCGAGGAACCCGGTGACCGGCGCGACCTTGCTCATCTTGCGCAGCCAGCCTTCACCCGGCGAGTTCCCGGTGCGATATTCGGACTGCCGCTGCAACAGACCGACCACACGCGCCCGTACGCGGTCCCGCCCCACCGCGTACGGGAGGCCCTCACGCCGCGCCTCGTCGACGATGCGCCGCAGGGGTTCGGCGTCGATGCGCCACCGGTACGACCCGTCCGAGACCATGATCGGATCGGTGGGCTTGGCCAGCTTGCGCCACAGTGCCTTGTGCAGCACCTCGGCCATCCGCACATCGTTCTTGACCAGCGCCGCGGCCGGCGAGTCGACCGCCCGCGCCGGCGCCCGACCGACCAGCTCGTCCACCGTGGCCTGCTGCACCTCGACCTCGCCCAGGGCGGGCAGCACGGCCGAGATGTAGGACAGGAAGGCCGTGTTCGGCCCGACGATCAGCACGCCCGAGCGCCGCAGCCGTTCCCGGTGCAGATAGAGCAGATAGGCGGCCCGGTGCAGGCCGACGGCGGTCTTACCGGTTCCGGGGGCGCCCTGCACGCAGATCGAATCGCCCAGCTCGGCCCGCACCAGTTCGTCCTGCTCGGGCTGAATCGTGGCCACGATGTCGCGCATCGGCCCGACGCGCGGACGCTCGATCTCGGCGGTCAGGATGCGGCTCTTGGTGCCCAGCTCCTCGCCGCGGTCCAGGTGCTCGTCCTCGAAGCTGGTCAGCTCGCCCTTGACGAACCCGAACCGGCGGCGGGTGGCGACGCCCTGCGGGTCGCGCACGCTGGCCCGATAGAAGGAGCGGGAGAGCGGCGCGCGCCAGTCGAGCACCATCGGCTCGCCGGCGTCGTCGGTGACGTGCCGGCGACCCACGTGGTAGGCCGCCTCCTCGATGTCGAGGCGGCCGAAGAACAGCGGGGTGGTCGGATCGTCGGCCAGCTCCTTGACCCGGCGGGCCATGTGCCGGCCGAGCTGCTCGGCGGTGTACGCGTCACCGGCGACCTTGTCGCCGGTGGAGAACAGGGCCTCGGCCCGGCCCCGCATGCGGGCCAGCGCGGCGCGCGACTGGGCGAGGTGGTGTCGTTCGGCGGTGAGTTCGGTGTCCAGGTCGAATGCGGGCACGGTGCATCCTCAGGCAGGTGTTACCTCATCTGCTCGCGTTTCCGAGGGGCTGCACGTCGCCCGTCGGCGCGAAGGGACGTCCGCTGCGGTGCATGCTCACCACGGCCGTCAAGCGGCCGTCCACGTTACGCCGCCCCCACTCCCACCTCCACCGAATTACGGCGCCCGCCCGTCGTTGGAAGAATGAGCGCATGACGGATGAGCGTGAGCGCGGTGGTGGGGTTCGGATCACGGATCCACAAGTCATGCGGGCGCTGGCTCATCCGGCCCGGATCGCGATCGTGGAATACCTGAACAGTTCGGGGGCCGTGGTGACGGCGACCGAGTGTGCCGACCTGGTCGGGCTGTCGCCCAGCGCGACCAGCTATCACCTTCGCGAGCTGGCCAAGTATGGGCTGGTGGAGCAGGCGGCGAGCCGGGGGGACGGGCGCGAGCGGGTCTGGCGGAGCACCGGCACGGGGCTGCGCATCGACGCCGACGCGGACGATCTGGAGACGGTTTCGGCCCGGTCGGCGCTGGTCGACGTGTTTCTCCATCGCGACATG
Source organism: Actinoplanes sp. NPDC021490 (assembly GCF_055562135.1). Classification (NCBI taxonomy): domain Bacteria; kingdom Bacillati; phylum Actinomycetota; class Actinomycetes; order Micromonosporales; family Micromonosporaceae; genus Actinoplanes; species Actinoplanes sp. NPDC021490. Next base: position 78,692 of record NZ_JBVHFW010000001.1, read on the forward strand.
GAACGGGCCCGGCAGTTCATCGCCCGGGCCTCGGGCGAGCCGGAGGAGTGGCGCGAGACGGCGACGCTGGCCAGCCATCAGTTGCTGCTCACCGCCGATGAGCTGCGCGAGCTGAACGAGAAGGTGCACGCCCTCGTGGAGCCGTACCGAATGCGCCGGCGTCAGGAGGATCCGCCCCCGCGGGCCCGGCGGGTCCAGGTCAACTTCATGGCCTTCCCGGACGACTCGCCGGAAACCTGACACGCGGGCGCTCTGGCGCTGAGCAGATGTGAAGGATTACTTTCGAAGTATGTCCTTCACATCTGCTGTGACGTGCTGGCGCGACGTCTACGTCGTGGCCGGGTCGCGGGCCGTGTCGGTCTGCGGCGACTTCCTGGCCGCCACGACGCTGGCGCTCGTGCTGCAGCAGAGTGGCCACGGCGGCCTGGCCGTCTCGGGGCTGATGCTCGCGGCGAGCCTGCCGCTGGCCCTGCTCGCGCCGCTCACCGGGCGGCTCGCCGACCGCGCCGACAGCCGGACGATCCTGACCCTGGTGCCGCTGCTGCAGGCCGGGGTCTGCCTGGCCCTTGCGTTCACCGGCCATCCGGTCGCGATCGTCGGCCTGGTCGCGCTGCTGGCCTGCGGTCTCGCCTTCACCCAGCCGGTCACGGCGGCCCTGCTGCCCGAGATCGCCCGCCGGGAGGATCTGGCCAAGGCGAGCGGGCTGAGCCAGACCGCCGGGAACATCGGCATGCTGGTCGCGCCCGCGCTGGCCGGCATCCTCGTGGGCCGGTCCGGCGCCCGGTTGCCGCTCCTCATCGATGCGGCGAGTTACCTGGCGCTCGTCGCGGCCGCGCTCTGCCTGCGTACGCGCCGAAAAGGTCTGAAAGACAGAAAAGCGCCGCTCACGCCATGGCGGCTGCGCGACGACCGCACCCTCACCATCCTGATCGGCGTGCTGGCCGCCACCGTGGCCGGCGTCAGCATGGTGCAGGTCGTCGAGGTGTTCTTCATCCGGGACACGCTCGGCGCCTCGACCACGCTGTTCGGCTTCGTGGCCGCGTCGTGGACCGTCGGCATGCTGCTCGGCAACGTCGTCTTCAGCCGGGTCCCGCCCCGTCGGATAACCGTGCCCGCGGTGCTGCTGGTAGTGGCCGGCTCGTGCCTGCCGCTGCTGCTCGGCTCGACCGTCCCCGGGCCGTACTGGCTGATCCCGCTCTGGATTCTCGGCGGCGTGTGCAACGGCGGCATCAACGTCTTCACCATGGTCATCGTGGCCGGTCGCACCCCGTCGGCCGCCCGGGGCCGGGCCTTCGCCGCCCTCAACGCCGCGGTCCAGGGGTCCGGCATGATGGGCCTGCTCGTGGCCGGCCCGCTGGTCGAAGTGACCGACCCGCGGCTGCTGATGGCCGTGGCCGGCGCGTTCGGCCTGATCATGACCCTGGTCAGCCTGCCGCTGGTGCGACATGAGCCACCTTCGGATCCGCTCACGAGCGGACCGCTGCCGCCGCGGGATAGCGTCGCAGCATGAGCGACAGCGCCGGTCGGCCCCGGGTCGGGCACATTCAGTTCCTCAACTGCCTCCCGATCTATTGGGGTCTGATGCGGTCCGGCGCCCTGCTCGACGTCGATCTGCGCAAGGACACCCCCGACCGGCTCAGCGCCCGGCTCGTCGCCGGTGACCTCGACATCGGCCCGATCACGCTGGTCGAATACCTGCGCCACGCCGACGAGCTGCTCCTGCTGCCCAACCTCGCGGTCGGCAGCGACGGCCCGGTGCTCAGCGTCAACCTGATCTCGACCCGGCCGCTGGCCGAGCTCGACGGGCGGCCGGTGGCGCTCGGCTCCACGTCGCGTACCGGTGTGCTGCTCGCCCAGATGCTGCTGGCCGAGCAGTACGGCGCCGAACCCGAGTATTTCCGCTGCCCGCCCGAGCTCACCCAGATGCTCATCGAGGCCGACGCCGCCGTGCTGATCGGCGACCCGGCCCTGCGCGCCATGTACGAGGCGCCCCGCCTGGGCCTGGAGGTCACCGACCTGGGCCAGGCCTGGCGCGACTGGACGGGCCTGCCGATGGTCTTCGCCGTCTGGGCCGTCCGCAAGGACTTCGCCGCCGCCCACCCCGGCGTGGTCAAGGACGTGCACGAGGCGTTCCAGCGCTCCCGCGACCTGTGCCTGGGCGAACTCGACGAGGTCGCCGCCGCGGCTGCCCGCTGGGAACCGTTCGACGCCGACACCCTGGCCACCTACTTCCGCGCGCTCGACTTCTCGCTGGGCGAGCGCCAGATCGCCGGTGTGCGGGAATTCGCCCGGCGTGCGGCGGCTCGCGGGGAGGTGCCCCCGTTGCCCGCCGAAGGACCGCTTTTCGCCGAAGTTTGATCTTCGCGCGTGCAGGTCCTACGCTCCCGGAACCTCTCAGCAGGTTCATTGGAAACGGGGATTTGATGCGCCGACTCGCCCTCCCGGCCGCGCTTGCGGCCGTTGCTCTCGCCGGCCTGGCCGCGCCCGCTCAGGCCGCGCCCGCGTCCGAAGAGCCACTTGTCGGCGTGATCCTGCCCGAGCAGGTGGCCGTGATCGCCGGCCAGACCAAGACGGTCCGGGCCGAAGTGATCAATGCAGCGTCCACCCCGGCCAAGAACGTGGTTGTCACCTTCGGCGACATCGACAAGTCTCTCGCCCTCACCCTGCCGGAGAACTGCGACGCCACCTCCTGCAAGGTGGGCGACCTCGCGCCCGGCGCCCGCAAGACCCTCACTCTCAAGATCGGCGTGACCGGCGACAAGCTGGCCTCCACCTTCGAGGTCTCGACCGGCACCTTCCAGACCGAGGTGGCCGTCGTGCGCTCCGAAGGCGGCGTCGACCTCGAGATCGAACCGATCGACGACCTCAAGCTGAGCCGCGGCCAGTCGGCCAAACTGCCGGTTGTGTTGCACAACAGCGGCACCGAAGCGGTCGACTCGGTCGGTCTGGTGGTGCTCGGTGAGGAAGGCCTGACCGCGCTGGGCGACTTCCGCAACTGCCTCAACCTCAACGAGCTCGGCGAGGACGAGGACCTCGGCAACGGCGTCATCTGCAAGTTCGACGAGACGTTCGAGCCGGGCGCCACCTTCGAGGTGCCGGCCGCGACCCCGCTCGCGATCAAGCTGGACAAGGACGCGGGCGGCCCCTACACGTACGCCGGCGCCGTTCTGGCCATCGGCGTCAACGACTCCGACGCCTCGCTGCTGGCCAAGAAGAAGTCCGGCAAGGTTCTGACCCTCGACGCGCTCCGCAAGACCTCGGGCATCACCGACGGCGACGCGCCCGAGGACATCAATGAGGACGACAACAGCGCCTACTTCGGCGTCGCGGTCGGCAAGTCGGTCGCCGACATCGCCGCGCTGGGCGCCTCCGTCGAGGCGGCCGAGGGCGACGACCTGACCGTCGTGGTCGGCATGCAGAACAAGGGCCCGACGACCCTCATCCCCGGCAGCGACGACTTCACCTGGTACCCGAACGTCCGGGTCTCCGTGCCGGCGAGCCTCAAACTGTCCGAAGTCGACGGCGACTGCGTGCCCGGCACCGACGCCACCGAATGGGACTTTGAAACCGCCGGAACCGTCGACGGCCTCGACTACATCTGCTTCCCCGAATACGGCGCGAAGGTCGGCGAGACCATCAAGTTCGCCTTCACCGGAACGGTCACCGGCAGCGGCCAGGGCTCGGTCGTGGTCGACGGCGGCGTGCAGGACACCAACGGCGCCAACGACAAGGCCACGATCGTCCTCGCGTCCTCCTCGGGCGGGCAGGGTGGCGGCCTTCCGGTCACCGGCGCACCCGCCGGGTGGGTCGCCCTGGGCGGCGCGGTCCTGCTCATCGCGGGCGCGGTGGCAGCCTTCGTCTTCCGCCGGCGGCGCGTGGTGACGACGCTTTAGACGCAGACGTACGCGACGTCGCCGCGCGACAGTCGCCGATCAGGGCCGTCCCGGGCTGCTCGGGACGGCCCTGACTGTTCTTGTCGTCCGGTTTGTCGCTTGCTCGTGCTTGCTAGGGTCCGACGGATCATGAAGAGTCCCGAATTCGACGGTCACGAGCGGGCCCGCTGGTCCGGGCGTGCCCTCGCCTATGAGCGCAGCTTTGCCCGGCTCTGCGCGCACCCGGCCGAGGCCCTGCTCGATGCCGCGGGTGTCGACAAGGGGCACCACCTGCTGGATGTCGGCACCGGCACGGGCACGGTGGCCGCCATCGCGTCGTCGCGGGGCGCGTCGGTTCTGGCTGTCGATGCCGAGCCGTCGATGTTGGAACTGGCCGCGACCCGGCTTCCGCCCGGGGCCACGGTGCTCGCCACCCTTCCGGTGCTGCCGTTCCCGGCCCGGGCCTTCGACGCGGCCGTGGGCAACTTCGTGATCAACCATGTGGGCAACCCGGGGGCCGCGGTCTCCGAGATGGCCCGCGTGACCCGCCCCGGCGGCCGGGTCGCGGTGACTCTGTGGCCGTCCCCGGCGCCGACGGCCCAGCGGCTGTGGAGCGAGATCTTCGACGCGGCGGGCGCGGAACGGCCCTCGTCGTTGCCCCGGCTCGAGGCGGCCAAAGACTTTCCCCGTACGGAAGCCGGACTGTCCGCCCTGCTCGAAAGCGCGGGCCTGAGCGCGGTCACGTGCGAGACGGTGTCGTGGACGCTGCGTATCGACCCGGACGACTGGTGGGCCGGACCCGCGGCCGGGCTGAGCACCGCCGGACTGATCCTCGATCACCAGCCGCGATCCGTCGTACCCGAGGTGCGGGCCGCGTTCGAGCAAGTCACGGCTCCCTATCGGACGGACGACGGGATGCTCGCGCTCCCCGCCTCGGCGTTACTGGCGTCCGGGTTACGGCACTGACAAAGGTGCGGCGCGCAGGTGGGCCACGTCCCGGCTCGGGGGCCGGCCGAACTGGCGGCGGTATTCCCGGCTGAACTGGGACGGGCTGTCGTAGCCGACCCGGTGGCCGACCCCGGTGACGTCGTGCGGGCGGGTGGCCAGCATCAGGCGGGCCTCCTGCAGGCGGATCTGCTTCTGGAACTGGATCGGGCTCATCGCCGTGACCGCCTGGAAGTTGCGGTAGAAAGCGGACACGCTCATGCCGGCCAGCCGCGCCACGTCCTCGACCCGGAACGCCTCGCGGTAGTGCTCGCGGATCCACTGCACGGCCCGGGCCACGTGGGCGAGACTGCTGTCGGCGAGACCCAGATGCCGTACGGTCGCCCCCTGCTCGCCGATGATCAGCCGCCACAGGATCTCGCGCCGGATCAGCGGGGCCAGCACCGGAATGTCGCGCGGTGTCTCGAGCAGGCGCAGCATGCGGACGGCGGCGTCGACGAGTTCGGCCGGTGCGTCACTGACGGCGACGGCCGAGGGCGCGCCGGACGCCGGGGGCAGGGAACCGGCGGGCGCCTGGAGCAGCAGTTCCGCGATCTCGGCCGGGTCGAGCAGCAGCCCGAACCCAAGGGCCGGCGCCTCGGTGTAATAGCCGGTGACCGGCACGTCGACCGAGGCCACCAGGTATTGCCCGGCCCGATATTCGAAGACGCGATCCCCGAGCGCCAGGGTCTTGGCGCCCTGCGCGATCAGAGCGAGCACGGTTCCCGACATCGAGGCGCTGTTCTCGTACGCCCGGGTGGCCCGGCCGATCAGCACGCCGTCGATGGCCGTGGCCGCATCGCCCCGGGCATGACGGTCCAGCAGGCCTCGCAGTTCGTCGAGTGACACGACCCCATTCAATCGGCGCTGAGAGGAATGGGCAAGTAGTGACGAGCCTCGTTCTACTCCGTACGACCTCCAACTGGTGACATTGAAGGAGGAACTTCACGGCGTACGGGAAGAAGGGTCGGATTATGCGAGTCGGAATTGTGGTCGGGGGCAGCTCGGGGATCGGGCAGGCGGCGGCGGTCGAGCTGGGGCGGCGGGGCGTCGGCGTGATCGTCACCTACAGCGGCAACGCGGCGGGGGCCAAGGACACCGTGGCCGCGGTCGAGCGCGAGGGTGGACGGGCGCTCGCTTTCCGGCTCGATGTCGGGCGCACCGAGGAGTTCCCGGCGTTCCGCGAGCAGGTGGTGGCCGCGCTGCGCGACACGTGGCAGAGGGACACCTTCGACTATCTGGTCAACAGCGCCGGGTTCGGCGGCATGGCGATGTTCGAAGACATGACCGAGGAGCTGTTCGACCGGTTCCTGCGGGTGCTGCTCAAGGGCCCGTACTTCCTCACCCAGACGCTGTTGCCGCTGCTCGCCGACGGCGGGGCGATCGTCAACGTGAGCAGCAACTCGGCGCTGCCGACCGGGTCGGCCGACGTCGGCTACACGGCCTACGCGGCGATGAAGGGCGGGCTCAACGTGTGGACCCGGGTGCTGGCCAAGGAACTCGCCGGTCGGCGGATCCGGGTCAACGCGGTGTCGCCCGGCCCGACGCGCACCCGGCTCGCCGATGCCGACGGTGTGGTGGGCTTCGAGGCGTACCCGGAAGTGATCCCGATGCTCGCCGAGCAGACCGCGCTGGGCCGGCTCGGCGAGCCCGACGACATCGGTGTCGCCATCGCCGCGCTGCTCGGTGACGACAGCCGGTGGATCACCGCCCAGAACGTCGAGGTGTCCGGCGGCTTCGGCCTCTGATCATGCTTTGTCCAGCACCTTCTCCAGCGCCGCGACGTCGTCGGCCGTCAGTTCCCAGGCGCCGGCGGCGGCGTTCGCGTGCACCTGCTCGGCGGTCGTGGCGCCGGCGATGACGCTGGTCACGGCGGGACGCGCGGCCAGTCCGGCGATCGCCACGTCGAGCAGGCTGTGCCCCCGCTCGGCGCCGAACGCTGTCAGCGCTTCGATCGTGTCCCAGTCGGCGCCGTCGACCCAGCGCTGATAGCGCGGCAGCGACAACCGGGTGCCCTCGGCCGGCTTCTCATTGCGGCTGTACTTGCCGCTGAGCAGCCCCGAGTCGAGCGGGAAGAACGGCAGCAGCCCCAGCCCGAAATGCTCGCAGGCGGGCACGACCTCCTGCTCGACCTCCCGGTGCAGCAGGCTGTATTGGTTCTGCGCGCTGATGAACGGGGTCAGGCCGCCGGCCCGGGCGGTCCAGTCGGCGTCCGCGATCTGCCAGCCGGCGAAGTTGGAGTTGCCCAGGTAGCGCACCTTGCCCGAGCGTACGAGGTCGTCGAGGGCGGCCAGGGTCTCGTCGATCGGCGTCTGCGGGTCGGGCTCGTGCATCTGGTAGAGGTCGATGTAGTCGGTCTCGAGCCGCCGCAGCGAGGACTCGACCGCGCGCACGATGTAGCGGCGCGACCCGCGGGCGCCGAAGTCGTTGCCGTTGAGCCGGCCCACGTCCAGCCCGAACTTGGTCGCCAGCACGACCTCGTCGCGGCGCCCCTTGAGCGCAGCGCCCAGGCACCGCTCGGATTCGCCGGCCGGCTCGCCGTACCGGTCGGCCGTGTCGAACAGCGTGATCCCGGCGCCGATCGCGGCGTCGACGACCGCGCGGGTGCCGTCGGCGTCGAGCTTGCGTCCGAAGTTGTTGCACCCGATGCCGACGACCGAGACGGCCAGGCCCGAGGTGCCCAGCCGGCGGTAGCTCATGTCACTCATGAGCACGACCCTATGCCCGTTCGTGCCGACGTTTGCCCGGGACGGCACCCATCGGCAGTCGTCTATTGACACAGGTCCGAAACAAAAAGGACTCTTTTCTGAGAGCGCTCTCTTCCCCCATCCGCCAGAAGCTCAGCCCGTTCCCCCTGAAGCGGAAGGTGTCCCCGTGCGTACCGTCCTCCGAGTCTTAACGGCTCTGGCCCTGACCATTCCGGTCGCGGCCGCGGTGTCCCCACCGGCGGCCCAGGCCATCGGCCCGAACCTGCTGCCCGTCACCGTCTCCAACAACACCGGTCGCGGTGACGCGGTCTACCTGTACGTCATCGGCATCCAGCTGTCGTCCGGCCGTCTCGGGTACGTCAACCAGGCCGGCACCTTCAGCCCGTGGACCGGTGGCGCCAACCCGCCCGCCCCCGCGCCCGACGTCGCGATCAACGCGGCCGGTAACGGCGGCTCGACGACGATCCAGTTCCCGCGCGGCTTCTCCGGACGCGTCTACTTCTCGCTGGGCCAGAAGCTCAAGTTCTTCCTCACCCCGGACGGCCTGGTGCAGCCCGCGCCGTGGGCCGGCGGCGACGCCAACCGCGACATCCTGTTCGACTGGAGCGAGTTCACCTACAACGACTCGGGTCTGTGGCTCAACAGCTCGCAGGTCGACATGTTCGCGGTGCCGCACGCGGTCTCGGTGACCGGGGCCAACGGCGCGTCCAGGCGTACGGGTGACCTGGTCGCCAACGGGCGCGACAACATCATCAACGGCGTTCGCAACGCGGGCCTGGGAAGCACCGTCTACTCCCGCGCGGACGGGACCGTGCTGCGGGTGCTCGCGCCGGGCAAGGCGGCCGGCGCCGGGCTGATGAGCACCACGTACCTCGACTCGTACATCGCGTCGGCGTGGAACGCATACACCAGCAAGAACTTGACCGTTGTGCCGTTCGGCGACCAGCCCAACACGCGCTACACCGGGCGTACATCGGGCAACGTCATGCGGTTCACGAACTCGTCGGGCGCGCAGGTGGCGTCGTTCAACCGGCCGTCGTCGGCGTCGGTGTGGGGCTGCGACGGCGATCTGCCCGCCCCCAACGACCAGGTTGTCGGCCCGATTTCCCGTACGCTCTGCGCCGCGCTCAACCGGGGCACGCTCGGCACGATCGACACGCAGCCCAGCACGAACGCGGCCGACTTCTACAAGAACAACCCGACCAACGTGTACGCCAAGGTGGTCCACGCGAACATGCAGGACGGCAAGGCGTACGCGTTCGCCTTCGACGACGTCGGCGCGTTCGAGTCGCTCGTGCACGACGGTGACCCGCGTTCGGCCGGCATCCACCTGACCCCGTTCACCGGTGGCGGCGGCTCCAACCCGCAGCCGACGGGCGTCTCGGTGATCAGCTCGCTCAACAACAAGTGCATCGACGTGCCGAACGCGGACTTCGCCGACAGCGCGCCGCTGCAGATGTGGACCTGCAACAACTCGGCCGCGCAGAAGTGGAACTTCACGGGCGGCACCCTGCAGGCCGGCGGCAAATGCATGGACGTGCAGGCGGCCGGCACCGCCAACGGCTCGCCGATCCAGCTCTACACCTGCAACGGAACGGCCGCCCAGCAGTTCGTGCTGAGCGGGGCCGGTGACCTGGTCAACCCGCAGGCCAACCGGTGTGTCGACATCAAGGACGTGAACTCGGCCGACGGTGCCCGCCTGCACCTGTGGGACTGCCTGGGCGCGTCCAACCAGAAATGGCGCAAGGGCTGACAAGCTTCAGCTGACGGCGTTGGACGACCCCACTGCGACTCGCGGTGGGGCCGTCATTCTGGTTGCCCCCACTGCCCCGCGGATGTCAGATTGGCCGCATGATCTTCCTCGGGGGCGGCGGCAGCGAATCCGACGAGGCCCGGCTGTGGGACGAGGTTTTCGTCGAGGGCCGCCGGCTCGTGGTCTGGCCCTACGCGATGCCGAGCACCGAGTGGCCGCGGGTCGAGCGGTGGTTCCGGCAGGCGCTCGCGCCGCGCGGCCGTTTCGTCATCGACTTCGCGGACGCCCCGGACCTCGGTGATGTTCTCGTTGTTCCGGGCGGCAACACGTACGAGCTGCTGGCGGCCGTGCGTCCCATGCTGCCCGCGTTGCGTCCGTTCGTGGAGCGGGGCGGCCACATCTACGGCGGCAGCGCGGGCGCCATCCTGCTCGGCGCCGACATCGACATCGCCGGCATTCTCGACGCGAACCACCTCGGGCTGACCGACACCGCGGGCGCCGACCTGCTGTCCGGCCACGTCGTCTATCCGCACTTCACCGCCGACCAGGAGAAGACGGCCGCGCGCTGGGCCAACGACCACGACGTCGCGGTGCTGGCCATCCCCGAGACCGCCGGCGTGATCGTCGACGGCGCTATGGCCAGAAATGCCGGGCCCTCACCGGTCCACGTCTTCACACCCGGCGCGAGCACAACGTACGCGGCAGGCGATCACTGGCCACTGTGGTCGCTGAACAGCGCCGGATCGTAGGCCTGAGTCCCCGAGTCGGCGTCCCAGCGAGCGGCCAGCGGCAGCAGGTCGGTAATGGCGACACTGCGAACACCGTGCTCGGTCGGCAGAATCACGCGAATGCCCGGGTGGTAGTCGAACAGAATCTGCCGATCCCGCCCACACGGCCCGACCGGCCCACGATCGCAATTCCCCACCGCGACGATGGTCGAGAACTCCCGCCCGCCCGAGGCCCGCGCATTCCCCAGCGCCACCAGCTCAGCACACGGCCCACCCAGGAAGTGGTAGATGTTGATGCCGCCGTACATCTGCCCGTCGACGCCCCGCACGGCCGCGCCCATGGTGTGCACGCCCGTCTCGCCGTCGGTGTTGGCATCGACGATCCGCCGAGCAAACTCCACGAGTTCCAGGTCATCCGCGGTCAGCTCACGCATCGGAATAGCCACGCCAAAGATCGTAGGCCGCCGCTCGCCGATCGCTGCTCGCCGCCGCCCGCCCGCTGCGCCGCGGCTGCTGCCCGGCGGCTGCCGCCTGCTGCGCCAACGCCTCCTGCCCGCCCTCCTGCCTGGCTACGACGTGTCCGTCAGCGACCGACGCGGGACTCCATGCACCATCGCCGACGGCCGCTGCCCGACACGTGCCCGCCGAGGCCCGCTGCCCGAGGCTTGCTACCCGGAGCCCGCTGCCGACGGTCCGGTGCAATCCTGCCGTCAGCTGTCTGGTGGGCCGGCCAGGTCTCGGTAGGCCGGACGTAACAAGTCGACCAGCGGGATGTGCCGCACGCGGATCTGCGGGGCGTCGAGCGCACGCAGCAGCAACTCGGGCGGAGCCGTGATGCGGGACGGCCGTTCGCGCAGGCGACTCAGGCTGATCGCGGGCGTGTAGAAGTCAGCGAGATGGTCCTCCAAAGGGGACTCTTCGACGGCGAGCGGATCGACCGGCGGGGTGGGTTCCGGAGTGCCGCGCAACGCGTCGAGCAGGGCCTCGCGGGGCCGCCCGCGCCAGGCCAGCACCAGGAACGGGTCGTCGTCGAAGGCCTCGGCCAGCACGTAGAGCACCGCCGACCCGTGCTTGCAGGGCACGCTCCAATCAGGACAGCTGCATCGGATGTCGAGCCGGTCGGGGAAGAGCGGCGCCTCGTGCGCGGCGAACAGGTCGACGATCTCGTGCGGCATCTCGCCCGCCAGCAGCGCCGCGCGGTACAGGGCCTGGGATCCGAGCGCTTCGGTCAACTCGGTCCACTGTGTCTCTTCGAACGCCGCGATGTCGATCGTGACCTCGTACGGCTGGGGGCGCGAACCCTGCACCCGACCGGTCACCCGGCCCGCGGTCAGCGCGAAGTCCATCACCTGCCCCTTGCGCGCGTACGTCCGTCCCCGCGCCAGCCGGCCACCGTCACAGATCTGCTCGAGCACGTCGACGAACCGGCGCGACCACCAGCTGTCGCCGATCTTGCCGCGTTTCGCGCGGACGGCGATGCCGCCCTCGACCTCGATCGGCCGCCCGGACTCGAAGAACCGGCCCTCGGGATCCACAGGCATGTCAGCGCACCGCCGCCGGGTCGAGCGCGAACAGCTCGCGCAGTTGATCTGTACTCAGGTCGGTGATCCACTCTTCGCCGGTGCCGACGACCGACGAGGCCAGCGCCTTCTTGCGCTCGATCATCCCGTCGATCTTTTCCTCCAGCGTCCCCGTGCAGATGAACTTGCGCACCTGCACATTGCGCGACTGTCCAATACGGAACGCCCGGTCGGTGGCCTGATCCTCGACCGCCGGATTCCACCACCGGTCAAAGTGGACCACGTGGTTGGCGGCGGTCAGGTTGAGACCCGTGCCGGCCGCCTTGAGCGACAGCAGGAAGAGCATCGGTTCGTCGTCGGTCTGGAACCGCTCGACCATCTCGTCGCGTTTCACCTTGGAAAGTCCACCGTGGAGCCACAGCACCGGACGATCGAGATGGGCGGCGAGATAGGGCTGCAACAGCGAGCCCCACTCCGCGTACTGAGTGAAGATCAGAGCCTTGTCGCCGTCCTCGATGATCTCCTCGGCCAGTTCCTCGAGACGGGCCAGCTTGCCCGAGCGCCCGGGCAGCCGCGAACCGTCCTTGAGCAGGTGGGTGGGGTGATTGCAGACCTGCTTGAGCTTGGTCATCGCGGCCAGCACGTTGCCGCGCCGCTGGATGCCCTCGCTGCCCGAGATGGCCTCCATCATGTCCTCGACGACGGCCTGATAGAGCGTGCCCTGCTCGGGCGTGAGCGTGCACCAGACCTTCATCTCGTTCTTCTCGGGCAGGTCCGAGATGATCGTCTTGTCGGTCTTGAGGCGGCGCAGCACGAACGGCCCGGTCGCCCGCTTCAGCGCAGCGGCGGCATCCTCGTCCTGCCGGACCTCGATGGGCTCCTGGAAGCGCCGGCGGAACCGCTTGACCGGTCCGAGCAGACCGGGGTTGCAGAAGTCCATGATGGACCACAGCTCGGCCAGATGATTCTCGACAGGCGTGCCGGTGAGGGCGAGGCGGGTGCGCGCCGGTACCGAACGCACGGCCTGAGCCTGCCGGGTGCCGCTGTTCTTGATGGCCTGCGCCTCGTCGCACGCGACGCGTCCCCAATGGACGCTGCGCAGTGCCTCGATGTCGCGAACCGCCGTGCCGTAGGTGGTCAGCACCAGATCGGCTTGGCCGACGGCGGCATCGAAGTCGTCGCCGCGCTGCCGCGTCCCGCCGTGATGCACGTAGACCCGCAGGCTGGGCGCGAACCGCGCGGCCTCCTTCTGCCAGTTGCTGACCAGAGACATAGGACAGATAAGTAGCGTCGGCGCGACAGGCGAACCCGGTGCGGCCGTGCCGTCCGGATCCGAGGCCCGCTCGGCCAGCAACAGTGACAGCGTCTGCGCCGTCTTACCGAGACCCATGTCGTCGGCCAGGATGCCGCCGAGGCCGAGCCGGGAGAGGAAGTGCAGCCAGGAGAGGCCGCGTTCCTGATATGGCCGGAGGGCGCCCTGGAAGTTCGCCGGCGTGGGAACCGGGGCGAGACCTTCGGCGGCCTGACCGGAGAGCAGGTCGCCCAGCATCCCGTCGGCGTCGACGTCGACCAGCGGTAGGTCTTCCTCGCCGCCGTCCATGACCTGCTGCAGCACCTCGCCCGCGGTGAGCTCGCCCTCGCGCCGCTTGCCGACGGCCTTGAGGGCGGCCTTCAGCTGGCGGTCGTCGAGTTCGACCCACTGCCCCCGCACCCGCACCAGCGGCACCTTGAGCCGGGCCAGCTCGGCCAGCTCCTCGGCGGTCACCACGCCGTCGCCGATCACCAGATCGAGCTTGAAGTCGACCAGGTCGTCGAGCCCGAACCCGGAATCGGCCACCGCCCGCGTCGCGGTGCCGCGGGACTTCGACCGGGTGGTCAGCTTGAGCCCGACGCCCTTGCGCCCGGCCCAGGCCGGCAGCTGCACGCCGAACCCGGCCGCCTGCAGCAGCGGGGCGGCCTGGCGCAGGAACTCGTGGGCCTCGCCGGTGTTGATCTCGAGGCCGGCGGGCTCCTGATCCTGAAGGGCGAGATGCAGCAGCGGGAACAACCGCACCGCCCGCCCGAGCCCGGCCAGCAGGGTCTCGTCGGGCCGGGCCGGGAGCCCCGGGATCCGTCCGCCGGTCCACACGTCGGCCGCCGGTAGATAGAGACTCGGATCCTCGGCCGACTGGAGAGCGAACTCCAGCCCCCACGTGTCGGCGCCGACCTCGGGCTCGCTGAGCCGAAAACTCACCCGGATCGGGCCGTTGGCCTCGTGCGCGGCCCGGAGCCACTCGTCCAGCGCCTTGCGGAGCTCCCGTTCCTCGGCCGGCTTGGCCCCGGGCAGCGCGGGGTCGGCCGTGGTCAGGGCCGCGATCCACCGGTCCGGAAGGGGTCCCTTGGGGCCGGCGCGATGCCCGAGCAGGATCCGTTCGGGCATGACGGCCCGCGCCGCCCCGTCCAGCAGCGAGGCCAGCGCGTCGCGAAGAGTGACGGCCACTCCGAAGCCGTCGGCGGTCGCGGCGGTGGGTGGGACGGCGGCCCGGACGGCGGCGGGCATGGCGGTGGCGAAGTCGCGATAGGTGGCGGCGTCGGCGCCGGTGACGACCGGGCGCCAACGGGCGGCGGCCACGCCGGACTCGGTGACCAGCTGAGGCAGCATGCGGCCCCGGCGAGCCAGGTCGCATGCGTGGCCGGCCAGCACGCCGAGATAGCGCAACGACGAGCCCGCCAGCCACGAACCGGCCGGATCGGGGTCGGACAGGGCGGCCAGGGCGTTCAGCGCCGCGTCACCCGGCAGCAGCAGCACCGGCACCGACCACTCGGCCAGCCGGACGCCGCGGGTGGGCGACTCGATGCCGGTGTCGGGGGAGGGGAGCGGTCCGCGGGCCGAACTCGGCAGCCGCAGGGTCAGCGACCCGGCGACGGCCTTGCCCAGCCCGTCGCGGACGTCGTCCGACGTCTCGGTCAACTCCGTGAGCAGCGCCTCGGCGCCGGCCGCGAACGGATGCGGCCGAGCCTGCGCCCGGGAACGGGTGGTCGACGGAAGATCCGGATCTTCGGCCCAGAGCGCGAGCTGTCCTGGCCGGTCCGTGCCCGGCACCCAGCCGCCATGCACGACGAGCACACCCACCCCCTGAAAGAACGCATCGAGACTAACGACCCCGGCCCGCCGAAACGACTCGCCACCCGACGGCCACTCGACAGGAACGGGATTGCCGAGCGCCAGGGACCTCGCCGTCAGGCGCGAGGCCGGCCGATCGGAGGGCCGGGCCGGAGGCGCGACCGCAGCCGGTGAGCGGGGTGGCCGGTCGGCGGACAGGGGTGACAGCCGGGGACTGCGCCGTCGCAGACCGCGGACCGCCAGAACGTTGAGAAGCCGTACGAGGGTCGCCGTGGTCTTGGGAGAGAACCCGGTCTCGGGCAGGTTTTCCCAGGGTGACGCGCCCCAAGGGCGGCGGCGACGACCGGAACGGCTCAGGGAATGCGGTGACAGCTTGATGGGAAGCCTCCAGCGTTGGGGCGGCGGCCGGCGAAAGCTAGAGGACGGATCAAGCCCGGCGTTGAGCGCCCGGGGAGGCGCGAAACTTGCCGGAGGCGAGCACGTGGGAAACGGTTAGGGGCGAGGTGTTGCGCACGGGCGCCTCCCGGAACGAAGCGGTATGTCTGTACGTCGTACACAATACGTCGTACAAGAAAGGAGTGCCACCCGGTGGCCGAGGCCAGACGCACCATCGATCTGCTGTGGTTTCCCGACGCGGTGGAGAAGCGGCGCGGCCGCCGCCAGGGGCTGAGCGTGCCCCAGGTGGTCGAGACCGGCATCGCGCTGGCCGACGGCGAGGGCCTCGAGGCGGTGACCATGCGCCGGGTGGCCCAGGAGCTGGGCGTCGTCCCGATGACGCTCTACACCTACGTGCCCGACAAGGCGACGCTGCTCGAACTGATGCTCGACCGGATCTACCTGGGGATGACCCGCGTCGAGCGGCCGGACGAGCCGTGGCGTGACCGCCTGGCCGCGCTCGCCGAGGAGAACCGCCGGCTCTACGCCGAGCATCCGTGGGCCGCGGAGATGCCCGCCGGTCGCCCGCCGCTGGGGCCGGGGCTGATGGCGAAGTACGAGCACGAGCTCAAGGCGTTCGACGGCTGCGGGCTCGACGACGTGGCCACCGACGCCGCGCTCACCTTCCTGATCGGCTTCGTCCAGTCCTCGGCCCGGGCCTCGGCCGTCGCCGCCACCCAGGAAGGCACCGACGCCGAGTGGTGGGAGCTGAACCGTCCCCGCCTCAGCGTCGTCCTCGACGAGCGGAGTTATCCCACGGCCGCGCGGGTGGGTGCCGCCGCCGGGGCCGCCCAGGGGGCCGCGATCAACCCCGATCACGCGTACGCGTTCGGTCTGGAACGGGTCCTCGACGGGCTCGGAGTGCTCATCGCCACGCAACGTGCCGACTGACGCCCGGCGATCCGGGGACGTAACCTCGACTACGTGACGGCGAACCCGGAGATCGACAGCATCCTGCAGCGAGCCGCCGACGGCGGGCGGATCACGCCCGAGGAGGCGCTGCTCATCTATACGGAGGCGCCGTTCCACGCGCTCGCCGAGGCGGCCGACACGGTCCGGCGCCGTCGTTATCCCGACGGCGTCGTCACCTACCTGATCGATCGCAACATCAACTACACGAACGTCTGCGTCACCGCGTGCAAGTTCTGCGCCTTCTTCCGTGCCCCCAAGCACAAGGAGGGCTGGTCGCACCCGATGGAGGAGATCCTGCACCGCTGCGGCGAGGCCATCGATCTCGGCGCCACCCAGGTGATGCTGCAGGGCGGTCACCATCCCGACTTCGGAGTGGAGTACTACGAGGAGCTGTTCTCCTCCGTCAAGCAGGCCTATCCGCAGGTCGCGATCCACTCGATCGGCCCCAGCGAGATCCTGCACATGGCCAAGGTCTCGGGCGTCTCGATCGAGGAGGCGGTGGTCCGGATCAAGGCGGCCGGTCTCGACTCGATCGCCGGCGCCGGCGCCGAGATGCTGCCCGACCGGCCGCGCAAGGCGATCGCTCCGCTCAAGGAGAGCGGCGCCCGGTGGCTCGAGGTGATGACGGTCGCGCACCGCCACGGTCTCTCGTCGACCGCGACGATGATGATGGGCACGGGCGAGACGCACACCGAGCGCATCGAGCACATCCGGATGATCCGCGACGTGCAGGATCTGGCCGTCGCCAACGGCTACCGCGACGACGCCGTCGAGACCGGTCACGAGGTCGGCGGCTTCCGGGCGTTCATCCCGTGGACCTATCAGCCGGAGAACAACCACCTCAAGGGCCGGACGCAGGCCACCACCATGGAATACCTGCGGTTCCTGGCCATGTCCCGGCTGTTCTTCGACAACGTGGCCCACCTGCAGGCCTCCTGGCTGACCACGGGCAAGGACGTCGGCCAGCTCTCGCTGCACCTGGGCGTGGACGACCTGGGCTCGATCATGCTCGAGGAAAACGTGATCTCCTCGGCCGGCGCCCGCCACCGGTCCAACCTGCACGAGCTGATCTGGATGATCCGGACGGCCGACCGCACCCCGGCGCAGCGCGACACGCTCTATCGCCATCTGGCCGTGCACCACACCCCGGCCGACGACCCGACCGACGACCGCGTCGTCTCGCACTTCTCCTCGATCGCGATGCCCGGCGGCGGCGCCGGCCGCGCTCAACTCCCGCTCGTCGAAGCCAAATAGACGTACCGCCATTGCCCGTTCGGTCAGGTACCCCTCCCCAAAGTGTGGAGGGCGGGTTGCTCCTTCGTAACGAGCCCTGTGAACCCCTGTTGCGGATGTTGCACAGGCGGTTACGTTGCCTGCGTAAGGCCTGAGAACTTCCTGACTCGGACCCGGGTTTGCCCCGGCGATGGTCGCGGACCCGACCGATGGCGGTCGTATATATAACGCACAAGGGACGGGCGGGATGGGTGACCATCCCGCCCGATCTGTTTGTCCGGGTGGCAGAGTTGTCCGCGTGACTCGCGCAGATCTGGACAAGCAACCGCACGAGGTCGCCGAGATGTTCGACGGCGTGGCCGAGCGGTACGACCTGACCAACACCGTGCTCTCGTTCGGGCAGGACCGTGGCTGGCGCCGTGCCACCCGCGCCGCCCTGGGCCTGCGGCCGGGGGAGCGGGTGCTCGACGTCGGCGCCGGCACCGGAATCTCCACCGAGGAGCTGGGCCGCTCGGGCGCGTTCGCGGTGGGCGCCGACCTCTCCACGGGCATGCTCCAGGCCGGACGCCGGGTACGCCCCCAGGTCCCGCTGGTCGCCGGGGACGCGCTCAAGCTGCCCTTCGCCGACGAGACGTTCGACGCGGTGACGATCTCGTTCGCGCTGCGCAACGTCGTGGACGTCGAGGGCGCCCTGCGCGAGCTGAGCCGGATCACGCGGCCGGGCGGCCGGCTGGTGATCTGTGAGTTCAGTTCCCCGACGTTCGGGCCGTTCCGGACCGTCTACATGCAGTACCTCATGCGCTCGCTCCCGGCGGTGGCCCGCAGCGTGTCGAGCAACCCCGACGCGTACGTCTATCTCGCCGAGTCGATCCGCGCCTGGCCCGACCAGGCGGCCCTGTCGGCGCGTATCGCCGCGGCGGGCCCGTGGACCCGGATCGGCTGGCGCAATCTGACCGGCGGCGTGGTGGCCCTGCACCGCGCGACGAAGGCCTAAAGAGGGATAAAAGCGGCTTTTGCCGCGAAACGGCGTACGGCCTGTTTGTCTCGATCTATGACGACCTTCGGGCATCTCGAAGACACCGACATCGACATCGCGATCGACGAGAGCGACGCCGGCGAGCGCCGGGGCATCGAACTGGCCACTCGCCTGCGGATGGTCGCCGCCGAGGATCCCGACCTGGCTCAGGAGCTGGTCGACAACCTGATCATCGCGCTGGACAAGGCGATGGGCGGCAACTTCCGCGAGTACCTGGACGGCGACGCGCGGGAGGCCGCGGACAGAGTACTCACGCCGGGCAATTCACCCGGCCGAAATAGTTAGGTTCCCCTAACCAGAACGACCTTCAATGGCCGTCCTAGACTCCGACTTGGGCATGCTTGTGAACTGTTTCACGAGCTGCTGCGAGACGGAGGTGTGGTGTGCGCAACCAAGTACCATCCGGCCAAATAGCCGACGAGGCTGATGTCATCGTCGTCGGTGCAGGTCCGGGAGGATCTGCGGCGGCCTATCACATGGCGCGGCACGGGCTCAGAGTCCTGCTGCTCGAAAAGACCGAGTTCCCGCGCGAGAAGGTCTGCGGCGACGGGCTGACCCCGCGTGCTGTCCGCCAGCTGGTGCGGATGGGCATCGACACCTCGGAAAAGGCCGGCTGGCTGCAGAACAAGGGTCTGCGGGTCATCGGTGGGGGCGTACGGCTGGAACTGGACTGGCCCGATCTCGCCAGTTTCCCCAACTACGGTCTGGTGCGGACCCGGCTGGACTTCGACGACATGCTGGCCCGGCGGGCTGTCGAGGCGGGTGTCGTGCTGCACACGAACACCAACGTCACCGGCCCCGTGCTGGACGACGACGGCCACGCGATCGGCGTCGAGGCCAAGGTGGGCCCGGGCAAGGAGCCCGTCGAGTTCCGCGCTCCGCTGGTGATCGCCGCGGACGGTGTCTCGGGCAAGCTGCCGATCGCGATGGGACTGACCAAGCGCGACGACCGCCCGCTCGGCGTGGCCGTCCGGCGCTACTACCACTCGCCGGTGCGCGCCAACGACGACTACCTCGAGTCCTGGCTCGAGCTGCGCAGCGCGACCGACCGCGAACGCCTTCTCCCCGGATACGGCTGGATCTTCGGCATGGGGGATGGCAGGGTGAACGTGGGCCTCGGCATTCTCAACAGCTCGAACGCGTTCGGCAAGACCAACTACCGCGCGATGCTGACCGACTGGCTGGCCGGGACGCCGGCCGACTGGGGCATGCGGGACGAGTCCAACGCCGACGGCCCGATCCTGGGCGCCGCGCTCCCGATGGGCTTCAACCGGGTTCCCCACTACACGCGCGGGCTGATGCTGGTCGGCGACTCCGGCGGCATGGTCAACCCGATGAACGGCGAGGGCATCGCGTACGCGATGGAGAGCGGCGAACTGGCGGCGGAGGTCGCGGTTCAGGCGCTCGCCCGCCCGGCCGGCGCCGACCGCGAACGTGCCCTGCGGGCGTACCCGTCCGAACTCAGTCTGCGGTTCGGCGGTTATTACCGGCTTGGTGGCGTATTTGTGAAGCTGATCGGCAATCCTCAAATCATGCGGATCGCCACCAAGCACGGCATGCCGCATCCGACCCTGATGCGGTTCGTTCTGAAACTGCTGGCCAACCTCACGGACCCGCGCGGCGGCGACAGCATGGATCGGATCATCAACGGCCTCACGAAGGTCGCGCCGGCCGTATGAGCACCCCGCGACCGACACCGACAATTCGGACTAATAGTGTTAACTGGCTAATAGTCGAGCAGGAGAAACGATGACGGTAAACCCATACGTCCCGATCGTCGGGTTACTGATCCTCGGCGCGCTCTTCGCGTTGTTCTCGGTGTCGATCGCGCCGATCGTCGGCCCGCATCGCTACAACCGCGCCAAACTCGACGCGTACGAGTGCGGCATCGAGCCGGCGCCGCAGCCGGTCGGGGGTGGCCGGTTCCCGGTCAAGTTCTACCTGACCGCGATGCTCTTCATCATCTTCGACATCGAGACCATCTTCTTGTACCCGTGGGCCGTCTCCTTCGGAGCGCTCGGGCTGTTCGGGTTCGTCGAGATGGTCCTGTTCATCGTCACCGTCTTCATCGCCTACACGTACGTGTGGCGGCGTGGCGGACTCAACTGGGACTGATGCGTCATGGGTATCGAAGAGAAACTCCCTGCGGGAATCCTGCTCACCTCCGTCGAGAAGGTCTCGAACTGGGCGCGTAAGTCCTCGTTCTGGGGCGCCACGTTCGGCCTGGCCTGCTGTGCCATCGAGATGATGGCCGCCGGTGGCCCGCACTACGACCTGGGCCGCTGGGGCATGGAGGTCTTCCGGGCCTCGCCCCGCCAGGCCGACCTGATGATCGTCGCGGGCCGGGTGAGCCAGAAGATGGCGCCGGTCGTCCGCCAGATCTACGACCAGATGCCGGAGCCCCGCTCGGTCATCTCGATGGGCGTGTGCGCCTCGTCCGGCGGCATGTTCAACAACTACGCGATCGTGCAGGGCGTGGACCACATCGTCCCGGTCGACATCTACCTGCCCGGCTGCCCGCCGCGGCCCGAGATGCTGATCGACGCCATCCTCAAGATGCGCGAGAAGGTCATGGCCCAGCCGCTCGGCCCCAACGGCCGCAAGATGCTCGAGGCCCGCAAGGCCGAGGGCAAGATGCCGATCGTGGCGCCGGGCGCGATGCCCTCGTCGTACCGGGTCGACAAGGTCCGGCGTGCGGAGTGGACCCAGGCGGTCAAGGAAGGCCGCGAGGAACAGCTGCGCATCGAGAACTGGATGAAGCTGCAGCCGCACCTCCGGGAGGGCAAGTGACCGTCGAGCCCAACAACGCCACCGGCGGCGTGCCGGCCAGTTCCGACCCGGCCGGCGCCGACATCGACGCGCCCGCCCAGACCCCGGCCAGCCCGCAGAAGGGCATGTTCGGCATCACCGGAACCGGCGACGTCTCCGGCTTCGGTGGCCTGGTGCGCCGGCATGCCGAGATCGTCGGGACCCCGAAGCCGTACGGGGGGTACTTCGACGAGGTCACGGACGCGCTCGAGGAGGCGTACCCGGGCTTCGGCGACGCGATCCTGAAGGTGGTCGTCGACCGCGGCGAGCTCACCCTGCACATCAAGCCGGAACGCATCGCCGAGGTCGTGCAGATCATGCGGGACGACGAGTCGCTGCGCTTCGAGCTGTGCTCGTCGGTCGACGCCGTGGACTACCTGAACAGCGATCCGGCCCGGTTCCACGTGACTTACCAGCTCACCTCGATGACCTATCGCCGACGGGTCCGGCTCGAGGTGGCCGTGCCCGACGGCGTGCCGGTGCCGTCGGTGACCGCCGTCTACCCGACGGCCGACTGGCAGGAGCGGGAGGTCTACGACATGTTCGGCGTCGTCTTCCCCGGCCACCCCAACCTCACCCGGATCCTCATGCCGGACGACTGGGAAGGTCACCCGCAGCGTAAGGACTACCCGCTCGGCGGCGTCCCCGTCGAATACAAAGGCGCCGAGATTCCGCCTCCTGACCAGCGGAGGGTCTACCAATGACACAGTCCGGATACGCGAGCGAGCGCGAGACCACCGAGGGCCGCGTCTTCACGGTCACCGGCGGCGACTGGGACAGCGTCACCAACTCGGTCGACCCGCTCAGCAACGAGAAGATCGTCGTCAACATGGGTCCCCAGCACCCGTCGACCCACGGCGTGCTGCGCCTCGTGCTCGAGCTCGAGGGCGAGACGGTCCAGCAGGTGCGGCCGGTCGTCGGTTACCTGCACACGGGCATCGAGAAGAACCTCGAATACCGCAACTGGACGCAGGGCGTCACGTTCGTGACCCGCATGGACTACCTGTCCAACATGTTCAACGAGGCGGGCTACTGCCTCGCGGTCGAGAAACTGCTCGGCATCACCGATCAGATCACCGAGCGGGCCACCACGATCCGCGTCATGTTCATGGAGTTGCAGCGCATCGCGTCGCACCTGGTCTGGCTGGCGACCACCGGCATGGAGCTGGGCGCGATCTCGATGATGCTGTACGGCTTCCGGGAGCGGGAGTACATCCTCGACATCTTCGAGGAGACCTCCGGCCTGCGTATGAACAACGGCTACATCCGTCCCGGCGGCCTCTCGCAGGACCTTCCGGAGTCCGCGATCCGCAAGATCCGCGACTTCCTCAAGTACCTGCCGAAGAAGCTCAAGGAATACGAGGACATGCTCTCGGGTCAGGTGATCTGGCAGCAGCGGACCCAGGGTGTGGCCGTCCTCGACGTCACCGGTTGCCTGTCGCTGGGCATTACCGGCCCCGTCCTGCGTTCGACCGGCCTGGCCTGGGACCTGCGCAAGACGATGCCGTACTGCGGCTACGAGAACTACGAGTTCGACGTGCCGACCGCGACGACGGCCGACGTCTGGGGCCGCTACCAGGTGCGACTGGCCGAGATCAAGGAGTCGCTCAAGATCATCGAGCAGACCCTCGACCGGCTGCGCCCGGGCCCGATCTGGATCGCCGACAAGAAGATTGCGTGGCCGTCCCAGCTGGCGATGGGTGTCGACGGGCTCGGCAACTCGCTCGAGCACGTCGCCAAGATCATGGGCCAGTCGATGGAGGCCCTGATCCACCACTTCAAGCTCGTGACCGAGGGTTTCCGGGTCCCGCCGGGCCAGGTGTACGTCGGCATCGAGCATCCGCGCGGCGAAATGGGCGTCCATGCGGTCTCGGACGGCGGCACCCATCCTTACCGGGTGCACTATCGCGATCCGAGCTTCGTCAACTTGCAGGCCATCCCGGCGATGGCCGAAGGCGCACTGCTGGCCGATGTGATCGCCGGTGGCGCGTCCC
Organism: Actinoplanes sp. NPDC021490; assembly: GCF_055562135.1. Classification (NCBI taxonomy): domain Bacteria; kingdom Bacillati; phylum Actinomycetota; class Actinomycetes; order Micromonosporales; family Micromonosporaceae; genus Actinoplanes; species Actinoplanes sp. NPDC021490. The sequence continues at coordinate 101,778 of NZ_JBVHFW010000001.1, forward strand.
TGGACCCTGTGATGGGTGGGTGTGACCGCTAAATGTCCGATACCACGGTGGAATTCTCCCCGGCCGCCGCTGCGCTGGCGGGCCTGCTTCCGCAGGCTCTAGAGATCATCGCCCGCTACCCGGAGGACCGCAGCCGCTCGGCGCTGCTGCCGCTGCTGCACCTCGTGCAGACCGAGGAGGGGCACGTCAGCCCGACCGGCGTCGCGTTCTGTGCCGAAGTGCTCGGCATCAACAAGGCCCAGGTCGGCGCGGTCGCCACGTTCTACACGATGTACAAGCGCCGGCCGACCGGTGAATACCTGGTCAGCGTTTGCACCAACACGCTCTGCAACACGCTGGGCGGGCAAGAGGTGTACGACGAGCTGTCCGAGCACCTCGGCGTCGGGCACGACGAGACCACGGCCGACGGCCGGATCACGCTCGAGCACGCCGAGTGCCTGGCCGCCTGCGACTACGCGCCGGTCGTGACGGTCAACTACGACTTCGCGATCGACGAGGCCACCCCGGAGGCGGCGGTGGGCCTGGTCGAGCAGCTCCGCAACGGCGAGCGTCCCACCCCCAGCCGGGGCGCCCGCATCTGCTCGCTCAAGGAGATGCAGGTCCAGCTGGCCGGGTTCGCCGACCCGCGCGACGGTGCGGTGGCCGACGGTGTGGCCGGGGCGCCGACGCTGCGCGGCGTGACGCTGGCCCAGGAACACGGGGTCGCGGTCGCGAACTTCAACCTGGACACGCCGATCACCAAGACGAAGCCGTCTCCCCGCGAGGAGAGCCGCGGCAAGGTCGCCACGGTGGTCGACAAGGTCAAGAGTGCCGTCGGCAATGTCACCTCCGGGCACGCGGGCAAGACGACCAGGTCCGGTGACGTCAAGGACCCACAGACCCGTACGGCGGAGCAGCGCAACCCCGACGCGAGCACGCCCGACAAGACCGGGACGACCGACGAGAAGAAGCCCGTGCCGTCGAACCCGGCCGAGGCCGCCGGCAGCGCGTCCAACCAGCCTGCCGGCGACGGCAAACCCGCCGGGGACACCGCCCGTACCGAGGAGGCGAAGTGACTCAGCCACGGCGTGAGGTTCTCCAGAAGCTGACCCCCGTCCTGACCAAGCGCTGGCTGTCGCCGGACGCCTGGACGATCGGCACCTACGAGCGTCTCGACGGCTACGCGGCCCTGCGCAAGGCCCTCGACGTCCACCCCGACGACCTGATCCAGCTGATCAAGGACTCGGGTCTGCGCGGCCGCGGCGGCGCGGGCTTCCCGACCGGCCTCAAGTGGGGCTTCATCCCGCAGGGCGACGGCAAGCCGCACTACCTCGTGATCAACGCGGACGAGGGCGAGCCGGGCACCTGCAAGGACCTGCCCCTGATGACGTACGACCCGCACTCGCTGATCGAAGGGGCGATCATCGCCTCGTACGCGATCCGCGCGAACCGGGCGTTCATCTACATCCGCGGCGAGGCCGTGCACGCCGCGCGCCGCCTGCGCAACGCCGTCGAGGAGGCCCGGGCCAAGGGCTACCTCGGCACGAACATCCTGGGCTCGGGCTTCGACCTGGAACTGGTCGTGCACAGCGGCGCGGGCGCGTACATCTGCGGCGAGGAGACGGCGCTGCTCGACTCGCTCGAGGGCTTCCGCGGCCAGCCCCGGCTCCGCCCGCCCTTCCCGGCCATCGCGGGCCTGTACGCCAGCCCGACGGTGGTCAACAACGTCGGCACCATCGCGAGCGTGCCGTACATCGTGCTCGGCGGGGCCGACTGGTGGAAGAGCATGGGCACCGAGAAGTCGTCGGGCCCGATGATCTATTCGCTGTCCGGCCGCATCGCCAACCCCGGCCAGTACGAATGCGGCCTCGGCATCACGCTGCGCGAGCTGATCGAGCTGGCCGGCGGCATGAAGCCCGGGCACAACCTGAAGTTCTGGACCCCGGGCGGATCGTCCACCCCGCTGCTCACGGCCGAGCACATCGACACCCCGATGGACTTCGAGGGCGTGGCCGCGGCCGGGTCGATCCTGGGCACCACCGCGATGCAGATCTTCAGCGACCAGGACTGCCCGGTCTATTCGACCTGGCGGTGGCTGGAGTTCTACCACCACGAGTCGTGCGGCAAGTGCACCCCGTGCCGCGAGGGCAACTACTGGATGGTGCGGACCTACCGCCGGATCCTCTCCGGCGAGGGCACGTACGCCGACCTCGACACCCTGCAGGACACGGCCGACAACATCTTCGGCCGGTCGTTCTGCGGTCTCGGCGACGGCGCCGCGACGCCGGTGATGTCGACGCTCAAGTACTTCCGCCAGGACTACCTGGACTACATCGAGGGCCGGACCGCTCCGCGGCTGTCCGCCAAGGCTCTGGTTGGAGCGCACTGATGACGGACGTTGCCAAGCAAACCGACACCGTCACGCTCACCATCGACGGCATCCAGGTGACCGCCGAGAAGGGCGAGCTGGTCATCCGGGTCGCCGAGCGGATGGGCATCGCGATCCCGCGGTTCTGCGACCACCCGCTGCTCGCCCCGGCCGGCGCCTGCCGCCAGTGCCTGGTCGACATCGAGGGCCAGCGCAAGCCGGTCGCCTCGTGCACCCAGACGGTGGCCGAGGGCATGGTGGTCAAGACCCAGCTCACCTCGCCGGTGGCCGCCAAGGCGCAGGGCGGCGTGATGGAACTGCTGCTGGCCAACCACCCGCTCGACTGCCCGACCTGCGACAAGGGCGGCGAGTGCCCGCTGCAGAACCAGGCCATGAGCAACGGACGGGCCGACTCGCGCTTCAAGGAGCACAAGCGCGAGTACGAGAAGCCGATCCACATCTCCAGCCAGGTGCTGCTCGACCGCGAGCGCTGCATCCTGTGCCAGCGCTGCACGCGCTTCTCCGAGGAGATCGCGGGCGACAAGTTCATCGACCTGATGGACCGCTCGTCCGGCGAGCAGATCAACGTGTACCGCGACGACTTCTTCGGCGGCGCCGGCACCGGTGACGGCCAGGTCGGCGAGGGCGAGGGCGACGTCGCCTTCAACTCGTACTTCTCGGGCAACACGATCCAGATCTGCCCGGTCGGCGCGCTCACCGGCGAGCAGTACAGGTTCCGGGCCCGTCCGTTCGACCTGGTCTCGACGCCGACCGCCTGCGAGCACTGCGCGGCCGGCTGCTCGATGCGGGCCGACCACCGCCGCGGCAAGGTGCTGCGCCGCCTGGCCGGTGACGACCCGGCGGTGAACGAGGAGTGGAACTGCGACAAGGGCCGCTGGGGCTTCCAGTACCAGGTCGCCAACGACCGGATCATGAACCCGCTGGTGCGCGACCCCGAGACCGGTCAGCTGCGTGAGGCGTCCTGGAGCGAGGCCCTGCTGGCGGCGGCCGAGGGGCTGGCCGCGGCCAAGCCCCGGGGCGGCGTCGGCGTGCTGACCGGCGGCCGGCTCACGGTGGAGGACGCGTACGCGTACGCGAAGTTCGCCCGGGTCGCCCTCGGCACCAACGACATCGACTTCCGGGCCCGCCCGCTCAGCGCCGAGGAGGCCGACTTCCTGGCCGCCTCGGTCGCCGGGATCTCCGACGTCACGTACGCCGACGTGGAGAACGCCCCGTCGGCCGTGATCGTCGGGCTCGAGCCCGAGGAAGAGTGCCCGATCCTGTTCCTGCGGCTCCGCAAGGCTCACAGCCGCAAGAAGCTGCAGGTCACCGCGGTCGCGCCGTTCCTCACGCGGGGCTTCGAGAAGCTCGGCGCCGCCCTGGTCGAGGCGGTGCCCGGCGACGAGGCCCGGCTGCTGGCCGGAGACCCGGCGCTGACCGCCGCGCTGTCCGCGCCCGGCTCGCTGCTGTTCGTCGGTGAGCGCCTGGCCACCGTGCCCGGTGGTCTCTCGGCCGCGGCCGCCCTGGCCGCCCGCACCGGCGCCCGCCTCGCGTGGGTGCCCCGCCGGGCCGGCGACCGCGGCGCGATCGACGCCGGCTGCCTGCCCAACCTGCTGCCCGGCGGCCGCCCGGTCAACGACCCGGCGGCCCGCGCCGAGCTCTCGCTGGCGTGGGACGTCGAGGCCGGCGCCCTGCCCAGCGGCCCGGGTCGTGACACGGACGGCATCGTCGCGGCGGCTGCCGCCGGCGAGCTCGGTGGCCTGCTGGTCGCCGGGGTCGACCCGGGTGACCTGTCCGACCCGCGACTGGCCGAGCAGGCGCTCGACAACGTCGGCTTCGTGGTCAGCGTCGAGATCCGGCACAGCGCGGTCACCCGCCGCGCCGACGTGGTCCTTCCGATCGCCCCGGCCGCCGAGAAGTCCGGCACCTACCTGAACTGGGAGGGCCGGCTGCGGTCCTTCGGCACGGTCCTGCCGAGCACGGCGATGACCGACGGCCGGGTGCTCGAGGCGGTCGCCGCGCTCATGGACACCACGCTCGCCACCGGCGACGTGATGACGATCCGCCGTGAGCTGGGTGCGATGCCGCTGAGCAAGGCGGCCCGCCCGGCCGCTCCCACGGTCTCGTCGTCGGCGCTGCCCGCGCTCGGCGAGCACGAGGCCGTGCTGGCCACCTGGCGCTACGCGATCGACCAGGGCTCGCTGCTCGAGGGCGACGCGGCGCTGGCCGGCACCGCCCGGCCGCCGGTCGCGCGGATCGGCAAGGGGCTGGCCGAGTCGCTCGGCGTGGTCGACGGCGACGCGATCACCGTCGGCACCGACCACGGCGCGATCACCCTGCCCGCCGCCATCACCGACCTGCCGGCCGGTGTGGTGTGGGTGCCCACCAACTCGCCCGGCTCGACCGTCGGTCGCAGCCTCGGCGTGACCGCGGGTGCGGTCGTCCGGCTGTCGGCCGGGCGCAGCGGCCCGATCCTCGCGTCGTCGGAGGTTGCGTCATGACCGCTTGCAGCGGATTGAGCGAAGCAAGCGCACGGCCGGAACGGCATGACAACGGGGGTGCAGCATGAAAACGTCGATTCTCGCGGCCCATGCCGTCGACCCGACGCTGCAGACGTTCGAGAACGACATCTGGTGGATCTCGCTGATCAAGCTGCTCGGCGTCTTCGTCCTGCTGCTCCTGTTGACGCTCTTCACGATCGTCTACGAGCGCAAGGTCGTGGCCCGGATGGCGGTTCGGCCGGGCCCCAACCAGGTCGGGCCCTGGGGCTGGTTGCAGAGCCTCACGGACGGCGTCAAGCTGCCGTTCAAGGAGGAGATCATCCCGAAGACGGCCGACAAGGTCGTCTACTTCATCGCTCCGGTGATCTCGGCGACGGTCGCCTTCACGGCGTTCTCGGTCATCCCGTTCGGCGGCGTCGTCAACATGTTCGGCCGGCAGACCGCGCTGCAGCTCACCGACGTGCCGGTCTCGGTGCTCGTGCTGCTGGCCTGCTCGTCGATGGCCGTCTACGGCGTCGTGCTGGCCGGATGGGCGTCCGGCTCGACCTACCCCCTGCTGGGTGGTCTGCGGTCGAGCGCCCAGATGATCTCGTACGAGGTCGCCATGGGTCTGTCGATCGTCGCGGTGTTCATGACGGCCGGCACGATGAGCACGTCGCAGATCGTCGCCGCCCAGGCGCACGGCAACCCGGTCAACCTCTTCGGCTGGGAGGTGACGACCCCGAGCTGGTACGCCGTTCTGCTGCTGCCCAGCTTCGTCATCTACTGCATCGCGGCCGTCGGCGAGACCAACCGCGCGCCCTTCGACCTGCCCGAGGCGGAGTCCGAGCTGGTCGGTGGCTTCCACACCGAATACTCGTCGTTCAAGTTCGCGCTGTTCTTCCTGGCCGAGTACATCAACATGATCACCGTCTCGGCCTTCGCCACCACGCTGTTCCTCGGTGGCTGGCGGGCCCCGTGGCCGATCACGTGGATCTGGGAGGGCGCGAACTCCGGCTACTTCGGGCTGATCTGGTTCTTCGGCAAGGTGCTGCTGCTGCTCTTCGGCTTCATCTGGCTGCGGGCCACCCTGCCCCGGATGCGCTACGACCAGTTCATGCGGTTCGGCTGGAAGGTCCTCATCCCGGTCAACCTGGTGTGGATCCTCTTCCTGAGCTACGTCAAGGTCGCCAACAACGAGCTCTCGCAGCAGGCCAAGTGGTTCTCGATCGTCGGCATCGTGGTCGTGATCCTGCTGGTCGCCATGCTCTGGCCGGCCGCTCGGAAGCCGAGGCAGCTCTCCATCGAGGAGGAGCTGGCCTCGCGACCACCGGGCAGTTTCCCGGTGCCACCAATGGATCTTCAAGTTCCCCCCAGTCCACGTGCCCGCCGGGCAGTGGCCGAACGCGCCCCGGCCACGGTCGGCGGCGACTCCTCGCCCACTCCCGAAGACAAGGAGGTGTGACGTGGGGACGTTCACGGGCTCGTTCAAGGGCTTCGGTGTGACCTTCGCGCACATGTTCCGCAAGGTCATCACGACCGACTACCCGTTCAAGCCGCCGACGCCGGCCCCGCGCTACCACGGCCGGCACATCCTCAACCGGCACCCGGACGGCCTGGAGAAGTGCATCGGCTGTGAGCTGTGCGCCTGGGCCTGCCCGGCCGACGCGATCTACGTCGAGGGCGCCAACAACACCGACGAGGAGCGTTACTCGCCGGGGGAGCGCTACGCCGGGATCTACCAGATCAACTACGCCCGGTGCATCTTCTGCGGGCTCTGCATCGAGGCCTGCCCGACCCGTTCGCTGACCATGAGCAACGAGTACGAGCTGGCCCGCGACAGCCGGCAGGACCTGATCTTCACGAAGAAGGAACTGCTGGCCCCGCTGCTCGAAGGCATGGAGCAGCCGCCGCACCCGATGCGCCTGGGCGAGACCGACAAGGACTACTACGTCGGCGCGCTGACCAACCCGGGCACCTCGGCCGGCGCGGAGCGGGCGCCGTGGTCGGATTCGGGCACGGAGGACGCGTCGACCGCGACCGGTTCGGAGGACCGGCCCGAGACCGCGGGCACGCTGCGCCGTCCGGGCCAGAGCGCGAAGGAGGCCGTGTGATGGACCACGTGTCCACCGGTGAAGCGGTCGCCTTCTGGATCCTCGGTTCGTTCGCCGTGATCGGGGCCCTCGGCATGGTGCTGGCCCGCAACGCGGTCCACTCCGCGCTGTGGCTCGTCGTCACGATGCTCTGCCTGGGCTTCCTGTACGTGGTCAACTCGGCGCCGTTCCTGGGCGCGGTGCAGATCATCGTCTACACCGGCGCGATCATGATGCTGTTCCTGTTCGTGCTGATGCTGGTCGGCCGGGACGCGTCGGACTCGCTGATCGAGACGCTCCGCGGCCAGCGGGTCGCCGCGATCGTGCTCGGCGTCGGTCTGGCCGCGCTGATGGGCGCCGGACTGGCCCGCGCGATGGGCGACGTCCCCGCCGCCGGGCTGACCGAGGCCAACGCGAACGGCAACGTCGAGGGGCTCGCCGCGCTGCTGTTCACCCGGTACGTCTTCGCCTTCGAGATCACCTCGGCGCTGCTGATCACCGCCGCGGTCGGCGCGATGATGCTGGCGCACGTCGAGCGGGCCAAGGAGGACGCGGCCGACCAGCTGACGCGGATGAAGGAGCGGTTCCGGCCCGGCAACTACCCCGGTCCCAAGGCCGGCCCCGGCGTCTACGCCAACACCATGTCGGTCGCCGCGCCCGCGCGACTGCCCGACGGCAACGGCGCCGAGCGCAGCATCTCCGCGATCCTGCCCATCCGTGAGCTGACGGCGGACGAGGCGGCACCGAAGGGAACTGACAAGTGACACCCGACTACTACCTGGTGCTCGCGGCGATCCTGTTCACCATCGGCGCCGCCGGGGTGCTCGTCCGCCGCAACGCGATCGTGCTGTTCATGTGCATCGAGCTCATGCTCAACGCCGCGAACCTCGCCCTGGTCACCTTCAGCCGGATCAACGGCAGCCTGGACGGCCAGATCATCTCGTTCTTCGTGATGGTCGTCGCGGCCGCCGAGGTCGTGGTGGGTCTCGCGATCATCATGTCGATCTTCCGTACGCGGCGCTCGGCGAGCGTCGACGACGCGAACCTTCTGAAGTACTAAAGGGGCCTTCACGTGGAACCAACAGTGGAGTACGCCCACGCGACGGGGGCGCTGAGCGGTATCTGGCTGCTTGTCGCCATTCCGCTGGTCAGCGCCGCGATCTTGCTGCTCCTGGGCAAGCGGGCCGACAAGTGGGGGCACTGGCTCGGCGTCCTCGCGGTGGCTGCCTCCTTCGTGCTTGGGTTGATCTTCTTCTTCAACCTGCGCGGTCTCGACCCGGAACAGCGGTCGGCCGAGCTGAGCCTGTGGGACTTCATCGCCGTCGGGAACCTGCGCGTCGACTTCGGGTTGCTGTTCGACCCGCTGGCCGGCGTGTTCGTCCTGCTGATCACGGGCGTCGGCTCGCTGATCCACCTGTACGCGGTCGGCTACATGGAGCACGACCCGGGCCGGCGGAAGTTCTTCGCCTACTTCAACCTCTTCGTCGCGGCGATGTTGCTGCTGGTTCTCGGCAACAACTACGTGATGCTCTACTTCGGCTGGGAGGGCGTGGGTCTCGCGTCGTACCTGCTGATCTCGTTCTGGTACACCCGGCCGTCCGCGGCCACCGCCGGCAAGAAGGCGTTCCTGATGAACCGGGTCGGCGACGCCGGCCTGGCCATCGGCATCTTCCTGATGTTCGCCACGCTCGGCACCACCCAGTACGACGAGGTCTTCGGAAACGTCAGCGCGCTGAGCTCGACGACCGTACTGATCATGGGTCTGCTTCTGCTGCTGGGCGCGGCCGGTAAGTCCGGTCAGTTCCCGCTGCAGGCGTGGTTGCCCGACGCGATGGAGGGCCCGACCCCGGTCTCGGCCCTGATCCACGCGGCGACGATGGTCACCGCGGGCGTCTACCTGATCGCCCGGTCCAACGCGATCTTCACCGCGAACACCACGCTGCAGACGGTCGTGGTCAGCGTGGGCGCGCTCACGCTGCTGATGGGCTGCATCATCGGCGCGGCCAAGGACGACATCAAGCGGGTGCTGGCCTGGTCGACCGTGAGCCAGATCGGTTACATGTTCCTCGGCGTCGGGCTCGGCGGCGGGGCGTACGCGCTGGCGATCATCCACCTGCTGGCCCACGGCTTCTTCAAGGCCAACATGTTCCTCGGCGCCGGCTCGGTCATGCACGGCATGCACGACCAGGTGGACATCCGGCGCTTCGGCGGCCTGCGCAAATACATGAAGTGGACCTGGCTCACCTTCATGATGGGCTGGCTGGCGATCATCGGAATCCCGCCGCTGTCCGGCTACTTCTCCAAGGAGCCGATCATCGCGGCGGCGTTCGAGCGCGGCGACTGGACTTCCTGGCTGTACGGCATGGCGGCGCTGCTCGGCGCGGGTCTGACCGCGTTCTACATGACCCGCCTGTTCGTGCTGACGTTCCACGGGCCGGAGCGGTACACCGAGGACAACAAGCACCCGCACGAGTCGCCGTTCATCATGACCGTGCCCCTGATGCTGCTGGCTCTGGGCTCGATCGGCGCCGGCTGGCTCATGTCGACCTCGGTGCCGGGCTGGCTCGAGCCGGTCTTCGGCCCCGAGGAGACCCACCACGAGGCGGTCATGCCGCACACGCTGATCCAGATCCTGGGCATCGTGATCTCGGTGCTGGGCGCGGGTCTGGCCTGGGCGATGTTCCGCCGGGGCACGGCCCTGCAGGAGCAGCCGGCCGGGATCGTCGTCACCGCGGCCCGCCGCAACCTCTACACCGACGCGGTCAACGAGGCGGTGTTCGAGCGCCCCGGCATCTATCTGACCCGGGCGCTGGTCTTCCTCGACAACAAGGGCATCGACGGTCTGGTCAACGGCATCGCGGCCGGCATCGGCGGAAGCTCCGGCCGGCTCCGCAGGCTCCAGACCGGCTTCGTCCGCTCGTACGCCCTCTCGATGCTCACCGGTGCCGTCCTTGTCGTCGGCGCCTTCCTCGCGATCCAGCTTGGGTGGTTGGCGTGAACGACTTTCCGTTTCTGTCCATCCTGACGCTGCTGCCCCTGGTGGGCGCCATCGTCGTGGCGCTGATCCCCCGGGCCAAGGCCGAGCTCGCCAAGATCGTCGCGCTCGCCTGGTCGCTTGTCGTGCTGGTGCTCAGCATCTTCATGTGGATCGCTTTCAAGGTCGACGGCGACCGCTTCCAGTTCCACGAGTCGTACGCCTGGATCCCGTCCTGGGACGCCCGGTTCACGTTCGCCGCCGACGGCATCGCGCTCGTCATGCTGATGCTGATCGCGATCCTGTTCCCGGTCGTGATCCTGGCGTCCTGGCACGACGTCGACAAGAGCAACCGCTCGGCCCCGACGTACTTCGCGCTGCTGCTGGCCTTCGAGTTCACGATGATCGGGGTCTTCGCGGCCGCCGACATCTTCCTGTTCTACGTGTTCTTCGAGATCATGCTCATCCCGATGTACTTCATCATCGGGTCGTTCGGTGGCCCGCGACGCCAGTACGCGGCGGTCAAGTTCTTCCTCTACAGCCTGGTCGGCGGTCTGTTCATGCTGGCCGCGGTCATCGGGCTGTGGGTGGTCGGCGGCAACACGTTCGACTTCGGCAAGCTGACCGAGGTCGCCGCGTCGATCGACCAGGGCACCGCCCGCTGGCTCTTCCTCGGGTTCTTCGTCGCCTTCGCGATCAAGGCGCCGTTCTTCCCGTTCCACACCTGGCTCCCGGACGCCGGTGGTGCGGCCCCGGCCGGTGCCGCGGCGCTGCTCGTCGGCGTCATGGACAAGGTCGGCACGTTCGGCATCCTGCGCTACTGCCTCCCGCTGTTCCCGGAGGCGTCCCGCTGGTTCGCGCCCGCCGCCCTGGTGCTCGGCGTCATCGGGATCATCTACGCCGCGCTGCTCGCGGTCGGCCAGAACGATCTCAAGCGCCTGGTGTCGTACACGTCGATCGCGCACTTCGGTTTCATCGGCGTCGGCATCTTCGCCTTCACCACGCAGGCCGGCACCGGATCGGTGCTCTACATGGTCAACCACGGTCTCGCGACCGGCCTGCTGTTCATCGTGGTCGGCATGTTCGTCGCCCGCCGCGGCTCCAACCTGATCAGCGACTTCGGCGGCGCCGGCAAGCTCGTCCCGGTCCTGGCCGGGGTGTTCTTCTTCGCCGGTCTGGCCTCGCTCGCGCTGCCCGGCACGGCCCCGTTCATCAGCGAGTTCCTCGTGCTGATCGGCACCTTCACCGTGCACCCGGCGTACGCGGTGGTGGCCACGGCCGGCATCATCCTGGCCGCCGCCTACGTGCTCTGGATGGTGCAGCGCACCACGCAGGGCACCCTCAACCCGGCCCTCGCCGAGGTGCCGGAGATGAAGAAGGACATCACGCTTCGCGAGAAGGTCGTGGTGGCTCCGCTGATCCTGCTGATCATTCTGCTCGGCTTCTATCCCAAGCCGGTCACCGACGTGATCAACCCGGCGGTGCAGGCGACCATGCAGGACGTCGGCGTCCAGGACCCGGGCCCGACGTCGGTCGTCGCTAACGAAAGGGTGGCGCGCTAGCCATGGGAGAGCTCAACCTGCCCAGCATCGACTACGGCGCGCTGCTGCCGATGCTGATCCTCTTCGGGGCGGCGTGCGTCGGCATCCTGATCGAGGTCTTCGCACCCCGGCGCTCGCGCCACGCGATCCAGCTGACCCTCGGGTTCCTGGCCATTGCGGCGTCGTTCGTGGCCGTGGTCGTCCAGCACAACACCCGGAAGATCACGATCGGCGGCGCGGTCGCCGTCGACGGTCCCACCGTCTTCCTGCAGGGTGCGCTGCTCGTGCTGGGTCTGGTCTCGCTGATGCTGATCGGCGAGCGTTCGATCGAGCGCGGCGGCCCGTTCGTGTCGCAGGCGGCCATCACGGTGGGCTCGCAGAAGGACCTCAAGCAGGCCGGCGACCAGCCCGGCATGACCGAGGTCTACCCGCTGACCATGTTCGCGCTCGGCGGCATGATGCTCTTCGTCGCCGCGAACGACCTGCTCACCATGTTCATCGCGCTCGAGGTGTTCTCGCTGCCGCTGTACCTGATGTGCGCGCTCGCCCGCCGTCGTCGCCTGCTCAGCCAGGAAGCCGCGCTCAAGTACTTCCTGCTCGGCTCGTACGCCTCGGCGTTCTTCCTGTTCGGCGTGGCGCTCGTCTACGGCTTCGCCGGCGGCATCTCGCTCGGCCAGGTGCACGCGGCCGTGGTCGACCCGCAGCGCAGCCAGATCCTCCTCTACGCGGGCCTGGCGCTGATCTCGATCGGTCTGCTCTTCAAGGCGGCCCTGGCGCCGTTCCACGTCTGGACGCCGGACGTCTACCAGGGCGCTCCGACTCCGGTCACCGCGCTGATGGCCGCCTGCACCAAGGTCGCCGCGTTCGGCGCGCTGCTGCGGATCCTGTACGTCGCCTTCGACGGCGTACGCTGGGACTTCCAGCCCGTGCTGGGCGTGATCGCGGTGCTCACGATGCTGACCGGCGCGATCCTGGCGGTCACCCAGACCGACATGAAGCGCCTGCTGGCCTACTCCTCGGTCGCGAACGCCGGCTACCTGCTGGTCGGCGTCCTCGCGCTCAACGAGGAGGGCCTCAGCAGCACGATGTTCTACCTGGTGGCGTACGGCTTCTCGGTCCTCGCCGCCTTCGGCATCGTCACCCTGGTGCGCGACGCCGACGGGGAGGCCACCCACCTCGCCCGCTGGGCCGGGCTGGGCCGCAAGAGCCCGCTGTTCGCCGCGACCTTCACCTTCATCCTGCTGGCCTTCGCCGGTATCCCACTGACCAGCGGCTTCACCAGCAAGTTCGCGGTCTTCGGGGCGGCGATCGAGGGCGGCCAGACGTGGCTGGTCATCTTCGGCGTGATCACCAGCATGCTGCTGGCGTTCCCGTACCTGCGGGTGGTCGTCATGATGTGGCTCTCCGAGCCCAACGAGTCGACGCCGACGGTGTCCATCCCGGGCTTCCTCACGTCGGCCGCCCTGGTCATCGGCGTGGCCGCCACGATCGCCCTGGGCGTCGTCCCGGCCCCGCTGATCGACCTGACCCGAGACGCGGCCCAGTTCGTCCGCTGACCAGCCTGATTTTGGTAGCCCCGGGCCGTCACGGCCCGGGGCTCTCTCGTTTCCTCGTCCCACTATCGGGCGAGAAGTTCTTGTGATCTTGAGGCGGCGATGCCAATCTGATCCGGCGCAACCGCGCTTCTGATCCACATTGACCGACAGGAGTTCCGTCGTGACCTAACTCCCTCACCACTGCCTCGAACCGGTCTCCGCAGGAGATCTGTGCCCATCACCCGATGGGCCGGCTGTCGAGGTAGCAGAGTGAAGGGGAGTCAGGATGGATCAGAACAAGAAGAACGAGCGTCCTCACCGCATGCAGGTCGCTGCGTGGGCGATGCAGATCATTACCGGCCTCACGACCGTCGTCAGCACGCTGCACGAGCTCGGCATCTGGCGCTAGTCACCGTCGTGTCTGCGGGGCCGGTGAACTGCCGGCCCCGCAAGGCCACCCCTCAAATGCAGCCGGTGCAGTCGGCGTGGTTCAGCTCGTGCGGTCGGCGATGAAGTTGCACAGGCCCTCGAGCGCGCGCTTCGCGTCACCGTCGGGCAGCGGCGCCAGCTGGGCGCGCGCCTCCTCGGCATAGGTGCGCACGGTCTCGCGCGCCCTTTTCATCGCGGCCGACTCGCGCAGCAGCGTCAACGCCTCGGCGTGCAGGCCGTCATCGGTGATCGGGCCGCTGGCGAGCAGCTCGCGCAGCCGAACCGCGGACGCGTCGGTGTCGTCGCCGGCCAGCGCGTAGAGCACCGGCAGCGTCGGAACGCCCTCACGCAGGTCGGTGCCCGGGGTCTTGCCCGACTGCACCGACTCGGAAGCGATGTCGAGCAGGTCGTCGGAGAGCTGGAACGCGATGCCGATGGTCTCGCCATAGCCCGCCAGGGCCTCGACGTATGCGGCCGGGGCCCCCGAAAACAGACCGCCGAACCGCGCCGACGTGGCGATCAGCGAGGCCGTCTTCTCCGTGATCACGTGCAGGTAGTGCTCGATGGGGTCGCTGCCGCGCGGGCCCACCGTCTCGGCGATCTGCCCGTGCACGAGCCGCGCGAACGTGCGCGCCTGCAGGTGCACCGCCTCGGGCCCGAGTGAGGCGGCCAGATCGGCCGCCTGCGCGAACAGATAATCGCCGACAAGAATCGCCACCGAGTTGCCCCAACGCGAATTCGCGCTCGGGGCGCCGCGCCGCACGGGCGCCTCGTCCATGACGTCGTCGTGATAGAGCGTGGCCAGGTGGGTCAGCTCGACCACATTTGCCGCCGCGACGATCTCTGGCGTGGTCGCATCGCCGAACTGCGCCCCCAACGCCACCAGCATCGGGCGGAACCGCTTGCCGCCCGCATCGGCGAGATGCCGCGCAGCCTCCGCCACCAGCGGATCGGCGCTGGCCACATTCGCCCTCAGCGCTTCCTCGACGGCGGTCAGCGTCGCCGACACCGACGCATCGACCGCGGGATCGATGTCGAGGCCGAGCGACGACAGCGTCATGTCACCGGTGCTCACCACGCTTTCACGATGCCACATGGGTTCGACAGTCACGGCCCCAGGGGTCGCGGCAGCAAGATCAAAATCAAGATCTGGCACACGTACGCCATTTGCCGGAACCGCCCTGTGGATAACCCGCTCCCGCCTGTGGACAACCGGCCGGCGACCCCTTCCAAGCGATAGAGTCCCCCCACGTTTCCCATGGGCGGGCGGGGGAGGCGGTGGCTGAACAGCGATCTTGAAACAACTACCAAGATCAACGCCGATGACGTACGCCTCGCCGGCTCCCACAACCGCATCGGGGCGGCTCGCGGGGTGCCTCGCGACGTGCGTGAGTCACCGGGCCGCAGCGCGCCCTCCGGCCGTGGTGGGCGGTCACCCGGGCCGACCGGCCCGCTGCACCTGACGGTCCTCACAAGCCCGTGACGTCGCGGTCCGAGCGGGCGGTGCGTAATGAGTACTCCGAGCTCGTGGCCGCCGCTCCGGACGATGTGTGCGTCCCAGCAGGCCGGCGCGACGAGTCAGTAGCGCGGTGTCGCACGTGGCCCGGCGCAGCGGGATCGGGCGGCGAGCCAGCCCACAGCCGGTGTCAGGCGTGCACTGGCAAGACCGGGGCTACGCGTTATGCGCGTCGGCCGTGCCCGCCCCGGCGTCGGTCGGCTGTGGGGCGTGACGACGCAACAGATGGCTACCCAGCAGCATGGCACCGGCTGCGGCCAGCATGGCGACCGCGGCGACGAACCACATCGTCGGGTAGTTCGTGGCCGTAGCCAGCGTGCCCAACCCGAGCGGGCCGATGCAGCCCCCGGCGTACACCCCGGTCTGTGTGATCGACGTGGCCGCCGCCGGAGCCTGCGGGTGCAGCCGGACCACCGCGAAGTTCATCAGCCCGGGCCACGACCAGCCGAAACCGAAGCCGAGCACCACACCCGCGACCAGCGGCACGTTGCCCGGCACGGCGAGCAAGCCCAAGCCCGCGGCTCCGGTCAGCAGCAGGCCGGCGATGACCGCGATCGTCCGGTCCGGCCGACGGTCGGCGAGCCAGCCGCCGAGGATGCGCGCCATCACGCAGACGGCACTACCGAGGGTGAGGGACAGACCGGCCGGACCCGGAGAAATACCGCGAGCTACCGCCGAATCGACGAGGAACGTGCCCAACGCGTTGGCTGCCGCGGCGGCGAGCGTGGCTGCGATGCCGACGACGATCAGCGCTCCCGTGGCCCGTTTCGCGGGCTTGGTGGCCGTACGTCGTGAGGTGGCCGGTTCGGCCGGTACGAGCAGGAGGGCGGACGCCGCGAGCACCGCCACGAAGACGAACGCCCACCGCCAGCCCAGGGTCAGCGCGACGGCCGGCACCGCCGCCCCGGAGAGAAGCGTCGCCACCGGGATGGCCGCCTGCTTGATGCCGAACGAGAGTCCCTGCCGGCGCGGCGGCACGTGCCGGGACAGGGTCGTGTTGCTGGCGAGCTGACCCATCGCGTTCGCACCGGCGCCGAGGGCCAGGATCGCGATGAGACTCCACAATGTATTCGCGAAGGCGGCTACGCCCAGCAACGAGGCCACCGCGAGCCCGATTCCGGCCCGCAACACCGGGGTTGCCCCGTAGCGCTCGACGAGACGGCCGGCGGGAATGGAAGCGAGTGCGCTCGCGCCGAAGTACGCCGACACCGCCAGCCCGAGTCCGGCCGGGGAGAACTCGAGCTCGTCGCCGATCTGCACCGCGAGCCCGCCGACGAGGAAGACCGGGACGCTCACCGCGATCGTCGTCGTCAGCGCGCCCGCGGAGGCACGGAACGCGCTGGTCGGCGTGCTCGCTGAAGTAACGATCCCGAGCTTCGCCATCAATCGCAGACTAGGCCGACAGAATGCATCCGTGCGCTCAGAGTGCTAATGACCACACGCGTCGTGCAAATCGATCGTGATCCACATGCTTTTGGCATTCCCTCGGAGGAAGATTATTCATATGGTGTAAGTCCCTGGCGTCGGAGGTAGCTGTGCGCGACCCCCTGGCGGAGCCGTCCGACCTGATTCGGAGCGTGTCACGCGCCTTGCGCGTGCTCGAGTCGGTCGGCCGGGCCCCCCGCGGACTCACCGTGAAGCAGATAGCGCGACGGTGCGAGTTGACCGTCGCGACGACGTACCACCTTGTGCGCACCCTGGCCTATGAGGGTTACGTGATCCGCCGTGAGGACGGCACGTACATCGTGGGTCTGGAGATCGCGGACAGGTATCGGGAGCTGGTCTCCGCCTTCCGGGGGCCGCCCGCGGTGGGGGAGGCGTTGCGGCGGGCCGCGCTCGACAGCGGTTACAGCCACTATCTGGGTCGCTTCGTCGGCGGTCGCATAGCGGTGACCGCGTCGGCCGAGGGCGCCCGATCGCCGTTCATCGACGACATGTCGCCCGGCTTCGACGAGGGCGGCCACGCCACCGCGCTCGGCAAGGCGCTGCTGGCCACGCTCACCCCCGATCAGCGGGCGCGTTACCTGCGCGACTACGGCATGCGCGCCTTCACCCCGGCCACGCTCACCACCGCCGAGGCGCTCGAGGCCGATCTCGCGGCCGGTGAACGACGGGGCATGCAGCTCGAGATGGGCCAGTTCCGTCAGGGCCTGGCTTGTGCTTCGGTTCTGGTCATCTCCGACCGCGACATCGAACGCCGCCTGGTGCTCGCGTGCGCCTTGCCGGCGGCCGAGATGCTCACTTCGGCGCGCGTCGTACGGGCGAAGCTGACCGCGGCCGCCCGAAATGTCGCCGAAGCGCTCTCCGCGGGCGAGTCGGCCACGGCCTGACATGCGTACCTAAGACTCCGTTGAACCTCAGGCCGCTCCGCCCCGTAAGACAGGGTGCAAGGGGGGCATCGGCGGAGGGTGGTGACGGGTGCACTGCGAGCACGAGCACGACGACGGGGCGTATGTGCTGGGCGCTCTGTCGCCGGCCGAACGGGCGGCGTACGAGGGGCATCTCGCCACATGCTCGTTCTGCCGCGAGGCGGTTGCCGACATCTCGGCCCTGCCCGACCTGTTGTCCCGGCTCGACGCCAAGGAGTTCGCCAAGCTCCTCGACCCGTCGCTGACCAGCGGTGAGGGTCACCCGGGAGCCGCTTTCCGCGACTGGGCGACCAGCGAGTGGCAGACCCTGGCCCCCGATGCCAAGCGTCGGAAGAACGGCAAAGCTTTCCGCGTACGGGTCCTGAGCAGCGCCGCGGCCGTGGTGCTGGTGGCGCTGATCGGCATCGGGGTCTTCGCCTGGACGCGTGACAACGCCGCTCCGGCCGCCCCGCCCACCGGTCCCGCCGTCGCGATGACCGCGATGCAGAGGTCGTCGCCGGTCACCGCCTCGGTCCGCCTGACCAGCACTCCCGGTGGCACCAAAGTGGACCTGCTCTGTTCCTACAGCGCTACCGCCTCCCGGCCGTACACGTTCCGCATGATCGCCTACGGTCCCGACGAGCAGAAGGAGCAGATCGGCTCCTGGCAGGCGACGCCCGGCGCGGAGTTCACGATGAACAGCGTCACCCATTTCGGGAGTGACACCCTTTCCCGGCTCGAATTGGTGCAGTTCGACGGAAAGGCGCTGCTCGCCTACGACGTCCCCTGACCTTCTGATTCCTGGTCAGCGGGGTGGCAGGGTGGTGGCCGGTTCGACGGTGGCGGCCGTCGGATCGGCCGCCGTCCCTTTCCGGCGGGGGCGGCGGCGCAGCGCGTCGACCGTAAAGATGATCAGCGCGACCCACACGAGGGCGAATCCGGCGAGGCGGGCCGGCGGCATCGGCTCGTGATAGATCAGCAGGCCGACGGCGAGCTGAAGGATCGGCGCCACGTACTGCAGAATCCCGATCTGCACCATCGGCACCCGGTTGGCCGCGGCCGCGAACAGCAGCAACGGCAGCGCGGTGGCCAGCCCCGAAAAGATCATGAGCGCGGTGTGCGTGGCCGAGACGTGCCCGAACTCGGCGTCGCCGGCCGCCGTCAGCCACGCGACGTACGCCAGCGCCGGCAACGCCAGCACCGACGACTCGACGAACAACCCCTCGGCCGGCGGTAGCGACATACGCTTCTTGACCAGGCTGTAGGTGCCGAAGCTGGCCGCCAGAATGAGGGCGATGTACGGCAGGTGACCGTAGTCGACGGTCAGCACGGCCACGGCGACCATGCCGACACCGACCGCCACCCACTGCAACAGGTGCACCCGCTCGCGCTGCACGGTCACGCCCAGCAGCACGATGACCAGCGGCGTGATGAAGTAGCCGAGCGCCGTCTCGACAACCCGCTCCGAGTTGACGCCATAAATGTAGGCGCCCCAGTTCACGCCGATGAGCAGGGCCGCGAGCACCAGGCCGCCAAGCAGCTTGGGCGAGCGGAGCAGCCGTTTGAGGAAGACCCAGTTCCGCATGGCCGCAAGCAGCAGACTGACGAACAGCACCGACCAGATGACCCGGTGCGCGAGGATCTCCAGCGGTGAAGCCGGCTGCAGGTGCTTGAAATAGATCGGGAAGAACCCCCACAGCCCGTACGCCGCGAGGCCGTAGAGGAATCCGCGCCGTTCGTCGCTCATGCCCTCACCGTAAGGTCCCGGCCGTGTTTCGGTCCTTGCTTATGGCCCACCTCACGACCGCGCCCGCAGGTTGCACTCCATCCAGCGGCCCGGCTCCACCTCGCTGAATCCGTACGGCGCATAGACGGCGTGCGCGTCCCGGGTGACCAGCAGGAACCGACTGAGCCCACGGGACGCGTAGTGGTCGCGCAGATGCCGAACGAGCCACCCGCCAAGCCCGCGCCCCCGGTGTGCCCGATCAACGTAGACGTCACAGAGATAAGCAAAGACGGCCCCGTCAGTCACCACGCGGGCCACGGCCACCTGCTGCCCGTCACGGTCGTAGATCCCGTACGCCTCAGACCCGTCGAGGGCGGCCCGCATGAGTTCGAGGGTCCGTCCCATGGCCCAGTACGCATCGGTGGAAAGCCATCGGTGCACTCTCAAAAGGTCAATTCGCTCCCGCGCGGAGCTCAGCTCATACCCGTCATCGCGAAGTTCGTGCAGCACGCAGCCGAGTCAAGCCGCAAGATCCCCCGCCCGCCAGCCCATTCCCGCAACCCGCCGTACGGTGTCGCCGCGCCGATGGCCCTCACCGCCCGCAGTGGCACGAAGAATGAGCCCGACCCGGTCGCCTGCGCAGTCCGCGCCAGCGTCAGGCACCCACCCGGTCGCAGCTCGCGGGTTGCCGTCGCCTACGGCGGTACGCGCAGCAACGGGTTTCCAGCGGTCTGGGCAGCCGCGGGTTGCCGGCGGTCTGGGCAGCCGCGCGTTACTGACGGCCGGGGCAGCCGCGGGGTGCCGCCGTCTGCGGAGCCGCGGGTCGCTGAGGGATTGCCGAGCTGCGGGTTGCTGACGGTCTGGGGCGACGCCGGGTTGCCGACGGTCTGCGGAGCGGCCGCCGCCCGGTTGGGGTCGCGGCGATCAGTCGTCGCCGTCGGGGACGAGCATGTTGAGCAGCCAGCTGACGACGCCGACGAGCAGCGCGCCGAGTACGGCGCTAGGCCAGAACTCGTCGACGTGGAACGGCAGCTCGAACCGGCCGGCGATCCAGCTGGTCAGCATGAACAGCGCACCGTTGACGACCAGCGCGATCAGCCCGAGCGTGACCACGTAGAAGCCGCAGCCCACGACCTTGATGATCGGCCGCAGCACCGCGTTGATCACGCCGAAGATGACCGCCACGATCAACAGCGTGATGATCTGTTCCGACACTTTGTCGGTGGTCAGTTCGATGCCGTCGATCAGGACGGTGGCCAGCCACAGCGAGAACGCCGTGATAAGAAGCCGAATGATGAGGCCCATGGCCCGGAATGGTGCCACGATCACGCCACCCGCAGCCGCAACACTCCCCGATCTTGCCCATGTCGTTGCCCCAAACAGCGCATATCGATCGGCTTCGCTGACTTGAGCGATCCGCCGTGCCCGAGCGCCACGACTGGTTGCGGAGGCGCCGGGGATGGATGACAGGCCACCACCATTGCAGCCGTCAGCCGCCGGTCACGGGCCGCGGCCTGCAGGTCACAGCCGTAGCCGCCGGTCGCCAGCCGCGGTCTGCTGGTCACAGATGTAGCTGTCGACCGGCCAGCCGCCGCCGGCCCCGGCCACCCAGTCACGGGGCCGTGGCTTGCTGGTTAAGCCGTAGCCGCTGCCGGTCGCCGCCGGTCGCCGTAGCGGCAGCGGCGAGGCAGGCCACGGCCGCAGCCGCCGGTCGGTGGCTGGCAACGCTGTTCCCGGTCCGTAAGCGGCCGGTCAGCGGGGTCGACGGGTCAGCGGCCCGGAGGGCCGATCAGCTGGGCCTCGATGGGGGTGTGGGCCAGCGCTGCCCAGCGGACCGCGCGGCGGTTGACCACGCCGACCATGTCGGGGCGGATGCGGGTCATCCACTGGGCGACCTCGCCCAGGCCGAGGGCGCCGCCGATGAGGGTTGCTTCCTCGGGGCGCAGCGGCTGGAGGATCAGGAGGTCGGCCCGGGACGCGACGTCGACGTCGACGCCCGAGAACTCGTCACGGACCACGAGCGTGGCCTGCCAGCCGTCGCCAGGGCGGTTGTCGGCGCCCACTGGGCCGATGTCGACGACGATCAGCAGCGGGTGCAGGGCGGAGCCGGGAGCTATCTCGATGGGGCGGCCTGGTGGCACGACGGCGATCGACTCGCCGGGGACGGCGGCCCCGCGGACGAACGGCTCCCACGACCGGGGCCGAGCCGTCTGCACCACCACGCGGGCGCCCAGGGCCATCGCGCGCAGTGCCACCAGCTGGGCGGCCCGAACGCCACCGATCAACAGGGCCCGCGTCGGCTCGGGTCGGAACAGGCGGATCACGACGGGGCTGCCGTGGCGGTTGCGGCCCAGCATCAGGCCCGACGTGCCGACCGGCAGCTGGAGGCCCTCGAGCAGCTCGGCCGGCTGCACGCCGTCGGCGGGGAGGCCGGGCACGGCACTCGGCCGGCCACCCAGCGGCAGCGTGGCGAAGAGGCCCTGCAGGTGTTCACCGTCGAGGCGCTGCGCGCTTGCCTGCTCGCCGGACAACAGCTTGCGCAACGCCTGGGTGGCGACGCCCAGCGACTGGGGCTCGGGCGCGGCCAGCCGGACGGTCATGTCGAGCGGAACGGGACCGTGCGCCGCTTGCGGCCCGGCAATCAGCGACACGGTCGTGGCCGCGGCGGGCAGCGTGAGCAGGCGGGACACGAGCCGCCGGGACGTCTCGACCCGCGGATCGGGCCAGCGCCGCAACCGGAACGTGGTCTGGGCCAGGCCGCCGACCCGCAGGGCGGGCCACGCCTCCTGGGCGGAGCCGACGCCGTCGTCGTGGGCGAGCTCGGCGATGACCCGCAGCGCGGCCGCCTCGCCCAGCGGGCGCGCGGGCACCGCGGACAGCCGCCGCACCAGCTTGCGCACCAGGCCGGACAGTGAGCGCCGCAGCTCGGCCTCGGACCAGCCCTCGGCTCGCAGCACGCGCACGGCGAGCAGCGCCCGGCTGTGCCCGAGCAGGCGGCCCTCGGTGAGCTGGCGATACGAGTTGGCCGGCGTGCCCGCCCCGGCGCGCAGCGATGGTGCAGGCGCCCCGGTGAGCAGCAGCTGGATCAGCACCGGCGGCAGCTCGGCCTCGGCGGAGGGCAGCAGCGTGGCCGGGGAGGGCAGGTCAGGTGCTTCCTCGGCCAGCAGGCCGGCCGGATCGCCGAGCTCGAGCACGGCGGTCAGGCCGTGCCCGTCGACGACGACCGCCGCCGGGTCGCCGGCGAGCTCTGTCTGCTCGACGCGGGCGCCCGGAGACAGGAACCGCAGCAGTGCGGCCGGCTCGTTGTCGACCGCGGCGGAGTGACGACGGCCGCCGAAGCGGAGACCGATGCCGAGCCACTCGAACGCCCAGCGCCGGCGCAGGCGCAGCCAGGTCAGAGCCAGGATGGCCAGGCCCAGGGCGACCCCGGCGACCAGCCCGATCGGGCCGTTGACCGCGCCCAGCGCCACCGCCACGGCAGCGACCTGGGTGGAAACGAGCTGGCCGACCCGGATGCCGAAGAACCGTCCACGTCGGAGCGGCAGCGCGCTGACCTTGGGTAGTGGTTTGGCGGAACCGGAGAGGTCGCGGTAATCCCGATCGCCTGCCACACCGACCGTCACGACACACCACCCTTCCCGCGTCTGTCCTTGTGAGGCGCCCATCGTATGGGCTGCGGACCAGCGGCGGGGTGCCCTGTGGACAAGCGGAAGTTATCCACAGGCCCCGATCCGGGGCTGTCGCCGCTTGACGAGTTTCGCTACGGTCGGCGACGTCAGAAAAGAGTAGTCGGCCGCTCACGGCCCGCCCCCCGAGGCTTGTGGTCAGGGGTTAGCCTGGTGGCCAGCGTCGATATGTCGCAGGTGAATGATCACCGTCCGTCCACTACGGATCACGACAGGTCGGCGACCCAACGAGAAAGCGGGGTGACTCCGAGTGGCCGGAAAAACGCAAGTTACGTCGGATGAGATGGCGGCCGCCGCCACCAACTTCGACACCGTCAATCAGGGGCTTCAGCAGATGCTGAGCAAGCTGATGGGCGAGCTCTCGCAGCTGAGCGGCACGTGGAAGGGCATGGGCGCGGTGGCGTTCGAGCAGGTCAAGGTGCAGTACGAGACCGACCTCAAGAAGCTCAACGCGGCTCTGGCCGACACCGCGGAGTCCATCCGGGTGTCCGGCACCAACTACACCTCGACCGACACCGACGCTGCTAGCCGTGTGACCAACTCCGGCGGCAGCTTCTCGCTTCCGCTCTGATTCGGGGGAGACAAAGACATGGCTAGTGACGGAATGCTTCTCGTCAACTTCGAGTCGCTGCGCGGAGCGGGCGACCACATCTCCAAGGCCATCAGCTCGCTGCAGCAGCAGCTCGCTGACCTCGAGCGCGACTCGAAACGACTCGTCGACTCCTGGGACGGCCAGGCGCAGGAGGCCTACTACGCCCGTCAGGAGACGTGGCGTCAGTCGGCCAGCGACCTGACCAGCATCCTGCAGAACATCCAGTCCGCCGTCACTCAGTCGGCCGACGACTACGTGAACACCGAGAAGCAGGCGACCGCCCGCTTCCAGTGATCGCGGCATCGCCGCACTCGTGAACGGCCGGACCAGTCATGCGACTGTCCCGGCCGTTTCGCTGTCCCGGCGTACGCTACCGTCCGTTTGGTCCGTTCTTGCGAAGCTTGTTGTCCCTCGAACGCGTACTGGTGTGTCTGGGCGATCCGGCTACGATCGGTTGTTGTTTGATCGCCTCAAGCGACCGAAACCGCGTTCCGGAGTGCGTTCGGACGCATACTTAGGGCTTCGACCACCCGCTTTACTCTTCTGCGTACTGCCGCCCATTGTGATCGTGGCCTGACCTTGTAGGTTGTACGCGTTGAGATGGCCTCGTCGCGCGGTGGGGAGAGGTGGACGTGTCCGAGTGGGAGCCGGCTACGGACGCCGAGGTGGCAATGCGCGATGCGCTGCGCACCGACGACCAAGAGTCGTATTTTCGTATTCTCTCCGGCGTTGACCTGCTTCTACCGGTGTCTGCCGACGCGTTGGCGGGCCTCGCCCCGCTCGGCTGGGGCACCTGGAGCACGGGCGGCCGCACTCACGTGCTGGCGTTCACGTCAACGGCGTCCCTGCAGTCGTGCCTGGCGGATTACACCGGTTCTGCCCGTCGCGTCCCCTATGCCGAGCTGGCCAACACCTGGCCCAATCTCGAGTGGTGGCTCGCGGTCAACCCCGGCCTGCCGATCGAGGGTTACCTTCCGGCCTGGTTCGTGGCACAGCTGTCCCGGGGCGACCTGAGGCTTCCGACCCGCGGCCCGAGCCGGGCCGAGTCGGCCAGCACCTCCGGCAAGATGCAGGATCTGCAGGCCGCGGCGCTGGCGGCCAACGCGGCCGCCGCCCGCAAGGACGAGGAATCGGGCCGTCCCGGCGGCCCCACCCACGAAGACGCGCCCATGACCGCCGCCACGGGGTCGTATCCGCAGTATCCGGCCGCGGCCACCACCACCGGCTACGGCCAGGCGCCCGCCGGCTACGGCCAGGCGCCCGCAGCCACCGGCTACGGTCAAACGCCCGCCTCCACCGGCTACGGCCAGGCACCTGCCGCGTACGGTCAGGCCGCCGCGAACACGTACGGCGGGGCTTACGCGCACACGCCGGGCGAGCCGCCCGCGAACGAACTTCCCACCCGCACGCCGGCGGCCCCTTACGGCCAGCCCGCGGAGCAGCCCGCCGCCGCCCTGCCGAGCCGCGCACCCGGTTTCGGCCAGTCCGCCGATCAGTCCGCTGCCGGTGGTCTGCCCTCTCGCGCTCCCGCCTACGGCGAGGCTGCGGAGCAAGCGCCCGCGGGCGGTCTGCCGACCCGTACGCCCGCCTACGGTCAAACCTCTGAGCAGGCGCCGCCGACCCGTGCTCCGGCCTACGGTCAAACCCCTGAGCAGGCGCCGCCGACCCGTGCTCCGGCCTACGGTCAAACCCCTGAGCAGGCGCCGCCAACCCGTGCTCCGGCCTACGGTCAGCCCACGGATCAGCCCGGTGGTGGTCTGCCCACCCGGGCGCCGGCCGTCTTCGGCCAGTCCGCCGGTCAGCCCGCTGGCGGTCTGCCGACGCGCGGTCAGCCTGCGGCGTACGGCCGGCCCGCGGCCAACGCGCCGGCCAGTGCCCCGCCCGCCGACGGCCCGCCGGTCAGCTCGCCGCCCGCGTACGGCCGTCCCGCGAGCCCTCCTCCGGCCTCCGGTCAACCCGCTGGCGCACCACAGACTTACGGCCGGCCCACCAGCCCCGCCGCCCCCGGCAACGCCGCGCCCCGCCCCGGCCAGCCCTCCAGCGCGGTCGACGCGTTCGGCCAGCGCCCGGCCTCGGGCGGCTACGGGCAGCCCCCAGCCGCGGCCGGCTTCGGTCAGCCTCCGGCCGCAGGCTTCGGTCAGCCCCAGGCACCGGCGTCTGCCGAGCCGGTCGGCGAGCAGGTCGGCCCCGGCGGTCTGCCGGTCCGCACCCCCGGCACCGTGCTGCCGAGCGGCCTGCCCGTCCGCACCCCGAGCGCCCCACCCACTTCTGGCCTGCCCTCCGGTTCTCCGGCGGCATCGGCCGCTCCGGCCAGCGCCCCACCGGCCTACGGCCAGTCCCCGGCGAGCGCCCCGCCCGCGTTCGGCCGGCCCGCGTCCAGCGCCCCACCGGCTTACGGTCAGTCCCCGGCGAGTGCTCCGCCCGCCTATGGCCGGCCCGCGTCCAGCGCCATGCCCGCCTCCGCCCCGCCCGCCCAGTCGTCGCCGATGGTGCCTCCGGCCTATCAGACGCCGTCCGTGCCGCCGGCCGGTCGTCCCGCGTCCGTCGACGAGAACGCGCGCGGCCCCGTGCCCGAGCCGGGCTCCGCGCTTCCGGTCCGCACCCCCATGGCGCAGACCCCGCCGCCGCCCGACAACTTCAGTCCGCACGATCCCGACGAGACCCCGTTCAACCCGAACTGGTCTACGTCGGCCCCGCCCTCGCGGCCCGGTCCGAGCGCGCTGAGCGAACTGCCCCGTCGCCAGCCCACCGGCGGCGCCGGATTCCCGCAGGGCCCCGCCTCCCCGCAGGCGGCCCCTGAGCCGCCGTCCGCGTTGCCCCCGATTTCTGCACCCCCGGCCCCGGCTCCGGCCGCCGCGACAGCGCCCACCAGGTCGCCCATGGCCGCGCCCGGCATGCCGGGCGAGCCGAGCCCCGGGTTCGGCACCCCGCTGCCGCGCCGGCAGGCCGCCTCGTCGTCCGAGCCCGCCGGTCTCACGTCGTTCCCGGCGTTCCAGACCAAGTCCGAGGCCGCCCCGGCGCAGTCGATGACCCCGCCGGTCATTCCCGGCTCGCCCGGCAGCGACCGCCCGGCCCGGCTCGGCGCCCAGCCGCCGCTGGAGGCCCGGCCGGCATCGCCCGCCCCGCAGGGTCCGCCGCCCGTCGCGTTCGTGCCGGCCAACGAGGTCGAGCAGGATCTGTTCGACGCCGCGAGCGCCCACAACACCGACACGTTCCTGTCCACGCTGCTGCTGGCCACGATCCTCGTTCCGGTGGCCGACCATTCGCGTCCGGGCAGTTCGCCCGGCGAGTCCGGGTTCGCGTTCCGCACCGAGCAGGTCGAGGGCGACACCTTCCTGGTTGTCTTCACCAGCCGCGACCAGCTCGCCGAGCATTACTCCGAGCCCACCCGTACGGTCGGGGTCCGCTTCGTCGAGCTGATCCGCAACTGGCCCGACCCGGCCTGGTCGTTCGCGGTCAACCCGGACGGCCCGATCGGCGCGAAGTACCCCGGTCCGCAGGTGATCGCGCTGGCTAACTGGGCCGCGGAGTCCGGTCTGGGCAACGACCCGGACGGCCCGATCGAGGAAGTGGCCCCGGTGCCCCCGCCCGAGCCGGCCAGCGACGACAAGCAGCACGCCACGGTGATGCAGAAGACGCTGCCGCCCGACCAGGTCGACTACTACCTCGAGCGCGGTTACGACCGGGTGGCCGGCTTCGTGCACCGAGCGACCGAGGTCGAGCATCTGCGTACGCCCTCCGAGCTCCTCGGCGCCCTGGGCCTGAGCTACGACACCTCGCCGCATCAGCACGACGCCAAGGAGGCGTACGTCCTGAGGTGGCCGGCGTATCGTCCGAGCCTCTACCGCATCCCGTACGGGGGTCAGAACGAGCAGGCCCTGCGGGCGATGGACGGCTGGGTGATCGAGCGCGCGCCGTTCCGTGGCAACGGTTTCGCGCCCGGCGAGGGTCGCGACGTCATCGCCGAGTTCAAGGTGGACAGTGTCCGGCTGCCGCACGGCGCGCAGCTGTGGCGCATCGACGCGGACGGCAGCGAGCGCATGGTCGCGATCTTCGACAACGACGGTCCGCTGTGGCGCCGGGTGGGTGAGCAGTGATGCGTGACGGTTACGTGGTCGCCTGGCAGGGCCGGGAGTACGACGCCGCGCCCGACGGCGACAACGTGCGGATCTACCGTTCCGACCCGGCCGACGGTTTCGACGAGGTACGCCCGGGCCGCTATGTGCGGGTGCTGACCCCGGAGGAGTACGACGAGCTGGTCTACGTCCGCACCACGTGCACGTGGCGCGGCGCCCCGTTCATCGTGCTGGCCGAGGCGAACTCGTGGCTGCGGGTGGAATACACCGGCGGCCGCTCGCCGATCGCCCGCCAGATGGGCCTCGAGGAGTTCGACTTCGGCGTCTACCAGGGCTGGGCGCCGCTGCACGAGGTCTCCGACCTCAACGAGCAGCGCATCTAGTTGGATTTGAGCCAGCGCAGCACTTCGCCGGTGACCACGTCGGTCGCCTCCTGGTGCAGGAAGTGCCCCACCTCGGGGATCAGCCGCCACTCGTACGGCGCGAGCACGTAACGTCCCGAGCCCTGCGCCGTGCGGGGCAGGGTGGCTGTGTCGAGCCCGCCGTGCAGCTGCAGCGTGGGCGTGATGAGCGGCTTCTGCATCAGCTTGACGAACCGGTAGCCCTGCAGGCGAAGGGCACTGCGGAAGACCCAGCGGTACGCCTCCAGCGCGCAGAACGCCGCCTGCGGAATCTGCATGGCCTCCCGGCAGCGGGCCACGTAGTCCTCGAAATCCGGTGTCTCTCTCCACTGCGGACTCGTCCACCGGGTCATCAGCTCGCCCACCATCGCGGCCTCGTCGCGGGTGAGGACGTGTTCGTAGCGCGGCACCTGGAAGCGCAACGCGGACGAGGAGGCGGCGAACTGGCCGCGCGGGTCGGCGAACAGGGCCGCCCGCAAACGCAGCGGGTGGGCCGCGCCGAGCACGACGAGCCGGTTGACCAGCTTGGGGTGGAAGGCGGCGGCCGCCCAGCCGATCATGCCGCCGGCGCCGGCCCCGACGATTGTCGCGTTGCGCTCGCCGAGGGCCCGGATCAGCCCGGTGACGTCGGCCGCCATCGTGTAGCCGTCGTAGCCGCGCGGCGGTTTGTCGCTGGCGCCGTAACCGCGCAGGTCGATCGCGACCGCCCGGAAGCCCGAGTCGGCGATGCGGGGCAGGATGTCGTGCCAGGCCCACCAGAATTCCGGGAAGCCGTGCAGGAAGAGCACGAGCGGGCCGGTGCCGGCCTCGACGACGTGGAAGCGGCTGCCGTTGGCGCCGACGAAGCGATGGGTCCAGGGCCCGTCCACCAGCACGCACGACTCGTCCACCCGACCGCCCATGGCCTTCAGCCTAGGCGTTGGGGTCGAGCCGGAACGCGCCGCGGCGGCAACCACCCCGCGACGAACGCGCGGCGGGGGTAACCGGGACGAAACTCAGTCGCTGCCGATCATCACGCGGTCGAGGATGGCCGGTTTGCCGGAGCCGCAGTCGACCGGCGTTTTGCCGGGCGTGATGCGGGCCTGCACGCGGTCGCCCTTGGCGATCGGCACGGCCTTCTTGGAGTAGACCGACCAGGCCACGCCGTCGGAGCTCTTGAGGCCGTAGCAGGGGCCGGAGCCGCCCTTGGTGACCGTCGCGGTGATCGAGCCGACGCGCAGCGACGAGAGGTCGGGGGCGGTGACACTGGCCGGACGGCTCGGCGGCGGCAGCGGCGAGGCGTCGCTGTCGGCGGGCTGCCCGGCCGGTACGGAATTGTCGCCGGGGGCGGCCGGCTGTGGGGAGGCGCCCGGAGCGACGGAGGCCGAGGACGCGCCCGGCGCCACCGTGGAATCGCCCGCCGCGACAGGCTCGTCTTCGTCGCGTGAACAGCCGCCGACCAGCAGCAACGCCAGCGCCAGCGCGCCGATGGCGCCTGCGGTGGACCTGACCATGAACCTGCACCCCCGTGACCCGTACTCGCGGTCGTGCGGGACCGCGGCGCAAAGCGTAACGGTTTCACTTCCCGTACGGGGGTCCGGAGCCCGGAGGGTTTGCCCCCGGGCTCCGTCGAGGTCGTCGTCAGTCCTCGGACTTGCCGGTGTTCATGCCCTTCGAGATCAGGTCCATCACCGCGGAGTCCTGCAGCGTGGTGACGTCACCCAGCGAGCGGCGCTCGGCCACGTCCTTGAGCAGGCGGCGCATGATCTTGCCGGAGCGGGTCTTCGGCAGCTCGGGAACGAGCATGATCTGGCGGGGCTTGGCGATCGGGCCGAGCGTCTTGGCCACGTGGTTGCGCAGGTCGACGTTGAGCTGCTCGCCCGCGTCGCCCTCGCTGTCGACGTGGCCGCGGGGGATCACGAACGCCACGATGGCCTGACCGGTCGTCGGGTCGGTCGCGCCGACCACCGCCGCCTCGGCCACCGACGGATGCGAGACCAGCGCCGACTCCACCTCGGTGGTCGAGATGTTGTGACCCGAGACGAGCATGACGTCGTCGACCCGGCCGAGCAGCCAGAGCGCGCCGTCCTCGTCCTTTTTGGCGCCGTCACCGGCGAAGTAGATCCACTCGTCGCCCGTGCCGGCGCCCGCGCCGAACCGCGACCAGTACGTGTCGAGGAAGCGCTTGTCGTCGCCCCAGATCGTGCGGAGCATCGACGGCCACGGGTCACGCAGCACCAGGAATCCGCCGCCGCCGTTGGGCACCGACTGCGCCTGGTCGTCGACCACGTCGGCGGTGATGCCGGGCAGCGCGGTCATGGCCGATCCGGGCTTGGTCGCGGTCACGCCGGGCAGCGGCGAGATCATCACGCCGCCGGTCTCGGTCTGCCACCAGGTGTCCACGACCGGGGTGCGGTCGTGGCCGATGTGCTCGCGGTACCACATCCACGCCTCGGGGTTGATCGGCTCGCCCACGCTGCCCAGGACACGCAGCGAGGACAGGTCGTACCCGGCGGGGATGTCGTCGCCCCACTTCATCATCGTGCGGATGAGGGTGGGCGCGGTGTAGAGGATCGACACCTTGTACTTGTCGACGATCTGCCAGAACCGGTCGCGTCCCGGGGTGTCCGGCGTGCCCTCGTACATCACCTGGGTGGCGCCGTTGGAGAGCGGGCCGTAGACGATGTAGGAGTGGCCGGTGACCCAGCCGATGTCGGCCGTGCACCAATAGACGTCGGTGTCGGGCTTGAGGTCGAAGACCGCGTTGTGCGTGTACGAGACCTGGGTCAGATAGCCGCCGGTGGTGTGCAGAATGCCCTTCGGCTTACCGGTCGTGCCCGAGGTGTACAGGATGAAGAGCGGGTGCTCGGAGTCGAACGGCTGCGCCTGGTGCTCCGGGCTGGCCTGCTCGACGGTCTCGTGCCACCACTTGTCCTTGTCGGTCCACGCGACGTCCTGGCCGGTGCGGCGCACGACGAGCACGTTCTCGATGCTCGGGCACTGCGCGACGGCCTCGTCGACGGTCGGCTTGAGCGCCGACGGCTTGCCCCGCCGATATCCGCCGTCCGCGGTGATCACCAGCTTGGCGTCGGCGTCCTTGATGCGGGTCGAGAGCGCGTCGACCGAGAAGCCACCGAAGACCACGCTGTGCGTGGCGCCGACCCGGGCGCAGGCCAGCATCGCGACCGCGGCCTCGGGGATCATCGGCATGTAGATGGCGACCCGGTCACCGGCCGTCACACCCAGGTCGGTGAGCGTGTTCGCGGCCTGGCTGACCAGCTTCAGCAGCTCCGCGTAGGTGATGGCGCGGGTGTCGCCGGGCTCGCCCTCCCAGTGGATGGCCACCTTGTCGCCCCGGCCGGCCTCGACGTGCCGGTCGACACAGTTGTACGCGATGTTGAGCTCGCCGCCGAGGAACCACTTGGCGAACGGCGGGTTGGACCAGTCGAGGACGTCGTCCCACTTCTTGGCCCAGGTGAGGCGGTCGGCCTGCTTCGCCCAGAAGGCGAGCCGATCGGCCTGCGCCTCCTCGTACGCGTCCGCCTTCACATTGGCGTTCGCGGCCAGGGCCTCGGGCGGCGGAAACTGCCGCGTCTCCGAAGACAGGTTCTCCAACGTCTCACTCATGAGGGCGGCTCCTCTTCACTGCAGGCCCAGGCTTCTTCGTTGCACACTAGTTCCGCTGGTGGATACCGGCGAGGGTTGGGCGCCTCAGCGCGCCAGAACGCCTGGCACGCGCGCCGGATGACCATCAGCTGATTGATACTGCGCGAATCTTGCCAGTTCTGAGCCCGTTTGTGCAGCCCATGTTTCGCCGGGTTTACCGGCTACCGTGTTCTCGTGGATCCCCTGGCCCCGCTTCTCGACCTTGCCGATGTCGCCCCCGCCCTGGCCGAGGCCCGTGAGCGGGTCGACGCGGCGATGCGGCACCGTGCTCTGCGGCGGCACGGTGGCCAGGTCGCGGCCGAGGCGAGTCTGCGCGCGGCCGTGGCGAGTGCCGCGCTCGAGGGCAGCGTTCACGACCATGACGACGTACGCGGGGGGACCGTCACCGACCCGGTCGTGCAGGGCGCCCTGCGGGTCGCGGAGGGCGTCGGCGGGCTGGTCGACCTTTGGCCCCGCGCGCCGCGTCAGGTGCTCGCCAAGCTGCACGTGCTGGCCGCCCGCGGTGTCGTGCCCGCGGCCGACCTGGGCCGGCTCACCGGTGCGGCGGAACGCGTGGACATGCTGGCCGGCCTGGTCGCGGGCAACGACCGTACGCCTCCGCTGCTGCTCGCGGCGATCGTGCACGCCGAACTGATCACGCTGCGCCCGTTCGCCGGCCCGGCCGGGGTGGTGGCCCGGGCCGCGGCCCGCCTGACCCTGATCAGCCGGGGATTCGATCCGCGGGGTTTGGTCGCCGTCGAGGTCGGGCACCAGAGCCGCGAGCCCGAGTACGTCGGTTCGGCCGGCGCCTACGCCACCGGGACGCCCGACGGGGTCCGGTCGTGGCTGCGGCACTACGCCGCCGCGGTCACCGTCGCCGCCGACGAGATCACCACGATCGGTGACAATGTGCTGGCGACCGTATGACCGACCGTCGAACTGTGCGTTTTTGCTTACAGCTGAGACGGTGACTGATCGCTCCTAGACTTCTATGTCGTGGAGACGTGGGAGCGGCCTTACACGCCCGGCGCCGGACGCTGGCTGATCATCGGATGGGAAGCCTTCGCCCTGGCCCTACTGGCCTGGAGCTCGATCGAGACGTTCGGGCTGGGCTGGCACGGGGTGCGGCTCGTGACCTGCGCGCTGACCGTGATCTGGGTGATCGGCGCCTACCGGATCCTGCAGATGGGCGCCTACGTGAGCCCCGACGGGCTGCGCATCCACGGGTTGCTGCGTTCCCGGACGATTCCCTGGGACAAGATCGCCCACGTACGGCTGCACGAGGTCAGTCACCGGATCGGCCGGTGGACCATCCCGAGCGGGCTGACCGTGCTGATCGAGCGGCGGGACGGCTCGACCGTCGACACCGAGCTGTGGGCGCAGGGAGTCGACTTCCACTCGCGGCCCAAACTTTTCCGCGCCGTCTTCCACGAGCTGCGCAAGCGCCACCTGGCCGCCCAGAACCCCTGAGGCCGACCGCCCCGCATCCCATCGTCGAGGACTGAGCTGCCCGTACGACGACTTGCCGTCACCGAGGCCGGCCAAAGCCGATCGGCATGGTCTACAGGCGCCGGCGACCGGCGACCG
Source organism: Actinoplanes sp. NPDC021490 (assembly GCF_055562135.1). NCBI lineage: Bacteria > Bacillati > Actinomycetota > Actinomycetes > Micromonosporales > Micromonosporaceae > Actinoplanes > Actinoplanes sp. NPDC021490. Next base: position 134,733 of record NZ_JBVHFW010000001.1, read on the forward strand.
GCGACCGGGGACCAGCGACCGGGGAGCGGCGACCGGGAAGCGGCGACCGGCGAGCAGCGACCGGGGGGCGGCGACGGGCGAGCAGCGAGCGGCGACCGGGGAGCGGCGGCTGGCGGCCGGCGGCCGGAAAGTTTAGAGCCGGCGTCCCGCAACGGGGCGCCGGCTGCTGCGCGTCCAGACCGGGTTATCAAGCGTGCACCTGGGTCGTTGTCGACAGTCCACAAGCCTCGCGGCTCCTCAAATGGAGCCCAGGGGGCCGTGGTCCCGTCGCAACGTGCCTGCCGTGGCTGATCGCGCGTGGGTTCCCGGTGGCCGTGCACGAAATCCGCTGCTTGACGACCGGAAACCCGGTCTTCCGCTTCGAACCTCGCCAGTTCTTTCTACGCCCGTCGTGGCTTGATCGCCAGGGCTTCGACCCGGCAAATCTCACTTTCGGCATTAGTCAGACCAAAGCCATTCGCGCAGCTCATTGGCCTTGCGCAGAGCCGCGCGATCATCGGGAGGAGCGCGCAGCGATACGCATCGCCGGCGGCGTCGCGGCCGTCGTGTAAGGGGCCGGGCCCACCCGGAAGCGGGTGCGGAGGGTGAGGCAACGCCAAGCGCATCCGGGAAATCCGGGACTCATCCATGCCCGTACGAAAAATGTCAGGCCGGGGTCTTGGTCCGCCGATGGCGTGCGTAGATCGCCAGTCCGATGGCGGCGCCGACACCGACCCCCAACGCCGCGGCGGCAACCGGCACCGCGGGACGGTCGCGCAGACGCCGGCCCAGCGGAATGGGGTGGCGGAACTCGAGGATGGGCCACTCGTTCTCGACGGCGGCGCGGCGCAGAGCGCGGTCGGGATTGACCACGCTGGGGCGGCCGACCGACTCGAGCAGGGGAAGGTCGCTGCTGGAATCGGAATACGCATAGCAGTCGCCGAGGTCGTAACCGCGTTCGACGGCCAGCTCGCGCACGCCGACGACCTTGCTCGGACCGGCCGCATAGAACTCGACCTCGCCGCTGTACCGCCCGTCGACGATGCCCATGCGGGTGGCGATGATGTCGGTGATGCCGAGCAGCGCACCGATTGGGCGCACCATCTCGTCGCCCGAGGCGGACACCAGCACGACGTCGCGGCCGGCCGCCTGATGCTCGGCGATCAGCGTCGCGGCCTCGGCGTAGACATAGGGATTGATCAGCTCGTCGAGGGTCTCGGCGACGATCTGCTGCACCTGCTCGACGCGCCAGCCCTTGCAGAGCGTGGCCAGATAGTCGCGGGTGCGGGCCATGGCCTGTTCGTCGGAGCCGCCGCCCAGCCGGAACATCAGCTGTGCGTAAGCGGATTTGACCATGTCACGCCGGCTGATCAGGCCGTCACGGTAGAACGGCCGGCCGAAAGCCAGCGCGCTGGACTTGGCGATGACCGTCTTGTCGAGGTCGAAAAACGCGGCACTCAGGCCCACGGGCGGCAAGTGTAGTCGCAAGTGGTTCACCGCTGTCGCCCTCGGCGCGCCCGCGGGCCCGGCCGTGACAGCCCGTTAAATCGGGCAGACGGGCAGCAGTATCGCACTGAGCGACAATCGGTACTCGACTGCGCTGCTTCCGTGAGGCATGCTTGTGCTGTTGCGATCGGGATTCATGTTGTGACGGTCGCGCCCCACCACTCAAGAACCCTCGGTGATTGCGCCCCCCGCGATCACCGAGTCGATTCGGCTCGACCCCCCCGGAGCCGAATCCTCGGACGGCCCCCGTCTCCCCCGACGGGGGTCGTTCCCTATCTTCAGGCTCCGGTTGCCCGGGTCTGCCCGGCCGACTCGGCCTCGGCCGTCTCGCCCAGCCCGAAGAACTCGCAGAGACCGGTGACGTCGAGCACGCGCCGGAACCTGGAAGTCGGGTTGACCACGACGAAGGTGGACTCGATCTCGGTGGCGGCGCGGTAACCCTCGATGAGGGCGCCCAGACCGGTGGAGTCGATGAAGCTGGCTCCGCACACGTCGACCCGCACGACCGCCGGGGACCACTCGGCGACGGCCGCGCGCACGCAGTCTGCCAGCTCGTCCGCGTTCGAGAAGTCGATCTCGCCATCAACGGTCACGATGGCGGCGCCCTCAGCGCCGAGCGAACGGTGGATCGAACTTTCCATGCCAACCCCATCGGTCCGTGTCTGACCAACATACCCAACGGCCGCCCGCCCCACTCGTAGCGGAGGCCCGGCCCGCATAGCAGATCGATCGGACGACCGTGCGATATCCACAGGCCCCGAAGTTGTCCACAGCCCGGACGGCGGCCCTGGCCGGCCCCGCCCCCGGGCCGCGAAGGTGTGCGCCACAACCGCCGCCCGTGCTGGAGACCGCAGATGCCCGCTGCCCGCCTGCCCCTCGTCGTCACCTCCGACCCCGACCTGCTCGACGATCTGCTGCGCCTCGCCGCCGCCGGTGGCACCGAGATCGACGTGGCGCCCGATCCGGCCTCGGCCCGCCCCCGCTACGGCACCGCCCCGCTCGTCATGATCGGCGCCGACCAGCTCGACGCCTGCCTGCGGTCCCGTCTGCCCCGCCGCTCCCGGGTCGCCGTCGTGGCCCGGGGCGAGGTCACCGAGACGATGTGGAACACCGCGAACAGGCACGGTGTCGAACACATCGCCGAACTGCCCACGGCCGAGGCGTGGGTGGTCGACCGCTTCGCCGAGCAGCTCGACCAGCCGGTCGGCCGGGTGCTGGCCGTGATCGGCGGGCGCGGCGGTGCGGGTGCCAGCACACTGGCCGCCGGGCTGGCGACGACGGCGATCGGCGCCCGGCGCCGCACCCTGCTGATCGACGCCGACCCGCTCGGCGGCGGGCTCGACCTCATGTTCGGGTGGGAGCGCCGCGACGGCCTGCGCTGGTCGGCGCTGGCCGAGGCGGGCGGGCGGGTCGATCCGCCGGCCCTGCTCGAGGCGCTGCCGCACCACGGCGATCTGGTGGTGCTGTCGTTCGACCGTGAGGCGACGACGCTCGTGCCGGCCGAGGCGATGGGGGCGACCATCGACGCCGGTCGCCGGGCCCGCGACGTGATCGTGGTCGATCTGCCGCGCCGGCTCGACGAGGCCGGGGTGCTGGCGCTGGAGTGCGCCGACCAGGCGGTACTGATCGTGCCGGCCGAGGTGCGGGCCTCGGCGGCCGCGGCCCGGATCGCGCGCATGGTGCAGGCCCATCGTCGTGAGCTGTCGCTGGTGGTGCGCGGGCCGTCCCCGGGCAAGCTCAAACCGCGCGAGATCTCGGCCGCGCTCGGCCTGCCGCTGATCGGCACGTTGCGACCCGAGCCGGCGATCAGTCAGGGCGCAGAGCGCGGGCATCCGCCGGCCGCCGAGGGCAAGGGACCGCTGGCCGAGCTGTGCCGGCGGCTGCTCAGCGACCTGCTTGGTGACACGGCGCCGGCGGTGGCGGCGTGACGGCGTATTCCGGGCTGGGCAGCCGGCTCGCGGCCTCGGCCCCCGCGGTGGCCGACCGGGTCCGGCACCGGTTCGCGGTCGACGGCGGAGAGGCGACGCCCGCGGCTGTCGTGCATGCCGTCCGCAGCGAGTCCGACGCCGCGGCGCTGGGCGACACTGCGGTGCTGCGCCTGGCCGACCGGGTGCACGACCAACTGGTGGGGGCCGGGCCGCTGGCGCCGCTGCTGGCCGACCAGCGGGTGACCGACGTGCTGGTCAACGGGCTCGCCGTATGGGTCGACCGGGGAGCCGGCCTGCAGCGGGCGCCGATCGTGCTGGGCAACCTCGAGGAGGTCCGCCGGTTGGCCCAGCGACTCGCGGCGGCCTGCGGACGACGGCTCGACGACGGTCAGCCGTACGCGGACGCCCGCCTGCCCGACGGCACCCGGCTGCACGCCGTCCTGCCCCCGGTCGCGACCGACGGCCCCTATCTGTCGCTGCGCACCTTCCGCCAGCGGCCGTTCCGCCTGGCCGATCTGGTCGAGCACGGCACCGTGCCGCCCACGGTCGCCCCGGTGCTCGAGGCCGTCGTCGCGGCCCGGCTGGCCTATCTGGTTGTCGGCGGCACCGGTAGCGGCAAGACGACCCTGCTGGCCACGCTGCTGGGCATGGTGCCGCCGACCGAGCGGATCGTGCTGGTCGAGGACGCGGCCGAGCTGCGGCCCCTGCACCCGCACGTGGTCGCCCTGCAGGCCCGCACCGCGAACGTCGAGGGTGCGGGCGCGATCGGGCTGACCGACCTGGTGCGGCAGGCCCTGCGGATGCGACCCGACCGGCTGGTCGTAGGGGAGTGCCGCGGCGCCGAGATCGCCGACCTGCTCGGGGCGCTCAACACCGGCCACGAGGGCGGGGCGGGGACGCTGCACGCGAACACGCCCGCGGACGTGCCGGCCCGGCTCGAGGCGCTCGGGCTGCTCGGCGGGTTGCCCCGGGCGGCGCTGCACGCCCAGGTGGTGGCCGCTCTGCAGGTCGTGCTGCAGGTCCGGCGTACGGACCGGGGACGTGTGCTCGAGTCGGTGAGCGTGCTGCTGCCCTCGGGCGAGCAACGGCTCGCCACCGTGGTGCCGGCCTGGCGGCGGCTCCGCGGCGCCGGACCGGGTTCCGGAGCGCTGGCCCGCATGCTGGCCGTACGCGGGGTCCCCGTGCCCGCCGTGCTCACGCCGCCGGTGGTGGCGCCGTGATCTGGGGACCGCTGCTCCTGGTGGCCGGCGCGCTGGTCGTCGTCCTGCCGCTGGACCCGGTGCGGCTGCCGCAGGTGTCCTTTGTGGCGCACGGCCGCCGGGTCGCCGTCGCCGCCGGACGATCGCCGCGGCGCACCTTGGTGGGTGGCGTCGCGGTCGCAACGGTGCTGGCCCTGCTCGCGGGCGGCCCGGTGGCCGGGGCGATCGCCGGGGCCTATGCCGCGCTCACCGGCCGCGCGCTGCGGCGGCGGTCGCTGCGCCGACGATCGGTGATCGAGCGGGCCGGGGCGCTGGACGCGCTGGCCACCCTGGCGGCGGATCTGCGGGCCGGGCTGCCACCGGTCGCCGCGCAGTCGGCCGCCGCGGGCGATCGGCTCCGGCGGCTGACGTCCTCGGTCTGGCACCTGGCCGAGCGGACGGGCGCGCCGGCGGCCGATCTGGTCGAGCGGATCGAGGCCGACGCGCGCGCCGCCGATCGGGCCGGCGCGGCGGCCTCGGCGCAGGCGGCCGGGGCGCACGCCACGGCCCTGATGCTGGCCACGCTGCCGGTGGCCGGGCTCGGCCTCGGCGCCCTGATGGGGGCCGACCCGTTGCGGGTGCTGCTGCACACTCCGCTGGGCTCGGCCTGCGGGCTGGTCGCGGTGGTGCTCCAGACGGCCGGTCTGCTCTGGTCGGAGCGTCTGATCGGCGGGGTGGCCCGGTGACCGCCCTGTTGATCGTCGCGGCGGCGCTGGCCCTGATCGTCTCGCCGGTGGCCGGCCGGCGGCGGCTGGGGTTCCTGCGCCCGGCACCGGCCGGGCCTTCGGCCTCCGGGGCGCGGCGGCTGCGGATTCTGCTCGCGGTCGTGGCCGGGCTGACCGTCACCGGGTTCCTCGGGACGTGGTGGGGCGCCGGGCTGGGCATCGCCGCCGGGGTGGGGGCCGAGCGCTTCCTGCGGCGGCGGGAACCGGCCCGGGTGCGACAGGAACGCCGGGCCGCCGCGGCCGACCTGCCGCTCGGGGCTGACCTGCTGGCGGCGGCGTTGCGAGCCGGCGCGCCGATCGACGGGGCCGCGGCCGCGGTGGCCGACGCGCTCGCCGGTCCGCTGGGGACACGGCTGCGCCGGACGGCCCGGTCGCTGGCGCTGGGCGCGGCCCCGGCCGAGGCGTGGGGGCACCTCGACGGGGTGCCGGGCGCTGACCGGCTGGTGGCGGCGGCCGTACGCACCAGCGCGAGCGGCGGCGCGCTGGCCGGGGCGCTGGGCCGGCTCGCCGACGACCTGCGGGCCGATCGGGCGGTCGCGGTCGAGAAGGCGGCGCAGCGCGCGAACGTGCTGATCGTGCTTCCGCTCGGGCTGTGTTTCCTGCCCGCCTTTCTGCTGGCCGGGCTCGTCCCGGTGCTGATCGCGGTCCTCGGGGACGTGCTCTGACCCGGGACCACCAGGACCGGCCGCGGGCCGGTCATTCATCCCAATTGAAGGAGAACTACGTGCGCAAACTGATCGCGAACTTCGCGCGGCTGCGGGCCGAGGCGGCGGACGCCGGCATGAACACGGCCGAGTACGCCGTCGGGACCCTGGCGGCGGTCGCGTTCGCCGGCATCCTCTACAAGGTCGTGACCGGCGGAAGCGTGACGGCCGCCCTGACCGGCATCATCGGCCGGGCGCTGAAGTGATCCGGCGCCGGCGGCCCGGCCGCGACCGGGGAGCGTTCACCGCCGAACTGGCGGCCGGGCTGCCGGCGCTCATGCTTCTGCTCTTCGCGGGGCTGGCGGCGGTGTCGGCGGTGGTGGCCAAGGGGCAATGCCTGGACGCGGCCCGGGAGGCGGCCCTGGCCGAGGCCCGCGGCGACTCGGGCGCTGCGGCGGGCGCCCGGGTGGCCCCGCCGGGCGCCGCGGTCGAACTGGGCGGCGACACCGAGATCGTGACCGCCCGCGTGTGGATGACCCTGCGGGTGCTGGGCGCGCCGTTGCCGTCGGTCGGCATCGAGGGCTCGGCGACCGCCGCCCGCGAGCCGGAGGCGGTGTGGTGAGGGACCGTGGGGCGGCCACCATCCTCGTCCTGGCCATGGGCCTGCTCCTGGTCATGGCGGGCGTGTTCGGCGCGAGCGTGGGAGCGGCGCGCGTCGGCCGTCATCAGGCTCGCACGGCGGCCGACCTGGGCGCCCTGGCCGGTGGCGTGCGGGCCGTCTTCGGCTCGGAAGTCGCGTGCGCGCGGGCCGCCGAGTTCGTGGCGGCCAACCGTGGCCGCATGACGTCGTGTGTCGTCGAGGGCCTGGAAATCGTCGTGCGGGCCGAGGTCGAGGTGCGCCTGGCCTTCGGGCTGGGCGGCCGGGCCGTGGCCACGGCCCGGGCGGGGCCGGTCTATGCCCGTCCGGAGTGACCGGTGCCGGCGTCGAGGGCGGTCAGGACGGTGTCGAGGACCCGCACGGCGCCGGGTTTGTGGAGGGGATTGTTGCCGTTGCCGCACTTGGGGGACTGGACGCAGGCCGGGCAGCCGGCCTCGCACGCGCAGGCGGCGATGGCCTCGCGGGTGGCCGAGAGCCAGGCGGCGGCCACGGCGTAGGCGCGTTCGGCGAAACCGGCGCCTCCGGGGTGGCCGTCGTAGACGAAGACCGTGGGGGCCTCGGTGTCGACGTGGTTGGCCGTGGACAGGCCGCCGATGTCCCAGCGGTCGCACGTGGCCATCAGCGGCAGCAGGCCGATCGCGGCGTGCTCGGCGGCGTGCAGCGCCCCAGGCACGTCGGGGGGTTCGACGCCGGCGAGGTCGAGAGCCCGGGGCGAGATCGTGAACCAGACGGCCACCGTACGCAGGTTGCGGACCGGCAGGTCGAGGGGCTTGGTGTCGATCACCTCGCCGGTCGAGATGCGCCGGCGCTGGTAGGACACGACCTGGCTCGTCACCTCGACGTCGCCGAGGAACAGTCCGACCGGGCCCGCGTCCACGTGCGAGCGGATGCCCAGCACCTCCACGTCGGTGACGTCGCGGGCATTGGTCGTCCAGTCGGGTTCCTCGTGGTGCACCAGCGCGATCGCGTCGTCGAGGTCGAGCTGGTCGACCAGATAGGTCACGCCCTGGTGCAGATAGACCGCCCCGGTGTGCAGCATGACGTGCGACGACGTCTGGTCGACCGTGCCCAGCAGGCGGCCGGTCGACGACTCGACGACCGAGACCGGGGCGCCGCCCGCGCCGCGCAGGTCGACGTCGGGACGGCCGGGATGGGTCCAGTACCAGCCCGACGGCCGCTTGCGCAGGGCGCCGGATGCGGTCAGCCCCTCGACGGCGGGAAGCGCGGCCTCGCCGAAGAGCGACATGTCGGCCGCGGTCAGAGGCGCCTCGGAGGCCGCACAGCACAGTTGCGGGCCGAGAACGTACGGGTTGGTGGGGTCGAGCACGGTCATCTCGACCGGCCGGCCGAACAGCGCCGACGGATGGTGCACGAGGTAGGTGTCGAGCGGATCGTCCCGCGCGATCAGCACGGCCAGCGCCGAACCGCCGTCGCGCCCGGCCCGGCCGGCCTGCTGCCAGAGCGACGCCCGGGTTCCCGGGTAGCCGCAGATCAGCACCGCGTCCAGCCCGACCAGGTCGACGCCCAGTTCGAGCGCGTTGGTCGAGGCCAGCGCGAGCAGCTCGCCCGACAGGAGGGCGCGCTCGATCCGGCGGCGGTCCTCCTTGAGATAACCCGCGCGGTACGCCGCCACGCGGTCGCCCAGGCCGGGCACCGCCTCGTCGAGCGAGCGCCGGGTCATCGTCGCGACCACCTCGGCCCCGCGGCGCGAACGGATGAACGCGAGCGTCCGCGTTCCCGCCACCACCGCGTCGGTCAGCAGATCGGAGGTCTCGCTCAGGGCGGACCGGCGTACGGGGGGAAGGTCCGGCTCTTCCGGCGGAAGCAGCGGCGGCTCCCACAGCGCGAACGTGGTCGATCCGCGCGGCGACGAGTCCTCGGTCACCGCGGTCACGGGCAGGCCGATCAGGCGGGACGCGGCGTCGGCCGGATCACCCGACGTGGCCGAGGCCAGGACGAACGTGGGTGAACCGCCGTACCGGGCGGCCAGCCGCCGCAGCCGGCGCAGCACATGCGCGACGTGCGAGCCGAACACCCCGCGGTAGGCGTGGCACTCGTCGACCACGACGTAGGAGAGGCGGCGCAGGAACGTGGCCCAGCGCGCGTGGCCGGGCAGCATGCCGTGGTGCAGCATGTCGGGATTGGTCAGCACCAGCCGGGAGTGCTGCCGGATCCACTCCCGTTCCTCGCGCGAGGTGTCGCCGTCGTACGTGGCCGGCCGCACCCCGTCGAGGCCGAGTTCGGTCAGCGCGCGCAGCTGGTCGGCCGCGAGCGCCTTGGTCGGGGAGAGGTAGAGGGCCGTCGCCCGCGGGTCCTCGGACAGCCGCGTCAGCATCGGCAGCTGGTAGGCGAGCGACTTGCCCGACGCCGTGCCGGTCGCCACCACGACGTGCGTGCCCCCGGCGGCCAGCGAAGCCGCGGTGGCCTGGTGTTCCCACGGCTGAGCGATGCCGCGAGCGGTCAGGGCGGCGACCACATCCGGCGCCGCCCACGCGGGCCAAGGAGCAACTTTCCCCGTACGGGCGGGAATCTCCTCGATGTGGGTAATGGGGGAGTCGGCCGCCGGGGTGCGGGCCCGCAGCCGGTGCAGCAGTTCGGCGGGGCTCGGGGCGGTCGACGTCACGCCGGCCACTGTGACACCCGAATGGCGGCAACCTCAAACGGGTACGACGGTGGAGCCGGACGGCGGGCCCTAACCCGTCGGTGGTTAGATTCGCTGGGGAGATCGCCGCCAGTCAGCATGCCCCGCAGGGAGGAGGAACGATGGAGCTGTCCCTTGCTACCCGGACCGTCGCCGAGCACACGGTGCTCGAAGTCGGCGGCGAGGTCGACGTCTACACCGCCCCGAGGCTGCGTGAGCGCCTCGTGGAGCTGATCGACTCCGGGGTGCGCAGCGTCGTCGTCGACCTCGGCGGTGTCGAGTTCCTCGACTCGACCGGCCTTGGTGTGCTGGTCGGCGCGATGAAGCGGCTGCGCGTGGCGAACGGGCGTTTCAGCCTCGTCTGCTCCAAGGAAGCCCTTCTCAAAATTTTCCGCATCACGGCGCTCGATCAGGTGTTCCCGATCTTCCCCTCGATCGAGGCGGCGACCGCGGACAGCGACAGCGCGACTTCGTGATGGCAACGGTTCGGCTGTCTTTCTCGCCGGCCCCCGTGCATGTTCGAACAGCACGGTTGGTCGGAGTTGCCGTCGCCCGGCGCGCTGGAGTCGCCGAGGAACTGCTGGACGAGGTCCGGCTGGCGATCGGTGAGGCCTGCACGCGCGCCGTCGCCCTGCATGTCCAGTACGGTCTGCCCGACCTGGTGACGGTCGAGATGTCTGATTCGGACTCCTATGCGGTTCGCGTCATCGACCACGCGCCGATCGAGGCGAGCGTCGGTCTGGCCAAGTTGCCGCCGGACGAGTTGGCCGACGAGTCGCTGACCGACGAGGCGCTCACTACCGGTGTGGGTTTCGCGCTTCTCGCCGGATTTGTCGATGACCTGCAGGTACGCCCGGTCGAGGATGGTCCGGGCACCGAGGTCCGGATGGTGTGGCCGGTTCGCAGGCGCTGATCGGCCTTCTCAACAAACTGGACAAATCCGCGACGATATCAACCTGCATCCATACCCCGTCACCCGGCTGCTAACACAGCGGCAAACATCACCACGACACGGCTGAACTCAGGTGTGACCAGCACCACCATCGGCCGATACAGTACGCGAGTTATCAGCTACTGCTCCTGGTCTCGCGCCGCGGGGCCCAGTTGTCGTTTCCCCTCGCGAGGGGGTGCGCCCGGGCGGTTTCGTCCGCCGGAACCCGGGCGCGGTCGGTGTACAGGAGGACATTGATGTCCGGGACCTCATTAAGTGGTTCTAACGTCACATTTGTCATCGTCGCCCTGGTCTTCGCGCTTGTCGCGCTGGGCTTTGCGGCGATGTTCGTCCAGTCGGTTCTCAAGGCCGGCCGGGGCACCAAGAACATGCAGGAGATCGCCGGGGCCGTCCAAGAGGGCGCGTCGGCCTACCTGTTCCGCCAGTTCAAGACCCTCGCCATCTTCGTGGTGATCGCGGTCGTCCTGCTCTTCCTCCTGCCGGTGCACGACACCGACAACGAGGTATGGGTCAAGATCGGACGCTCGCTGTTCTTCATCGTCGGCGCGGTGTTCAGCTCGTTCATCGGTGGCGCGGGCATGGCCCTCGCGACCCGGGCCAACCTGCGGGTGGCCGCGGCGGCGAGCGAGAACGGCGGCCGCGAGACCGCGATGGGCATCGCCTTCCGCACCGGCGGTGTGGTCGGCTTCCTCACGGTCGGCCTGGGCCTGTTCGGCGGCGCGCTGGTCGTGCTGATCTTCCGGAGCGACGCCCCGACGGTGCTCGAGGGCTTCGGCTTCGGCGCGGCGCTGCTCGCCATGTTCATGCGCGTCGGTGGCGGCATCTTCACCAAGGCCGCGGACGTCGGCGCCGACCTGGTCGGCAAGGTCGAGCAGGGTATCCCCGAGGACGACCCGCGCAACGCCGCGACCATCGCCGACAACGTGGGCGACAACGTCGGTGACTGCGCCGGTATGGCGGCCGACCTGTTCGAGTCGTACGCGGTGACCCTGGTCGCCGCCCTGATCCTGGGCCAGGTCGCGTTCGGCCAGGACGGCCTGATCTTCCCGCTGATCGTGTCGACCGTCGGCGTCGTGATCGCCATCCTCGGTGTGTTCATCACCCGGCTGCGGCCGAGCGACCGCAACGGCCTGACCGCGATCAACCGGGCGTTCTACATCTCCGCCGTCATCTCCGCGGTCATCGTCGCCGTGGTGAGCTTCCTCTACCTGCCGTCCACGTTCGCCGGCTTCAACGACGAGGGCATCTCGCCGGAGGTCGTGGCCAGTGGCCGTGACCCGCGCTGGATCGCGATCGGCGCGGTCGTCATCGGCATCGTGCTGGCCGCCGCCATCCAGGCGCTGACCGGCTACTTCACCGAGACCAACCGCCGTCCGGTGCAGGACATCGGCAAGTCGTCGCAGACCGGTGCGGCCACCGTCGTGCTGGCCGGCATCAGCGTCGGCCTCGAGTCCGCGGTCTACTCGGCGCTGCTGCTCGGCGCGGGTGTGTTCGGCGCGTTCCTGCTAGGTGGCTCGTCGCTCACCCTGTCGCTGTTCGCCGTCGCGCTGGCCGGCACCGGCCTGCTGACCACGGTCGGCGTCATCGTCGCCATGGACACGTTCGGCCCGATCTCCGACAACGCGCAGGGCATCGCCGAGATGTCCGGTGACGTCGACGAGAAGGGCGCGCAGATCCTGACCGAGCTCGACGCGGTCGGCAACACCACCAAGGCGATCACCAAGGGCATCGCGATCGCGACGGCCGTGCTCGCCGCCACCGCGCTGTTCGGCTCGTACACCAACAGCCTGGCCACGTCGCTGGCCGACGCCGGCATCACGCCGGACGCGGTCGGCGCCGAGATCCTCGGTCTGCTGAACATCTCGAACCCGCGCAACCTGGTCGGTCTGCTGATCGGCTCGGCCGTGGTGTTCCTCTTCTCCGGCCTGGCCATCAACGCCGTGTCCCGCTCGGCGGGCGCGGTCGTCATGGAGGTCCGCCGTCAGTTCCGCGAGTTCCCCGGCATCATGGACCGCACCCAGCGGCCCGAGTACGGCCGCGTGGTCGACATCTGCACCCGGGACGCGCAGCGCGAGCTGCTCACCCCCGGTCTGCTGGCGATCATGGCGCCGATCGCCGTCGGCTTCGGCCTCGGCGCCGGCGCGCTGGCGTCCTACCTGGCCGGTGCGATCGGCACCGGCACGCTGATGGCGGTGTTCCTGTCCAACTCCGGTGGGGCCTGGGACAACGCCAAGAAGCTGGTCGAGGACGGCAACTTCGGCGGCAAGGGCTCCGAGGCGCACGAGGCGACGATCATCGGTGACACGGTCGGTGACCCGTTCAAGGACACCGCGGGCCCGGCCATCAACCCGCTGCTCAAGGTCATGAACCTGGTCTCGCTGCTGATCGCCCCGGCCGTCGTGGCCTGGAGCATCGGCAACGACCAGAACGACCCGCTGCGCATCACCATCGCGATCGTCGCCGCGGCGCTCATCGCGGGCGCGGTGGTGTGGAGCAAGCGCAAGCCGATCTCGATGGGCGACGACACCCCGACCCCGTCGGCCGGCGACAGCACGCCGACCGCGAAGGTCACCGCCTGAGCATCGTCAAGGGCACACGCGGGGCACTCGGCGACGCCGGGTGCCCCGCACCATAGATGAGGTTGTCGGACCTTGCCCGTACGCTGCTTCCCATGCGCCCGGCCCGACCCCTCGTTCTACTTGTTCTTCTCGCGCTCACCACACCCCTCGCCGCCTGTTCCGGGGCGCACAGTGCCCGCGCCTGGGCGGCCTCGGTGTGCACCACTCTCGAGCCGTGGCGCAGCGAGATCGGCTCGCTCACGACGCGCACCCAGCAGCAGATGGACACCGCCACCACTCCGCGTCAGGCCAAGGAAAACCTGATGCGGCTGTTCGGCGGGGCGGCCGACGCGAGCGAGAAGGCGCGGGCCGGGGTGGCCAAGGCCGGAGTGCCCGACGTGGACGACGGCGCCCGGATCGCCGACGGCTTCACCGGTTCGCTGGCGGCCACGCGCGACGCCTATTCGCGCGCTCAGAGCGGCATCGAGGCGCTTCCGACCGCTCCCGCGCAGACCTTCTATCAACAGGTGACCCAGGTCGTGCAGCAGTTGCAGACGGATTATCAGGCGAGCGGCCTCGACACCAGCAAGCTCGGCTCGACCGAACTGAAGGCCGCCTTCGACGAAGTGCCCGAGTGCCGGTGAGATGACCGAGACGGGGTGGCCGCTGATCCCGCGCGAGGTGCTCCCCGCGCCGGTTCCGGCTGCCAAGCGCCCCGCTCATCCCCGTGCCGTCCCGCCGCATGACGCCGGTCGCCAGTTGCCGTTTTTCGGCGCCGAGACCACCGAGCCGTCGCCGGCCGATCTCACGGGCCTGCTGGCCGGGCCGGGCGTGCTCGGGCGGATGGGTGGCACGGCGCGCGTGCTGGTGCCGGTCGACGCCGCCTGGCGGGTGCACGTGCTGGTGGCCGAGCTGGTCATCCGCGGCTTGGTGGTCAACTGGCGTCCCATTCAAGATCAAGAGCAGGATTCCGACGTACGCGATGTCGTGTATGCGCCGTTCGAGGATGATTCGGTTCCGGATCTCGACGTGATTGCTGAAGCTCCGGCGCAACCCAATAAAACGGAAATGCCGGAAAAACCTGGTGATATGGCTCCAGCGGAGATCGACGTCGTCGAGCCGGAGGAGCTCGCCGGCGGGGAGGAGCCGCAGGCCGAGGGGGAGCCCGAGCCCGAGCCTGAGCCCCAGCCCGCCGGTCCCAGGTTCGAGGTGCTCACGGCGTACTCCCGGAGGTTGAACGGTCTTGCTCAGGCCTGGCCCCAGGCAGCCGCGCAGCTTTTCCTGAGCGGTCCGCGACTGCGCCTGTGGGTGGCCGCCGCCGGCGAGCCGATTCCCGGCGGCTACGCGCTCGGGCTCGACCCGGCCAAGGACGTGGCCGAGATCGATGCCGCGCTGGTCCGGGCCGGTCTCGCCGGGCGCGTGTCGGAGGACGGCCGGCACTATCGGATCCTGGGCAAGCGGCGGGTCGCCCGGCTCGCTGAGCTGGTCGGAGACCGGCCCGCCGCCGCGCCGGAACGACTCTGGCCCGGCGGCGCGGCTGCATGATCTTCCTGGATTGTGTGCGACACGACAGCATGGTCCCGGTGTACGGTGTCGCCGTTGGAGGCATACGGTGGCCGGACCGTTACCATCCGACTCCGGGGTTCCCCGGGAATGCAGACTCATCCGGCGCGTTACGTTGAAAGTCTGTGATCCGCTGCGCCGAAGAGCGGAATGCTGAGTTGCGAAGTTTGGGAGTGCCGTGCCGAGTGAAGCCAGGACGACCCGTCTGGTCATCGTCGAATCCCCGTCGAAGGCCAAGACGATCGCCGGTTATCTGGGCCCCGACTATCTTGTCGAGGCCTCCATCGGCCATGTCCGCGATCTGCCCAAGAACGCCGACGAGGTGCCCGAGCAGTACAAGGGTGAGTCGTGGGCTCGGCTGGGCGTCGACGTCGACAACGGCTTCCACCCGCTCTATGTGATCTCGGCCGATCGCAAGCAGCAGATCGCCAAGCTGAAGAAGCTGGCCAAAGAGGTCGACGAGATCTTCCTGGCTACCGATGAGGACCGCGAGGGCGAGGCCATCGCGTGGCACCTCCTCGAGACGATCAAGCCCAAGGTCCCCGTGCACCGGATGGTCTTCCACGAGATCACCCGGCCCGCGATCCAGGCCGCCGTGGCCAACCCGCGCGAGATCGACAAGAACCTGGTCGACGCGCAGGAGGCCCGCCGCATCCTCGACCGGCTGTACGGCTACGAGGTCAGCCCGGTGCTCTGGAAGAAGGTCATGCCGAAGCTCTCGGCCGGCCGCGTCCAGTCGGTGGCGACCCGCATCGTGGTCGAGCGTGAGCGTCAGCGCATGGCGTTCCGCACGGCGGAGTACTGGGACATCAACGCCCTGCTGGCCGTCCAGGGCCAGGTCGAGGGTCCGCGCCAGTTCGGCGCCACGCTGATCGCGCTCAACGGCGACCGGATCGCGACCGGCAAGGACTTCGAGCCCACGACCGGCCGTCTCAAGCCCGGCGCGGCCGTGGTGCAGCTCGACGAGAGCGGCGCCCGGGGTCTCGCGGCCCGGCTCGAGGGGCAGAACTTCACGGTCAACCGGGTCGAGGAGAAGCCGTACCGCCGCCGGCCCTATCCGCCGTTCATCACCTCGACGCTGCAGCAGGAGGCCGCCCGCAAGCTGCGCATGTCGTCGGCCCAGGCGATGCGCACGGCCCAGCGCCTCTACGAAGAGGGCTACATCACTTACATGCGTACCGACTCGGTCAACCTGTCGGAGACGGCCATCGCGGCCGCCCGCCGGCAGATCGCCGAGCTCTACGGCGAGCGCAGCGTCCCGCCGGAGCCCCGCCACTACAAGGGCAAGGTCAAGAACGCGCAGGAGGCGCACGAGGCCATCCGGCCCGCCGGTGACACCTTCCGCACTCCTGCCGAGCTGGCCGGGGAGCTTTCCGGCGACGGGTTCCGGCTCTACGAGCTGATCTGGCGCCGCACGGTCGCGTCGCAGATGACCGACGCGGTCGGCAACTCGATCTCGGTGCGCATCCGGGCCGTCTCCACCGCGCAGGAAGAGGTCGACTTCGGCGCCACCGGTAAGACGATCACCGAGCCGGGCTTCCTGAAGGCGTACGTCGAGTCGTCCGACGACGAGAACGCGGAGGCCGAGGACGCCGAGCGCCGCCTGCCCAACCTCGTCAAGGACCAGCCGCTCGACGCCGACGAGCTGAACCCCGCGGGTCACCACACCAGCCCGCCGGCTCGTTACACCGAGGCGTCGCTGGTCAAGGCGATGGAGGAGCTGGGCATCGGCCGCCCCTCCACGTACTCGTCGATCATGCAGACGATCCAGGACCGCGGTTACGTCGAGAAGCGCGGACAGGCGCTGATCCCGACGTTCATCGCGTTCGCGGTGATCAACCTGATGGAGCAGCACTACCCGCGGCTGGTCGACTACGGCTTCACGGCCGCGATGGAGAACGACCTCGACGGCATCGCGGGCGGTGACCACGCCTCGCTCGACTTCCTGACCTCCTTCTACTTCGGCAGCCAGACCGCCGGGGCGGACGACGAGATCGCCCGGGCCGGTGGCCTGCGCAAGATGGTCACCGAGAACCTGAGCGCCATCGACGCTCGCCTGATCAACTCGATCCCCCTCTTCGATGACGAAGAAGGGAGGCGCATCGTGGTGCGGGTCGGTCGTTTCGGGCCGTACCTGCAACGTCAGCCCCAGGACGCGACCGACGAGCAGGCGAACGACAAGTCGAACCGCGTCTCGATCCCCGAGGGGGTCGCGCCCGACGAGCTGACCCCCGAGAAGGTCAAGGAGCTGTTCCTCGGCGGTGGCGGCGAGCGCAGCCTGGGTGACGACCCGCAGACCAAGGAGCCGGTGCTGATCAAGTCGGGCCGGTTCGGGGCGTACGTGCAGAGCGGCGAGCGGCGTGGTTCGCTGTTCCGGTCGCAGACCCCCGAGACGCTCACCCTCGAGCAGGCGCTCCAGCTGCTGACCCTGCCCCGCGTGGTCGGCAAGGACCCCGAGGGCAACGAGATCACTGCGAAGAACGGCCGCTACGGCCCGTACGTGCAGCGCGGCACCGACTCGCGTTCGCTGGCGACCGAGGAGCAGCTGTTCACGGTCACCCTCGACGAGGCGCTGGCGTTGCTGGCCGCCCCGAAGACCCGCGGGCGGGGCGCGGCCAAGCCGCCGCTTCGCGAGATGGGTCCCGACCCGGTGACCGAGCTGGCGATGGTCATCAAGGACGGCCGGTTCGGGCCGTACGTGACCGACGGCGAATACAACGCGTCGCTGCGCGGCGACCAGACCCCCGAGAACCTGACCATCGAGCAGGCGTCGGAGATGCTGGCCGAGAAGCGGGCCAAGGGTCCGGCCCCCAAGAAGCGCACGGCCAAGAAGGCGCCGGCCAAGGCCGCGGGCGACACGGCGGCCAAGAAGGCGCCGGCCAAGAAGGCAGCGGCGAAGAAGGCCACGCCGGCCAAGAAGACCGCGGCCAAGAAGGCGGCCCCGGCCAAGAAGGCCGCGAACGGCGCGCCGGTCGCCGCCAAGAAGACGGCGCCGGCCAAGGCCGCGGCGAACGCGGAATAGGACGCCCTAGGCTCCGAGCACCCGGTCCAGGTATTCGTTGGTGAACACCCGGGCCGGGTCGAGCCGGTCGCGCACGGCCACGAAGTCGTCGAACTTCGGATAGACCGGGCGCAGATCTTCGGCCGTACGGTAGTGCAGTTTGCCCCAGTGCGGCCGCCCGCCGAGCGGCTGGCAGACGGCCTCGAACGCCCGGAAGTAGGGCTCGTAGGGCGCGCCGGTGAACTGGTGCACCGCCACGTACGCCGAATCCCGGCCGTAGCCGTGCGAGAGCCACACATCGTCGGGGCCGGTGAACCGCACCTCGACCGGGAACTGGATCTTGAACGGCAGCCCGTCGATGATCCGCGGCAGCGCGCCCAGCACCTCGGGCAGCGCCTCACGCGGGATCTCGTACTCCATCTCGGTGAAGTGCACCCGCCGCGGCGTGCAGAAGACCCGGTCCGAGCGCTCGGTGTACGTCCGGGCGGTGAGGGCCCGGGCGGCGATCGACTGCACGGTGGGGACGATGGCCGGAACCCGGCGGCCGACCTCGCAGACGCCCTGCCAGACGGTGTTGGCCAGGAACTCGTCGTCCATCCAGCCGCGGAAGCCGGACAGCGGACGGTCGTTCTCGGCGACCCGGTTGTTGCGCTTGAGCTGCGCCCGGTCGGTGTACGGATACCAGTAGAACTCGACGTGATCGTTGGACGGGATCCACTCGTCCAGGCCGGCCAGCACGTCGGTCAGGGCCATCGGCCGCTCGTCGGCCAGCAGCGTGAACGCCGGGACACAACGCAGCGTCACCTCGACCAGGATGCCCAGGGCGCCGATCCCGAGGCGTACGGCGGGAAAGATCTCGTCGTTCTTGCCGATCTCGAGCACTTCACCGGAGGCGGTGACCAGCTTGACGGCCTCGACACAGGTGGCCAGGGTGCAGTGGTCGGCGCCGGTGCCGTGCGTCCCGGTGGAAATGGCGCCGGAGATCGTCTGCGCGTCGATGTCGCCCAGGTTGGGCATGGCCAGCCCGTGCGTGGCCAGGATCTCGTTGAGTTTCCAGAGCGGCATCCCGGCCTGCACGGTGACCAGCGGTCCATCGACCGAGACGAGATCGGTCAGCCGGTGCATGAGCATCCGCTGGTCGTTGGCGACCGCGATATCGGTGAACGAATGGCCGCTGCCGACGACCTTGACCCGGCGTCCGGTTCCCGACGCCTCCTTGACGTGGCCGACGACCTCGTCGACAGTGCCAGGGGTCAGGACGTCGACGGCGAGTGACTGCTGGTTGCCGCCCCAGTTGATCCAGCGGCGCGCATTCCGAGGGGTAGTCATTCAGGCTTTGTCCTCCGTACGAGCGGACAGCCGCACCGCGCGTCCCGTCGATGCCCCTCGCTCGTTGATCCGAGTAACGTTCCGATTATCACTGCTGAGAGGGAGTGGCGACGCGTGTCGACACCAACCGTCACCACCGGGCCGCTGCGGCGTGTCCCGGTGCAGGGCAGAAGCGTTGCCCGGGTCCAGCGCATGCTCGACGCCTGCGCCGAGCTCGTGGACGAGGTCGGCTATGAGGGCCTGACCACGACGCTTCTGGCCGAGCGCGCCGAGGTCGCCATCGGCTCGGTCTACCAGTTCTTCCCGGACAAGCGGGCGATCGTCCAGGCGCTGGCCATGCGCAACATGGATGCGT
This sequence comes from Actinoplanes sp. NPDC021490, assembly GCF_055562135.1. Classification (NCBI taxonomy): domain Bacteria; kingdom Bacillati; phylum Actinomycetota; class Actinomycetes; order Micromonosporales; family Micromonosporaceae; genus Actinoplanes; species Actinoplanes sp. NPDC021490. The sequence continues at coordinate 153,810 of NZ_JBVHFW010000001.1, forward strand.
ACCTGCAGGGTCTGTCCGACCGATTCGGCAACGAGACGTTCGCCCACTGGTGGGACGGCGTCGACGCGGCGATAGACATCTTCATCCACATGCACCGCTCCGTGCCCGGCTTCCGCACGCTGCACTTCGGCGACGTGGTCGACGTGCACCTGCTCGACGTCGAGCGCGACAACAACGCGGTCATCGCCGAGCGCCTGGCCGAGCTTCTGGTCGACCAGTTCCAGCTCATGGATCGTCAGCGGCTGCGGTTCTCGCTCGAGATCTCGGTCGAGGCGGCGGACGCGCTGATCAAGCTGGCCTTCCGGCGCGACCAGGGCGGTGACGAGGCCGTGCTGACCGAGGCCAAGGCCCTGATCCGGGAATACCTGCATCGCCACGTCACGAACTGACGGGTCAGCCCAGGAAAGCATGACCCTCCCCCCGGTACGTCGGGGCCGGCGTCGCTGACTCGCCGTCGACCAGCTGAAGCTCGTTGACGTGCTCGCACAGCTCGCCGGCCTTGGCGTGACGGAACCAGACGCGGTCGCCGGGCCGCAGCGTGTCGGCCACCGCCCCGACCAGCGGCGTCTGCACCTCGCCCGGCCCCTCGTCGGGCTTGAACTTCAGGCCCTCAGGCAGCCACGGCGTCGGCTGCCGGGACGTCTCGGCCGGTCCCGACGCGATCCAGCCGCCGCCGAGCACGGTCGCGATCCTCGGTGCCGGGCGGCGCACGACGCTGAGCGCGAAGAACGCGGCCGGGGTCGGGCGCCACGCCGAATAGGCGTCGAACAGCGTCGGCCCGTACAGGCCCGAACCGGCGGTGACCTCGGTGACCACGGGGTCGGCGCCGGTCGCGGCCACGCTGCCGGTGCCGCCGGCGTTCACGAATTCGAGGTCCGTGTGCTCCCGTACGGCCGCCACCGCCTCGCCTCGCCGCCGGACGATCTCGGGGAACGAGCGCGACTGCATCAGGCGGATCGCGCGGCCCCGCAGCGCCTGCCCGGGTGGCAGGTCACCCAGCCCGGCGATCTGGGCCTCGTACGACATCATCCCGACCAGCTTGAAGCCGGGGCGGGCGGTGATCCGGCGGGCGAGGGCCGACGCCTGACCGGCCGAGTGGATGGGGGAGCGGCGCACGCCGACGTGCAGGGCGGCGGTGGGGCGCCAGGAAGAGTCGAGATCCAGACACAGCCGTACGGCGGGGCGGGCGCCGGGCGGGGTGACCTGGTCGACCAGATCGAGGTGCGACGGGTGGTCCACCATGATCGAGATGGCGTCGGCCAGCTTGGCGTCGGAGGTCAGCTCGCGCAGCGCGGCGCGGTCGGCCGTCGGATAGGCCACCAGGACGTCGTCGGTCAGGCCGGTGCGGACGAGCCAGATCGCCTCGGGCAGCGTGTAGGCCATCACGCCGTGCCAGCCGGGGCGGGCGAGGACGCGTTCCAGCAGCGTACGGCAGCGCACCGACTTGCTGGCCACGCGCAGCGGCTTGCCTCCGGCGCGCTCGGACAGCCGGGCGGCGTTGTCGTCGAAGGCCGCGAGGTCGACCGCCGCCACCGGCGTCTCGAGGTGGGCGGTGGCCCGGTCGAGCCGCGTCTGCAAGGCCTTGCGCTCCTCGATCACGCCCGCACCGTATCTCCGTTCCCATCAATGCGAAAGCTCTTCACTTATTCGCTACCCGAACGTGGGTAACCCGGTGGCTTCGAGCCGCCCGATAGAGTGCACCCTGCGGTAATCACGGGAGGTACGGCCATCGACACCGAAAAGCGGGAATCCGGCCCGGTCGACTTGTCGGGCGCGGCGGCGCTGCGCTCGGTGCTTCGCATCCGGCCGTTCCGCCGCCTCTGGCTCGTGCTCGGCCTCGCCTCGTTCGGCGACTGGATCGGCCTGCTGGCCACCGGCATCTTCGCCGCGGCCCAGTTCGAGAGCAGCGCCGGCCAGGGCGCCGCCTTCGGTGGCACGATCGCCGTGCGCCTGCTCCCCGCCCTGCTGCTGGGCCCGATCGCGGGCGTGTTCGCCGACCGGTTCGACCGGCGCTACACGATGGTCATCACCGACCTCATCCGGTTTGTGTTCTACGGGTCGATCCCGCTCGTCCCGCTGTTCGGCGGGTCCCCGGCGGTCACCGTGGCCTGGGCGACCATCGCCACGTTCATCGGCGAGACGATCACGCTGATCTGGATCCCGGCCAAGGAAGCCGCGGTGCCCAACCTCATCCCGAAGTCGCGGATCGAGGTCTCGAACCAGCTCACGCTGGTCACCACGTACGGCATCACGCCGATCCTGGCCGCGCTGGCGCTGTCGGCCCTCACCGCGGGCATCCAGCAGTCCGGCGCGAGCCTGCCCGACTGGGCCCAGCCCGTGCAGATCGCGCTCTATCTCAACGCGATCTCCCGGCTGGTCACGGCGATCACCGTCTTCTTCGGCATCAAGGAGATCGGCGGCAAGAGCGCGGAACGCCAGGAGGCCGCCCAGCAGCAGAGCATGACCCGCCAGTTCCTCGACGGCTGGAAATACATCGGGACCACCCCCCTCGTACGGGGTCTGGTGCTCGGCATCTTCGGCGCGTTCGCGGCCGGCGGCGTGGTGATCGGCGCGGCCAAGACCTTCGCGACCTCGCTGGGCGCCGGTGAAGCGGCGTTCTACCTGCTCTTCGGCACCATCTTCATGGGTCTGGCGGTCGGCATCGGCCTCGGCCCCATGATCATCCGCGATCTGTCCCGTCGTCGCTGGTTCGGCATGAGCATCGTGCTGGCCAGCGGCTCGGTGATGTTCCTCGGTGTCGCCTTCCACCTCTCGATGGCCCTGGTCGGCGCGCTGCTCGTCGGCGCGGGCGCGGGCATGGCCTTCCTGGCCGGCACGACACTTCTCTACGGCGAGGTCGACGACGCCGTACGGGGAAGGGTCTTCGCCGTCGTCCAGATCGGCGTGCGGATGGTGCTGCTGCTGGCCATCACGCTGTCCGGATTCCTGGTCGGCCTGGGCAGCTCCCGCCGCGTCGAACTCGGCGCGGTGCACTTCGACGTCTCCTCGACCCGCGTGCTGCTGCTGGTCGCCGGCGCGATCGGCGTCTTCGTCGGCATCAGCTCGTTCCGCCAGATGGACGACAAGCGCGGCGTGCCGGTGCTGGCCGACCTGTGGGGCTCCCTGCGCGGACGCCCGCTCGCGCCCGGCGAGCAGTTCGTGCGCAGCGGCATCTTCGTGGTCTTCGAAGGCGGCGAGGGCGCGGGCAAGTCGACCCAGGTGACCCGGCTGGCCGACCGTCTGCAGGCCGAGGGCCATGACGTGGTGGTCACCCGGGAGCCCGGCGCGACGGATGTCGGGGCCCGCATCCGTCAGCTGGTGCTCGACAAGAGCGAGGCGCCGTCGCCCCGGGCCGAGGCCCTGCTCTACGCGGCCGACCGCGCCCACCACGTGGCCACCGTCGTCCGCCCGGCCCTGGCCCGGGGCGCCGTGGTGATCAGCGACCGCTACGTCGACTCGTCCCTGGCCTACCAGGGCGCCGGTCGCACACTGCCGGTCGCCGAGATCTCATGGCTGTCCTCCTGGGCCACCGGCGGCTTGAAGCCCGACCTGGTCGTTCTGCTCGACGTCGACCCCGGCGTCGGCCTCAACCGGGTCGACTCCCGCGGCGAGGGCACCGACCGCCTGGAGAGCGAGTCCCGTCCGTTCCACGAGCGGGTGCGGTACGCCTTCCTCGACCTGGCCGCCGCCGACCCGAAGCGCTACCTGGTCCTCGACGCGGCCCGCCCGATCGACGAAATCACCACCGCCGTGGGCGACCGCCTGTCCGCCCTGCTGGGCGGCACCGAAACGCCCCACCCGGCTCCCGCCTCGACCGACCTGCCCCCGGGTCCCGACTTCCAGGCCCCCGACCTGACCGCCGCCTCGGAACGCCGGGTAGGCCCCCTCGACCGGCGATCCACCGCATCGCCGGAGGCCGGGTCCTCGGAGCCCGCCAGCGCGGCGCCGGAACCCGCCTCCGTGGCTTCGGGGCCGGGGTCCGCCGCTGATTCCGAGCTGTCCACCGCCGATCTGGCTGCACCGACCGAGCCGATCCCGGCCGAGGCCACTCAGCGGATCGCGCCCACGCCGTCTGCGGATGCCGGTGACGCCACTCAGCGGATCGCGCCTACGCCGTCTGCGGGTGCCGGCGACGCGACGCAGTCGATCGCGAGCCGTTCGGTGGCCGATGGCACCGACTTCACGCAGCCCGTCGGGCCCACGCCGACCTCGGATGCCGGCGACGCGACGCAGTCGATCCCGGGCCGTTCGGTGGCCGATGGCGCCGACTTCACGCAGCCCATCGGGTCCACGCCGACCGCGGATGCGGGCGACGTTACGCAGTCGATCCCGAGCCGTTCGGCGGCGGACAGCGTCGACCTCACCCAACCGATCGCGAGCCGGTCGGCTGCGGATGGCGCGGATCTGGCACAGCCGGTCGCGAGTCGGCCGGCGGCGGATGGTGCCGACGTCACGGAGCCGATCGCGCGGCCGGTTGCCGCCGAGCGCCGGGACAGGGGGCACAGCGAGGAACCGCTGGAGGAGATGGCCGAGCTGCTCGGGATCAACGACGACGAGACTCCGGACGGCCCCTACAGCCGCCGCTGACCTCAGCCGCGCCAGAGGTTCAGCATCATGGCTTCCACGGCGATCTCGGGCTTGACGTTTTCGTCGATGGCCTGACGGCAGGCCAGCACCGCCTCGAGACGGCGCAGGGCGCTCTCGGGGGACCACTTGCCCGCCGCGGCCTCGGACTGGCCGGCCACGTCGGTGTGCACCACGCCGACCGGGGCGCGCAGGTTGGTGATCAGGACGTCTCGGTAAAAACCGGCCAGGTCGACCAGCGCGCGGTCCAGGGCGTCGCGTTTCGAGCGCGTGGCCCGCGACTTCTGCCGGCGCTCCAGGTCTTTGAGCTGGCCGGCCGCGCCGCGCATGGCCCCGGCCGCGCCGCGGCCCGTGCCGCCCGCACCCAGGGCCTGCTCGAGGGCCGAACGCTCGGACGCGTCGGTCTCGACCAACTGCTCCGCCGCCTCGGCCTCGGCCGCCTTGATCAGCGCGCTCGCCGCCTCGAAGCACGCGCCCACCCCGGTCAGTCGGCGCGGCACCGACAGCACGGCCTCGCGCCGCCCGCGGGCCTCGGTGTCGTTGGCCAGCCGCTTGGCCCGCCCGACGTGCCCCTGCGCCGCGGCCGCGGCCCACGCGGCGACGTCGGGCGCGATGCCGTCACGACGAACGAGGACCTCGGCCACCGCATCGGCCGGCGGCTGCCGCAACGCCACCACCCGGCAGCGCGAGCGGATCGTCACCGAGATGTCGTCGGGATGGGTCGACGGCGTGCACAGCAGGAAGACCGTGCGCGGCGGCGGCTCCTCGATCGCCTTGAGCAGCGCGTTTCCCGCCTGCTCGGTGAGCCGGTCGGCATCCTCGATGACGACGACCTGCCACCGGCCGCCCGAGGGGGCGCTCGCCGCCCGCAGCACCAGGGCGCGCATCTCGTTGACGCCGATCGACAGGCCCTCGGGGACCACGAACCGTACGTCGGCATGGGTCTTGCCCAGAGTGGTGTGGCAGCCGTGGCACTCACCGCAACCGGCCCCGTCACGCAGGCACTCGAGCGCCGCCGCGAAAGCCCGCGCAGCCACCGAGCGCCCACTGCCCGGCGGGCCCGTGAAGATCCAGGCGTGGGTCATCGCGCCGGCGCCCACCTGCTCACCGGCGACGACCCGGGCCGCGGCCGCCGCTGCCTGTCGCAGCGTGGCGACGGGCTCTTTCTGGCCCACCAGATCGGCGAAGACGTCACTCACGGCACTGATGGTATTGCGCACCTCCGACAAAACCTCATCCGTCATCCACAGGCTCGGGAGTTATCCACAGTGGAAAACCCGGCGTAGCGAAGGAGTCACTCTTCCGGGTACGTTCTGGTCCCGGTGCGCGACGGCGTATTGACACACGGTGAGGAGCCTCGGCATGGCGCGGGAGATCGACGAGGCGTGGATCAGCGAAGCCATCGAGAGGCATCGACGCGTTGAGCAGTTGCGCGGTGATTACGAACGAGCGGTCGAGTCTCACCACGTCTCGGTCCACTCACCCGACGATTCGATCGAGGTCACGGTGACCGCCTCCGGCCAGATAACCGACATCCAGATCCACGGCGGGCTGCAGCATCGCCGGCCGGCCGAGTTCTCCCGCGAGCTTCAGGCCACGGTCGCCAACGCGGCCGAGGCGGCCGGCTGGGCCCGCGACAAGCTCCATGACGAGATCTTCGGTAAGCGGCGCTCGCTGGGCGAGGCCTGAGATGGACCGCTTGGCCGACCGCCTCGACCAGGCCGCCGACGCGCTGACCGCGCTGTCCCGCGAGGTCCCCTCGTTGCGGACCGCCTCGCGTGCGTTCGTCACGCTGCCCGTCGGCGCGAGCGAAGGGGGCGGCGCCGGTCTGCCGGGCCGGGTGGGGCGCGCGCTCCACGACCACTGGGTCGCGGTGCTCGAAGCCCGAGCGCACGAGGCGTCCGCGTCGGCCGCGCGCCTGACCGCGATGGCCGGCTCGGTGCGAGCGACCCGGCGTGACTATGCCGAGACCGACGAGGCGGTCCAGGGCCGCTTCACCCGGGAGATGTGATGGACCGGCTCGACGAGGTGCTCGACTCCGCGACCCCGCTGCTGCGCCGGGCCGAAGAAGTGTTCGAGTTGGCCGGTGCTCCGCCGGGTCATGCTGTCTGGGGGCACCTTCGACGCGTACGTCTCCTGCCCGTCGATGCCACCCGAGCGGTGGCCGAGTTGCGCCCGGCGGCGCTGGTCGAGGCCGAGCCGGAACTCCGCGCCGGCGCCCGGGTCTGCGTCGAGGCCGCCGCCGCGCTGCCGCCGCCCGGCGAGTGGGAGGGCGAGGCCGCCGAGGCTTACGACGATCAGCGCCGACGTGCCGCCACGCATCTCTCGGGTGGCCACGACGGTCTCGACGAGCGCTTCGAGGCGACCGCCGACCTGGCTGCGGCCCTGCATGACTGGATGGTTGGTGCGCGCGATCACCTGGCGTCCGCGCTGACCGAGGTTCTGACCTCGGCCGAGGCGCTGACCCTGACCGCTCCGGCCAGCTTCCCGCCCACTGCCGCCGAGGCCGAGGCCGCCGCCAACTTGGTGGCCCACGTCCTGCGTACGGTCGCCGACGACTACGCCGAGGCCGAAGATCTGCTGGACGGGTCGCAGCCGCTGGCCGTGTCGGTCCCCCTGTAAGCGGGAGGGCTGTGAGCATGGACGTGGCGCCGCATTCGGATAACCGGAAAGAATTCCGAATGCGACGCCGCGTCCTCCTGCACCCCCCGCAGGTCTGGGGACTACTCAACGCTACTGATCGATGGATGTCTCGGTCTCCGGGAGCCTTCGGGCCACTCGGTGGACCAGGAGGAGACAACCGTTCGGGTCCGACTCATCCGTCAGGAGATCGACATCTCTCCATCCGGACGACCCCGGTTCCGGTAACCGTGACTTCGACTCCGGTTACGCGTACGAGGGAACGGGCGGCCTCCCCACCGAGAGCCGGAAGGCCGCCCGCACGTGATCACACCCGAGTGATCACGAGTGGGAGCGCCGCCGCCGCAGGCCGAACAGCACGGCCCCGATTCCGGCCAGCAGCAGACCGCCGCCGATCATGGCGACCCGGTCGAGCCTCGGGCCCGTCACCGGAAGACCGCCGCCCGAGCCGGACGGCGCCTCGGGGGTCTCGGGCGACACCGCGGCCGCCTCCAGCACGCCGAACGACATGCTCAGCGAGACCGCGGGCTTGCCGTAGCCGCCCTGGCCGCGCCCCTCCGAGTCCGGCGCCTGGCTCAGCGCGACCTTGATCGCGGCGGCCCGGGCGGCGATCGCGTTGCCCTTGATGGCGTGCCGCACGTCGCCGAGCGAGACACGCACCCTCACGCCCTTCGCGGGCAGGGTGGCCGACTCCGGTTCCGGCGTGGCCACCGGCGGCAGACCCGGGATGCTGGGCACGGGCAACGGCCCGCCCCTGGTGAGGCTGCCCAGGTCGGTCAGCGGCGCCGACTCCAGCGCCCGCTGGCCGGGAGTGAGCGCGAAGTCGACGTGCTCGCCCGCGGCCTGCAGACGCTTGGTCGGCATGCCCTCGCCGGAAACCTCGACGATCGCGGGACGGTAGCTGACCTTGCCGCCGGCCGTGGCCGACATGGCCGCCTCGAGGGTGGGCGCCCGCAGCACCCGGACGGTGACCTTGCCGCCCGCCAGTTCGATGCGCCCCGCGGTGACGGTCGACCGGGCCACCGTACGGGCCTGGTCGTGGTGTTCGATCGCGGTCGTGCCCCGGCTCGTCATCGTGCCCGGCACCCGGACCAGCGCACCACGGCCGCTGCCCAGCAGGGTCATGCTCGTGAGGGAGGTCTCGGCGCGGCCCGTCTCGCCCGCGGTGCGGCCGCACGCCATGCCGGCTTCCCACTGGGCGTGCGTGCCGATCCGGCCCTTGCCGAGGCGCAGCGGTCCCGCCTTCGACGCGGGGATCGAGCGCTTGGCCCCATTGGCGTTGGTCGGCGGCGCCTTCTGCAGCAGCGGCTTCGCGATCGCCTCATTGCCGGAACGGCCGTCGAGCATCCGGGCGTACGCGGCCGACGCGACCTTGGCCGGGGCGATCATCGCCGTACGGGCCTCGCCGACCCCGATGCCGGCGAGCGTCGCGCTCCTGGCCCGCTTGTTCGAAACCTCGCCGCCGTCACCCCGGGCATCCTCCGCCCCGGGCTCACGGGCATCCTGCGCCCCGGGCTCACGGGCATCCTTCGCCCCCGGCTCGGCGGTGTCCGACCCGTCGTTGCCGGACCCGTCGCTGTCCGAGCCGTCACTGCTGGAGTCTCCGCCGTCCGAGTCGTTGTCCTCACCGACCGGCTCCCCGCCGCCCACGCCCTCGGCCAGGCCGCCCACGCGCTCGGTCAGGCCATCCATGTCCTCGCCGACCGGCTCCCCGCCGCCTGCGCCCCCGGTCAGGCCGTCCACGAGCTTGCCGGTGAGCGGGCCTCCCACACCCGCGGTCGGCCCGCCCGCGACCTTGTCGATCGGCTTTCCGCCGCCCGCGCCCCTGGTCAGGCCACCTACGACCTCGCCGCCCCGATCGGCGATTCGGCCCAGCGGCCCACCCTCGGCCGCCGGCACCCCGTTGGTCCCGGTTCCCGACTTCGGGGCAATACCCAGATAGCCGAGCGCCCCCATGCCGGTCATGCCGATGCCCTCGCTCGGCGTGTCGCTGTCCTCGGGGTCGGGAATGACCGCGTCGGCGCCACTGCTCAGCACCCCGGCGGCCCGGCCACCACCTGCCTTTTCGTCCCGTCCGTCCGGAATTTCGGCCCGCTCCGTGACGGGTGCGCTCACCTGGAGCTTGGTGATCCGTGCGATCTCGGCGCCGGACTGCGCCGCGAAGTTCTCGGCCCGTTCGCAGGACCCGGGCGCCGCGAGTGCGGGCTGCGGTGCGGTGAAAGCGCTCGCGAAACCGAGCGCGACGACACTTGCGGCCAGCGACCTGGCGGACGTCATGTGGCAGTTCCCTCCGGAGATGGGCCGCGAACGAGCGGCGTCTACGGGTCTGGCCAACGACGGTCGATTCGGGCGGTTGCGATGCATCTATGCGACAACCCCGATGGGTACCCCAAAACAGGCATTTGGTGCGGGCCTGTTGGCGTCGTAGGGTGGAGAGCATGGGCATGCTGTGCGCGGTCAGCTTCAATCGGTACGGCCGCCTCTACTACCTTGATCCGGGCGAGTTCTCGCCCCAGGTCGGCGACCGTGTGCTGGTGCCCACGGATGACGGCCCCGAGGTGGCGGAGTGCGTCTGGGCGGCGCAGTGGGTGAGCGAGGAGACGTCGGGCTTCCCGAAGGTCGCCGGGCTCGCCGACGACACCGATCTGCGGCGCGACGAGCTGCTGCGGAAGCGCAAGGCGGAGGCCAAGGTCGCCGCCAAAAAGCTGATCAAGGCGCACGAGCTGCCGATGAAGGTCGTCGCCGTCGATCACGTGCTCGATCAGGCCGGCGCCGGCAGTGCCCGCACGACGATCTACTTCACGGCCCCGCATCGAGTCGACTTTCGTTCCCTCGTACGGGATCTTGGTGCGACCCTGCACTGCCGCGTGGAATTGCGGCAGCTCTCCGCGCGTGACTCCGCCCGCGTGCAGGGCGGCATCGGTTCCTGCGGCCGCGACCTGTGCTGCGCGACGTTCCTGACCGACTTCGAGCCGGTCACCATCCGCATGGCCAAGGACCAGGACCTGCCCCTCAACCCGCTACGCATCTCGGGCGCCTGCGGCCGGCTCATGTGCTGCCTCAAATACGAGCACCCGCTCTACCAGAAGTTCCAGGCCACGGCCCCCGCCGTCGGCAGCCGGGTGTCGACCCCCGAGGGCGACGGCCGGGTCGTGGCCCACAGCGTCCCCAAGGACGCGGTCGTGGTCCGCATGGACGCCGACGGTTCCCGCTGCTCATGCAGCCGGGCCTCGGTCTGCGGCCCCCGCCAGGCCCACGACGAGCAATACAACTAGACGAGCAATACAACCAGGGCTCAGCTCACCTTGATCGGGTCCTCGATTCGTCGGGGCGTCAGGGGGTCGCGTGGGTGCAGCCACGGGCTGTCGGCGGCGCCGTCGGGGTCGGGGGTCCACTTGCGACTGACCTTGTCGACGGCGATCGGGTGGATGGTCAGGCTGCCGTCCTGCGCGATGTGCATACGCAGGAAGCTCTTGTGGTCCTCGATGCCCTGGCCCGCGAACAGTTCGTTGACGTTGACCCCGGCATACGACGCGATCAGCAGGTAGAGCGCCGTCAGCTGGGTGGCGACGAAGCCGATGACCGGGCCGTAGAGTACCGCGGCCACGACCAGCGGGCTGGGCCACGCCCAGTCATGGAACGGCAGCACCAGCCAGAGCCACGTGCCGACGACCGCCAGCCCGATGTGGGCGAAACCGTGCAGCAGCCCGGCTATCCAGTGTCGTGCGTGTTTGGGCCGGTCGGCCTTGGGCGGCTGGGCGAACGCCACCGACCCCGCGATGATCAGCACCAGCATGACGGTCAGCGGGATGCTGAACAGCCGCGTGATGATGCCCGTGTTGCCGGCCGACGCCCCGGCCATGGCCAGCATGGTCAGCACGTGGATGATGCCGAGCATCGTGACGAAGCCCGGGTTGCGCGTGGGCACCCGCCGGAACACGCCCCACCCGAGTCGCCGCGAGCTCTTGGCGTCCGGATAGGACTCTTGCAACCCGTACGGGCGGCTGACGCTGCGATTGCGGGTCAACGTGTCGGGCGGGGGGACGACCAGTTCCTCCGGCAGCTGTTGCGTGCCGACCAGATAGGCCCCGCCGCCCCCGCACGTGATCAGCTCGCGCCCGGGGTCGCTGTAACGCGCGTAGTGGTGGAGGTCGCCGGAGACGAGCACCCGCGTGGTCGCGCCGGTCGGGTCGAGGATCTTGCGGATGAAGTAGTCGATCGCGTCGTAGTCCTCGGGGCGGTCGGCGGACTTGACCCACTTAGGCGACGGCATCATGAGGATCACGCGATCGTCCGGGCCGAGCTGATGGGCCGCCTGCTCGAAATACAGCAGCTGGGGATCGTCGATGTACGCCCCGAACTGCTCGTCGATCGCGAACAACCACCAGTTGGCCGGCAGCTTGACCGCGAAATAGGACCGGCGCTGCTCGGTGCGCCAGCCGCCGATGTGGCCGTCCTTGCGGCGGGCGAAGAGCCGGATGAACGCGGTCAGACCGTCGTACCAGTCGTGGTTGCCGGGCAACGCGAACAGCGTGGGCTGCGGCGAGCCGGTCGGCGGCTCGGGCAGGGCCGCGCGATAGGGCCCCTTCATCCGGCTCTCGTAGCCGTCGCCGCTGGCCAGCGGATAGACCTGATCGCCACCCATCAGCAGCAGCCGGCCCCGGGGCAGGGTGTCGCCGTCGAGCTGCAGAGCGGGCTGGGCCAGCAGGTAGGCCACCGAATAGGTCGCGTCGAAACCGTCGCCCAGGTCGGCCACATAGTCGAGCCAGAGCTCGCCGTCCTCGGTCTGCGAGTGGTCGAACCAGCCGCCGTCGAGGGCGTTCTGCAGCTCACGCTTGTCGAGATAGGCCCCGAAGAGGGTGGCCAGCAGGGCGCGAAGGCCGGTGTTGAGCAGCAGAAGCGGGGCCAGCCAGCCGACCGGCCGCTGCGGTGTGAAGCCGAGCTCCTGCGGTTCCATGCTGCTGGGCCGGCGCGGCACGACCTGACCCGTGGGGACAGGTGGGGGGTGATCGTCGGTCACGTCAGGCACATTAGTCCCGCCCTCCGACAGAAGCCTGTCCGATTGCCGCGGGCTGAGGGACCCACCCCGGCGTGGCGTCCGGGGCCGATACCGTACACTTGACTCTCGTTGCCGCCTTAGCTCAGTCGGCTAGAGCGACGCACTCGTAATGCGTAGGTCGACGGTTCGATTCCGTCAGGCGGCTCAGATTGATGCCCTGACCAGCGGAGACGCTGGTCAGGGCATTTTTTCATTGATGGGGCTTCGAGTGACCCCCGAAAACTTCCCGGGGTCGCCCTTCTCAGCGAAGACGTGACACCTAGCGCGGATCATGGTCTGCGGGGCGCGGTTACTCTCATCGCAGGAGTTCCCAGGTCACGGGGAAGGAGTCGCGTCGTGTTGTTGCCGGATCTCGTTGCCCAACTCGGTCAGAACGTGCGGCTCCACCATGTCGGCCAAGAGCATGTCGACGTGACCAGCGTCCGGTTTTTCGACTGGGCGGACGTCTCGGCGATCGGCCCAGGCTGCCTCCTGCTGGCCCTCGGGGTGGCAGACCGCGAATCGGGCCGGGCGGTGCTGTCGGAGGTCGAGCAGCGGCACGCCGCGGGGGTGGTGTTCCGGGCCGGAGTCTGCGACGGCCTTCCCCTCGGCGAGGTCGCGGTGCTGGAGTCCACGCACGACGTCGACTGGGGGCACGTGCACGCGCTGGTGCGGGCCGCGATCCAGGCCTCCGGTGTGCGGGTGCCGGGTGTCGACATCGAGTCGGACCTGTTCGACCTGGCCAACGTGGTCGCGATGGCGGCGCAGGGCGCGGTGCTGGTGGAGGACGCGGCCAAGAACATCCTCGCGTACTCGACGGTGGAGGACCAGGAGATCGACTGGGTGCGCCAGCGGGGCATCCTCCAGCGGCGGGTTCCGCACACCGACCAGACCGACCGGGCCTACCGGGACGTGGCGCTCAGCCCCGGTCCGGTTCGATTCCCTCCGCTCAACGACCGGCATGGCCGGCTCGCGGTCGCCATCCGGGCCGGCGGTGAGCTGCTGGGCTCCATGTGGGTCGTCGACGTCGACGGTCAGGCCCCATCCGACGCGCTGCAACTGCTGGCCGACTCGGCCGAGCTGGCCTCGCTGTACATCCTGAAGGAACGGACGCGGCGGGCGCTCGGGGCGTCGGCGTCCGACACGATGGCGAGCCAGCTCCTGCGCGGGGCGGGTGACGTCGCCTCGAACGCCGAGTGGGCGCGGCGGGCGGGCTCGAGCGTGGCGGTGGTGCTGGTGCCCGCCCAGGAGAAGGGCGCGGACTCCGTCCACTGGGCCGGCCGGGCCCGATCGTCCTTGAGCGTCTACCTCAGCGCCTTCCGCCAGCAGTACGCGATCACGGTGGAGGACGGCCGCCTGTACCTCATTCTCGGCCTTGGCCGCGAGCGCACCACCGACCTGGACCGGGTTCTGCAGGGCGTGGTCGAGCACCTGCGGCAGAGTCTGCGGGCCGACGTGGTCGCGGCGGTCGGTACGGTCGTGCCGGGCGTCGAGGAGATCCCGCGGTCCCGGCAGTCCGCCGATGAGCTGCTGAGCCTCCTGCAACGCCGGCCGGACCTGCCGCGGATCGCGACCTACGCGGACCTCGCCAGCGAGGTGCTGCTGCACCGGCTGGCCGAGAGCAAAGAGGCGCTCCGGCTGCTCGACGACGCCCGGCTGCACCGCCTGCTCGAGTCGGAACGACCTTCCGGCCAGGCCTACGTGAGCACCCTATGGGCATACCTGGACGCCCTCGGCGACACGGCGAAGGCCGCGAGCGTCTGCGGTGTGCACGCCAACACCGTCCGGTACCGGCTGCAGAAGATCCAGGAGCTGCTCGGGATGGACCTGGCCAACCCCGACGACCGCCTGGTGGTCTGGCTCCAGCTGCGGCTACTCGCCGGTGAGAATGCCTGGCGCGGCTGAGAACGGTGGCCGCCCGCCGGCTGCCCAGGCGTCGGCGACCTGAAGGACCCGTTCGACGACGAGGTCCATGGCGTCCAGCCAGAGCGGACCCGAGGCCTGCGCGATGTCGGAGAGCTCGGTGCAAGCGAGGAGGACCTCTTCCGCCCCCGTTGAGCGCAGGTCGGTCGCGGCGTCGTGAAGGTCGGTGAGCAGCCGGCGGCCGGGAACGCCGCTCTTGCGCGCCCGGATCAGGTCCATCACCCGCTCCTGCGCGACCGCCTCCGGTTCCACCACCTCGACCCCGACGCGGGCGAAGACCTGGCGGTAGAAGCCCGACGCGATCGTTCCCGATGTGGCCAGCAGGCCCAGCCGTCTGATCCCGGGGCGGTGTTCGGTCACACCCGCCGCGACGGCGGCGTCCCAGCGCAGCAGCGGTGCCGGGATGTCGGCGGCCAGGCCGGCCGCGAAGGCCGAGGCGGTGTTGCAGGGCATCACCAGGAATTCGGCGCCGGCGGCGGACAGCCGCCGGGCCATGGTCACCAGGTACGGCGTCGGGTCGGGCCCCAGGCCGAGGAGGGCCGCGGTGCGGTCGGGCACGGACGGGTCGTTGTCGACGAGGACATGCAGGTGGTCCTGGTCGCGCCCGGCCGGAGTGGCCTCGATCAGGCGGCGGAGGAACTCGGCCGTTGCCGCCGGCCCCATCCCGCCCATGACTCCCAGCACCGGGTGGCGCCGGCCGCCGGAGCGGATAACTCCGATGGACATCAGCGCTCGCCGTCCACCACGGCCGGCCCGGCCGGGCCAAGCAGCTCAGGGAGGCGGTCGGCCGGGAACGGCTCGCGGGAACGACCGGCGCGGCCGCCGATCTGAACGCTGTGGCACACCGAGTTGAGCACGGCCTCTTCGACGCACTCGGCGGTCGCGGTGAACGCCAGGTCGAGCGTCTCCTTCGCCAGGTCCGGCCCGCGCTCCGTCGAGAACGCGAGCACCACCTCGCCGCTGGAGCCGGAGGTGCTGCAACCGGTGCGGGCGAGCCCGTTCTGCGCCCGGCGCGCCAGCCGTTTCAACTGCGCGCAGTTGGCCGGCAGGTCGGTGGCGAGGATGACGATGACGGAGCCGCCGAGGCTGGGCGCGGTGACGTTCTCCGGCAGCCGCTGACCGACCGGCCGACCGGCGATGACCAGGTCTTCACGACGGCCGAAGTTCGTGAGGACAAGGGCCCCGACGTGGTGGCTTCCGCCGTTGAGCGGCAGGACCCGCGACGCGCTGCCGATCCCGCCGGCGAAGCCGAAGGTGCTCATCCCGACGCCGGCGCCCACCGGACCCTGTGGCACCGGCCCACCGGCGGCTTCTCGGATGGCCTCGGCGACCTCGGCCGCGCCCGGCCTGGCCACCCGCGGGTCGTTCATCCGGCTGTCGTTGCACTCCATCACCACGGCGTTGACGGATCGCCCGGACTCCTCGCTGCCGAGGTCGGGCTCTTCGACCAGCAGGTGGTCCACGAGCGCCCGGAGAACGTCGGGTACGCCGAACACGCCCGTGAGCGCGATGGGCGACTCGAGCTCGCCCAGCTCCTCGATCTGCATGAGGCCGACCGACTTGCCGTAGCCGTTGATGACATGGACCGCAGCGGGTACGGGGTGGCGGACCACGTCGCGACACGGGTTGACGACCGTGACACCCGTGCAGGTGCCCAGCTCGGGGGAGTAGAGCGTGGAGTGGCCCACGGTCACCCCCGGCACGTCGGTGATCCCGTTGCCGGCGCCGGGCGCGAACCTCCAGGCCGGCCCCATCAGCCGACGCAACTCGGCTGTCGGGTGCTGGCGGCCGCCGCCCTCGACGAGACTCATGCGAAGTGGACCCTCCTCGCCGGCGTCGGCGCCGGCATCGGTACGAACGGACCTTCGTCGGATCTGATCCGCCGGAGGGTCCCGTGCCGGCCGCCGTGACGACCGCCGGCCGGGACCATCCGGCGTGACCCGTGACTACCGGACCGAGACCTCGGCGATGTCGGGGAAGCCACCGAAGAAGTACTTCATCCCCTTGACACCGGACCCCTGCAGGTAGAAGTACCTCTGGTACACCAGCGGGATCACGGCGCCGGTCTTGACCACCTGCTCGTCCAGGTCACCCCATGCCTTGTCCTGCTGTGCCTTGTCGGCGATGGCCCACGCCTTGTCGATGTTGGCGTTCAGCTCTGGGTCAGCCAGCTCGCTGTAGTCGTTACCCAGGTTGTTCTTCGAGATGTTGACCCGGGAGTCGAACAGCGCCGGGATGTCGGTGGAGCCCGACGGCCAGTCCGCGACCCAGCTGACCCACGCGACGTCCGGGTTCTCGGTCGGGTTGGCGAGGACGTCGTAGTAGTTGTCACCCATCGGCTTGAGCGTGACCTTGAATCCGGCCTTCTCCCACGACGCCTGGAGCGCCGCGGCGACCTTGTCCTGCACCGGCGTCTGCTGGTACCCGTACGTGATCGGGTAGGGCTGGGGCGCTCCGGCCTCCTGGAGCAGGGCCTTGGCCCGGGCGAGGTCGCCCTCCGGCGGGGCGTTGAGAACGTTGAAGTCCTTCCACCCCGCGATGGTCTTGCTCATGACGGTGGTGGCGTACTCGCCGTAGGTGTCGCCGCCCATCGCCACCCGGTACGTGGTCTTGTCGGTGGCCAGGGCCAGCGCCTGCCGGACCTTGAGGTCGGGCATGTGCTTGACGTTGACCGAGAGGTAGTCGACGAAGCCACCGACGTCGTTGACCGAGCGCTTCTTGAGCGCCGGGTTGCTCAGCACCTGGGGGATGACCGAGGGGTCGAGCCGGGTGTTGGTGTACGCGTACTTGTCGTTGCCGCCCTCGGAGACCATCCGCTGCGACACGGTCTGGGCGTTCACCCCCTGCTCGACGACGATCTTGTCGGGCAGCGCCTTGCGGACCGGGTCGGTGGACGGGTCCCAGTTGGGGTTGCGGACCATCGTGCCCCCGGTCTGGGGGTTCCACGTGCCCTCGAGCATGTAGGGCCCGTCCGAGAACAGGGTGAAGTCGAACTTCGCCCCGGTGTCCTTGTCCTGGCGGACGGCTCCGTAGCCGGGGAGGGCCAGGACGTTGTTGAGGTCAGCGACCGGGTGCTTGGTGTGGAAGACGATGGTCTTGGCGTCGGTGCACTGCACGGCCTTGTCGTACAGCTCCTGGCCGGTCTTCTTGTACGGGCCTTCGTACTGCGACGACCCGTCCGGGTTGCTCGGGATGTCGAGGTACGCGATCGCGAACAGCGGGCCGGCCGTGATCGTGTCCGTGGCGAAGGTCCGCGAGATGCCGTACTTGAAGTCCTCGCAGGTGACCGCCTTGCCGTCCTGCCACTTCACGCCGTCCTTCAGCCCGAACGTCCAGGTCTTGGCGCCGTCGCTCGCCTTGCCGGTGTCGGTGGCCACGTCACCCACGAGATCGGCGGTGCCGGCCTTGAACGTCGTCAGCGTCCGGATGAAGGTCCGGCCCGAGAAGGCCATGGTGCGGTTCGGGTAGATCCGCTGCGGGTCAAGGTGCGTCATGGCGGCGAAGTTCACCAGGTGAAGGGTGCCGCCCTTGGCGCCGGTGCTTCCGTTGTCAGCGCTCTTCTGCGAGCTTCCGCCGCCGCAGCCGGCCACAGCGGTCAGCGCGCTGAGAGCAATCGCGCCCGCCGCGGCCAACCGTCGATATTTTGCGTTTCCCACGTGCACGCTCCTGTTCACGACTGGGTGTCCTCGGAGGTCGGGCCATATGCCCGGCGCGTCCAGGGATGGCGGAATGCTAGGTCCGGAAACCGCCCCCGGTATTTGTGAGCTCATCCAATCCGGAGCCGTCCGAATCGGTGCCGAACACAACGAACGGCCACCCGCCGGCCGCTAATCTGCGCAGGTCAAGTGGCATGAGCGCGATGCGAGGGGCCGATGCGAGTCTTCATCTCAGTAGATATGGAAGGCACTGCCGGGGTCGTGGACTGGGCGCAGTGCGTCGGCGACGGTCCCGAGGCCATGGCCGGCCGTCGGCTGCTCCTGGGCGAGGTCAACGCCGCGATCGACGGCGCCATGGCCGCGGGGGCGACCGACTTCCTGGTCAACGACGGCCACGCGGCGATGCGCAACCTCGCGCCGGACGAACTGCACGGCGACGCCACGCTCATCACCGGCTGGCACCGGCCCATCGACATGATGGAGGGCATCGACGACAGCTTCGACGCTGCCTTCCTCGTCTCCTACCACGGGTCGATGGGTTCGGAGCTGGGCAACATGTCCCATTCCTTCAACCCCAGAGCCGTCGCCGAGACCCGGCTCAACGGGCAGGTGGTGGGCGAATCCGTCATCAACGCCCTCGTCGCCGCCCACTACGGCGTTCCGGTCGTGCTGGTGACCGGCGACCAGACCGGCTGCGCCGAGACGGTGGACGTGCTGCCCGAGATCACCACCGCGGTGGTGAAGGACTCCATCACCCGGGTCGCCGCCGCCAGCCTGCACCCTCGCCGCGCCTGTGCGGTGATCCGGGACGCCGCCGAGCACTCCCTGAAGACGCTGGACCGCGTGGCGGGCCGCCCGTTCCCGATTCCGTCCACGTTGGAGGTCCATTGGCGCACCCCCGACATGGCGGAGATGGCGACCTGGGTGCGCGGGATCGAACGTACGGGGCCGCGGTCGACCGAGATCACCGACAGCGACCTGCTGTCCCTCTACCGCAGGTTCATCGCCGCCATCACCCTCACCAGGGTCGTAGCCGAGGACGTCTAGGGTGACGCTTTCCGCCGGGGAGTTCGCGGCCGAACCGCTCCCCACAACAGTCGAAGAGGACGAGGTCTCGGTCGCGGGCCGCTCGCCGTGGCAGATCGCGCGGACCCGCCTGCGGTCCAACCGGGTGGCGATGGTGGCGTTCGTCGCGATCGTGGTCTTCGCGGTCATCGCCGTCACCGCACCGATCCTGCAAGCGGTCGGCATCATCGATGCCACAACCCTGCACGCGGACCTCGTCCAGGGGCCGGGCGCGATGCCGACGGGTGCGTTCGGCGGCATGAGCTGGCAGCACCCGCTGGGGGTCGAGCCGCAGACTGGCCGGGACCTGTTTTCCCGGATCCTGCTCGGGATCACGCTGGACACGGCCATCGCGGTCGCGGCCACGATCATCAGCGTCGGTCTCGGTGTCGTCCTCGGCCTGGTCGCCGGCTTCTACCGGGGCGCCG
The DNA here is from genome assembly GCF_055562135.1 of Actinoplanes sp. NPDC021490. Classification (NCBI taxonomy): domain Bacteria; kingdom Bacillati; phylum Actinomycetota; class Actinomycetes; order Micromonosporales; family Micromonosporaceae; genus Actinoplanes; species Actinoplanes sp. NPDC021490. Next base: position 173,144 of record NZ_JBVHFW010000001.1, read on the forward strand.
CCGACTGGTCGATCGGGCGACTGATCGACCTCATCCTCGCCTTCCCGCAACTGCTGATGCTCATCGCGCTCTCACCCGTGCTCGTGGAGCGCATCACCGACGCGGGTATGCCCTCGGGCAACCCCTCGAAAGTCATGTACATCATCGCGGTCCTGGGTTTCTTCGGCTGGCCCTACTTCGCCCGGATCATCCGGGCCCAGGTGCTCTCGCTGCGGGAACGCGAGTTCGTCGAGGCAGCCGAGATGCTCGGCGCCCGGCGCAGCCGGATCAACTTCAAGGAACTGCTGCCCAACCTGTGGGCGCCGATCCTCGTGTACTCCACCATCGTGCTGCCCACGTACGTCTCCGCCGAGGCGGCGATGTCCTTCCTCGGGGTCGGGATCGTGCCGCCCACGCCGACCCTCGGCAACGTGCTGCAGGACTCGGTCAACTACGCCACGGCCGATCCGACGTACTTCCTCGCTCCCGGGCTGACCCTGTTCATCGTCGTCCTCGCCTTCAACCTGTTCGGCGACGGACTCCGGGACGCGCTGGATCCGCGTTCCGACCGAGCCGGAGGGAGGTGAGCGCCGACATGTTCCAGTACATCCTCAAGCGGGTGGTCTCCATCGTCGGCATGCTCGTCCTCATCAGCATCTCCGTCTTCGCGCTGTTCTTCGCGGTGCCGGCCGACCCGGCCCGCCTCACCTGCGGGAAGAACTGCACGCCGGCGATCATCGAGGCGAACCGGCACGCGCTCGGCTACGACAAGCCGATCGTCGTCCAGTACTTCGATTTCATGAAGGGACTGGTGAGCGAGCGCGACTTCCCCGACGACCCGGTGATCGCGAAGAACAGCCCGCAGTCCATCACGCACTGCCCCGCGCCCTGCCTCGGCTACTCGGCCACCCAGGGCCAGTTGGTGTCCACGATGGTCAAGCAGGCGTTCCCGATCACGGCGTCCATCGCAGTCGGCGCGTTTGTCCTGTGGATCGTGGGCGGCATCGGGATCGGCGTCCTGTCCGCGCTCAAGCGAGGCAGCCTCCTCGAACGGGGACTCGTCGGCGCGTCGCTGGTCGCGTACTCCCTGCCCACGTTCTTCATCGGGCTTCTGTTGCTGGACATCGTGTCGATCAAGTACGGGCTTGCGCCCTCCGCGGGGTACACGCCGTTCATCGACGACCCGGTGGCGTGGGCCAAGGGGATGATCCTGCCTTGGATCACGCTGGCGATGGTCTTCGCCGCCCTCTACGTCCGGCTGACCCGCGCGAACATGCTCGAGACGCTGTCGGAGGACTACATCCGTACGGCCCGGGCCAAGGGCGTACCGGAGTGGGCGGTCATCGTCCGGCATGCCATGCGCGCCGCCCTGACGCCCATCGTCACGATCGCCGGGTTGGACCTCGGCGGCGTGCTGGCCGGCGCAGCGATCACCGAGACAGTGTTCAACCTCAACGGAATCGGCAAGATCGGCGTGTATGCGATCCAGCAGCTCGATCTGCCGGTGATCGTGGCGGTGGTGCTGTTGTCCGCCTTCGTCATCGTCCTCTTCAACTTCCTGGTCGACCTGCTGTACGCGTTCCTCGATCCGAGGGTGACACTGCGATGAATGAGCAAGCACGCCTGCTGGAAGTCGACGACCTCAAGGTTCACTTCCCGACCGCCGATGGGCTCGTCCGGTCCGTCGACGGGCTCACGTTCTCCCTGGCGTCCGGGCGCACCCTGGGCATTGTCGGCGAGTCCGGCTCCGGCAAATCCGTCACCAGCCAGGCGATTCTCGGCCTGCACCGGGGCACCCGGGCGAAGGTCTCCGGCCGGGTCCGCTTCAACGGAGTCGAGCTGCTCGACCTGCCGATCAAGGACCTGCGCCGGCTCCGGGGCAACGCCATCTCGATGATCTTCCAGGACCCGCTCTCGGCCCTGCACCCGTACTACTCCATCGGGAAACAGGTCGCCGAGGCGTACCGGGTGCACCACTCGGTGAGCAAACGCCAGGCGCTGGCCCGGGCGGAAGAGATGCTCGAACTGGTCGGGATTCCCAACGCCGGACGCCGGGTGCACGAGTACCCGCACCAGTTCTCCGGTGGCATGCGCCAGCGCGCGATGATCGCGATGGCGCTGATCAACGATCCCCGTCTGCTCATCGCCGACGAGCCGACCACGGCTCTGGACGTGACGGTGCAGGCCCAGATCCTCGAGCTGATGAAAAAGCTCCAGCGGGAGTTCGGCTCCGCGATCATCATCATCACGCACGACTTGGGCGTCGTGGCCGACATCGCCGACGACGTACTGGTGATGTACGCGGGTCATGCCGTCGAGCAGGGCGCGGTCAACGAAGTCTTCTACCGGCCGGACATGCCGTACACCTGGGGCCTGCTCTCGTCGATGCCCCGCATCGGCAGCCCGCGCGGACAGCGCCTGGCGACCATCGCCGGCTCGCCGCCGTCGCTCATCAGGCCCCCGTCCGGCTGCCGGTTCCACCCGCGCTGCGCGTACCGGGGGCTGGTCGAGGGGGACGCGTGCGTCACCACCCCGCCCCGGCTCGTCGCCGACGGGGCGGGCCACCGGGCGCGATGCCACCTCGAGCCGGGTGCGCGGGAGCGCGTACGGCTGGAGCTGACCACAAGCGATTCGAAGGGGGAGCGATGACCGAGCCGCTTCTGCGCGTCACCGGATTGCGCAAGCACTTCCCCACGAAAGGCGGGCTGCTGAGCCGAAAGCGGTCGGTGGTGAAGGCGGTCGACGGTGTGAGCCTCGAGGTGGCCCGCGGCGAAACCCTCGGCCTCGTGGGCGAGTCCGGCTGCGGCAAGTCCACGACGGGGCGCACGATGCTCCGGGCGCTGGAGCCGACGAGCGGCCGCATCGAGTTCGAAGGCCGGGACATCACCGGCATCGGGCGCGAGGAGCTACGGAAGCTGCGCCGGGAGATGCAGATGATCTTCCAGGACCCGTTCTCGTCGCTGAACCCCCGGCACACGGTCGGCACGATCCTCGCCGCGCCGCTCGAGATCCAGGGGATCAAGGCGCCGAACGGGGTCAAGGCCGCGGTGCGCGATCTGCTCAGCCGCGTCGGGCTCAGCCCGGAGCACTACAACCGGTACCCGCACGAGTTCTCCGGCGGCCAGCGTCAGCGCATCGGTATTGCCCGCGCGCTGGCCGTGCAGCCCAGGCTGATCGTCTGCGACGAGCCCGTGTCGGCCCTGGACGTATCCATCCAGGCCGAGATCATCAACTTGCTCCAGGACATCCAGGCCGAGACCGGCATCGCGTACGTCTTCGTCGCGCACGACCTGTCGGTGGTCCGGCACATCTCGGACCGGGTCGCCGTCATGTACCTCGGCAAGGTCATGGAGAGCGCGACAAGCGACGAGCTGTACCAGCGTCCGCTGCACCCGTACACGAATGCTCTGCTGTCGGCCGCCCCGCTGCCGGACCCGGTCGAGCAGCGCGCCCGCGACAAGATCGTGCTCCAGGGTGACCTGCCCAGCCCGTCCGACCCGCCGTCGGGATGCGTGTTCCGTACCCGCTGCCCGATAGCGCAGCAGGTCTGTGCCGACGTGACACCGGATTACACCGAGCACACGCCCGGCCACTGGCTCGCGTGCCATTTCCCGGGACACCAGCAACTCGCTGCCTGACAGCACCAAGGAGAGGAAAAGCACGTGCGAATGGGGTCTCCCGTCATCATCGCCAGCGAACGAGGGGAGGTCGGTCTCGTCGAGGCCATGCGGGTCCTGCGAGACGGGGGCAGCGCCATGGACGCGGTCGAGATCGCTCTGCGCGTCGCGGAAGCCAACGAGGCCGACCACTACGTGGGGGTCGGCGGCCTGCCGAACCTGCTCGGTGAGGTGGAGCTCGACGCTTCCATCATGGACGGCTCCACGATGGCGGCGGGCGCCGTGGGTGCCGTGACCGGCTTCCCGCACCCGATCACCGTCGCGCGCGCGGTCATGGACCAGCTTCCGCAGCACGTCATGCTGGTCGGCCGGGGTGCGGAGCGGTTCGCCGACGAATGCGGAATCCCCCGGGGGACGACGCTGACCGATGAGGCGATCCGGCTGTGGAAAGAGGGGCTCATGCCCGACAGCCTGGAGGAGGCCGAACGCACCCAGGGCGCCGGAGAGGTGGCGTTCCGGCGCTCCGCGCTCGCGCGCATCCAGTCGATGGAGCCGCCGCACCGGCACCCCTGGGGCACGATCAACGTGGTCGCGCTGGACAGCGCGGGACGACTCTGCACCGGCGTCAGCACGAGTGGCTACCCGTGGAAGTACCCGGGACGGGTGGGCGACTCCGCGGTGATCGGGGCGGGCAACTACTGCGACGGTCGTTACGGTGGGGCCGCCTGCACCGGCCGCGGGGAACTGGCCATGCGCGCGGGCACCGCGCGGACGGTCGTCGACGGCCTGCGCGACGGCCTGTCCCCGGAACAGGCCTGCGTGAGCGCGCTGGAGAGGACGATGGCCCTCGCCGACCCGTACCGCGCCCAGGTCCGCACGCTCTGCCTCACCGCCGACGGCCGGCACGCCGGCGCGGCCACGGTGAGCGGATCGACGTACGGCCTGATGACCGGCGACCACACCGAGCCGGAGTTCCTGCCCCGGGCCGTCATCAGCAACCACACCGGTATCGAAACAGGGAGTCAGCCGTGAAGATCTACCTGTCCACGGACATGGAGGGAACCGCGGGCATCGTCGACTGGGCGCAGTGCGTCGGCGACGGCCCCGAGGCGATGGCGGGGCGCGAGCTTCTCCTGGCCGAGGTCAACGCGGCGATCGACGGCGCGCTCGCCGCCGGGGCGACCGAGATCGTCGTCAACGACTCGCACTCCGTGATGCGTAACCTGCCGCCCGAACGGCTGCACGGCAAGGCCACCTACATCGCGGGCCGGCACAAGCCGCTGTACATGATGCAGGGGCTCGACGCGTCCTTCGACGCGATCTTCTTCGTCTCGTATCACGGCTCGATGGGCGGAGACCCGGCTGTCCTGTCGCACACCTACAACCCGCGGGCCGTCACCGAGGTGCGCCTCAACGGGGAAGTGGTCGGCGAGTCGGGCATCAATGCGCTCGTGGCCGCCCATTTCGGGGTTCCCGTCGCGCTGGTCACCGGCGACCAGACCGCTTGCGCGGAGACCAGGTCGGTGTTGCCCGACGTGCACACCGCCGTGGTCAAGGAGTCGGTCTCCCGCTTCGCCGCGAGCAGCATGCATCCCCACGCCGCCCGCGAGCTCATCCAGGCCACCGCGACCGAGGCGCTGAAGAACCTCGCCGGAATCAAGGCCCCCGACCTGCCGAGTCCGTCGACGCTCGAGGTGAGCTGGCGAACCGCGGACATGGCGGAGATGTCCACCTGGATCCGCGGCACGGAACGGGTGTCGGCCCGGGTCACCCGGACCACGGAGACCGATCACCTGGAGCTGTTCCGGACGTTCATCACGAGCGTTCTGCTGACCCGCGGGATCTCGGCCGACGTCTGACGGCGGAGGAACCGGGGCTAGTAGCCGCGGTTCCCCACCGCGGCGCGGGCAAACGCGGGCGTACGGCCGTTGGCCAGTTCGCCGCCGAACCACGCGCCGAATCCGGAGATGGCCAGGGCCAGCAGCTCGAGCAGGAACAGGCCGACGCCGGCCTGCCGGTTCGGGTCGCCGACGCGGACCATGAGGATCACGGCGAACAGGAACAGCACGCCCATGTTGAGCAGGACGCGCAGCACTCCGATGCGCTTCGCGTCGGGGCGGCACACGAACGCCATGTCGATCGCGCCCGCGATGGCCGCGGCCACGCCGCCCACCAGCCCGGCGACGATGTTCCAGTAGGCCAGCGATCCGACGATCGCCGGTGCACCGAGGAGGGTGCCCACGTCGAATATGACGGCCATCGCGAACAGGCCCAGCGGGAACATCACGAGGATGGGTTGGACCGCCTGGTTCGCGATCTTGAGTCGGCTCTCCATGCGGCTTATCGCCCTTCTACCTGCCGGAATCACAGATTCGAGGTTGGCATCCGACGGTGAGCTACCCGGTCGGTTCGTCAATGAAACGCCACAAGCTGGTCAAGTGGCGCACGCTACCCATGCCTACTCAGCTTCTACGCAGTCTGCAACATGGCAGATTGATGCGTAGCGGACAGCTTGGAGGCATGCTCTACTACAAGTAGGGCAACAAGGCGGAGTCGAGGGGAGACCTATCAACGGCACCCGGCGGCAACCGGGTGCCGTTCCTGCCTCTGCGGGCGTTCACTCTGATGTTGCGTTCGTTCTGATGTTGCGTTCACTCTGCTGTTGAACGAACGAGACCGGGCAACGTCTCCCTCTAGCGCCATCCTGAACTCGGCAGCGTCCTCCCCGCAACAATGTGGGGCCAGGATCGCGCCATCGGTAAACGCTTCACGCGTACGTGATGGGCTGCGCGGCCTTGTTCGTAATCTGCCATATAGCAGAGTGATGGGTAGCCACTTCGTGCGACGACGTGTTGTACTCACGGTAAGCAACAAGGGCGAGTTGGGGGAGCGGTGCCCGGCGGCAACCGGGTGCCGTATCCGTCTCGGGAACGTCTTTCGTTGACGCCGACGATCTTCCGAACGAGCGAGGGCGGAGCCTCTCGTCATCGAGGGAGAGGAGTGCGCCATGATCAAACGCATCTATTACCGCGGCCGTGGTGCCGTAGTGACCGACGAACTCTTCATCCTGCGCGGCACGCCGTTGAGAAGCTACGCCGTCCGCGATCTGCACAACGTCGGAGTGATGCGCGCGAGCTCGGCGCCGGCCTCTCCGACCGCCGTCCTGACCGCGGCGGGCGGCACGGTCGCGGCCGTCGGGATCGGCTGGACGGTGCTGCAACCGCCCACCGCGTACGCGATCGGCCTGCTGGTCGTGATGGTTCCGCTGGCCTTCACCGTTCCCTCGATGGTGCGACGCGCCGGTCGCGGGTGGGAGCTCCACGCGATCTATCGGGGATCCGACGTTGTGCTGTACGCAAGCTTCGATGAACGTGAGTTCAACCAGGTCAAACGGGCCCTCGGGCGAGCCATTGAAAACGCGCGGCCGCCCGGCAAAGGTGTCGACCTGGCCGTTGCTTGATCTTCAACAATCACCTGACCCCCGGTCGGTCGTCTGGTACTACGGACGTTAGGATGTGCGCGACCTCGCGGACTGCCATCTGGCAATCCGCGAGGTAGCAGCTTCAATCCGCGCCGTGATACATCACTTCAACGATGAAGGACCGATGGCCGAGGGCGATTCGCCTACGATCGCGCGCCTCCGTGTACGCATCGCTATTCGCGAGGCACGCGAGGCGGCCGGTCTGACGCAGGCTCAGGTCGCCGAGGCCATGGAGTGGTCCCACAGCAAGGTGATCCGGATCGAGAATGGCGACAACACCATCTCGATCAACGATCTACGCACTTTGCTGACGCTGTTGAAGGTCACCGACAAAGACCTCATCGCTTCTCTTCTCGCCGATGCCCGGGTCGCGCGTATGCGGGCGCGGGCCAAACGCGTGTGGTGGGAACAGGCTGCTTTTCGTGAGCACCTCTCGGATCCGCTGCGCCGGTTCATCGAGTACGAGAACGAGGCCGCGGAAATCCGTTGCTTCACGATCCTGTACGTTCCCGGCCCGCTTCAGACCCCCGAGTACGGCAACGCCCTCACCGGCATGTGGGGCGACGAGATGCCGCACGGGAAGATCGAGGCGCTGGTCGAAGCGCGCCGGCTGCGGCATGAGGCCCTGATCGGCCGGCTCGGCTCGGTCAAGGTGTTCGTCGTGGCCGATGAGTCGGTGTTCCAGCGGCCCATCGGCGGCACCGAGACCTTCCGCAACCAGCTCCGCCGGCTCGTGGACATGTCCGAGCGCGGGCTGACCGTGATTCGTATGCTTCCCTACAATCTTTCCGTTCCGATCGCCAACAATGGCAGCTTCGACCTCATGACGGTCGGCGGCGGCCGCGATCAGCGGGAAATCATGTATCGCGAGAACGGCGTTTACGACGAGGTCGTCGAGAACCGGGCCGAGACCGCGAGACATCGCAACCGTTTCGAACAACTCTGGCAGGCGGCCAAGGATGAAAACGACACGATCGAATTCATCAGGCAACGCATAAACGTTCTGGAAGGCAACCTTCCTTAACGCTGAGAGTCGCAAGGTAGCGCAAATGATGTTAACCATTTCACTACAGGAGCGTAGTCCGCAATGAACGATAACGAGACGCCAAAATGGCACCGCAGCAGTAAGTGCAGCGGCGGCACCTGTGTCGAGGTTGCCAAGGTCGACGGCAACTATCTTGTTCGGGACGGCAAGAACCCGCAGTTGGCGGCGCACTCGTTCTCCGAGGAGGAATGGCTCGCGTTCCTGGCCGGCGTCCGGAACGGCGAGTTCGTTCTCTGAGTCCCGCAGGGCAGTGCCCGCCCTGCGCCTGCGTGCTCGTACGCGCAGGGCGGTAAAAGATTTCCCGCGCCGCTATGGACGGCCGCGGAAGGGGTTTCGGGTTCGACCCGCCGGGCGCCGCGCGTGCTCCGCAAAACCGACCTTTTACTTGCAGACCAGGCAGATGGTCGGCACATATCCGCTGATATATGTGTAAATCACTTAATGACTCAGGCATTCATTCCTGCCCGGAGTTTCTACCGTCGCCTACCGTGGAGTTCGGGAACCGGCACGGAGGTGCAAATATGATCAGCGGATCAGAACGAAAATGGCTCAGAGCCAGGCGGTGCACCGGTGGCAACTGCGTCGAAGTGGCCAAGGTCGACGACAGCTACCTGGTGCGGAACTCGAGAACCCCCGAGGTCGAGCTGTCCTTCTCCGAGGGGGAATGGCGGGCGTTCGTCGAGGGAGTCAAGTCGGGGGAATTCTCCTTCGGATGAGGGAGAAGCCGGCCGAAGCGCTGGTGGGCTGCCGGCCGAGGGCGGCATACTGCGCTGGTGAGGGCTGACCCGCACGTTGCTCGCTTCGCCGTCCTGCATGACGCGGCCGAGGCGCTGCTGGACGAATTGGCGGAGCGTTACGTGGTCGACCGCCGGGAGAGCAAAGAGCTCCTGGGGCCGGCCGACGCGCTGGTGCGGATGGAACGGCTCATGCCGCGTACGCCCGCGGCCGCGCCCCTGGCCATCGCGTTCACCGAGACACCGGGCCTGGCCCTGCGTCTCGGGCGGTGGTGGGTGGAGACCTTGCCGATGTGTGCCTGCGAGGTCTGCGACGAAGACCCGGCGCGGCTCGTCGACGCGCTCCGGACACAGGCGTACGCCCTGGTCGAGGGCGGCCTGTGGGAGCGCGTGCGGCGAGGCGTCGGCGGCTCGTGGTACGAGAGCCGGCTCATCGGCGTGGGCGTCGAGGCGCGCCGCGAGGGCCCGCTGACCAGGTGGGACGCGCGTGAGGCGCGCCGCAGCGGGTTCGCCGCGGCCGTGCAGTGGGCGCCCTGGCCGCATCGCCCACCCAAGGATTAGGCCCGGAAGAGAGCGAGCAGGGCCCGTACGCCGGGGCGCCTGATCACGCGGGCCATCGACAGGTCGCCGCGGCAGAACGTCTCGAACGCGCGCCAGCCCAACGGGGTCGCCATCGCGAGGTGGACGACGCCGGGCAGGCGGGAGAAGCCGCCCAGCAGCCGCCGGCCCGCCGTCATCTCGGGCACCAGCTCGGCGGTCACGCGACGTTCGTACGCGGAAAGGTCTTGGAAAGAGGCGCCCGCCCAGTCGCCGGACCGCAGCGCGTAACTGATGCCCTCGCGGGTCCACGGTTCGAGCAGGCCCGCGGCGTCGCCGGTCACCACCACGCGGCCCCTCCGCAACGGCGCGTCCGGCCGGCGGCAGCGTGTCAGGTGCCCGGAATCGCGCACGACCGGACGATCGTTGAGGCCGAGCCGCTGCACGAAGTCGTTCAGATATTGCTTCGTCGCCGCACCGTTGCCCTTGGCCATGATCACACCGACCGTGAGCTCGTCGTCCTTGGGAAAGACCCACCCGTACGACCCGGGGAACGGGCCCCAGTCGAGCAGGACCCGCCCGCGCCACGCCTCCCGGTCGGCCTCGCTCGCGGCCAGTTCCACCTCGAGGCCCAGGTCCTGCTGCTCGAAGGTCACGCCGACGTACCGCGACGTGATCCCGGCCGAGCCGTCGGCGCCGATCACCACGCCGGCCGTGATCTCCTCGCCGCCGGCCAGCGTGACCGTCGCGTACGCGTCGTTCTGGTCGATCGAACGGACCTGCGTGTTCTGCCGCACGGTCGCGCCCGCCTCGACCGCCGCCACGAACCACGCGTGGTCGAAGTCGTCCCGCCGGACCAGCGTGAGGAACGGCCGCCCGGAGGCATGACGGGTGAAGGAGCGCCGGCCGTCGCGGGTGAAGGTCAGCGAGGTGATCCGATCGCGGGCCGGCACGGAGATGTGCGCCGAGGCGTACGCGAGGGAGGTGCCGATGAGACCGCCACCGCAGGTCTTGTAGCGCGGATGCTCGGCGCGCTCGAGAACGATCGTGCGAGCCCCCGCCACGGCCGCCGCGCGCGCCGCCGACAACCCCGCCGGTCCGCCACCGACGATCGCCACGTCCCAGGCCGGCTCAACAGTCACGGGCGGATTCTAGCCACGATGTTATGTACGCTCGTACGCATGACCACGATGCGCGAACGGATGCTCGCGGGTGAGTTCTACCGGGCCGACGATCCGGCCCTGTTCCGCGACATGGAGCGGGCCGCGACGCTGTCCCATCGATTCAACCTGGCCGATCCGTCCGACCACGCGCTGCGGCGTGAGCTGCTGACCGAGCTGCTCGGCCGTCTCGGCGAAGACAGCGAGATCCGGCCGCCGTTCCGCTGCGACTACGGCTACCAGACGTTCGTCGGGGCCCGGACGTTCGTGAACTTCGGGCTCGTCAGCCTCGATGTGGCCACCGTCACGATCGGCGACGACGTGCAGATCGGGCCGAACGTGCAGCTGCTCACCGCCTGGCACCCGGTCGCCGCCGGTCCGCGCCGCGACAAGTGGGAAGCGGCGTCGCCCATCGTGATCGGTGACAACGTCTGGCTCGGCGGCGGCGTGATCGTCCTGCCCGGCGTGACCATCGGTGACAACACCGTCGTCGGCGCCGGTGCGGTGGTCACCAAGGATCTGCCACCGAACGTGGTCGCCGTGGGCAACCCGGCCCGGATCGTCCGGACGGTCGAGCCGTGACCGCCGTCCCCGCCGCCCGCTCGCCGCGGCGCTACGACCCCGACCGCAAGAGCCGGATCATCGACGCGGCCATCGAGGTGATCGCCGACCACGGTGTCGCCGGGACGACCAGCCGGCGCATCGCGTCCGCCGCCGACGTGCCCCTCGGCTCGATCACCTACCACTTCGACAGCGTCGAGGACCTGCTCGAACAGGCCTTCCGGCGGCATGCCGAACAGGCGTCGCCCCGCTACGAGGCCCACTTCGCGAACGTCACCGACCTGGCCGGGTTCGCCGACGCGGTCACCGACCTCATCCACGACGGCGCGGGCGCGGATCACCGGGACTGGGCGGTGGCGTACGAGCTCTATCTGGCCGCCCTGCGCGACCCGGCGCTGCGCAACGTGACCGAGGCCTGGATGCGCCGGTCACGCGCGGTGCTGGAAAGGTTCGTCGACCCGGTCACCGCCCGCGCCGTCGATGCGCTCAACGAGGGGCTCGTCATGCATCTGATCCTGTCCACCGCCACGTTCGACCGCGCGGACACCCGTACGATCGTCGGCCGTTTCCTCGGAGTCGCGGAGTGACCATCGTCGTCCCCGAGGTCCGCGCGGCCACCCGTGCCGTCTACGCCGCGTTCATCCTGGCCGGTGTCGCCGCCGCCAGCTGGGCCTCGCGGATCCCGCAGGTCCGCGACGAGCTCGGGCTGACGCCGTCCCGCCTCGGCCTCGTGCTCCTCTCGCTGGCCGCCGGCTCGATCATCTCGCTGCTCATCGCGGGCCAGATCGTCGCGCGCTTCGGCTCCAGCCGCACGGTCGCCACGATGGGCGTGCTTCTCGGCGTGGCCCTGTTCTCGATCTCGTTCGGCTACGAGTTCGGGGTGCTGCCCGTCGTGGCGGCGCTGTTCGTCTTCGGGTTCGCCAACGGCGCCTGGGACGTGGCCATGAACGTGCAGGGCGCGATCGTCGAGCGGCGCCTGGGCAAATCGATCATGCCGCGGTTCCACGCCGGATTCAGCGTCGGCACGGTCGCGGGCGCCCTGGTCGGAGCGGGCGCCGTGGCGCTCGGCATCTCGGTCACCGCGCACCTGGCCGTGACCGCGGTGCTGATCGCCGTCGTGGTCGTCGTCTCGGTGCGGGCCTTCGTCCCCGACGACGCCGGTCCGGTGCCCACGGTGACACCCTCCGACCCCACGATGATCGGCTCCAACGCTCCGGTCGTCACCAAACGCAACCGCTTCTCGAACGCGGTCGCGACCTGGCGGGAGCCGCGCACGCTGCTGGTCGGCGTGTTCGTGCTGGCCTTCGCCTTCACCGAGGGCGCCGGCATCGACTGGATCAGCATCTCGATGATCGACAGCTACGGCACCTCGGCCGCGGTCGGAACGCTGGCCTTCGCGCTGTTCCTGAGCGCCATGACCGCCGGGCGCTGGTTCGGTCCGGCCCTGCTCGACCGCTACGGCCGCGTGCCGGTCGTCCGCGTGCTGGCCGCGGTCAGCCTCGGTGGCCTGGCCCTCTACATCCTCGGCCCGGACACGCCGTTCGCCTTCGTGGGCGCGCTGTTCTGGGGCCTCGGTGCCTCGCTGGGTTTCCCCGTCGGCATGAGCGCGGCCGCCGACGATCCCGCCCACGCGGCGTCGCGGGTGAGCGTGGTGGCCTCGATCGGCTACTGCGCGTTCCTGGGCGGACCGCCGCTGATCGGGTTCCTGGGCGACCACATGACGGTCAAGAATGCCCTGGTGGCGGTGGCCGTGCTGCTGATCGTCTCGTTGACCCTGGCGGGTGCGGTCAAGCCCCTGCCGGAACCGAGTGTGGAGGAGCTGCGTTGAAGCCCCAGATGAACATGCCGACCGGCGGGGACGACCAGAGCGCCGAGCCGGGCGACCGGATGCCGGCCCGGGCGTTCGGCGTGGTGACCGCCGACGGGCGCTGCCCGGCCTGCGGCAAGGTGGTCACCGACGTCAACGCGGAACCCCTCGACTACGAGGAACGCCCGGACGGCACCATGATCACCCTGTCGGTGGTGTTCGTGGTGCTGCCGTGCGGCCACGACTTCACCCGACCGGTCCGTACCGTCTGACCGGCTCACGGCGTACCTGTTCGAGCCCGGGCCGCGGTCCGCCACGCCTCGTCGGCCGCCTGCTTGAGGGCGATGCCGTCCTTGCCGTCGTAGCGGACGAACCGGGGAAGGGCCGCGGCCAGCGCGACCGTGCCGGCGACGCAGAGCACGCCGCCGATCCAGATCGAGCCGCCCACCCCGAGCCGGGTGCGGGCCATCAGACCCGAGCGCAGCTGACCGAGCAGCGGGCCGGTCGTGTACGACAGCATCTCGATCCCGGCCAGACGCCCCCGCAGGTGGTCGGGGATGGTCTGGCTCCAGATGATCGAGCGGAAGATGCCGGAGACCATGTCGGCGGCGCCCGCGAAGGCCAGGCACAGCAGTGTCAGCCAGAGCCAGTGGGACAGGCCCACGCCGACGATGCCCACGCCCCACAACGCGGCCGCGATCACCACCATCAGGCCGTGCCGGTGGACCCGGCCGGTCCAGCCGCTGCCCAGCGTCGCGAGCAGCGAACCCACGGCGGGCGCCGCGTAGAGCAAGCCGAGCACTTTCGGCCCGCCCAGCTGGGTGGCCAGGAACGGGTACAGCGCCTGCGGCATGCCGAAGAACATGGCGTTGATGTCGACCAGATATGTGCCGAGCAGTTCGGGACGCGACTTCGCGTAGCGCAGGCCGGTGATCACCCCGCGGATCGACGGACGGTCGGCGTCGGGTGGGGGCGGCACCGCCCGTACGAGGGTCAGGCAGAGCAACGACGCCGTAAAGGTGAGCAGGTCGATCGCGTACACCCAGGCCAGATCGACGGCCGAGATCAGCAGGCCGGCCAGGGCGGGACCGCCGAGCTGCGCGACCTGCATGCCGAGCGACTGCAGCGCCATCGTGGCGGGCAGTTCCTCCGGGCGTACGAGGCGGGGCACCATCGCCTCGAGCGCGGGCCGCTGCAACCCGTCGACCGTCGCGGTCAGCGCCGCCACCACATAGAGCAGCCACAGGCGGGGCTCGTGGGAAAGAGCGTTGAGCAGCAGTACGCCGGTGAGCGCGGCCAGGGCGAACTCACCGCCCCGCACCAGCAGGCGGCGGTCGACATAATCGGCCAGGGCTCCGCCGACAAACGCCATGACCAGCAGCGGAACCAGTTCGCAGACGCCGAGCAGACCCACCATCAGCGGGTCGTTCGTGATCGCCGCCACCTGGAACGGGATGGTGACGTACGTGATGAAGGAACCGAAGCCGCTGATCGACCCGCCGATGAAGACGAGCCGGTAGTCGCGCGAGGTGCGAAGGGGCGTGAGGTCCATCCCCAGAGAACTCATGGGCCTTGCTTACTTCATGACGAGGCGTCCGGTCGATTCGAATTCGGCCAGGTCGGCCAGGGTCTCGTCGATGACGAACGACTTCGGGCCGGGCAGGGCGTCGAGCGGGAAGAAGCCGGCGTCCACGGATTCGTCGGTCTCGCGCAGCAGTTCGCCCTCCCAGGTGTGGATCCGGAACGACATCAGGATCTGCTGGTAGGTGTGACCGTAATCATTGGTGTACGTGTATGCCGTGTAGAAGGCGAACGGCGTGAGCGAGGTGGCCCGCAGACCCGTCTCCTCCCACACCTCCCGGATCGCGCACTCCTCCATGCTCTCGCCGAGCTCCATGGCGCCGGCCGGGATGGCCCACCGGCGGTTGTCGGAGCGCTGGATGAGCAGCAGCCGGTTCTGATCGTCGAAGATGACGCCGCGCGCCCCGACGAACAGGATCGTGTCGGTGTCGCCGACACTCGCCCGTACCTTGCCCAGATAAGACTCAGCCCACGTCAATCCCACGGCGCAACTCTAGTCACGCCGACTTCTTGACGGCCTTCTTGGCCGGCGTGGCCTTGCTCGCGGTGGCCTTCTTGGCGGGCGCGGCCTTCTTGGCCGGCGCTTTCTTGGCGGCGGCGCTCTTCTTGGCCGGGGAAGCGGACGAGGCCGGGGAAGCGGACGAGGCCGGGGAAGCCGGCGCGGCATCCTCACCGCGGGCCTTCTTGGCCCGCTCGACCGAGGCCTTGAGCGCGGCCATCAGGTCGACCGCGGCGGCCGGCGCCTCCTCGGCCTCCTCCGGCTGCACGATCTCGCGGCCCTCGACCTTGGCGTCGATGACCTCCTGCAGCGCGGCCCGGTAGTTGTCGGTGAACTCGTCGGCCTTGAAGCTGCCGGCCATCGAGTCGATCAGCGAGCTGGCCATGGCGAGCTCGGCCGGCCGGGTCTCGATGTCCTCGTCGAGGAAGCCGAAGTCGGGGGTGCGCACCTCGTCCGGCCAGAGCATCGTGTTGAGCACCAGCACGTCGTCGTGGACGCGCAGGGTGGCCAGCTGCTCCCGCTGCCGGATCGCGATCTTGACGATGGCCACCCGGTCGGCGTCCTGCAGGGCGTCGCGGAGCAGCACGTACGGCTTGGCCGCCTGTCCTTCGGGCTCGAGGTAATACGCCTTCGCGAACAGGATCGGGTCGATGTCGTCGGCCGGCACGAACTCCAGCACGTCGATCGCGCGGGACGTGGTGAGCGGCAGGTCGGCGAAGTCCTCGTCGGTCAGGATGACCATCTCGCCGCCGCCGATGTCGTAGCCCTTGGCGATGTCGTCGTAGCTGACCACTTCGCCGTCGACCGAGCAGGTGCGCTGGTATTTGATCCGGCCGCCGTCGGTGCGGTGCACCTGGTGGAACCGGATGTCCTTTTCCTCGGTGGCCGAATACAGCTTCACCGCGATGGACACCAGCCCGAAGGAGACGGCGCCCTTCCAGATCGCTCTCATGTCCCCTCCTGTGGCGCAAAACGAGATCTCTGATCAGGATCGCATCACTGAGACTCCTGCGTAAGGTGTTCGCCACTGCCTATGGTGATCGGGTGCCCGGTGCGCCGCTGTCTCCCATGCTTGCGACCACGGGCGCGCTGCCGGCCGGGCCGGGGTGGAGTTACGAGTTCAAGTGGGACGGGGTCCGGGTTCTCGCGCTCTTCGCCGGTGGTCCACCCGACCTGTTCGCGCGCTCCGGAGCGGTCGTCACCGCGGCGTACCCGGAGATCGCCGATCTGGAGCTTCCCGAGGGCACGCTGCTCGACGGCGAGATGGTGGTGCTCAACGAGGCCGGGCGCCCGTCGTTCACGGCGCTGGCCGAGCGGATGCACGTCCGCGAACGGCTCCGTGCGGCCCGCTTGGCGGCGACCCTGCCGGTCACGTACATGATCTTTGATCTGCTGTTCTACGACGGCGAGGACCTCACCGGCCTGCCCTATGTGGCCCGCCGCGAGAGGCTCGAGGAGCTGGGGCTGGCCGGGCCGCGCTGGATGGTGCCGCCCTCGTTCGGCGACGGCCCGGCGACCGCGGACGCGGCCCGGGAGAACAGCCTCGAGGGCGTGGTCGCGAAGCGGGAGGACTCGGTCTATCTGCCCGGTCTGCGCTCGCCCGACTGGGTCAAGGTCAAATTTGACCGTACGGGCGACTACGTGATCGGTGGCTGGCGGGCCGGCGTGCGCAAGCTCGGCGGGCTGCTGGTCGGCGTGCCGACCCCCGACGGGCTGGCCTTCCGCGGGCGGGTCGGCGGCGGCATCGGGGCCTCCGCCGAGCGGGAGTTGCTGGCCGCGCTCGAGCCGCTGGCCCAGCGGAACTCGCCGTTCGTTCCCGGAGCGGTGCCCCGGGAGGATTCCCGCGGCGCCCACTGGGTACGACCGGACCTGGTCGTCGAGGTTCGCTACGGCAACCGGACGCCGGACGGGCGCCTGCGCTTTCCCCGCTTCCTGCGCTTGCGTTATGACAAGTCTCCCAAGGAGTGCGTGGAGGAGGCCGAGGATGGCCGGTAGCCGGTTGCCCGTCTCGATCGACGGGCGCGACCTCGAACTGTCCAACCTCGACAAGGTGATGTACCCCGCCGCCGGGTTCACCAAGGGTGAGGTCATCGACTACTACACGCGGATCGCGCCGGTCATGCTGCCGCACCTGGCCGACCGCGCGGTGACCCGCATCCGGTTCCCGAACGGGGTCGACGGGATGCACTTCTTCGAGAAGAACAAGCCGGGCGGCACACCGGACTGGGTGCGGCTGGCCACGCTGCCGGTGCCGGGCTCGACCAAGAGCCGCGAGACGATCGACTTTGTGGTCGTGGACGACCTGCCGACCCTGGTCTGGCTGGCCAACCTGGCCGCGCTCGAGCTGCACACCCCGCAGTGGCGGATCGGCGCCGACCCCGACCTGCTCGTCGTCGACCTCGATCCGGGCGCGCCGGCCGGCCTCAAGGAGTGCAGCGCGGTGGCCGTTCTGATGCGCGATCGGCTGGCCGACGACGGTGTGGAGGCCTATCCGAAGACCTCCGGCAAGAAGGGCATGCAACTGTGCTGCCCCATCTCGGGCACTCAGAATTCCGAGATCGTTTCCTCGTACGCGAAGAAGGTCGCCGAGGAGCTTGCGGCCATGGTGCCCGGGTCCATCACCGCCAAGATGGCCAAGGCGATCCGGCCCGGCAAGATCTTCATCGACTGGAGTCAGAACAACGCGGCCAAGACGACCGTGACGCCGTACTCGCTGCGGGCCCAGGAGACGCCGACCGCCTCGACCCCGCTGACCTGGGACGAGGTGGAGGCGGTGGCCACCGGCGTCGAGGAGCCGCGCCAGTACCGGTCGTCCGAGGTGCTGGATCGCATCGAGAAGCACGGCGACCTGACGGAACCGCTGCTCACCCCGGGCCCGGCCCTGCCCGAATCCTGATCGGCCCCGCCTTCCGCGGTGGGGGAGCCTTGTCGGGTGGACCTACCTTGCGACGCAAGGTACTGTGTGGCGCATGGCAGATGTCTCGCAGTTGGCGACGAGTCTGCGCCGCGGCACGCTCGAGTTCTGTGTCCTGGCCCTGGTGGAAACCGAGGACAGATACGGCAACGAGATCGTCCGGAGGCTGGGCGACGAGCCCAACCTGGCCGCAGGCGAGGGCACGATCTATCCGCTGCTCTCGCGCTTGCGCCGGTCGGGTTGGCTGGACAGCAAATGGGTCGAGTCGCCCAGCGGTCCGCCGCGGCGCTACTACGGATTGACCGTGGACGGGCGTTCCGCGCTCGCCCACTTCCGCACCGAATGGGTTTCGTTCCGGCAGACCGTCGACCGTCTTGTGGGAACCGGGGAGGCAGCATGAAGACCAGGCCGAACGATGTCGTCGCGGAATACCTGCGCGAAATCGACCAGCGGCTGGCCGGGATTCCCGTCCTGCAGCGCCGCGAACTGCTGGCCGACCTCGAGGCGCACATCGCCGCCGAGCAGGCCGAACGCAACCTGGCCAGCGAGGGCGAGCTGATCGAGGTGCTCGAGCGGCTCGGCAGCCCCGAAGTGGTGGCGGCCGCCGCTCATGAGGAGGCGGGCACCCGGCCGGGACCGGCCGCCTCGTCCCGCCGCCGGCCACCCTGGCCCTGGATCGTGGCCGCCGCCGGCGTGCTCGTCGTGCTGTTCGTCTGTGCCTTTGCGATGTTCTTCGCCGGGTCCAGCTCCGGCCCGCCGATCGAGTCGCCAGTGATCCCGGCGACGCCCGCCGTCGAGTCGTCCTGACTGCGGACGATTTCGAAGGCGGCCGTCGCCGCTGGAGGTCGTCAGTCGATCTGAGGCAGGGCCGGGCCGAGAATGTCGTCGGCGTCGACGATCGTGTACGCGTAGCCCTGCTCGGCCAGGAAGCGCTGCCGGTGGGCGGCGTACTCGGTGTCGATCGTGTCGCGGGACACGACGGTGTAGAAGTGCGCCTGCCGCCCGTCCGCCTTGGGCCGCAGCACCCGGCCCAGGCGCTGCGCCTCTTCCTGACGTGAGCCGAACGTGCCCGACACCTGGATCGCCACCGCCGCCTCGGGCAGGTCGATCGAGAAGTTGCCGACCTTCGACAGCACCAGCGTGCGCAGTTCGCCGGCGCGGAACGCGTCGAACAGCCGTTCCCGCTCCTTGTTGGTGGTCGAGCCCTGCACGATCGGGGCGTCGAGGTATTCGCCCAACTGGTGCAGCTGGTCGAGGAAGCCGCCGATGACCAGCACCGGCTCGCCGGGGTGCTTGTCGACCAGCGCCTTCACCACCGGCAGCTTGGTGCGCGCGGTGGCCGCCACCCGGTAGCGCTCCTCGGCCTCGGTCACCGCGTACGCCATCCGCTCGGCGTCGGTGAGCGTGACCCGCACCTCGACGCACTCGGCGGGCGCGATCCAGCCCTGCGCCTCGATGTCCTTCCACGGGGCGTCGTAGCGCTTGGGGCCGATCAGCGAGAACACGTCGCCCTCGCGGCCGTCCTCACGCACCAGCGTGGCGGTCAGCCCGAGCCGGCGGCGGGCCTGCAGGTCGGCCGTGAACCGGAAGATCGGGGCGGGCAGCAGGTGCACCTCGTCGTAGATCACGAGGCCCCAGTCGCGCGCGCCGAACAGGTCGAGGTGGGTGAACGCGCCGCCCCGGCGGGAGGTGAGCACCTGGTACGTCGCGATGGTGACCGCCCGGATCTCCTTGCGCTCGCCGGAGTACTCGCCGATCTCCTCCTCGGTCAGTGACGTGCGCGCGATCAGCTCGCGCTTCCACTGCCGCCCGGCCACCGTGTTCGTCACCAGGATCAACGTCGTGGCCTTGGCCGTGGCCATCGCGGCCGCGCCGACCAGCGTCTTGCCGGCGCCGCAGGGCAGCACCACCACGCCCGAGCCGCCCGCCCAGAAGCCGTCGACCGCCTCCTGCTGGTAGGAGCGCAGCGTCCAGCCGTCCTCGGCCAGGTCGATCTCGTGGGCCTCGCCGTCGACGTAGCCCGCGAGGTCCTCGGCCGGCCAGCCCAGCTTGAGCAGCGCCTGCTTGAGGCGGCCGCGCTCGGACGGGTGCACCACGATCGTCTCGTCGTCGATCTTGGCGCCGAGCATGCCGGCCAGTTTCTTGGACTTCGCCACCTCGATCAGCACGATCTTGTCGAGGCCGCGCAGCACCAGCCCGTGGGTGGGGTCGTTGGCCAGCTGCAGACGCCCGTACCGGTCCATCGTCTCGGCCACGTCGACCAGCAGCGCGTGCGGAACCGGATAGCGCGAGAACTTGATCAGCGAGTCGACCACGCTCTCGGCGTCGTGGCCCGCGGCGCGGGCGTTCCACAGGCCGAGCGGGGTCAACCGGTACGTGTGCACGTGCTCCGGCGACCGTTCCAGCTCGGCGAACGGGGCGATGGCCATCCGGCAGGCCTTCGCGTCCGGGTGGTCCACCTCCAGCAGAAGAGTCTTGTCGGACTGGACAATCAGAGGTCCGCCGCTCACCTGAACACCCTTCGAAGAGCTCAAACCGACCCTCCAGTCTGACACGGAAACGATGCAACCTTCCGCCCCGCCGACGCGTTGATCACCGGGGAGGCGGCGGGTCGCACGAGATCGGGGGTGTGCGACCCGCGTTACGCCTCCTCGTCGGGGACCGCGGCGGTGATCCGGTGCAGCGCGAACGTGTGCAACGTCTCGGTCCGCTCGTCCTCGGCGCGCAGATAACCCGCGCTCAGCGAGACCGGCCGCACCAGCCGCGACAGCGTCGCCCCGTGCGAGTCGACATAACCCACCCAGACCCGGACCTTTTCCCGTACGGCCTGTTGCAGCACCGCCATGGCCTGCCCGTGCTGCTGCACCGGGGTCAGCCCCGGCACGCCCTGCCCGTTGGCGGCGCGCACGGTCGTCGGGGCCCGGCGGGCCGCGCGCGTGGCTATGTCACCGCGGCGGATCTGCTCGACCACCCCGGCCAGCCGCGGCCCGGCCAGCATCGGCGGACCGGCCTGATCGGCCAGGCGGGAGGCGACCGACGTACGGGTCGGGGCGCGCCGCACCTTGGGCCGGCTGAGCACCGCGGCGCCCCCGGCGTCCTCGGCCACCGGCGCGAACCCCGCCTCCCGCAGGACGCCCAGCAGCCGCGCCACCTGCAACGGGCTGACCAGCACGGTCGGTGCGATCTGACGCAGCCCCAGTGAGCCCATCCGCTTGTCGGTCAGCACCTCGGCCAGCAGCGCCTCGTCGTCGCTGCGCAGATAGGACCCGGCCGACCCGGCCCGCAGACCACCGTGCTTCCGGGCGGCGTCGTCGATCATGTAGGTCAGGGTCTGCGGCACTGGGGTGCGCGACCGGCGCCGGAACAGCGCGTGCAGGTCGGCCGCCGTGTAGCCGACGTCGAGCGCCCGCCGCACGCTGGCCACCGTCACCCGGAACACGCTGGCGCCGCCGGCCGACTCGGGCTCGGCCACCACGTCGAGCTCGCCGGCCAGCTCCGGCTCGGGCGGGCCGGGCACGACCACCGACAGGTCGGCCTGCACGAGCACGTGATCGACCGGGGCCGGGAGCAGCGCGTCCAGCGTCCGGACGGCGTCGCTCGGCGGCTCGGTCGTGCCCGGCCGCACCCCGAGCGGGTCGGTCTCGGTGTCGTCCACGTCTTCCAGCAGCAGCCGCCCGTACGAGGTGACGGCCCCGAGCGCCGAGACGCCGAGCTGGGCCGCCCCGCTCAGGGCGTCGCGGTGAGCCGCCTCACGCCCGCGCGCCCGCCGCGGGGTCTGCCAGGCCAGCAGGCCCAGCACCTCGTCGGGCTGCGGCGCCGTGCCCGGCTTGAGGTCGGCCAGCACGAGCAGCGCCTCCCGGCGAGCCTGCGGGGCGCCGGCGCGCTCGGCGTCGGGGGCGAGGGCGTTGATCGGGCGGTCCCGGTCGTCGCGCTTGCCGACCAGGCCCGGCTGCCGCGTCATCGCCAGCCAGGCCCGGGCCAGCGTCGTCCAGCGCTGGGCGATGCTGAGGGCCCGCCACAGGTCGTACATGCCGGTGGGCAGGAAAGTCTCGTCGACGGCGCCGCTCGCCCGGCTCACCGTCACCGCACGCCCGCTGCCCGCGACGTCGGCCTCACCGAGCAGCCCGGCCGCGTACGCGATCTCGAGCAGGAGCGCCGCCCCGGGCTCGTCCAGGCCGGCCGCGCGGGCGAGACGCTTGAGATCCCGTACGCCCAGACCACCGGCCCGCAGCACCGGAGCGGGCTCGGCTCCGAGCGCCTCGAGCAGGGCCTCGGTGCTGCGTACGGCCTCCATGACCTGACCCGCACCGGCCGAGTCGACCGATTTCGGGTCACGGGCCGCGCCCTTGGGGATGGGCGGGAACGGCCGCAGCGCGCCCAGCGGACCGGTGTCGCGCCGCAGCAGCATGCCCACCTCGCGGGGCAGCTCGACCAGCTCGCCGTCGGCGCGCGGGGCCCGGCCGGCCTCGCTGATCGGCACCAGAACGTGGTTGTCGACCAGCCACTGCACCGGCTCGGCCACCGCCTCACGCCGCAGCGCGCCGATCGGCGGCCCCTCGGCGAGGCGCTCGAGCACGGCCCGGGCGCCGGGCGGGGCGGCCAGGACCGTACGGCGGAGCTTGGCCTTGTCGGCACAGAGCGCGGCCGCTTGCGGGTCCAGATAGTCGGCGGGGCGGCCCAGACCGGCCGGATACGGCGAGGTGACCTCGTCTATCGCGCCCACGAGCTGCAGGGTCTCGTCGTCCCCGTAGAGCAGGAAGCGCACCCGCAGGCGGTCGATCGCCACCCGCACGTCGTCGGGGGCGACGCCGGTGGCCAGCTCGAGGATCGCGCCGACCGAGGTCGTCGCGGTCTCGGGGGAACGGCTCAGCCGGGCCGCGTCGAGCACGTGCAACGTGAACTCGTCGAGGCCGTCGAGGCAGCGCGCGACCGAGCCCCGGGACTGCGCGCGCACGGCGAGCGCGGAGATGTCGGCGGGAACGGGCACGACGAGGTCGGGCCGCAGCTGGACGAGCGCGCTCAGCGCCTCGTCGGTCAGCGACCGGAGTTGATCGGCGAATGTGGTGGCCATCGTGTTCAACGCTAGCGGCCGTGGGACGATATTGAGGTGTCCGGCTTGGCCGCGACACTGATCTGTAGGGACGCTGAAGGGGACATCTGTGGCCGCGAAGAACAAGTTGCCGGGTACCGACGTCAAGGGTGGCGCGGGCCCCCGCCAGACCCAGCCGGTCGACATGACCGGTCACCTCGAGGTCTCCGAGATCCTCTCCGACCGTGCCGCGGCCCCGTCGCCGTTCGGTGACGACCAGACTTTTCCGCTGCCGGTGGACAGCCTGAAGTACATCCCGTCGACCCCCGCGTGAGCGATGCTGTCGGGTTCGACCTGGACATGACCCTGATCGACTCCCGGCCCGGCATCCACGCCGCCTACCGGGCGCTGACCGAGCTGACCGGCGTCCACGTCGACGCCGACCTCGTCGTCTCGCGGCTCGGACCGCCGCTGCGCACCGAGATCGCTCAGTGGTTCCCGGCCGAGCGGGTCGAGGAGGCGGTCACGACCTATCGCACGCTCTATCCGGAATACGCGATCACCCCGACCGTGCCCATGAAGGGCGCGGTCGAGGCCCTGGCGGCCGTCCGCGAGCTGGGCCTGCGTGTCGTGGTTGTCACATCGAAGTTGGGCCGGCTGGCCGCGCTGCACCTCGAACACCTGGGCATGGTGGCCGACGAACTCGTCGGCGATCTGTTCGCCGAGGGCAAGGCGGCCGCGCTGACCGAACACGGCGTGCGCTGGTATGTCGGTGACCACGTGGGCGACATGATCGCGGCGAACAAAGCCCAGGTCCCGGGCATCGGGGTGGCGACCGGACCGTGCCCGGCCGCGGAGTTGCGCGGCGCCGGGGCGGCGTACGTGCTGGACGATCTCACCGGCCTGCCCGGGCTGCTGCGCCAGATTGCAGTTGGGTCCGGGCCCACCGCTTAAGTAGCCTTGCGGTGAGCGGTTGTAACCATTGAGTGAGTTGAGGTCAGCGGTGCCCACGGGTCGAGTGAAGTGGTACGACGCGGCGAAGGGATTCGGGTTCGTCACCAGCGATGAGGGCGGAGACGTGTTCCTGCCCAAGGGCGCGCTGCCGGCCGAGGTGGCCGAATTGAAAACGGGTCAGCGCATCGAGTTCGGTGTGGTCGACAGCCGTAAGGGCGCGCAGGCGATGGGCGTCAAGCTGATCGACGCGCCGCCCTCGCTGGCGGAGCTGCGGCGCCGTCCGGCCGAGGAACTGCACAGCATGGTCGAAGACATGATCAAGGTGCTGGAGTCGCAGGTGCAGCCGGGCCTGAGCCGCGGTCGCTACCCCGATAAGCGAGTCGCGCAGAAAATCGCGCAACTGGTGCACGCCGTCGCCAAAGAGTTCGAAGTCTGAGTTCTAGAGGAACGGCTTCACCGCAGGAGTCAGACCCGCCGCTGCCGCACGCTGCAACAGAGCGTCGGCGGCGGCGAGTCCGTCCCGGCCCAGTTCCAGCGTGAACTCGTTCACATAGAGGTCGATGTGCTGCTGGACCACCTCGGGCTCCATCTCCTGAGCGTTGGCCAGGATGAACTCGCGGCTCGCATCCGGGTTGGCCCAGGCCATGCTGACCGAGTTGCGGATCCACTCGGTCGCCTCGGCCGGATCGACCACGCCCTTGCGGGCCAGGATCGCGCCCAGCGGGATCGGCAGGCCGGTGTCGGACTCCCACCACTCGCCCAGGTCGGCCAGCGAGGTCAGCCCGTAGCGCTGATAGGTGAAGCGGGCCTCGTGGATCACCAGGCCGGCGTCGTACTTGCCCTCGGCCACCCCGGGCATGATCTCGTGGAACGGGACGACCTCGATGCGGCCCGGCGCGCGGTCGGCCGACCAGAGACGGAACAGCAGATAAGCCGTCGTACGGTCGCCGGGCACCGCCACCGTCTTGCCGCTCAGATCGAGGCCCGGCTCACGGCTCAGCACCAGCGGCCCACAGCCACGGCCCAGCGCGCCACCGGTCGGCAGCAGCTCATAGTCGTCGAGCAGCCAGGGCAGCGCCGCGTAACTGACCTTGACCAGGTCGAACTCACCACGCTCGGCCGCCGTGTTGGTCACGTCGACGTCGGCGAAGGTCAGGTTGACCTCGGGAGCGCCGGGGATGAGCCCGTGCACGAGAGCGTGGAAGACGAACGTGTCGTTGGGGCACGGAGAGACCGCGAGAGAAAGCGCCACGGCGTCAACGCTAGACGCGTCGACGGGCCCTCGTGGGTCACGACGGCTGTCTCTCATCCCACACGGTGAAGTTATCCACAGGCTGTCCACAGGGCACCGGAAGCTGTGGACAACGCCGCGAAAGCCTCCTTGAGCCGCCACGCCGCCCGGTCCCGCGGGCCGATCGGGTTGGAAATGCTGCGCAGCTCGACGAAGGGAAGGCCGCCGGCCGCGACGGCCACCCCGTAGCCCTCCATGGCCTCGGCCACAGCCTGTGGATAACGTGCGGCCAGCCGCTCGGCCGTGGCCGCCGTGCCGGTGACGGTGCTGAGGGTCACGATGTCGCCGGGGATCGCGCTGGGCAGCGCCTCGGTGAGCGACTTCACGAGAGCCGGGTCGCCCGGGACGACGTTCGAGCCGAAGCCGAGTTCGTCGACCGTCAGGAACCCGTCCGGCGTCTCGGCACCGAGGTCGGCGGCGATGCTGCGGACGCCGATCACCACCGAGCCGACGGGCGCGCGGCCGGCGAAGCCACCCGCGATTCCGGCCGAGACGACGGCCCGGAAGCGGCCGGTGGCCAGCAGCCGGGCAGTGCCGGCCGCGGCGGCCGCGGGACCCACGCCGACCGCCTCGACAACCACATGATCGGGATCGGCCCCGGCCCGTACGGCCTCGGCCTCGGCGGCCACGGCGGTGACCACCAGCAGGGGTGCGGTCATCGGTCGCCCTGGTCTTCGGTGGAGCTGCCGTTGGCAGGGTGGTCGACCGACGACGGGCGATAGACGTGGAAGCCGGGCGGCGCCAGGGCAGCGTCGGGCTTGGGCGCCTCGGGCTTGGGCGCCTCGGGCTTGGGCGCCTCGGGCGGCTCGGCGGCCCGTGGGGACGGCGGCGGAGGCTCGGGGGCGGCCTTCTTGTCCTTGCGGCGGCCGAACCAGCCTCTCTTGGTCTCGCCGACGTCGACCCTGGTGGGCGGCTCGCTCCCCGGCCGATCCTCGCGCGTGGACGGCTCGCTGCCCGCCCGGTCCACGCGGGTGGGTGGTTCGGTTCGCGACCGGTCCACGCGGGTGGGTGGCTCAGTTCTCGGACGGTCGGCCCGCGTTGCCTGCGTCGGGGGCGTGCTGCGGCGGCTCGGGGGCGTGTTGTTGGCCCGCGTCCGGCTGGGCACGGTGGGAGCCTCGGGCCACGGATCGGTGGGCTCGGCCGAGCCGGCGCTCCACCGCGAGTCGGCGTCGCGCGATCGGCCGCCCGCCTCGCGCGATGGGCTGCTCGCCTCGCGCGACCGGGTGCCCGGTGTGCCCGCGGCGCCGCGTGACGGGCCGGCGGAGGCGTCCGCGGCGGCATGGGCCGGGCTGGGCTCGGTCTGGGCGTCGGAGGACGGCTCCGGGGTGTCGGCGCGGCCGCTCAGGCGTTCGGTGTGGAGGCGGGTCGCGACGTAGCCCGCCCGCGCCGCGGCGATCACCGCCAGCAAGGTGGCCAGGGCCACGCCGACGCGGCCGGGAAGCGGGATGATGCCGATGCCGCCGCCCAGGACCCAGGCGACCATCAGGACCGTCTCGGAGTGGGCGAAGGCGCTGGCCCGCAGGCGTTCGGGGACCCGCTCCTGGATGCTGGCGTCGACGGCCAGCTTGGCGATGCCGCTGAACACGGCGACCAGCAGCGCAAGCAGGGTGACCGTGGCCAGGCTGTAGAAGAGCGTGGCCAGCACGCCCACCGCGGCCACCACGGCCAGGCCGGCCGACTGCAGAGCCAGCGGGCGCCGGATGCGCAGACGGGTGCCGACGGCGGTGGACAGGAAGGTGCCCACGGCCAGCGCGCCGCCGATCAGGCCGACCGCGCCCCGCCGGCCGATGTCGTTGCCGAGCACGGTCGTGTCGAGCTGGTCGGCCATGATCACGAAGGCCAGGAAGAGCAGCATGAAGCCGTACAGGAGCCGCAGGCTGGCGCTGCCGATCAGGGTCGAGACCACCAGCGGGCCGGAGAGCGGACGGTCTTCTCCGCGGCCCAGGCGCAGCATCGTGCGCCACGGGCGGGGCACGGCCTCGGGCGGGTCGGAGTCGGCCCGCGGGGGCAGGCGCAGCGACACCACCATGCCCACGATGAAGATGATCATGGCGACTCGCAACGGCCACTGCGGGCCGAACTTGAACGCGAGCAGGCCCACCGGCGCGACCACGGCTCCGGCGAAGGTGCCGTAGACGCTGGCCCGCGCGCCGACCTGGGACAGACCGACCCCCTCGGGCAGCAGCCGGGGCACGGCGGCCGACCGGGCCACCCCGTACGCCCGGGAAAGCGCGAGCACCCCGAAGGCCGCCGGATAGAGGCCCCAGCCGAACAGGTGATCGGAGATCACGTAAGCCAGAAACGCCCGGCCCAGCATGGTGACCGCGAGCGCGTAGCGACGGCCGTGCCGGAAATGGTCAAGCAGCGGACCGACCACGGGCGCCAGCAGCGCGAACGGCACCATGGTGATGAGCAGATAGAGCGCGACCTTGCTGCGTGCCTCGCCCAGCGGGACGTTGAAGAAGATCGTGCCGGCCAGGCCGATCGCGATCAGGGTGTCCCCGGCGCAGGAGAGCGCGTGCAGATCGAAGAGCCGGATCATGCCGGTCTCGTTGGCGGCGCCCCGGGCCCGGGCCGTGCCGACCCGGCGGGTCGCCCACGCTCCACCGCGCACGGAGCCGCGCACCAGCAGGCGGGCCGCCTTGACGCTGGTGCCGACTGTGCGTCCGAGGGAGGGAAGCAGCGGCATGGAACCCATCCTGACTGATCCGGGCCAGCGCTGTCCCGATCCGCGACGGTCGGATCCGGGGGAGTCGGTGCGGAACCTTCTCAGGGGTGGGGGACAATAGATACGTGACGACTCGGACCACCACGCGGGCTGCCCGCCTCGACCAGGTTTGTGCCGATGCGGTCGGTGTCGCACGTGGTGCGATCACCGATGTGGACCCGGCCGACGTGGGTGATCACCTCGAGGCCATCGCCGAGGGCGACCGGGTGGTGACCCACCTCTTCGAGAGCCATCTCGCGGGCTATCGCGGCTGGCGCTGGGCTGTCACCGTGACCCGCGTGCCGCGCAGCCGCCACGTCACCATCTGCGAGACCGTGCTGCTGCCCGGCCCCGACGCGCTGCTCGCCCCCGGCTGGGTGCCGTGGAACGAGCGGCTGCAGCCCGGCGACCTCGGCGTGGGCGACCTCATGCCGACCGCCCCCGACGACGAGCGCCTGGCCCAGGGTTACGTGCTCAGCGACGACCCCGCCGTCGAGGAGGTCAGCTGGGAGCTGGGCCTCGGCCGTTCCCGGGTGATGTCGCGCGAGGGCCGCATCGACGCCGCCCAGCGGTGGTATGACGGCGAGGCCGGTCCCGAGGCGCCGATCTCGGTGGCCGCTCCGCGCAACGCCCGCTGCGGCACCTGTGGGTTCTACCTGCCGCTGGCCGGCTCCATGCGCACGATGTTCGGCGTCTGCGGCAACCTCTACGCGCCCGACGACGGCCGCGCGGTGAGCGCCGACCACGGCTGCGGCGCGCACTCCGAGACCCTCCTCAGCCCGGTCGGTCAGCAGCCGCCGGTCGAGGAGCTGCCGACGGTCTACGACGACAGCGAGGTCGAGTCGGTGGCGGTCAGCCGCGGCCACGGCTCGGTCGAAGAGAGCGAGCCGGCCGAGGACTACGGCCACAGCTAGAAGTTCAGTCAGGTCTGCGACGTGACCTTGAACTCGGGGTGAGTCAGGGCACGCCGGCGCTTGCGGTGCCGGTCGTGCACGATCATCGTGATCAGGCCCGGGATGCCGCACAGAAAACCGGCGACGCAGATCTGCAACCACCGGTCGGGGCCGTTCGCGAGCCACACGATCAGGGCGGCGACGGCGAACGCGGCCAGGCCGCCGGCGGCGAACGGGACCATGGGTGGGTCCAGCGGCTCGACTCGGGGCTTCGGTTCACTCACACGGACAGGATAGGACCGCGGCGATCACGGGGATGCCCTTGTGACCGGGGCGACATCACCCCGTTTTGCGCAGGTCATCGGGGACTGAGACCATGCGCCCCTCGACTACTCGTGATCCGGAGTGTCCGCATGACCGCCGCCACCGAAACCCGTACGCCCAAGAATGGTTTTGACCGGTTCTTTGAGATCTCGGCTCGGGGCTCGACCCTCGGCCGCGAGGTCCGTGGTGGCCTGGCCACCTTCTTCACGATGGCCTACATCGTGGTGCTCAACCCGCTGATCCTCGGCAACGGGGTCGACGGCGACGGCGCCCAGCTGGCCATCACCGCGCTGGCCGCCGGCACCGCCCTGGTCGCCGGTGTGATGACCATCCTGATGGGCGTCGTGGCCCGGTTCCCGCTCGCGCTGGCCGCCGGTCTGGGCGTGAACGCGCTGGTCGCGTACGAGATCGCTCCGGAAATGACCTGGGCCGACGCGATGGGCCTGGTCGTCATCGAGGGCGTGCTGATCGCGATCCTCGTGCTGACCGGCCTGCGCACGATGGTCTTCCGGGCCGTGCCGACCCAGCTCAAGACCGCGATCGGCGTGGGCATCGGCCTGTTCCTGATGATCATCGGTCTGGTCGACGCCGGCTTCGTGCGCCGCGTCCCGGACGCCTCCGGCACCACCGTCCCGGTCGAGCTCGGCCTGGGCGGCAAGCTGTCCACCTGGCCCACCGTCGTGTTCGTGGTCGGCCTGCTGTTCACGCTGGTGCTGTTCGTCCGCAAGGTCCGCGGCGCGATCCTGATCGGCATCCTGGGCAGCACCGTGCTGGCGATCATCGTGGAGGCGATCGCCCACCCCAAGGGCTGGTCGCTGAACACCCCCAAGCTGCCCGAAAAGATCGTCAGCTCGCCCGACCTGTCGTTGCTCGGCCACTTCAACGTGCTCGACTCGTGGTCGCGGGCCGGCTGGCTGGTCGTGGTCATGTTCATCTTCACGCTGCTGATCACCGACTTCTTCGACACCATGGGCACGATGGTCGCCGTGGGTCAGGAGGGTGACCTGCTCGACAGCGAGGGCATGCCCCCGCGTACGCGGGAGATCCTGCTCGTCGACTCGGTCGCGGCCGCCGCCGGTGGTGCGGCCGGCGTGTCCAGCAACACCTCGTACATCGAAAGCGCCGCCGGTGTCGGTGAGGGTGCTCGCACGGGTGCCGCCAACCTCGTGACCGGCGTGCTCTTCCTGCTCGCGATGTTCCTGGCCCCGCTGGTCTCGGTGGTGCCGTTCGAGGCGGCGTCGACCGCGCTCGTGGTGGTCGGCTTCCTGATGATGACCGCGGTCCGCCAGATCGATTGGAGCGACTACACGATCGCCGTGCCCGCGTTCCTGGCGATCACCCTGATGCCGTTCACCTATTCGATCTCCAACGGCATCGGCGCCGGGATCATCACGTACGTGCTGCTCAAGGCGGTCACCGGCAAGGCCCGCGAGGTCCACCCCATCCTGTACGGGGTGGCCGTGCTCTTCGTCCTGTACTTCTTGCGCGGCCCGCTCGAGGCTTGGATCCTGTGACCGGTGATCGAGGTCATGCGCTGTTCGAATGTCGTTAGCCAGGCTCATTAGCTAAGCTAAGAAACGTGATGGAGTGGCCCGTGGTGGCGGATCGAGGCACAGCCGACGAGCTGGCCAAGACCCTGCGCGAGTCGATAATGCGGCTGAACCGGCGGGTCCGACAGGCCCGTCCGGTCGGTGATCTCACCTTCAGCCAGCTCTCCGCGCTGACCAGCCTCCAGCTGGCCGGCGCGCTGACCCCGCGCGAGCTCGCCGACGTCGAACGTGTCCAGCCCCCGACGATGACCAAGATCGTCGGGAAGCTGGAGGAACGCGGCCTGGTCGTGCGGACCCCGCACCCGACCGACGGCCGGCAGGTCATCCTGTCGGCCACCGAACAGGGACGGGCCGTGCATGCCCAGTTCGAGAAGGCGCGCAACGAATGGCTGGCCACACACCTGGCCGACCTGACGCCGGACGAACGGGAAACGCTGGCCCGGGCGTCCGAGATCCTGCAGAAGATCTCGCGCGCCTGAGGGGTTCGGCTACGCGGCGCTTCGTCACGTGACGATGACGCGTACGACCGAACAGGAGGCACTACCGCGTGCGGTCCGTGCTGAGCACTACTTTCCGGTCCCTCAGGGTTCGCAACTACCGACTCTTCGCCACCGGCCAGCTCGTGAAGCTGGTCGGTGTGTGGATGATGTTCACCGCCCAGGACTGGCTGGTGCTCGACCTGTCCGGCAACTCGCCCAGCGCCCTCGGCCTGGTGACGTCGCTCCAGTTCCTGCCGGTTCTCTTGCTGACCCTGTACGCCGGGAAGCTCGCCGACCGCTTCGACAAGCGGCGCCTGCTGGTGATGGCCAACGCCGCGTTCGCGGTCACCGCGGTTGCCCTCGCCGTGCTGGTCGCCTCGGGCCACGTACAGCTGTGGCACGTCTACCTCTTCGCCGGCCTGCTCGGCATCGCCAACGCCGTTGAGACCCCGGTGCGGCAGGCCTTCGTCTCCGAACTGGTCGAGCTGCCGTTGCTGCCGAACGCGCTCGCCCTCTCGGCGGCCACCTTCAACACCGCCCGGATCGGCGGACCGGCCCTGGCCGGCGTCGCGCTCGCGCTGTTCGGCACCGGCCCGGTCTTCCTGATCTCCACGGTCGTCGCGATCGCCCCGATCTTCAGCTACGCCCGCATGCGCGCGTCCGAGCTCAGGCCGGCCGCCCGGCAGGCCAAGAAGGACGCCCGGATCCTCGACGGGCTCCGCTACGTCGGACGGCGTCCCGACCTGGTGCTGCCGATCGCCCTGATGTTCGTGATCGGCATGATCGGCTTCAACTTCCCGGTCACCCTGGCCGCGCTGGCCAAGATTGACTTCAACGCCGGACCGTCCACCTTCGGGCTGCTCACCACCGCGCTCGCGGTCGGCGCGCTCGGCGGCGCCCTGGCCGGCAGCGCCCGCCGGGCCCGGCCCAGCGCCCACGTCGTGATCGGCGCCGCGATCGCTTTCGGCGCCCTCGAGTTCGCGGTCGGCTTCGCGCCCAACTTCGTGGTCGCGATGCTGGTGCTGATCCCGACCGGGTTCTTCTCGATCTATCTGGCCCAGGCCGCCAACCACCGCGTGCAGATGGGCGTCGACCCGGTGTACCGCGGACGGGTGATGGCTCTCTACGTTCTCGTCTTCCTGGGTACCACGCCGATCGGGGCTTCGCTGGCCGGTTGGTGGGGCGAACGCTTCGGGGTGGCGTCCAGCATCTCGGGGGCCGGGATTGTCTGCTTCGTCGCCGCGGTGGCCGCCCTGATCTGGCAATTGCGCTCGAACGGCGAGCGGATCGAAATGACCCTGCGACCCCGCCCGCGGCTCACTCTGGTGCCGCCGGTGGCGGTCGAGGAGGCCCCGGCGGCCAAGTTGCCGTCGGCCGCCTGACGGGTATTTGGCAGGAAATGCTATTCCGGTTCGAGGCTGTTCCCGTTTAGCGTCAGTGCGTGGCCCTCGCGCACGTTGCTGTGCTCACGGTGGCGCTCGTTCTTCCCCTGACCGTCCCCTACGCGGTGGCGGTCGCTCTGCGGCGAGACGAGTTCCGCCGCAGGCGCGCGCGGGCCGACTGCCCCGCCCAGGCCCGCACCCTGGCCTGCCTCGACCGGGACATCCGGCACATCGACCCGGCCGTCGCCCTGGCCCGCCTCGACCCGCCGCCGATCGAGTGGCTGGCCCGTGACCTGCGTCGGCTCGACCGGCAACGCCGGGGCGGCATAACGCTCGAATCCGATATGTTGCTGGCGGCGGTGCTGCGGGCCTACGACGAGCGGCTCTGCCTGGCCTGCGAGTGCTTGGGCGTGAGTGAAAACCTGCGCCCGCTCGACGGCATGGACCGCGAGATCGAGCGCGTACGGGTCGAGGGCGCCCTCGAAGCGGCCGGCCTCGAACTGCGCTGACTCGCGATCGAGGGAAAGGGACCTGCCGGCCACCATGACCGATACCGACCGGGAAATGCTGCGCACCACGTTCGGCCAGGATGCCGAACTCTACGACCGATGCCGTCCCGGCTATCCACCCCCGCTGTTCACCGACCTCGCCACGCTGGCCGGTCTCGGCCCGCACGCTCGGGTCTTGGAGATCGGGTGCGGCACCGGTCAAGCGACACTTCCGCTGGCCCACCTGGGATGCACCGTCGTCGCGATGGATCTCAGCCCCGACATGGCCGCCGTCGCCCGGCGCAATCTCGCACAGTTTCCAAAAGTCACCGTCGTCGCATCGGCGTTCGAGGACTGGCCACCCTCGAACGGAACTTTCGACGCGGTGCTCTGCGCAACCGCGTTTCACTGGCTTGACCCCGAGGTGCGCATGATGAAGGCAGCTGACCTGCTGCGCCCCGGCGGAGCCCTCGGCATCATCTCGACCCACCACATCGCCGGCGGGACGAACGCCTTCTTCGCCGACGCGCAACGATGCTACGAACGCTTCGACCCGGCAACACCGCCGGGCATGCGCCTGACCACCGATGACGAGACCGCCGAAGAGGCAGCGGAGTTCGAGCGATCGGCACGCTTCGGGCCGGTCGAGTTCCGCCGCTACGACTGGCAACAGACCTACACGGCCCAGGAATACCTGAACCTGCTCATGACCTACTCCGGCCATCGAGCCATGGCGCCCCAGCCGCGCAGCGAGCTGTTCGCGTGCATCACCCACCTGATCGAAGACGTCTACAACGGAGAAGTCACCAAGCAATACAGGACCCGGCTCGCCATCGCCCACAAGACGCCGTGACTCGGCTCCGCTACCGATCCGCAGAATTCGCGAACCCGAGAGCTCTCGGTCAGAGGGGCCAGGCGGCGAGCCGCTCGTAACGGCCGTCGGCGCTGCGCATCAGCGCGTACTCGGTGACCGGCCAGGGCGGCCCGGAATGGCCGGCCAGCGCCTGTCTCAGGGCCTGGTCGGGGTGGTACGACACCGTCAGGTGCGGATGGAACGGCCGGTCGTCGCTGGGGTGGCCACCCAGCGTGAGGGCGTCGCGCAAACCTTCCCGCAGTTCGCTCAAGGCGCCCAGGTCGCCGTCCACTCCGGCCCAGCAGGCCGACCCGAACCGGCCGCCGCCGGACAGCCGCAGCTCGAACGGGCCCGGCGAAGGCACGTCACCCAGGACCTCGAGGACCGGCTCCGGCGGGGCGTCACCGAGGAACACCAGCGTCAGGTGCCACTTCTCGATCGGGGTCAGGCGGGACGACGACGGCAGGGCTTCGCGCAGCGGCTCCAGAGCGGAGCGCGGTGGACAGACGGCGACGAAAAGCCGGATCAGGACGACTCGCGGGCGGCCGGGCCGCCGCCGAACAGCACGTCGTCCCAGCTCGGCAGCCGCTTGCGGGGCTTGGCCTCGTCGGTCTCGGCGTTCTGCTGCTGGCCCTGGCCCACCGTGCGGCGCGGCCGGAGGACGGCCAGCGACGGCACGGCCGGGACCTCCTTGGGCAGGTCGGAGTCTTCGTCGAAGGCCGAGCCGGAACCCCCGCCGAGCAGGGCCGCGGCCCCACCGGCAACCGGGCGGCGCGGCGACTCGGACGGGCCGGCGTCGAGGCTGCGGCTGCCCGCGGACGGGCTGAGCGGCCGGTCGAGCGACGCCAGCAGCGCGTCACGCCCGGCGCGGATCGGGTCGCGGACCTGACGCGGCGACTGGGTCTCGGCCGCGGGCAGGCCGTGGCCACCGCGAGCGGACTCGGACGAGCGCGAGGGGCCGGGAAGGCCGTGACCGCCACGCTCGGTGAACGCGCGCTCGGGGGCCGGTTCCTGACCGAGAATCTGGGTCGGCCGCTCGGCGCAGAGGTACTGAGCCATGTCGTCGTGCGGCGACACGACCTGACGTCCCTTGTCGAGATCCCAGATCGCCTGCGCCGTCGCCTTGCCGGACGGCCAGGTGGCGACGATGCGCCACGTGCCGTCCTCGCGCCGGTAGGCGTCCCACGAGATCTTTTCGGTGTCGATGCCGTGCTGGGACAGGCGGCTGTCGACCACCTCGGCCAGCGCGGCCCCGGAATCCGAAGTCTTGAGGCGGGTGCGGCGCGCGTGCTGCGCCAGCATGGCGCGCTCCTGCAGCACCGGACCGGCATAACGCAGAACCCGGTCGACCGGCACGCCGGCGACGCGAGCGACCTCTTCGGCCGACTCGCCGCAACGGATGCGGGCCTGGATGTCGCGGGGGGACAGCGACGCCTGGGCGTCGGGCGCCATGACGGCGACGGACGTGCCCGGTGACACCGGGTGTCCGTCATGACCGATCGCGCCGGAGACCCGGTCGTCGATCGGAAGCGCCAGGAGCCGGCCGACCTCGTCGGCGAGCACCATGGCCTGGCCGTCCTCGGAAAGGGCGACGAAGCGTACCGGCCGCATGCGTTGCCTCCGTCCCGTCGCGTTGGCCTGTCGCTCCCGAGAGTCAGCCGCCCGGGCGCGTTTGGAAACACGGTACGCGTCTTGGTCACCTAATGGTGGTATGCCACGCCAGCCAAGTTCGCTGAGCTGCGATGATCTTGAAAATTCAGAAGCGTCAACTGCAGATGTACGCGTCGTGGGGTGACCAAGAGCACTAGGGCCTGTCCTGCCGATCACGAGGGGCTACGGCGTGGTCCAGGCGGCGCCTGACGGCGTCCGCGAAACGCCCACATACAACACCGGTATGCGGCCGCTTCGCGGCCGACGCCAGCCACCACCTGGACCTCGCCTCGCTCCCGCGTGATCGGCAGGACAGGCCCTAGCCCAGAACCCTGCCCGACAGCGCGAGCGACTGCAAGTGCGGACCCGTGCCGCGACCCCCGGCCGTGGCGGGTGGTGACGGGACGCGGCGCACTAGGGTCTCCCGTTCGTGAAGGGATTGCTCACGGCTCTCCGGCACGCCGGAAAGCTCGCCCGCCTCGCGCCCGCGGACCTCACGGTTGCCCAGGCCGAGGCTCTGTGGTTCCCCACGCCGGCCCGGGTCGAGGAGTTCACGCGTGACCTCGAGTCCCGCGGCGCGTTGAAGTCGCTGCTCCGGGCCCATCGCGGCTGGATCGCCCTCTATTGTGTCGCCGGCCTGGGGGTGGTGGCGCTCGGCCCGTTGGTGCCGGCCCTGGTCGCCCGGCTCGCCGGACGCTTGCGGACGGGCGACGTGACTCCGTCGTTCGCGGGTGCCGTCGTCGGGGCGGCCGCGCTCGCGGCCCTGCTGCGCTGGCTGTCGATCTGGCTGGTCCGGGCCCTGCTCGGTCAGATGACGACCCTGCTCAAGCTCGCGATCTTCGACCGGCTGCAGCGCGTCGATCCGGCCTGGACCGGCCGCTCGGTCAGCACCTATCTGGTCACCGCGCCGCAGCAGGTGGCCCAGGTCGCGTTCGTGGCCGAGTTCGCCGTCAACACCGCCCTGGTGCTCGCGTTGACCGGCTACCTGGCCTTCGTCTTCGGCTGGGTCGGTGCGGCGGTCGCGGTCCTGGTCGGTGTGCTGGTCGCCGGATGGCAGCGGCTGGTGCGGGCCGAGACCCGGGCGATGCACGGCTATCTGGAGCACGGGCACCGGCGGGTCACGCTGGTCGACACGGTCACCCGGCACTGGGGGCCGATCGCCCGGCAGCAGTGGACCCGTCCCGTCCTCGACGCGACCGAACGGGCCCGCGACGGCCAGTTCGCGGCCCTGCGCTCGGCTGCCCGCCCGGCCGCAGTCCTGGCCGCCCTGGCCGGGGGCGGAACTGCGCTCGTCTGCCTGATCGCCGTGGTGCTGGCCGGGGACCTGACCGAGGGCCTGGCCCTGCTGCTGATCATCCAGCTGCTGGTCGCCGCGGTACGCGAGAACATGTCGACGTACGCCTCGGTCGCCTGGGCGTCCACGATGACTGCCGACGTCGAGGCCCTGTTCCGCGAAGCGCCCCTGTCGGCGCCGTCCGGTTCCGCGTTGCGCCCGGGCGAGCGCGTCTTCGTGCTGGGCGATCCGGCCGCGGTGCGGGCCTATCTGGACGACCTGCCCGGACGGGTCGCCGTGGTGGCCCGGAACGAACCCGAGCTGGACGGCACTCTCACCGACAACATCACCCTGTGGCGCCCGGCCGAGGGTGAAACGGGCGGCCCGGAGGCGTCGTGGTTCGGGGCGACAGCGGAGCGGGCGGGGCTGAGCGGGCTGCTGGCGGCTCGGGCAGGTCAGTGGCTCGCCACCGGGCAGCGGCGGCTCTCGGACGGTGAGGCGGTCCGGCTGAGCATGGCCCGGGCCTGGCTGTCGGCGCCGGACGTCCTGGTGGTGGACGATGCCCTCTCCGCCCTCGACCCGGCTACCGCGGCCTCGGTGTGCGCCGGCGTCTTCGGCTCGGCCGACGGGCCGGCCCGGGTCTACGCGGGCACCCGGCCGGATCCGGCGGCCTACGCGGACACGGTCGTGCTGTGCCGGGCCGACGGCGTCGATGTCCGGCCCCGGGCCGAGGTGACGGCCGGGCAGCTGCGCCGCTGTCTGCCGGAGGACGAGGCCCGGCGGTGGGGCGCGGCCCTGGCCGGGTCCGTGACGGGCGAGCGGTGGGCGCCGGCCGGGCCGAAAGTCGGCGCCCCACCGGCGCGAGCACCGCTCGAGGGTCGCGCCGGACGAGGCGTACTGGAAGGCATCGGTCTGGAAACCGACGTGCCCGCGCCGCGGCTGCGGGAGGCCGGCGCGCGCCTGGCGGATCTCTATTCGCGCTGGATGCTGACGCTGATCGGGACGTTGCTCCTCGCGCTCGTGGGGACCGAACTGGCCGTGGCCGGGACGCTGGGCGCGGCACGGGTGAACGTGGTGACGCTGACCGTGCTGACCGTGATCGCGCTGGTGGCCGAGGGCGGATACCGGTTCGCGGTGGTGCGCGGGTCGATGCGGGCGACCCGGCGGCTGCACCGGCGGATCCTCGCGGGCCTGCTCGACCGCGGGCTGCCCGAGGGCTCGGCCACCGCGGCGGGCCGCTTCACCGACGACTTCACGACGACGGAACTGTGGTCGCCCGGCATCCTGCTACGCGGCGTGCGGGCGGTGCTGGCCACGGCGGCCGCGGTGACGGTGCTGGTGCCGGCCGCTCCGGTCGCGGCGATCGGCGTCGTGATCCTGGCCGTGCTCGCCACCGCCCGATATCCGGCGCTGCGCCGGGCGAGCGTGCGCGGCCGGGCGCTGCTCGCGGCCACCCGGGGCCCGCTGCGTACCTACGCCGGAGCCGTCCTGACCTGCCGATCGTTCGGGTGCAGCGCGGCGCTGCGCCCCGGGTTCGCCGCCCGTTTCCGCGACCTGCTGGCGATGGAACACCTCGGTCTGTACGCCGCCCACGCCGCCCGCATGGCCGTCGTGGCCTCGGTCGAGGCGGCCGGTGTTCTGCTGTTCGCGGTTACCGTCGCCGCGGCCTCATGGGCGCCCGGCGGCTGGGCCGGTCTGCTCGCCGTCGCCGTCTACGCCGCCTACGCGCTCGGGGAGCGGTTCGCCTCGGTGGTCGAGGCCCACCAGGAGGTCGACGGCACCACCCAGATCCTGTCCCGCGTCTTCGCCCTGCTGCCCACCGGCGCCGAACGCTCCGCCGGTCCTCTTGCGGTGGGGGAGCTGGTGCCGGTGGCCGGCCGGTTGACCGTGGTGCGGGGGCCGTCCGGGGCCGGCAAGAGCACGCTGCTGCGGGCCGTGCCGGGACGGCTGGTCGAGAACGAGCCGCCGCCGCTGCCGTTGCCGCTCGACGAATTGTGCTCACCCGAGGCCCGGGCGCTGGCCCGGAGCTGGTCCCACGCCCTGGGCCGGCCGCACGCCGGATCGGCACAGCTCGCCTCGATGGACGCGGCCCAGCGGCAGCTCGTCGCGCTGGCCACAGCCTGCGCCGACCGGCCCGACGTGCTGCTGATCGACGAAACGACCAGCGCCTTCACCCCGGCCGCCGAGCGGCAGCTGCTCACTCTCGTGCGTGACCAGCTGCCCGAGGCCGCGATCGTCGCCGTGCTGCACCGCCCCGACAACGCCGACCGACCTCGACCACGTGGTGGAGGCCGGTCAGAGGCGTTCGACGATGTAGTCGATGCAGGCGGTCAGGGCGGTCACGTCGGAGGGCTCGACCGTGGGATAGAGGGCGACCCGCAGCTGGTTGCGGCCGAGCTTGCGGTACGGCTCGGTGTCCACCACGTCGTTGGCCCGCAGGATCTTGGCAATGGCCGCGGCGTCGACGCCCTCGAAGTCGATCGTGGCTACCGCGGAGGAGCGCAGGGCGGGGTCGGTGACGAACGGGGTCGCGTAGGCGGAGCGGTCGGCCCAGCCGTAGATCGCGGCCGCGCTCTCGGCGCTGCGCTTCACGGCCCAGGCCAGGCCGCCCTGGGAGTTCATCCAGTCGAGTTGTTCGGCTGCCAGGAACACCGTGGCCAGGGCCGGAGTGTTGTACGTCTGCTCGAGGCGGGACTGCTCGATCGCGGTGACCAGGTCGAGGAACTGGGGGATGTAGCGGCCGCTCCGCTTGATCTCGAAGGCGCGCTCGATGGCGGCGGGGGACATGACGGCCAGCCAGATGCCGCCGTCCGAGCCGAGCGCCTTCTGCGGGGCCAGGTAGTAGACGTCGGTCTGGCGCAGGTCGACGTCGAGGCTGCCGCCGCCGGACGTCGCGTCGATGAGCAGCAGCGCGTCCGCGTCGGCGCCCTCGACCCGGCGGACCGGAACGGCCACGCCGGTCGAGGTCTCGTTGTGGACCGAGGCGTAGACGTCGACGCCGGCCTCGGCCGTGAGGTAGGCCGCCTCGCCGCCGGGCGCCCGGTGCACGGTCGGGTCGGCCAGGAACGGCGCGTCCTTGACGGCCTTGACGAACTTGGCCCCGAACTCGCCGAACTCGGCGAACTGCGCCTTTTCCCGTACGAGACCGAAGGCTGCCGTCTCCCAGAAGGCGCTCGTGCCGCCGTTGGAAAGGATCACCTCGTAGCCCTCGGGGATGGAGAAGAACTCGGCCAGGCCGCGGCGCAGACGGGCCACCTGGTCCTTCACCGTCTTCTGCCGGTGCGAGGTGCCCAGGAACGTGCGGGACACCGCGGACAGCGACTCGACGCCCTCGGGGCGCACCTTGCTCGGGCCGGAGCCGAAGCGTCCGTCGACGGGCCTGATCGTGTCGGGGATCCGGATGTCAGTCACGGTCACACATTATGGGGCAGGATGTCGTAGCCCTCGACCTGCTGCGGCTTGCGGGCCGCCGGTCCTACATAGCGGACGGTGGGATGCACGACCCGGCCCAGGCGCTTCTGCTCCAGCACGTGCGCGCTCCACCCGGCGACCCGCGCGCAGGTGAACATCGAGCTGAACATGTGGCCCGGCACCTCGGCGAAGTCGAGCACCACGGCCGACCAGAACTCCACGTTGGTCGGCAGCGGCCGGTCGGGCTTGCGGGCCTGCAGCTCGGCCAGCGCGGCCCGCTCGAGCGCGATCGCCACCTCGTAGCGCGGGGCGCCCAGCTCGCGGGCTGTGCGCTTGAGCACGTTGGCCCGCGGGTCCTCGGCCCGGTAGAGCCGGTGGCCGAAGCCCATCAGCCGCTCGCCGCGGTCGAGCACGTCGCGGACGTACCCCTCGGCGTCGCCGCTGCGTTCGACGTCCTCGAG
This sequence comes from Actinoplanes sp. NPDC021490, assembly GCF_055562135.1. NCBI lineage: Bacteria > Bacillati > Actinomycetota > Actinomycetes > Micromonosporales > Micromonosporaceae > Actinoplanes > Actinoplanes sp. NPDC021490. Next base: position 213,804 of record NZ_JBVHFW010000001.1, read on the forward strand.
CATCGTGAGCACCCGGGCCGGGGCGCCGCCGTCGAGAGGGCCGGAGAGCGCGCCGATGCCGGAGGAGATGCAGGCGGCCACGTCGGCCCCGGTCGAGGCGACCACGCGGGTGGTCAGCGTGGACGCGCTCATGCCGTGCTCGGCCGCCGAGATGAAGTACGCGTCGACCGCCTTGACGTGCCGTGGGTCGGGCTCGCCCCGCCAGCGGCGCATGAACCGCTCGACGATCGTCTCGGCCTTGTCGATGTCCTTCTGCGGGACGGCGGGCAGCCCCAGACCACGCGCGGCCTGGGCGACGAAGGACAGCGCGGTGACCGACACCCGGGCCAGGTCGCGCCGGGCCTGCTCGTCGCTGATGTCGAGCAGCTGGTCGAGACCCCAGTACGGCGCGAGCATCGCGACCGCCGACTGCACGTCGACCCGGATGTCGCCGGAGTGCACCGGCACCGGGAACGGTTCCGCCGGGGGCAGCCCGGGACCGAACCGCCCGTCGACGAGCAGTCCCCACACGTTGCCGAACGAGACCTGGCCGATCAGGTCCTCGATGTCGACGCCGCGGTATCGCAGCGCGCCACCGGCGTCGTCGGGGTCGGCGATCTCGGTCTCGAAGGCGACCACGTCCTCGAGCCCGGGCTTGAAGTCGGTCACGACCCTCCCCTGCTGCCGGAATGCTGTAGGTGTTTCATCTTGCTCGTCAGCTAACGGCAGGTCGACCCACCGCGATGTGCTCTCCGCGACACCCATCCTCACCGACCTGACGGACGGCCCGAAGCGACTTAGGGTCGTTTGCGGTGCTAACGATCCGTCGATCTACGAAGCAGGAGCGCTCGTGACCCTCGAACCGCCGTCGCCCGCCGGCATGCGGCGCGACTACACCGCGCGTGGCGCGCTGCTCGAGAACGAGCTGGCGGCGGACTGGCGCACCCAGTTCGAGGCCTGGTTCACCGACGCGGCCGGGTTCGGCCTGCCCGAGCCCAACGCGATGATCGTGTCGACGGCCACCCCGGACGGCCGGCCGAGCGCCCGCACGGTCCTGCTCAAGGAGTACGACGAGCGCGGTTTCGTCTTCTTCACCAACTACGGGTCGCGCAAGGGGTCCGAGCTGGCCGCCAACCCGTACGCGAGCCTGGTCTTCCCGTGGTTCCCGATGCAGCGCCAGGTGCTGGTGTCCGGGGCGGTCGAGCGCGTGTCCCGGGCCGAGACCGAGGAATACTTCGCGACCCGGCCGCGCGGCTCCCAGCTCGGCGCCTGGGCCAGCCCGCAGTCGTCGGTGCTGCCCGACCGCGAGACGCTCGACGCGGGCCTGGCCGCGGTCGAGGAGCGATTCGGCGAGGGGCCGGTGCCGCCGCCGGAGCACTGGGGCGGGTTCCTGGTCGTGCCCGAGACGGTCGAGTTCTGGCAGGGGCGGAGCAGCCGCCTGCACGATCGGCTGCGGTACAGGCGTACGGGGGAAGGCTCCTGGGTCGTGGAGAGGCTGGCCCCGTGACCCAGCAGGTGTCCGAGCGCAAGTCGTGGGTGATCGACATCCGGCCGCTGCGGGTCACCGCGTACCGGCGGATGTGGGTCGGCAACGGCGTCTCGTTCTTCGGGTTCCAGTTCACGGCGGTGGCCGTCCCGGTCGAGATGTACGCGATCACCAGCTCCTCGGGGTGGGTCGGCCTGCTCGGCATCGCCGGTCTGGTCCCGCTGCTGATCTTCGGACTGTGGGGTGGCGCGGCGGCCGACGTGGTCGACCGGCGCAAACTGCTGCTGGCCAGCTCGATGCTGGCCTGGATCGCGACCGTCGGGCTGCTCGCGCAGGCGCTGTTCGCCGTGCACAGCGCCTGGCTGCTGCTCGCGCTGACCGCCGTGCAGTCGGCCGGGTTCGCGATCAGCTCGCCGACCCGGCAGGCGATCATCCCGCGGATCGTGCCGGCCGGGCTGGTCCCCGCGGCCAACACGCTCGCCTATACGACCACCACGGCCGGTGGCGTGCTCGGGCCGCTGGCCGCCGGCCTGATCTTCGCGGTCTCCGGCACCGGCGCCGGCATCACGACGGCGTACCTGGTCGACGCGGTGCTCTTCACCATCTCGTTCTGGGCCACCTGGAAGCTGCCGGCGATCCCGCCGATCGAGCACGCGCCCGGCGAGGACAAGCCCACGGCCGGGTTCAAGGGCATCGCCGTCGGCCTGAAGTTCCTGGTCACGCAGCCGGTGCTGCTGCTGTCGTTCGGGGTCGACATCATCGCGATGGTCTTCGCGATGCCCCGGGCGCTGTTCCCCGAGGTCGCCGCCGACCGGTTCGGCGGCGACTGGGCGGTGGGCTGGCTGTTCAGCGCGATCGCGATCGGCTCGGTGGTGGGCGGCCTGACGTCGGGCTGGATCGGCCGGGTCAAGCGGCAGGGCGTGGCGCTGGTGATCGCCGTGGTCGCCTGGGGCATCGCCATCGGGCTCTCCGGCCTGGCCCACAGCCTGTGGTTGATGGTGCTGCTGCTGGCCGTGGGCGGCGCGGCCGACCTGGTCAGCGCCGTCTACCGGCAGTCGATCCTGCAGGTGTACGCGCCCGACCGGCTCCGCGGCCGCCTGCAGGGCGTGTTCACGGTGGTGGTCGCGGGCGGGCCGCGCCTGGGTGACCTGCGCGCGGGGGCCACCGCCGACCTCACCTCGCCGGCCGTCTCGTGGGCCGGCGGCGGGTTCGCGGCGGCCGGTCTGGCCGTCGTGCTGGCGGCCGCCTTCCCGGCCCTGCTCAAATACCGCCCGCCCGCAGTGCAAGCCGCCGGTACGGACGACGACGCCAACCGATAATGTCCAAGCCATGACGAGTGTCGTTGCCGCGAAGTCCGGCACCCAGTGGTCCATCGAGGCGGACGGGCAGAGCGCCGTCGTCGTGGAGGTCGGCGGCTCGCTCCGCGGCTACTCCGCGGGCGACGTGGCAGTGCTCGACGGCTTCGAGGCCGACGAGCTGTCCCCGGCCTCGGCCGGCCAGATCCTCGCGCCGTGGCCCAACCGCATCCGCGACGGGCAGTACACGTTCGAGGAGCAGGCCTATCAGCTGTCGCTGACCGAGCCGGCCCGGCACAACGCCATCCACGGCCTGGTCAACTGGAGCCGCTGGACGCTGGCCGAGCGGTCCGCGTCGTCGGTGACCCTGCAGTTCGACCTGCCCGCGCAGATCGGCTATCCGTGGTGGCTGACCCTGCGGTCGACCTGGTCGGTCTCGGCCGAGGGTCTGCGCTGCGACCAGGAGGTTGTCAACAACTCGTCGTCGAACGCGCCGTGGGGCTACTCCGTGCACCCGTACGTGCAACTGCCCGGCGTGACCGTCAACGACACCCTGCTGCACGTGCCGGGACGCGCCCGGATCGTGGCCGACAGCCGCCTGCTGCCGATCGGGGCCAGTGCGGTAGCCGGCACGGAATACGACTTCACCGAGCCCCGCAAGATCGGCGACCTGGTGCTCGACACCACGTTCGGCGACATCACTCACGGCGCCGACGGCCTCACCGAGGTGACCATCGCCGACCCGTCCTCCGACCGCAAGGTGGTGGTCTGGGCCGACGACAAGTTCAAGTACTGGCAGGTCTTCACGGGCGACACGCTGACCGGCGAGCGGTTCCGCCGGTCGGTGGCGATCGAGCCGATGACCTGCCCGCCCGACTCGTTCCGCACCGGCCGCGACCTGATCGTGCTGGCGCCGGGCGAGCGCTGGGCGGCCTCGTGGGGAATCAAGGGCTGACGTCTCCGTGGAGTTCGATGACGTCCTGCGCAAGCGGCGGATGGTGCGCAGCTACGATCCCGACCGCCCGGTCCCGCCCGAGATCGTCGACAAGATCGTGCGGCACGGGTTGCGCGCGCCCAGTGCCGGCTTCTCGCAGGGCTGGAGCTTCCTGGTCCTGACCGAGCCGGCGGACCGCGATCTCTACTGGTCGTCGACCGCGTCGCCGGACGCGCCGGACGAGTGGCTGACCCGGATGCGCACCGCGCCGGTGATCATCGTCTGTTTCTCCAACAAGTCGGCCTATCTCGAGCGCTACGCCCAGCCCGACAAGGGCTGGACGGACCGGGACGAGGCGCGCTGGCCGGTGCCGTACTGGGACATCGACACCGGCTTCGCCGCGCTGCTCATGCACCTCAGCGCGGTCAACGAGGAACTGGGATCGTGCTTCTTCGGCATCCCGGTGCCGGCCATCCCCGGCTTCAAGGACGCGTTCGGTGTTCCGGCCGAGTTCAGCCCGATCGGTGTGCTCACCGTGGGCTATCGGGCACCGGACAAGAGGTCTCCGTCACTCAAGCGCGGACACCGCCCGGTGGACGATGTGGTGCATCATGGCCGATGGGCCGCGTCGGAATAGGGCTAGGCTGGCAACGCTGTGCGGCACGACAGGTTCGGAGAGGGGGATCGGCCGTGATCTTCAAGGCGGTCCGGGACGGGGCCCCGTATCCCGATCATCACACCACGCTCAAGGCGTGGTCCGAGATCCCGCCGCGGCCGATCCGGCTGGCCGATCTGATCACCACGAAACGCGAGCTCGCGCTGGACAAGCTGCTCGCCGAGGACTCGACGTTCTACGGCGACCTCTTCCCGCACGTCGTCGAATATCACGGCCACCTCTATCTGGAGGACGGCCTGCACCGCGCGCTGCGGGCGGCCCTGCAGCAGCGCAACCAGATCCACGCACGCGTGCTGGTGGTCGACTGATGGCCGCCCCGCTCGACCTTCTCGACGTCGACACCCTGCTCAACGACGAGGAACGCGACATCCGCGAGGTGGTGCGCCGCGTCGCCGACGAGCGGGTGCGCCCCGACGTCGCCACCTGGTACGAGACCGGCACCACGCCGGTCCGCGATCTCGCCCTCGAATTCGGCAAGCTCGGCCTGCTCGGCATGCACCTGACGGGGTACGGCTGTGCCGGCGCCTCGGCCGTGTCCTACGGGCTGGCCTGCATGGAGCTCGAGGCGGCCGACTCCGGGGTCCGCTCGCTGGTCAGCGTGCAGGGCTCGCTCGCGATGTACGCGATCTGGAAGTACGGCTCCGAGGAGCAGAAGCAACGCTGGCTGCCCGGCATGGCGGCCGGCGAGCTGATCGGTTGTTTCGGCCTGACCGAGCCCGACCACGGCTCCGACCCGGCCAACATGTCGACCCGCGCCCGCCGCGACGGCGACGACTGGATCCTCGACGGCGGCAAGATGTGGATCACGAACGCGCCGCTGGCCGACGTGGCCGTGATCTGGGCCCGCGCCGAGGAGGGCGTGGTCGGGTTCGCCGTGCCGACCGACACGCCCGGCTTCTCGGCGCGCGAGATCAGGCACAAGATGTCGCTACGCGCCTCGAGCACGGGCGAGATCAGCCTCGATGGCGTACGCCTTCCCGAGGCGGCCCGGCTGCCCGAGGCGCGCGGGCTCAAGGCGCCGCTGTCCTGCCTGACCGAGGCCCGGTTCGGCATTATCTGGGGCTCGATGGGCGCCGCCCGCGACTGCCTGCGGGTGGCGATCGACTACGCGACCACGCGGGAGCAGTTCGGCCGGCCGATCGGCGGGTTCCAGCTGACCCAGGCCAAGCTGGCCGACATGTCGCTCGAGCTGCAGAAGGGCTTCCTGCTGGCCCTGCACCTGGGCCGGTTGCGCGACTCGGCCGGCTCGCTGCGGCCCGAGCAGGTGAGCATCGGCAAGCTCAACAACGTGCGCGAGGCGATCGCGATCGCGCGGACGTGCCGGACGATCCTCGGCGGCAACGGCATCAGCGGGGAATATCCGGTTATGCGCCATGCGAACAATCTCGAGAGCGTCCTGACCTACGAGGGAACTTCCGAGATCCATCAGCTGGTCATCGGCCAGAAATTGACCGGATTGAACGCTTTCGCCTGAGCGTTCGCTGCGAATGTCGTACCCGCCTCGTACCTTGATGTCATGGCCAAGTCACCGGACGTCTCCTCCGACGTCACGCCGGCTGTCGACGACCCGACGCGTGAATACCCGTCCGCGCCGGAACAGCCCCCGGCCCCGCCGGAGCGCGCGTCCCGGGTCAGCGGCTTCGCCCGCCTGCTGATCTTCACGTTCTTCGTTTTCGCGCTGATGGTCGCGGCCTGCCTCGGCCTGCGCGCGGTAAACGTGCTCCCCGGCTTCGACAACCCGTTCTCCGACAAGACCACCGACCGCAGCCAGCCGGTGCTGCTGCAGTCGATGCGCGACCTCAGCCGTTACGTGGCGGCCGACGGCACCTTCCAGGTCATCGTCGACCTGCAGGAGAACAAGGAGAACATCCCCGACTTCCTGGTCAACCGGCGCACGCTGTTCGTCGGCTCGGGCACGGTGGAGGAGTACGTCGAGTTCGGCTCGCTCGCCGAGGACGCTCTCAAGGTCGACGACGAGAAGAACACGGTGACCATCAGCCTGCCGCCGCCGCAGCAGGGCACGGCCAACCTCGACATGCAGAAGAGCTACGTCGTGGCCGAGGAGCGCGGTCTGTTCAACCGCATCGGCGACGCCTTCCGCAGCGATCCGGCCAAACAGCAACAGGTGTACGCGCTGGCCCAGCAGCGGATCACCGAGGCGGCCCGGGCCAGCGGCCTCGACGAGCGCGCCAAGCAGAACACCCAGCGAATGCTCGAGAGCCTGTTCACCCGCCTCGGCTACCAGACGGTGACGGTCACGTTCAGCGCGCCGTAAAGGGAACCGGACGCCGCCGGCCCGGGGGCGGGGACGGCGGCGTCCGGCGATCATCGGCGCGTCAGGAGAGGTCGCCGGAGGTCAACGCGTCACTCGTTGGGCAGCATCACCCAGAGGATGATGTAGATCAGGACCTGGGGCCCGGGCAGAAGGCAGGAGAGCACGAAGATCAGCCGCATGATGTTCGGCGAGATGCCGAAGCGGCGGGCCAGGCCGGAGCAGACACCGGCGATCCAGCGGTTGTCCCGGGGGCGAGCGAGGCGGCGAGCCACAGTGACTTCACTCCTTCTGTTTCGGGAGCCGGCTTGATCACCGGCTTCCTGTTCAACGGTAAGCACGCGGTGACCGTCCGCCCTCGGTCCGCAGGTGGAGAAGGACGGCTCAGCTCCCGTAAGGGTGACCCGTACCCGTACGCCTCCCGCTGTTAACCTGGGTCCGATTTCCAGCCGCCCGCCTCGGAGGCGTGGCGGGTTGAGTTATGCCGATGGACGGTTTCGCCCCGAGGCGGCCGTGCGGCGACGAGGAGGCAGTCGGTGACATCCCGGTGACGCTGGCCGTCCTGCACGCCGGCACCGGCAACGCCCTCGACCCCGCCGACGCGGAACGGCTCGCCGCCGAGCTGTCCGCGGCCCTGCGAGCGGCCGGCGCAAGCTCCGTCGAGTCCGGCCCCGACGCCCTGCGCGACGTCGCCCGCCGCGCTCACGAGCCGGTTCTGATCTGTGCCGGCAACCTGGTCGCGCATCCCAGTCTGCTGTGGATGCTGGCCACCGAGCCGGCCGGGCGCAGCACCGCGCTGGTCGTCCCCGACCCCGCCGGCGACCTGCGCGAAGACCGCGGCAAGCTGCTCCCGGCGACGGACGGGCCGGGCAACGTGCGCTACCTCGGCGCGATCTGCGTGGCCCCGGCCGACCTGCCGCTGCTCGCCGCCGTGGCCGAGACCGACGAGAAGGAGCTGCTGCCCGCGCTGCTCGAGGCCGGTCTGGTGCCGGTCGCGACCCCGCTGCGGCTACTCAAGGCCGATCTCGTGCACGACACCGCCGAACTGGCCCGGGCCCGCGAGCAGGTCGCGGCGGTCGACGAAGACCGGGCCCGCCTGCGGATGGCCGTGAAGGAGAAGGACGACTTCTTCACCACGTACGCCGTGAGCACCTGGTCGCCGCTGGTCACGAAGGCCTCGGCCCGGCTCCGCCTGACCCCGAGCGGTGTCACGGCCATCTCGGTGCTGTTCGCGGTCGCGGCCGCCCTCGCGTTCTGGCAGGCGTCGCGCCCCGCCATGATCGCCGGCGGCATCCTGCTCTACCTGGGTTTCGTGCTCGACTGCGTGGACGGCCAGCTGGCCCGGTACACCCGGCGGTTCGGCGCGTTCGGCGGCTGGCTCGACACGATGGCCGACCGGGCCAAGGAGTACGCGGCCTACGCCGGGCTCGCCGCGGGCGCCGAGCGCATCGGTCTGCCGTACGCGTGGCCGCTGGCCATCACCGCGATCGTGCTGCAGACCGTGCGGCACATGACCGACGCCTGGTACGGCGCGCTGCACGACGAGGCCGCCGCCCATCCGCGTCCGCAGGCCGCCGGGGGAGTGGGCGCCCGGCTGAGCGCGGCGTCGACCCGGGTGCAGGGCGACACGGGCTCGGTGGCGTACTGGCTCAAGCGGATCGTGGTGTTCCCGATCGGGGAGCGCTGGGCGCTGATGGCCGTGCTGGCGATCTTCACGAACGGGCGGATCGCGCTGGCCGCCATGGTGGTCTGCGGGCTCTTCGCGGCGGCGTACACGCTGGCCCTGCGGTCGCTGCGGGCGATCAGCATGCGCGTCGGCGTGCTCGACAAGGTCGACACCGCCCGCTTCCGTGACGACGGCCTTCTCGTACGCGCCGGGCTGAGCCGGGCCGGGCTGCCGGCTCCGCTGCCCTTCGCCGCCCTGGCCGCCGTGGCGCCCCTGGCCCTGGTGGTCGCCCTGCTGGCCGGGTGGATCGACCCGCCGGCCAAGGTCGCGGTGGCGTTGTCGGCGGTGCTCGTGCTCGGGGCCGGAATGCCCGCCCGGTCCCGGCACGGCGGCCCGCTCGACTGGCTGATCCCGGCCGCCCTGCGCGCGGCCGAGTTTCTGACCGTGGTGGCCGTGGGGGCGTCCGGCGCAGTGCCGACCCCGGTCACCTTCCTGCTGCTCTTCATGCTGACCCTGCACCACTACGACCTGGTCGCGCGGATGGAGAAGGGCGCACCGGCGGGCCGGTCGGGTGGCGATCCGCTCGGCTGGGACGGCCGGGTGCTGCTGCTGACCGTGGCCGCCCTGGCCGGGGTGCCCACCCTCGGCGTGGTCGTCCTGGCCGTGCTGGTCGGCGGCATGTTCGGAGTCAAGGCGATCGCCGACTGGCGGACAGGTGGCACCCGCTCGTGACGTTCCTGAGCATCGTTCTGCCGGTCTACAAGGTGCAGGGATACCTGCGGCAGTGTCTCGACTCGCTGCTGAGCCAGTCGTTCACCGACTTCGAGGTGGTCGCCGTCGACGACCGCTCGCCCGACCACAGCGGCGCGATCCTGGCCGAATACGCCGCCCGCGATCCCCGCGTACGGGTCGTGACCGCCCCCGAGAATCTCGGTCTGGGCCGCGCCCGCAATCTGGGCCTCGAGCATGCCACCGGCGAGTACGTCTGGTTCGTCGACTCCGACGACTGGCTCGCGCCCGGTTCGCTGGCCGCGGTGGCCGCCCGGCTCCGCTCGACCCAGGCCGACCTGCTGATCGTCGGCTGGGATCGGGTGCACTGGGACGGCCGGGTGCAGCCCGGATCGGCCCGCAAGGTCTTCGCCGAGGCGCCCACGGTGTTCTCGGTCGAACAGTGGCCGCGGGTGCTCAACATCCTGCACGTGGCCTGGAACAAGGTCGTCCGGCGGGAGTTCCTGCTGCGTCTCGGGTTCGTCTTCGAGGCCGGGTGGTACGAGGACGTCTCGTTCTCCTTCCCGGTCATGCTGGCCGCCCCGCGGATCACCACCCTGTCGCGGACGTGCGTGCACTACCGGCAGCGGCGCACCGGCGCGATCACCCGGACGGTGGGCGACCGGCACTTCGAGGTCTTCGACCACTGGGACCACGCGCTGGCCCTGGCCGGCAAGTACGCCTCGCCCGGCGACGAGGTGCGGGGCATGCTGTTCCGCCGGATGATCTGGCACTTCCTGCGGGTGCTGCGGCACGACGCCCGGGTGCCGCGCGGCTCACGGGCCCGCTTCTTCCGGCGGATGCACGAGATGTACCGGCAGCACCTTCCGCCCGCCGGTTATCCGATGCCCGCGCGCGGTGAAGGGGTCCGCTACCGGATGGTGGCCCGCGGCTCCTACCGGTCGATGCGGTTGTTCGATTTCGCCGTGGGCCGGGCGCGCCGCGTCAAGAGGCTGGCCCGCCGGGCCGGCGGGTTCGTCAAGCGCCGCGGCCGCCAGGCCCTCGGTCACCTCTACTACCGGGTGCAGTTGCGGATGCCGGTCGACCGGTCGCTCGCGCTCTACGCCGCGTACTGGTACCGCGGGGTCAGCTGCAACCCGGCCGCGATCGCCCGGAAAGCGGCCGAGTTGGCGCCGGAGGTGCGCCACGTCTGGGTCGTCGGCCCGGCCCGCGCGAAGTCGCTGCCGCCCGGCACCGACCACGTGGTGGCCGGCACGCTGCCGTACTACCGGGCGCTGGCCCGGGCCCGCTATCTGATCAACAACGTCAACTGGCCGAACCGGATGGTCAAGCGGCGCGGCACCACGCACGTCATGACCCACCACGGCACCCCGCTCAAGAAGATGGGCGCCGACCAGGTGGACCACCCGGCGGGCGTACGGGACCAGGACATCCGCGGTCAGATGCGGCGGGCCGACCGCTGGGACTTCAGCGTGACCGCCAACGCGCACACCACGATCGCCTGGGAGTCGGCCTATCCGACCTCGCACGAGACGCTCGAGGTGGGCTACCCGCGCAACGACCGGCTGGCTCGCGCGACGGCCGCCGACAGCGCCGCGGCCCGCGAGCAGCTCGGCATCCCGGCCGACCGGCGGGTCGTGCTCTACACGCCCACCCACCGCGAGTGGCTGCCGGCCGGGCAGCAGGTGATCGACGTCGAACGGCTGGCCGAGGCGCTCGGGCCGGACACCGTGCTGCTGGTCCGCCGGCATTACTTCTCGGCCGACGTCGAACTGTCGGACGACGTTCGGGTCGTCGACGTTTCCGAGCATCCGGTGGTCGAGGATCTGTACCTCGCGGCCGACGTGTTGCTCACCGACTACTCATCGGCGATGTTCGATTTTGCCGTACTGGATCGGCCGATTGTCGTGTTCGCCCCGGACTGGCCGGTCTATCGTGATCTGAGAGGCACATATTTCGATCTTCTGGCCACGCCGCCGGGCGCGGTCGCCACGGACTTCACGTCATTGGTCGATGTCTTCCGCAGCGGGGCGTATGCCGATGAAGTGTCCGGGAATGTCCGGGCGGTGTTCCGCGAGCGTTTCTGTTATCTCGACGATGGTCAGGCCGCGGAGCGCATCGTTCGGCGTGTATTTCTTGACAAAAATCCGTAACTACGCGGTCACTTAGCGCAAATGGCACGTTCACCCGATGGCGTGACATCGATACTCCTCGTCAAATTAGGCCGATCGCCGGCCGTCGTGGGACCGGGATCACATTGATGTTGCCCGGCAGGGGAGGTAGGCGGTGTCGACCGTCTCGCTCAAGGACGTTACGAAGGTCTGGCCCGACGGCACAGTAGCCGTCAACAACGTCAGCCTCGACGTCGACGACGGTGAGTTTCTGGTCCTCCTCGGACCGTCGGGCTGCGGAAAGTCCACGATTTTGCGCATGATCGCCGGGCTCGAGGACCCCACCGAAGGCGACATTCTCCTCAACGGCGACCCGGTTCTCGAGCTCGCGCCCCGCGACCGCAGCATCGCGATGGTATTCCAGGATTTCGCCCTTTATCCGCACATGACGGTCGGCGACAACATCGGCTTTCCGCTCAAGCTGTCGGGGATCGAGCCGGCGCCGCGCGGCGAGCGGGTCGGTGACGTCGCCGACGCGCTCGGCATAGGTGATGTGCTGAGGCGCAAGCCGAGCCAGCTCTCCGGCGGCCAGCGCCAGCGGGTCGCGATGGGACGCGCGATCGTGCGGCGGCCCGGCCTCTTCCTGATGGACGAGCCCCTCTCCAACCTGGACAGCGGCCTGCGCGCCGAGCTGCGCGCCGAGATCTCGAGCCTGACCCGCGAGCTGGGCGTCACCACCATGTACGTGACGCACGACCAGGCCGAGGCGCTCACCATGGCCGACCGGGTCGCGATCATGCGCAAGGGCGTCCTGCAGGACGTGGGCACGCCGACCGAGGTGTACGGCCGGCCGGCCACCCTATATGTCGCGGCGTTCCTGGGTGCGCCGCGGATGAACCTGCTCGAGGCATCCGTCTACGTGCATCTCGAGCGCTACATCGAGCTCAACTTCGGCGAGCAGGCGCTCTATCTGCCCTGGAACGACATCCGGGCGCGCGCGGTGGCGCACTACCACGGCGAGCGGATCGTGGTCGGGATGCGGGCCGAGGCGCTCACCCCGGTCGCGCCGGACCAGCCGGGTGACGTGCTGCGCGGCCGCATCCGCTATCTGGAGCACCACGGGCACGAGTCGCTGGCATATCTGGACATCGGCGCGACGGCGATCGTCGTCGACGAGATGAGCGGCCGTGCGCGCGAGGACGAGGAGCCGGCCGGGGCGCTCAAGCGGTTCGGCGGGGCCCTGCAGCGGCTCACCGGCCGGGCCAACGGCACCGCCGTGCAGACCCGCGAGACCGACAGCCCGAGCGTGCTCAACGACCCCGGGCGCCACCACCGCCGACCGGCCGAGCTGGGGGTACGGCTGGCGCCGTACCCGCCGGTCTCGCCGGGGCACCCGCTCTCGGTCGCGGTGAAGATGGACGCGCTGCACTTCTTCGACGAGCGCGGCGACCGGATCGACATCGGCTGGCGCTGAACCCGTTCGCATGACCCGAAGGCCCGTGCGCAAGCGCGGGCCTTCCCCCGTTTGCCTCCATGGCGTACCGTTCCGCCCACACGTCGGTGCGATGGCGTATCGACGGTACGGACCCGACCTCTGGAGGTAGGAACGTGGCGAACGCGTCCGGGCTTCTGGTAATCGAACGCATCCTGCGCGACCGACAAGGCATCTGGCAGCAGATCGTGGAGGATCGCGACCTGCCCCGGCTCACCGGCCAGATGCTGGCCAGCTCGGTGGTGGCCCTGGCCGTCTACGGCGCGGTGCTCGGTTCCTTCCACAGCGTGCTGATGGCACTGACCTCGGCGGGCAAGCTGCCGCTGCTCTTCCTGGCCACCCTGACCATCTGCCTGCCCACCCTCTACCTCTTCAACCTGGTCTTCGGGGCCCGGCTGTCGATCCGGCAGTCGTTGTCCCTCGTGATGGTCGCGCTGACCGTGACCGCCATGCTGGCGCTGGCGTTCGCGCCGATCAGCCTGTTCTTCCTGATCACCGCGCCCGACTACGCGTTCTTCAAGCTGCTCAACGTGGTCATCCTCGCCCTTTCGGCGCTGGTCGGCCTGCGGTTCCTGACCGGCGGCATGCGGGTGCTGAACGAGCACGGCCTGCTCGCGCCGAAGGCGGCCGAGGTGGCCGCCCCCGCGGCCCCGCCCGCCGTCCCCGCGGCCGAACCGGCCAAGGAGCTCGTGACCGCCGGGGCGCCGGCCGAGGGTGCGCCGCCGGCCAACGGCGCCGCGCCCGCACCGGTGCAGATCCCGCCCGCGTACGGGCACCACCCGCACGCGCTCCGCCCGCAGCCGCGCCCGGTCAGCCAGCCGACGCCGCCCAGCATGACGCTGCTCTACATCTGGATCCTGCTCTTCGGCTTCGTGGGCACCCAGCTGGCCTGGACGCTGCGGCCGTTCTTCGGCAGCCCGAACATGGACTTCAGCCTGTACCGCGACATCGACGGCAACTTCTACGCCGAAATCTTCCGTACCATCGCCGACCTGTTCTGAAGGCCGACTGCCCAATATCGTGGACGCGTGGTGCCACTGAGGTGGCACAACCGCGTAGGCTGCACCACGGTGGAGGACAGAGTGCGACAGGGTGTGCGACCGGCTCCGGGCGCGGAGCCGGCGGAGGCTGGTGTCTCCCCGGGGGTCCTCGCCGAGGCGGTGTCCGCGGTCTCCGGCCGGCTGCTCGACCGCCGTTTCGGCCGTGACGAGATCACCCTTGTGCGTCATGAGGTGTCGTCCCGGCTGAATGCGGTGGGCCTCGGCGGCGACCGGCTGTCCGGCTTCGTCCTCGCGGTCAACGAGGTGGTCACCAACGTCGTGCTGCACGCCGGGGGCGGCGGCCGGGTGGTGGTCTGGCTGGCCGGCGGTTCGGCCTGGTGCTCGGTGACCGACTCCGGCCCCGGCATTCCCGCGCGTTACCTGACAACTCCCGAGATCCCCGAGGCGTACGAGGTGGGCGGTCGCGGCATCTGGCTGGCCTATCAGCTCTGCGACGAGGTCACCATGGCGACCGGCCCGATCGGTACCACGATCGGGTTGCGGATCCTGATCGCCGAGCCGGTCGACACAAGCCGGTAATAGCACTTTGAACTGCTGGTAAACGCGCCGTCGAAATGTGAAGGTGCCCTTCGGGACTCATCGGTGTCCGGGTGCGGCTACATTGGGCGCGTGCTCGGACTACCTCCTCAAGTAACAGCATGCCTCTTCGATCTTGACGGCGTGCTCACGCAGACCGCTCTCGTGCACAATGCTGCGTGGAAGCAGACGTTCGACACCTTCCTCGAGGCGTGGTCGGCGCAGCACGGGCAAGCGTTCGTGCCGTTCGACCCCGGCGCCGACTATCACAGTTATGTCGACGGCCGCCCACGCGCCGATGGCGTTCGCACCTTCCTGGCCTCTCGGAACATCACCCTTCCCGAGGGCACCCCGGACGACGGTCCCGACCTGCAGACCGTGAACGGCCTCGGCAACCGTAAGAACCTCCTCGTCCTGCAGAAGATCAAAGAGGGCGCCGTCCAGGTCTACGACGGATCGGTCGACTACCTCAAGGCCGCGAAGGAAGCCGGCCTGCGCCGCGCCGTCGTGTCGGCCAGTGCCAACTGCAAGGACGTTCTGGAGGCGGCCGGCATCGCGGACCTCATCGAGGTACGCGTGGACGGTGTGACCGCCCGCGAGCAAAACTTGCCGGGCAAGCCCGCTCCCGACACGTTCCTCTACGCCGCCGCGCAGCTCGGCCTTCCGCCGGCCAGCTGTGCCGTCTACGAGGACGCCCAGGCTGGTGTGGCCGCCGGGCGTGCGGGCCAGTTCGGGATCGTGATCGGGGTTGACCGGGTGGGCCAAACTCAGGCCCTTCTGGACAACGGTGCCGACATCGTCGTCACCGACCTGTCCGAACTCCTGACGCGCTGAGCACGTATCAGCGTTTATATCTTCAAGACTTCCTTCTTGCTCATTTTCGAGAGGCACCACCGTGATCCGTGAACGGGCCTATCCCGTCGACCCTTGGCACATCCGGGAGACCCGGCTCGACCTGGACCTGCTGGCCCAGTCCGAGTCGGTCTTCGCGTTGGCCAACGGACACATCGGGATACGCGGAAACCTGGACGAGGGCGAGCCGCACGGCCTGCCGGGCACTTATCTGAACTCGTTCTACGAGCTCCGCCCGCTGCCGTACGCGGAGGCCGGCTACGGCTTCCCCGAGTCCGGTCAGACGATGGTCAACGTGACCAATGCCAAGCTCATGCGGCTGCTGGTCGACGACGAGCCGTTCGACGTGCGCTACGGCGAGCTGCGGTCCCACGAGCGGGTGCTCGACCTGCGGGCCGGCACGCTCGAGCGCACCGTCGAATGGGTGTCGCCGTCCGGGCAGGCCATCCGCGTGCGCACCGTGCGGATGGTGTCGTTCACCCAGCGCTCCGTCGTCGCCTTCCTCTACGAGGTCGAGCCGCTCGACAACTCCGCCCGCCTGATCCTGCAGTCCGAGCTGGTCGCCAACGAGCAGCTCCCGCCGATGAGCAAGGACCCGCGGGTCGCCGCCGTGCTCGATCACCCGCTGCAGTCCGAGGAGGTGCTCGAGCAGCGCACCGGCGGCCTGCTGGTGCACCGCACCAAGGCCAGCGACCTGCGCATGGCCGCGGCCATGGAGCACCTGGTCGAGGCGCCCGGCAAGCACGCCGTGACCACCGAGGGTCACCCCGACTGGCTGCGGACGACCGTGGCCGGCAAGCTCGAGCCCGGCCAGAAGCTGCGCGTGGTCAAGCTGGCCGCGTACGGGTGGTCCAGCCACCGCTCCCTGCCCGCCGTGCGTGACCAGGTCGGCGCCGCGCTGGCCAGTGCCCGGCTCGACGGCTGGGAGGGCCTGGTCGAGGCTCAGCGCGAATATCTGGACGCTTTCTGGGACCACTCCGACGTGCGCGTCGACGGTGACCCCGAGGTGCAGCAGGCGGTCCGTTTCGGCCTCTTCCACACGCTCCAGGCGGGCGCCCGGGCCGAGCAGCGCCCGATCGGCTCCAAGGGCCTCAGCGGCCCCGGCTACGACGGCCACACGTTCTGGGACTCCGAGACCTTCGTGCTGCCCGCGCTGACGTACACGCAGCCCTCCGCGGCCGCCGACGTGCTGCGCTGGCGCCACTCGACGCTGGATCTGGCGCGGGAGCGCGCTCAGACGCTCGGTCTGCAGGGCGCGGCCTTCCCATGGCGCACGATCCGCGGGCAGGAATGCTCGGCGTACTGGCCGGCCGGCACCGCGGGCTTCCACATCGGGGCCGACATCGCCGACGCCGTCCGCCGCTACGTGCAGGCCACCGGCGACTACGACTTCGAGCGCGAGGTGGGCCTCGAGCTGCTGGTCGAGACCGCGCGGCTGTGGCGCTCGCTGGGTCACCACGACCGGCACGGGCGCTTCCACATCGACGGCGTCACCGGCCCGGACGAGTACACGGCCGTGGTCGACGACAACATCTACACCAACCTGCTGGCTCAGCAGAACCTGATGACGGCGGCCGACGCGGCCAAGCGTCACCCCGACCTGGCCCGCAAGCTGGGCGTGGACGACGAGGAGACGGCGAGCTGGCGCGACGCGGCGGCCTCGGTGCACATCCCGTACGACCGCGAACTGGGTGTTCACCAGCAGTCCGAGGGCTTCACCCGGCTGCAGGAGTGGGACTTCGAGAACACTCCGCCCGAGGCTTATCCGCTGCTGCTCAACTACCCGTATTTCGACCTGTACCGCAAGCAGGTGGTCAAGCAGGCCGACCTGGTCATGGCGATGTACATCCGCGGTGACGCGTTCACCCCGGAGGAGAAGGCCCGCAACTTCGCCTACTACGACGCCCGGACCGTACGCGACTCGTCGCTGTCGGCCTGCGTCCAGGCGGTGATGGCGGCCGAGACCGGGCACCTGGAGCTGGCGCACGACTATCTGGGCGAGGCCGCCCTGATGGACCTGCACGACCTGCACCAGAACTCGCGGGACGGCCTGCACATCGCCTCGCTGGCCGGCACCTGGATGTCGCTGGTGGCCGGCCTGGGCGGCATGCGCGACTTCAACGGCCAGCTGTCGTTCTCGCCCCGCCTGCCCAGCCGTATCAACAGCCTGGAGTTCTCGCTGCTCTGGCGGGGTCTGCGGCTGCGCGTCAACGTGACCGCCGACGAGGTCACCTACTCGCTGCGCAACGGCGGCGGCTCGGCCCGCCTGGTGCTCCAGCACCACGGCAAGGACGTCGAGGTTACCCAGGTCAAGCCGGTGGTCGTGCCGATTCCGCCGGCCCACCCGGTCGGCCCGGCGCCGAGCCAGCCGCTCGGCCGCGCCCCGGTGCGGCGCATGACCAGCTGATCCACGACACGGAAAAGGGCCCCGGGTTCGCACCCGGGGCCCTTTCTCGTCGGCCGGTCAGAGCATCGACACGTGCACGTGGTCGGTGTGGTCGCTCGGCCCGCTGTACGACTTCCAGCCGCTGGCCGGGAACCAGATCTGCTTGTACCAGATGACGTAATAGATGCCGAGTTTGTCGGCATTACGCACCAGGAACGCCATCAGGTTGTTGCCGTACGTGCGGGTATCGGCATTGTGAGCGGGCGCGAAACCGCGCTTCTGCAACGACCAGTCGCAGGCTCGGCCCTTCGGGTGCTCGAACGGCCCACCGTTGCGATGGCAGCCCACGAATCGGTTGAAGCCGGCCTTCTTCACCTCTTTGTACATGTGCATCGTACGGGCGGTGACGCAGCCGCTGGTGGTCTCATCCTGGACGTTGCAGCTCTCGGGCGAGAAACCGCCGTCGGAATTGCGCGGCGCGGGCGCGGCGGCCGGTGACTTCGCGAGCACCAGGCCGTGCGTCAGGCTGTCGCCGCCGACCAGAGCGAGCGCCTTGTCGGCCGCGTCCTTCTGCTTCGACATCGCCACGAGGTTGGTCTGCTGCTTCTTGACCTCGGCGTCGAGCGCGGCCTTCTTGCTGTTGACGTCCGCGATGGCCTTGTTGAGCTCGAACAGCTTGCGGTCCTGCATGGCGTTGATCTCTTCGAGGGAGACCGCCTTGGCCAGGAAGTCGTCCGAGTTCTGGCTGCCGAGCAGGAAGCCGGCCGCCCCGAGGTGGCCGGTGCGGTACTGCTGCCCGGCGATCGCGTTGACCTCGGGAAGAAGGGAGAGGCGCTTGCCCTCGGCCAGCTTGATCTCCGCGGCCAGCTTCTTCTGAGCGGAGGTGGACTTCGTTACCGCGGCCTTGGCCGCGACGTAACGCCGGTTGGAGGACTCGATCACATCGTCCAGAGTGGCGTTCTTGCCGACTGTGTCGCTCGAACCGCCCTCGTTGGGAGCCGAGGTGCCATCACCCGGCTCGGCGCTCGCCGGGGAGGCGGGCACGGCGAGAAAGGAGAGGGCCACGATCGGCGCCAGGGCAAGCATCAGCCACCGGCGGGGTCGTACGGTCAATGCAGTTCCTTCCGGTAAACCGCCGACCGGGTTAGCTGACGGGTTCGGGACGGAAGCGATCCCTACCGCTTGCGCGGATGCACCCCACTGACCTGGTTCCCCGGCTCGCCTCGCGGCGATTGGGCGGTGGTCTGCCGGCGCCTCGGGGGCGGCGCCACGGCGGCAGAACCGGCGGCCAGTTTACCCGAGAGTTCGCGTTGCTTCAGGACCAGAGAATGGGCAATTTCGTAGTCACTCGAACACATTCTGTTATTGCGGTGACAGCGCGTCGTCGATGAATTGCATCGCGTGCGATAACTGTCGATCTCGTGATGAAGTCGGTATGGTCGGGACCGGTCTCCGCCCCCCTGGAGACCGCCGCCTAATCGTCTTCGGATGAACCGGGGAACCAATCTCGTGGGGTGCATCCGCGCAAGCGGTAGGGATCACTTCCGTCCCGAACCCGTCAGCTAACTCGGTCGGCGGCCGACGGAAGGAACAGATGTGCGGCACAAGACTGTCCGGCGACGAACGGCGGCCCTTCTGGCCCTGCTCGTCGCGCTTTCCGGGCTGACCCTGGCGGTGGCCGGTCCGGCCGCTGCGGCGCCGGGTGACACCGGCGACGACGGCGAGGGCGCCCCCAAGACCCTGATCCAGCAACTCGAGGTCGCCTCCAAGGGCTTCGTGGAAGCCAAGGAGGCCCTGGCCCGGTCCAAGACCCGGCAGGCCCAGCTGGCCGCGAAGCTCAAGGAGCTCGACGCCGACCTGGCGCCCCGGCAGGCCGCCATCGACGAGATCATTCAGAAGTCGTACCGGACCGGCCGGATGGGTCCGATGACGGCGCTGCTCACGGCGAGCTCGGCCGGCGGCTTCCTCGACCGCGCCGAGACGCTCGAGACCGTCGCGGTGCGCGAGAACCAGGTCGTCGCCGACCTCAAGGCGACCCGGGACGCCCAGCAGCGCGCCAAGGTGGCCATCGACACCGAGGTGCGCAACCAGCAGAAACACGTCAACACGATGGCCAAGCGCAAGGTGCAGGCCGAGACCGCGCTCAAGGCCGCCAACACCGGCGGATCGGACCGGACAGGCGAGGACGCCGACGAGCCGTCCGACGGCGGATCCAGCAGCAAGGCCAGCCCGGCGCCGCGCAACAAGGACGGCTCCCTGTCCGACGAGGGCTGCACCGAGAAGGACCCCACCACCAGCGGCTGCCTCACCCCGCGGACCCTGCACGCGCTCAAGCAGGCGAAGGCCGACGGCTTCACCCGCTATGTGGCGTGCTTCCGCGAGCAGAACAGCGGTGAGCATCCCAAGGGGCAGGCCTGTGACTTCGCGGCCGAGAAGAAGGGGTTCGGCGGCGTCGCGTCGGGTGGTGACAAGGCGTACGGCACCCGGCTGGCCAACTACTTCATCAACAACTCGGACCGGCTGGGCGTGCTCTACGTCATCTGGTTCAAGCGCATCTGGCTGCCTTCGAGCGGCTGGAAGGCGTACTCGAGGGGTAACGGCGACCCCTCGAGCGACCACACGAACCACGTGCACCTCTCGGTGCGCTGAGCCCGCGAAGGGGTACGGGACCTACTTGTTGACGTAGGTCTCGTACTCCTTCAGCACGTCCTCGGTCGGGCCGTCGGCCCGGATCACGCCGGACTCCAGCCAGATGCTGCGCTCGCAGGTGTCGCGGATCGACTGCTCGCTGTGGCTGACGAGGAAGACCGTGCCGGCCTCCTTGCGCAGGTCACGCACCCGCTGCTCGCTGCGCTTGCGGAACTTGGCGTCACCGGTGGCCAGCGCCTCGTCGATCAGCAGCACGTCGTGCTTCTTGGCCGCGGCGATCGAGAAGCGCAGCCGGGCCGACATGCCCGACGAGTAGGTCTTCATCGGCAGCGAGCTGAAGTCGCCCCGGTCGTTGATGCCGGAGAACTCGATGATGTCGGCCGCCTGCTCCTTGACCTGGGCCGGGGACATGCCCATGGCCAGGCAGCCGAGCTCGACGTTGCGCTCGCCGGAGAGCTCGTTCATGAGGGCCGCGTTCACGCCCAGCAGCGACGGCTGGCCGGCCGCGTAGATGCCGCCGCCCCGCTCGACCGGCAACAGCCCGGCGATCGCCCGCAGCAGCGTCGACTTGCCCGACCCGTTGGTGCCGATCAGGCCGATCGCCTCGCCCTTGTAGGCGACGAAGCTGACGCCCTGGACCGCGTGCACCTCGCGTACGGCAGCGCTCTTCTTGCCCGTGATGAGCCGCTTGAAGCTGGCCAGCGGCGTGTTCGCGCCCGGCGCCACCGACCCGTAGATGCGGTAGACGATGTGCGCGTTGTCCGCGATGACGGTCGGTTCCCGCTCGATGTCAGCCACGGCCGTAGCCCTTCTCTCCGCGCCAGAAGTAGACATAACCGCCGAAGCTCACGAGCGCCGTCCAGATCACGGCCTGGAGCCACAGGATGGGCGCGGGCTGGGCCAGCTCGACGTTCTCCATCAGCGCGTGCCGGACCAGCTCGATGAAGATCAGCATCGGGTTGGCCTCGATCAGCGTGAGCTGCCAGCCGTGCAGCCGCTCGGCGAAGAACGTCACCGGGTAGAGCACCGCCGAGCCGTACATCCAGATCCGCAGCAGATAGGGGATGAGCTGCCGGATGTCGGTGACCTTGGAGATCAGGCGGGAGACGAACAGGGCCAGCCCGGCGTTGAACAGCGACTGGAGCACCAGCGCCGGGATCAGCAGCAGCCACTGCACGGTGATCGGCTCGCCGGTGAACAGCACGATCGCGACGAGCACGACGATCGAGGCGATCATGTTGCGCACCTCGACCAGGGTGACCGCGATCGGCAGGCTCGCCCGGGGGAAGTGCAGCGCCCGGATCAGCGCCATGTTGGCTGTGATCGACTGCGAGCCCGCCTGAACCACCGTCTGGGTGAATCCGAAGATGAAAACACCGGCGCAGAGGTACGCGATGAAGTTGTCGACGCCCTGCTTGGTGTTGATCAGAACGCCGAAGATCAGGTAGTAGACGCCCGCGTTGATCAGCGGGGTGAGGAGCTGCCAGACCACGCCGAGCTTCGTGCTGCCCAGCGACGCGCTCACCTTGGCATTGGCGAAGGCCGCTATGAAATGCCGGTACGTCCAGAGGTGCCTGGTGTATTCGGGCAGGCTGGGCAGGCGTCCCGCCTTGGTCAGGCCGTGCCGGCGGGCCAGCTCCTTGAGCGATGGCCCGGTGTCGGACTCGGCAACCGCCGTCTGAGCCATGGGGTGGTGCTCCGATCTCGTCGGCCCGTGAGGGGAACCGGGCCCTGGTTCTTTAGGCGAGAACACTCCATCAGCATGTCAAGCCTCAGCCGACGGAACGGCCTCGTATCGACGTGCCGGGAAGGTTATCCGACCAAAGGGCGGAACGCAACCGTAACGTCCTGGCGTATAGTGACCGCGTGGCGACAGCAAAGCGCGCACCCGCCGGAGCGGCAGTGCTTCGAACCGACATCACCGTGGCGATCCGTGACGCGGTGATGCACGAGCTGGCCGAAGTCGGCTACGGCCGGCTCTCCATCGAGGCCGTGGCGCGCCGTGCCGGCGTCGGTAAGACCGCAATCTACCGCCGTTGGAGCAACAAACTCGAGATGGTGCTCGAGATCGTGTCCGACGTCGCCGGTCGCAGCGTGCCGCTGCCCGACACCGGCAGCTTCGCCGGCGACCTCCAGTTGATCATGATGATCGTGAGCCGCGCCCTGCAACACCGGATCGCGTCCCAGATCATTCCCGACCTGATGGCCGAGGCCGCCCGCAACCCGCAGATCGCCGAGACGCTCCAGAAGGCCCTGCGTACCCATCAGCAGGCGGTCGGCGAAAAACTGGTCGGCCAGGCCGTGGCCCGCGGCGAACTGCCCGAAACCACCGATCCGGACGTGGCGGTCGATCTGATCCTGGGCCCGCTGTACTGGCGGCTGGCGGTCTCGCGCTCCAAGCCCGACCCGGAATACCTCGAGAAGCTGATGGCCGCGGTCACGGCCGCGCTGCGCAACAGCTGAAAGCAACCCGGCCGCACCGGAAGGTGTCATCGGGACGGCGGCGCGCCTGCCGAAGGTAGGGGCTCTCAGCCCCCCACCTCCGGAGCAACCATGCGCTACGAGCACGTCGACACCACCGTTCTGGACGCCGGTGCGCTCCTCGCGCTCGCCCTGGGCGGACAGGCCCCCACGCCGCCGCCGGGGCAGGAACCCGCCGTGCGAGCGGTGCAGGCGCCCGTCGGCGCCTGGTCGAGCGCGGATGGCGCGGTTCGCCTGGAAATCAAGACCGACGGAACGTACGCGGGAAAGGTGCTCGGTCGCAAGCGCCCGGCGCGCGGCACCTATCGCCTCGACGGCGGCACGCTGACCCTCAGCGACGACTGCGGCCTGCACACGCCCGTGCGGGTCGGCCACGGCGTGCTGGAGATGGCCGGCCACCGCCTCGGACGGGCCGTGTAGCAGCTCTCTCACCAGCCCACCCCACCCAACCGGGGGCGGGCCCAGACCTTACTCGGCGGGGCTGGGAGATCGCGAAGTTATCCACAGGCCGGGGTTATCCACAGGGCCCGAGCGGCGGCGGTGCGGGACGGGCAGAATCGTCGGCGACCGGGCGGTGTGGCTTCGGCTCGGGTGTGCGGCGGGCTGAAGGCGCAGGTGGCCCTGCATTGGTGTTCGGCGGGTCGAAGGAGGCGGGGCGGAGCGGGTCTGGATGTGAGGTGTGGCTGGAAAGGCCCAAGCTCGGGCCGGCTCCGGCCGAACGAGTCCGGAACGGCTCTGCTCGGCTGGCGCGGAACGGCTCTGCACGGCTGGCGCGGAACGGCTCTGTACGGCTGGCGCGGTTCTGAAGGGCTGGCACGGGCTTGTAGGGCTGGCACGGGGCTTGTAGGGCTGGCGCGGTTCTGAAGGGCTGGCGCGGCTCTAGAGGGCTGGCGCGGCTCCGAAGGGTTAGCACCGCTCTGAAGGGCTGGCACGTGAGGGCCGGCGGGGTTCAGGCGCGGGCCGGCTCCAAGTGGGCTGGGTCGTCGGTGGGGGTGTGGCGGCGGTCCAGGCGGAAGCTCAGGACGGCCAGGAGGAGGCCCGTGACGGCGAGCAGGACGCCGATCCAGGCCGCGGACAGGTAACCCCAGCCGGCCGCGATCGCGACGCCGCCCAGGGCCGCTCCGGCGCTGTTGGCGACGTTGGAGGCGGACTGGTTGACGGCGGCGCCCATCAGCTGGGCCCCGGGCGCGACGGCGATCAGGCGGGCCTGCAGGGCGGGGCCGATGAAGAGGGCCGCCGCGCCGACCAGGAAGGCGGCCGCGAACAAGCCGACCGGGTGGCGGGCGACGACGCCGAACAGCGCGATGGTGGCGATCATGGCGACGAACCCGAGCAGGATGCTGCCGCGCAGGTTGCGGTCGGCCGCGATGCCGCCCACGGCGTTGCCGACCGTCATGCCGATGCCCATCACGGCCAGGACCCAGGGCACGTACGACTCGGACAAGCCGGTCACGTGCGTGGTGACCGGGGCGATGTAGCTGTTCACGGCGAAGAAGCCGCCGAACCCGATCGCGGCCACGGCCGCCGCCAGCCACACCTGCGGGGAGCGGAACGCGCCCAGCTCGGCCCGGGGTGAGCCGCCCGCGGCCGGCGCCACCTCGGGCACCGTGAACAGCACGAAGAGCAGGGTGAGGGCGAAGACCCCGGCCACCGCCAGGTAGGCGATCCGCCAGCCCGCCGCCTGTCCCAGGCTGGTGATCAGCGGGACGCCGAAGACGTTGGCCGCGGTCAGGCCGCTCAGCACGATCGCGAAGCCGCGGGCCTGGCTGCCGGGGCCGAGCATCGAGGCGGCGAGCAGGCCGGCGGCCCCGAAATACGCGCCGTGGGCCAGTGCGGCGACGAAACGGCCGGTCAGCACCAGGCCGAACGTGGGGGCCAGGGCGGAGGCGACCGTGCCGACGACGAACAGCGCCAGCAGGCCGAGCACGAGACGGCGCCGGGGCATGCGCGCGGTCAGGGCCGCGATCGTGGGGGCGCCGACCACCACGCCCAGGGCGTAGATCGTGATCATCCAGCCGGCCGTGGCCACGGCGTCGGGGGCGGAGCGGGCGTACGCCGCCGGCAGCAGGTCGCGGGCGAGGTCGGGCAGCAGGCCCATGGCGACGAACTCGGTGAGACCGAGACCGAAGCCGCCGAGGGCCAGAGCGAGCAGGGCCGCCCAGCGGCGACCGGCGGTGAGGTTGTCCACCCATCCGACTCTAGAACGTTCTAGTCGCGGCGGTCATAGAACGTTCTAGTGATCACAGGTAAATTGTCCGGTCATGACGGCAGGGGAGCGGCGGACGACGCTGGCCGACGTCGCGGCCCAGGCCGGCGTCTCGGTGGCGCTGGTCTCGATCGTGATGCGCGAGGCGCCGGGGGCGAGCGCGGCGACCCGCGCGCGGGTGCTCGAGGTGGCTCGCCGGCTCGACTATCAGCCCGACAGCCGGGCCCGTCTGCTGCGCAGCGGTCAGAGCCGGCTGCTCGGGGTGGTCTTCGGCGTGCAGCACGCGTTCCACAACGACCTGCTCACCGGGCTCTACGACGCGGCCGAGCGGATCGGGTACGAGCTGACGTTGAGCGCGGTCACCCCCAGGCGCGACGAGCGTACGGCCATCGCGGGTCTTCTCCAGGACCGATGCGCCGCGCTGGTGCTGCTCGGGCCGCAGATTCCGGCGGCCGAACTGGCCACGCTGGCCGGCCGGTTGCCGGTGGTGGCCATGATGCGCTCCGTGCGGCAGCGGCAGGTCGACGTGGTGCGCACCGACGACGCCCGCGGGCTGCACCTCGCGGTGGATCATCTGGTCGCGCTGGGGCACCGGAACATCGTGCACGTCGACGGGGGTCGCTGGGTGTCCTCGGCCGAACGGCGGCAGGGCTATCGCGAGGCCATGCGGCGGCACGGGCTTCAGGCGTACGAGAAGGTCGTGGCCGGGGGTTTCGGTGAGGAGGACGGGGCTCGGGCGGCCCGGGAACTGCTGGACGACCCGCCGACCGCGGTGGCCGCCTTCAACGACCTGGGCGCGACCGGGCTGCTCGACGTGCTGCGCCGCCACGGGCTGGCCGTGCCCGGCGACATCAGCGTCGTGGGGTACGACGACAGCAGTTTCAGCCGGCTCGCGCACATCGACCTCACCACCGTCGCCCAGGACATCGAGACGATGGCGACCCTGGCCGTGGCCCGCGCGGTGGAGCGCATCGACGGCGCGCGGATCGCCCATCGCGAGGTGGTCATCCCACCGCGCCTGGTCGTACGGGGAACCACCGGACCGCCACGGGACTAAGCCCCCGGCTGTTTGCGCCGAACGGAGGGGAAAGGACTCAGTTCGGGGGAAAGATGCGGTTGCGGGGATCGGCCCTCGTGGTGCTGCCGTTCCTGCTGAGCGCCTGTGGTGGCGACACGGACCCGGCGCCGGGCGCGAGCATCGCCGAGGGGGGTCCGGCGTGGGTGACCGTCGCGCCGGGTAAGGCCACGCCCAGCGCCGTGAAGAAAAACACCGGATCGCCGCGCCCCGGCCTGCCACCCGTGTCGTTCATGCCCACCAGCTCGGCCTGCGCGGTCGCCTGGAACGAGGACGTCGGCAAGGTCTTCATCCCGATGATCGTGACGGTGGGGAAGGGTTCGCTGTCGGTGCAGTGGCCGAACCGCTACGGCAACCGCTATCGGGTCGCCGCGGTGCCGCAGGAACTCGTCAGCGGCGCCCAGCCCGAACCGCAGTGGCAGACGATCAGCACCGGTGCCGAGTGCACGGCCGGCGCGACGATCGGCGGGCTCAAGTCCGGAGCCGCGTACGTCGTGTGGCTCGATGCCCCGGACACGCCGCGCGGACTCGACGGGTCGCGTGCCCTCTACAGCGGCCGCTCCCAGGTGGTCATCCCTAACTAGAGATCGTGTTGCGGCCGCTCCACTTGGCGGCGTACAGGCGATCGTCGGCCTCGCGGAACAGCGTCTCGCCGGACATGCCCTCGCCCAGCACGGCCACGCCGATGCTGACGGTCAGGCGCACGCCGGGAAGGATGTCGGTGCGGGCCACGGCGGCGCGGATCCGTTCGGCCACCTCGCGGCCCACGGCCAGATCGCCCTGCAGGAACACGGTGAACTCGTCGCCGGCGTACCGGACCGGAATGTCGTCCGGACGGCAGTGCGCGCGCAGGACCAGGGCCACCTCGCACAGCGCCCGGTCGCCGGTGGCGTGCGAATACGCGTCGTTTATCGCTTTGAAATGGTCGACGTCGACGAGCAGCAGCACCAGCGGGGTGGTGGTCCGGCCCTGGTCGATGCGCTGCATCATCAGGTCGAACCGGCGCCGGTTGTCGAGGCCGGTGAGCGGATCGCGCAGCACCTCGCGCTCGGCCCGCGCCCGGGCCGCCTCCGACTCCTCGCGCTGACGGGCCTGGCGCAGCATCGCCAGCCGCTGCTCGCGCAGCCGCCACAGCTCGCGGGTCTGGCCCTCGACCGTCTCGAAGATGTCGCGCGCGGCCTGACCGTCGTCGGTGGCCAGCGCGGTCAGGGCCAGCTCGAACCGGATGATCGTCTTTTCGTCGGGGCCGGCGCCGAACCCGCACAACTCGCGGGCGGCCACGAATTCCATACGCGCCTCGGCCGGCGCGCCCTGCGTGCGGAGGCTGATTCCGAGGGCGAGATGGGCCATCCGTGCATATCGGTGGTTTTCGGCCTGACGCAACGGCATCACGGCCTCGCGGGCCAGCTTCTCGGCCGGGATCACGTCGCCCAGCTTGGCCAGCGCCAGGGCCAGCATGGCCACGGCGACCACGTCGTCGGCGCGCTGCTCGACCTGCCGCCGGGTGATCTCGGCGCTGCGCCGCAGCCGGGCCGCGGCCTCGTCGTGCCGGCCCACGTGATCGAGCCGCAGACCCCAGTGCAGCAGGGTGGCCGCGTGCACCAGGCCGAAGTTGGAGTGGGTGACGACCAGCCGGTCGTACGTGGCCGCGGCGATCTCGTACATCTCGGCCGCCGTCGCCGCCTCGGCGAACGAACACAGCGCCGAGATCCGCCGCTCGCCGTCGGTGTACGGCCGGTCGAGCAGCACGGCCGCGCGGGCCAGGTGGCCCATGCCGAGGAAATATCGTCCGCGCAGGACGTCGATCTGGGCCAGGTCGCAGAGCGTCTTGGCCTCGCCGAGCACGGAACCGGCCGCCCGATGCAGCCGGAGCAGCCGCTCGCCCAGCTCGATCGCCTCGGCCAGTCGTCCCATGTAGAGATTGGCGTACATCTGCCCCTGGACCAGGAACAACACGGAACGGTCGTCGCCCACGGCGTACGCGATGGCCAGATAGGCGTCGGCGGCCTTCAGCGCCTCGTGACCGTGGCCGGTGTTGGCCAGACGATGCACTCGGCGCGCCAGCAGATGCAGCGGCCCGAACACGGTCACCGGCACCGGCAGCCGCGCACCTGTCGCGATCTCGCCGTCCATGGTCCCAGTATCAACATCGGACGGTCGATCACCTACAGGGGATATCGACAGATCTCAGGACGGCGGTGTCGCGTACTTGTCCAAGCCGTCCACGAGCAGTTCCAGGCCGAGCTCGAAACGTGCCTCCGGACCGCCTCCGACCAGGGAATCCGCATGCTTGGTGAGGTTCGGATAGACGTCGGCCGGTATCTCGAGCAAATAGTCCCGGTACGCGCCGCTGACCGTGTCGATGAACGTCTGCTTATCGGAGCCCGTCGCCTGCCGGCGCCAGATCGAGTACTCGTACGCGTCGGCCGTGATGTAAAGGAAGATCCGGTCCATCGCCCACGACGCGATCCGCGGCGGGATGCCCCCGGCCAGCATCATGCCCAGCATCGCCTCCGAGATGTGCAGCGCGTTGGGGCCGCTCGGGATCGTCGCCAGCGCGGCCCGGGCCAGGTCGTTGTGCGCGACCATGGCCGCGTGCCCGGCGCGGGCCAGCTCCTTGATCTGCTCCTTCCACCGCGGCGGATCGAGCACGGGGATGCCGACCTGGCCGCACATCTCGTCGAACATCAGCTGCAGCAGCTCGTCCTTGTTCGTGACGTGGGCGTAGAAGCTGGCCGGGCCGGTGTCGAACTCGGCCGCGAGCCGCCGCATGCTCACCGCGTCGATTCCCTCGGCCTGCACGATCCGGAGCGCCGTACGCACGATCTCGGACCGGGTGAGCGGGGTCTTCGCGGGGCGGGCGCGGCCTCGGCGGCCGGGCGGCCAGTTCAGCTCAGTCATCGCCGCCGAATTTACTTTGACGCGAACGGTGTTCGCCAGTAGAACGGTGTTCGTACCCGACGAACACCGTTCGTCCGCGACCAGAGGGACTTCGAAAATGGATGCCGTACTCGAGCGATCAGCGGAACGGACGCCGTACCGCTGGCGCTGGGTCGCGCTCTTCGTGATCCTCGCCGTCGAGGTCATGGACCTCCTCGACGCGCTCGTCACCAACATCGCCGGGCCGGCCATCCGGTCCGAGCTCGGCGGGTCCTACAGCCTCATCCAGTGGCTCGGCGCGGCGTACACGCTGGCCATGGCGATCGGTCTGCTCACCGGCGGCCGCCTGGGCGACATCTTCGGCCGGCGACGGCTATTCCTGATCGGCGCGTCCGGCTTCACCCTCGCCTCGCTCGCCTGCGGCCTGGCCCAGTCGCCGGGCCAGCTCATCGCCGCCCGGGCCGTCCAGGGCCTGTTCGGCGCGGTGATGCTCCCGCAGGGCCTCGGCATGATCAAGCAGATGTTCACGCCGTCCGAGCAGGCCAAGGCGTTCGGCGCGTTCGGCCCGGTGATGGGCCTGTCGTCGGTCGGCGGCCCGATCCTGGCCGGCTGGCTGGTCGACGCCGACTTCTTCGGCTCCGGCTGGCGGATGATCTTCTTCATCAACCTGCCGCTCGGCCTCTTCGCCGTGATCGGCGCGGTCAAGTTCCTGCCCGAGTTCCGCAGCGAGCGGGCGCCGCGCCTCGACTGGCTGGGTGTCGCCCTGGCCGCGGTCGGCGCGTTCCTGCTGCTCTTCCCGCTCGTGCAGGGCCGCGAACTGGACTGGCCGATCTGGTGCTTCGTCCTGCTCGCCGCCGGCCTGATCGTCTTCGGGCTGTTCGCGATCTACGAGGGCCGCCGGGAGCGCCGCGGGCTCGACCCGCTGGTCACCCCGAGCCTGTTCCGCAAGCGGGCCTTCAGCGGCGGGCTGGCGGTCGGCCTGGTGTTCTTCGCCGCGCTCATCGGCACCGGCCTGGTCTTCACGTTCTATCTGCAGATCGGGCTGGGCTATTCACCCCTCAAGGCCGGCCTGACCACCCTGCCGCAGGCGCTCGGCACGGTCGCCGGCTTCGTGGCGGCCGGTTCCGGGCTCAGCGAGCGGTACGGCCGCAGGCTGCTGCTCGTGGGCACGGCCATCATGATGGTGGGCACGGCGGGCGTCATGCTCACGGTGTGGCTGGCCGGCTCGGCGATCACCCCGTGGCGGATGATCCCCGCCCTGGTGCTGATCGGCGCGGGCATGGGCCTCGCGATGGCGCCGTTCTTCAACATCGTGCTGGCCGGAGTGGACGACGAAGAGACCGGCTCGGCCTCCGGTGCGCTCACCTCGGTGCAGCAGCTCGGCGGCGCGTTCGGCATCGCGGTGCTCGGCACGGTGTTCTTCGCGCTGCTGCCCGGCCAGGTCGGCTCGCACGTCGACAACACACAGGCCGAGCTGCGCACGGTGCTCACCACAGCCGGGGTTCCGGCCGACACCCACCACGCGGTCGGGCTGGGCCTGCGCGAATGCCTGCGGGACCGGGTGGCCGAGGAGGACCCCGACGTGACACCGGCGAGCTGCCAGACGTCGGCCGTGCAACCCCAGGTGCAGGCGTACGCCCGGGAGCAGGTGCGCGCCGGTTTCCAGGACGCGGCGGTGCTGACTACGGGGGTGTCGTTTCTGCTGCTGGCGCTGGCTTTCGGGCTCTCGTTCCTGCTTCCGGCGCGGGCGCGGGACTAGGGCTTCGGCCCCCGTTCCCGTTTCCGGCGGGGGCCTAGGCCTTCGGTCCGCTCCCATTTCCGCCGTGGGCCTAGGCCTTCGGCGCCCCGCTCCCGCGTCCGGTGCGGGGCTTGGTGCGGCGGCGCAGGAACCACCAGATCATCAGCGCCGCCGCCACCAGGCCCGGGCCCATGTGCACGGCGAGCACGCCGGCCAGGTGCGGGCCACCCCAGTCGTTCCGATACGTCCCGGGGTCGCCGAAGTCGATCACGAACGGCTCGGCGACCGCCCGGACGACGAAGTACAGCCCGACGACGAACAGAAGGATGCGCCACATGGGTCGGAATCTAGAGAGTCCGAGCAGCTTCCTCTAGGACGAACCCGGAATTGTCGGCAGGCCGGCGTCCCGCCACGCGGCGAAGCCGCCGTCGAGGTCGGTCGCGCGGAACAGACCCAGGTCCTGCAGGGCGGCGGCGGCCAGGCTGCTCGTGTATCCCTCCTGGCAGGTGACGATCACCTCGAGCGCGTAACTGTCGGCAAAGGACAGCCGGGCGTCGCTGCGCGGATCGAGCCGCCACTCCAGCACGTTGCGCTCGATGATCACGGCGCCCGGGATCTCGCCGAACTCGGCCCGCTGAGCGGCCGGGCGGATGTCGACCAGGACCGCGCCACGGGCCATCGCGGCCGCCGTCTCGAACGGACCGACCCGGGTCAGCCGGGTGCGGGCCTGGGCCAGGATCTCGTTGATGCCCAGCGATCCGGGCGGGGCCGCGGTCACCATTGCGCGCCGGCCCGTTCCACCGCGAGCACCTCGAGGCTCGCGGCGCCGATGCGGTACTTGGTCATGGTCGTCAGGGCCGGGCCGTACACGTGCACGCTGATCGCGGGTTGCGGCGACCGGTTGGTCATCCGGTGCACGTGGTGCGAGCCGAACCGGCGTCCGGCGCCCTCGCCCAGCTCACGCGACGTGACGCGGGGTGCACGGCCGTCGGCGACCGCGACCGTCTCCTCGGTGAGCGTGCCGCCGAACACGTGGAACGCGCCGGCCGAGCCGCCGTGGTCGTGCCACTCGGTGCCCTGCCCCGGCAGCCAGGTCAGCAGCCAGACCTCGTGGTCGTCGGCCACGTGCAGGCGGTGATACCAGCGGTCCACCGGGTTGTAACGCGGCGCGACCGGCCACTCGTCGGGCGCGGCGGCAAAGCGGTTGGCGATGGCGAGATGGTCGAGTCGGATGTCGACGGCGGTCACGGGAGCTCCTCCGTTTGCATACATTGCCTATCAGTCCTATAGGTTTACCGCCACAATGCCGTCCAGGATAGCGGGCATCGCATGTCAGTGGCGGGAAGTCAGCCGATCAGGTTTCGCGCGCGCCGCGACGGGGCGCATCTTGCGAGGAAACGCAGGTCAGCTGGGACAGCAGGCGCTGGCGCAGCGCGCCAGATCAATCGCCAGGTCGGCGATGAGAGGAATACCCATCCGCTGCATGGCCAACATGGTGGCGGGTTGCGGCCGTGATCGTCAAACGTCTTCCATCATTTGAGAGCATCTTCCTGTACCCACCGCCACCCCGGCTCGGTGCGGGCTTGACGATGCCGCCTGCTGGGTCTGCTGGGGGCTCAAGACTGTCGCGTCGGCCGCCGACCGCGTTTGTTGGCCCCTGCGCCGGCTCCGGGTAGGTGTGTTGCGGTCGCCGCCGATTGTGTCCGCGTGCCGTAGTCCGCCCGCCCCGCGGAACATAAGCGTGCGATATTCCGATTCATCGGAGCGGGTGCCGGAGCGACGTATTCATAAGCGATCAAATGATCAATTCGAGATAGCGGACAGGCCTCACAGGACCGTGCTCCGAACTGTACAAGATCAGAATATCTTCGTACGGATATTTCCGGACACGTGGGCCGGGGACGCATCAATGATCATCGTGGCGAGGAATCTAACATGCCCGTCAGTATTGGCACGGCCTCGTCGTTGGCATCCGGAATGTCCACTTAGTGCAGGGCGTCGCGAGAGGCCTCCGCCGATCGGGGGGCCGAGAGCCGCCGGGACGGGTACGCCATGATCACGGGGGGTCTCCACGCTGGACCCGAAAGAGGCTCAACCTGTTTAGCCTCTTTCCTTACAGCAAGCGAATTACGCCGTACGGAGTCGTGTCGATACTCTCCGTCAACGAAATTACGGGATGGGTCACCGGATCGGCTCAGCGCCTCAGCCGTTAAGGCGGAAATCGCGCTGAGCAGGCGATCCGGAATCGAGAAAGCTATATGGTGGCGTCGCCGCCGAGAACCGGTGCCGGAGGCCACCTCGCCCGCTCCCTCCGAACCCCCGATCAACGAGGACGGACAAGTGTTGAAGTCACGCCGCGGTCTCCTGGCCGCCGGCCTTGCGATCGCCGTGGTCGGCGCCATCGGCGTCGTCTCCACGGTCAACGCGGGTGCTGACCAGATCGAGAGCGCGCCGGAGGCCAGTGCTGCCCCGGCTGACGCTTCCGATCCGGCCGGCGCTGACGCTGCCAACGCGACCGCTATCCCCCCGGGCAAGACCCCGCCGCCCCTGCTGCCGTGGGGAGAGCGACCCAAGAAGCTCAGGTACGGAAACGGCGGCGTCACCAGCAAGACGCTGCGCGCCCAGGGCCTGTCGGCCGCGCCGGCCGAGGCGAACGATTCGTTGATCCCCGAGCCGGAATACGGCCCCAAGGGGCGCAGCAGCAAGAACGGCGTCCTGCGCTCGGAAATGACCGACGCCGTCCCGCCGAAGCCGATGGGCCTCAAGGCGGAGAACAACAAGGTCAACTACATGTACAACGTCGGCACGCAGAGCGCCGACACCTCGGGCGTCTACGCCAACATCACGATCGGCAAGCCCGAGCTGGACCGGGACGACTATCACACGCTGGCCGAGCTGGCGCTGCAGTCGGCCGACAGCAAGCAGATCGTCGAGGTCGGCTGGACGGTCGACCGCCTGGTCAACGGCGACGACGACCCACACCTGTTCGTCTTCCACTGGATCAACGGCGAGGCCCGCTGCTACAACGCGTGCGGGTGGGTGCAGGCCGACGGCGAGATCAAGCCGGGCGCGACGCTGACGTACGGCGTCACCAAGAAGTTCGGCATCCAGTATTACGAAGACGGCTGGTGGATCGCCTACGACACCCAGTGGATCGGGTACTTCCCCGAGAAGATCTGGAACGACAAGGGCATCAAGTTCAACCGCTCCGGCCTCGTTCAGGTCTTCGGTGAGGTCGCCGCTTCCGCCGGCAAGAACGAGAACTGCACCGACATGGGCAACGGCACGCTGTCGGCCAAGGACAACGCGGCCCGCGTCTCGAGCGTCTCGTTCATCGATGGCCCGAGCGTCGACATGTACATCCGCAGCACGGCCGAGAAGACCTATCCGATCGCGCCGGTCTCAGCACGCTCCTTCCGGTACGGGGGTCCGGGGGACTGCTGACCGCGAGGCGGCACATGACGCGATGCCCGGTCCCGGCGAGGGGGACCGGGCATCGTCCTTTATTGTGCCCGGGGCACGCCAGAATTCCGGGGGCGAGACGAACGCCCGGCGTGCCGGTTCGAACCGAGTTCACCGCCGAGGTGTACAACCTGGTGGCGAACCGAAGTTCGAGAAGGCGGGCGCGCATGAGGCGACGGGTGAACCCCGACGAGGAGCTGATGACCGCGCTCTACACCGAGCACTACGCGGTCCTGCTCAGCTTCGTGATGCGCTATGTGCACGACCGGCATCGCGCCGAAGATCTCGTGCAGGAGACGCTGCTCCGGGCCTGGAAGCACATCGACCACCTAGACACCGACCCTGGCCGCATCCGGTCCTACCTGCTGACCATCGCCCGCAACGTGGTCACCAACGCCTGGCGGGCCGAGCAGCGACGCCCGCATCTGGTGGCCGACGAGGCCGCGGTCAACGCGATGCCGTCGGCCGACAACGTCGACGAGCTGGTCGAGGGCTGGCTGGTGGCCGAGGCGCTGGAACGGTTGTCGGCCGACCATCAGGCGGTGGTCAAGGCCATGTACTACGAGGGCAAGAGTGTGGCCGACGCGGCCCGCAAACTCTCGGTTCCCGAGGGCACGGTCAAGTCCCGGGCCTATTACGCGGTGCGGGCGCTGCGCACAGTCTTCGAGGAGATGGGGGTGCTGCGGTGAGCACCGACCACGACGAGCTGCACCGGCTGCTCGGTGGCTATCTGCTCGGCGGTCTCGACGAGGCGGACACCGAGCGGCTCGACGCCCACCTGCACGACTGCGACCGCTGCCGCGACGAGCTCGACCGCCTGGCCGCCGTGCCCGAGCTGCTGCGCCGCCTGCCCGACGCGCACCGCGAGGAGCCGTCGGCCGGCGCGGCGCCGGTCAGCATGTCGGCTCGCCCGAGCCAGGCCAACATCGACGACCTGCTGCGCCGCATGCGGGCCGAGCGGTCCCGGCAGAGCCGCGTGGCCGGGGTCCGCTGGCTGGCCGCCGCGGCCGTGGTGCTGGTCGCGGCGGCGATCGGCTTCGGGGTCATCCGGGGCAACCGGGAGGACCGGCCGCCCCAGGTGCTGCCCAGCCCGCAGCTGGTGACCGCCCAGTTCCAGCCGGCCCAGGGCAGCGGCATGTCGGGGCAGGCGGTGCTCACCCCCAAGACGTGGGGTGTCTCGGTGGCGCTCGACGTGAGCAAGCTGCGCGGCTCGGGCCCGTTCCACTGCCAGGTGCGGGGCGCGGCCGGTCAGACCGAGCAGGCCATGGTGTGGGGGCCCACGCCGAGCGGCAACGCCAAGGTCATCGGGGCCAGCTCGATCCAGCTGCGCAACGTCAGCCGGATCGAGGTTCAGGACCACGACGGGCACGTGCTGGGCACGGCCGAACTGGAATAGCTAAGTCACCCTCCGAAGGCGTACGAGGTAGGTCTGGGCCACCACGACCAGGGCCAGGAACGTACCGCTGATCACCTGCTGCCAGTTGCTGTTGAGGTTGCCGACCTGGTTGATCAGGTTCTGGATGACGCCGAGCAGCAGCACACCCGCGATGGTGCCGGCGATCGTGCCCGCGCCACCGGTGAGAAGCGTCCCGCCGATCACCACGGCGGCGATTGCGTCCAGCTCCATGCCGGTGCCCAGCACCGTTACGCCGGAGCCCAGCTTGGCCGCGTTGATCGCTCCGGCCAGACCGGCGAGCAGACCCGACAGCACGTAGACCCACACCTTCGTACGGCGGACCGGCACACCCATCAGGCTGGCCGCGTCCTCGCTGCCGCCGACGGCGTAGACCGAGGAGCCGAAGCGGCTGCGAGCCAGCACCACGATGCCGATCACGACCAGCGCCGCGACCAGCCACACCTGGTAGCCGATGTCGAGGAACGAGCCGGTGCCGAGCTTGCGGAGGGCGTCGCTCTCGACCAGATAGGTGTTCGAGCCCTCGGAGCTGATCGCCCGCATCAGGCCGCGCGCGCCGAGCAGCGCGGCCAGCGTCACGATGAACGGCGCCATCCGGGTATAGGCGATGAGCAGCCCGTTGGCCAGGCCGATGGCCCCGCACACGCCCAGCGGCAGCAGGAACGCGGCGAGGATGCCGTACTGCGAGGCCCAGGCGGCCAGCACGCCGCCGAGCACGTAGAGCGACCCGACCGACAGATCGATGCCGCCCGTGATGATCACGAAGGTCATGCCGAGCGCGATCAGCATCGGGGGCGCGGCCGCGACCAGGATCGTGGCCGCGTTGTCGAAGCTGCGGAAGTTGGGGAAGGTTGCCAGCGCGATCAGCACCACCACGATGAGGACCGCGAGCGCGCCCTGACGCTGGATCGTGCCGACGATGCGGTCGGTGCGCTCCGCCTTGCGGACGTCCTCGACCACGATGGCGGAGGGTTCCGACGCGAGTCCCATGGTCACCGGCTCTTCCTCTCTCGGGCCGCATAGACCGCGATCAGGATGATCACGGCCTGCACCATCTCGGTGGTGGAGGGCTGCAGGTTGTGCTTGATCATCGTGGCGATCACGAGCTGCATGAGCAGGGCGCCGGCCACGGTGCCCAGGACGCGCACCTTGCCGCCGGTCAGCGGGGTGCCGCCGACCACCACGGCGGTGATCGCGGACAGCTCGATGAGCAGGCCCACCGAGGACGCGTCGCTGGACTGGATGCGGGCCACCGAGAGCAGGCCGGCGATCGAGGCGAGCACCGCGCACACCACGTAGACCGTGATCAGCACCCGCTTGACCGGCAGGCCGGCGAGCTCGGCGGCGGGCCGGTTGCCGCCGATGGCCAGCAGCCGCCGGCCGAAGACCGTGCGGCGCACCACGAACCCGACGATCAGCACCATCAGCGCCGCGATCCAGACCAGCACCGGGATGCCGAGCAGGTCGCCCGAGCCCAGATAGAGGAAGTCGGCGTTGCGGATGTCGACCAGCTTGCCCTCGCTGATCACGACGGCGAGACCGCGCCCACCCACGAACAGGGCCAGCGTCGCGACGATCGGCTGCAGACCCACCTTGGCCACCAGCACGCCGTTGATGAACCCGACGGCGACCCCGGCCAGCAGGGCGACCAGGATCGCGGCCACCACCCCGTACCCGAGATAGAGGGGGATGAAGGCGGCGGCGAGAGCCATGACCGAGCCGACCGAGAGGTCGATGCCCTCGGTGCCGATCACCAGGGCCATGCCGAGCGCCACGATCACGATCGGCGCCACCTGGATCAGCTGGATGCGCAGGTTGCTCCAGGTCGCGAAGTACGGGGTGAAGAAGACGTTGTAGACGACGAGCAGCAGGATCGCGGCGTAGACGCCGTACTTGGGCAGCCAGGCGCGCAGCCGGGCCGGGTCGACGATGGGCCGGGCGGCCACCGTTTCAGTGCTCACGGGGGACCTCCGTTGCGATGGTCGACATCAGATCCTCGGCGGTGACCTCGGCGCCGGTCAGGGTGCCGACCACGACACCGTCGCGCAGCACCACCACCCGGTCCGAGCCCTCGACCAGCTCCTCGGCGTCCGACGAGACCAGCACGACGCCGAGACCCTCGGCGGCCAGTTCGTCGATCAGCGACTGCACCTCGGCCTTGGCGCCGACGTCGATGCCGCGGGTCGGCTCGTCGAGCAGCAGCACCTTGGGGTCGGTGGCGAGCAGCCGGGCCAGCAGCACTTTCTGCTGGTTGCCGCCGGAGAGGTCGCCCACGGCCTGGTCGGGGCTGGACGCCTTGATCTGCAGGCGCTTCATGTATTTGTCGACGACCGCGTCGATCTTGGCGTCGGAGACCAGACCCATCCGGGACATGCGTGGGAGCACGGCCAGGGCGATGTTCTCCCGTACGGAGAGGCCGGGCACGATGCCCTCGGCCTTGCGATCCTCGGGCTGCACCGCGACGCCGGCGTTCACCGCCCGTACGGGAGTGGGCTTCTTCAGCTCTTTCCCGTCGACCTCGATCTGACCGCTGTCCAGGTGGTACGCGCCGCCGATGGCCTTGACCGTCTCGCTGCGGCCGGCACCGAGCAGCCCGCCCAGCCCGACCACCTCGCCGGGACGCACGTCGAAGCTCACGTCGTGCAGCTTGTGGCGGCTGTTCAGCCCGCGCACCCGCAGCACCGGCGCGGCTTCCTCGTCGCCGGTGGCCGCCCCGGAGAACGCGGTCGCGCCCTCCCGGCGTACCTCGGCCATGTCACGCCCGAGCATGAGCGAGACCAGCCGGATGCGTTCGAGGTCGGCCAGTCTGCCGGTGTGCACCAGTTTGCCGTCGCGCAGGATGGTGACCGCGTCGCAGATCTCGTAGAGCTCGTCGAGCCGGTGGCTGACGTAGATGATGCCGATGCCCTTGGCGTGCAGTTCCCGGATGACGCCGAAGAGGGTCTGCACCTCGCGCGGCTCGAGCGACGAGGTGGGCTCGTCCATGATGACGACCTTGGCGTCGATCATGACGGCGCGGGCCAGGGCGACCATCTGTTGCGCGCCGAGCGCGAGTGTGCCCAGCTGGCGGCGCACGTCGGTGGTGACGCCGTAGCCGGCCAGCACCTCGCGGGCCTCGCGGTCCATCCGGCCCCGGTCGATCAGGCCGAACGCGTTGCGCGGTTCGCGGCCGAGGAAGAGGTTCTGCGCCACGCTCATCAGCGGGACGAGGTTGACCTCCTGATAGATGGTCGAGATGCCGGCACGCTGGGCGTCCATCGGGCTGCCGAACTGCGCCGGCTGATCCTGATAGCGCAGCTCGCCGCCGTCCGGTTGGTAGACGCCGGTGAGCACCTTGATCAAAGTGGACTTGCCGGCGCCGTTCTCGCCGACGAGCGCGTGCACCTCGCCCGGTTGCAACGTGAAGGAGACCGAGTCGAGGGCGCGTACGCCCGGAAATATCTTGGAGACGTCGACGACTTCCAGCA
Organism: Actinoplanes sp. NPDC021490; assembly: GCF_055562135.1. Classification (NCBI taxonomy): domain Bacteria; kingdom Bacillati; phylum Actinomycetota; class Actinomycetes; order Micromonosporales; family Micromonosporaceae; genus Actinoplanes; species Actinoplanes sp. NPDC021490. The sequence continues at coordinate 252,631 of NZ_JBVHFW010000001.1, forward strand.
ACGCCATGCAGTGGCTCCTAAATCGGTGCCGGGCCGGATGGTCAGGGCACCACCCGGCCCGGCGGTCGTAGCTACCCCAGTGGGGCCGCGTTGTTCCAGGTGACGTCGGCGTTGTAGCTGCCGGCACCGTCCCATGTGTTGCCACCGCCGTTGGTGGCGATGTAAACCGCTTCGCCGTAGTGGCGCCAGTAGTAGCCGGGATAGTTGAGCGATTCGAGCGAGACGTTGCCCGTCCCGCCGTTGAGGCCGGGCTGGGCACAGAACGTGGCGTCCTGCTGGAACGTCGCGCTCCCGTCGTTGGCCGCCTTCTGCAGCCGGTAGTTGGCGTGCCGGAGGAACTGGCCGGGATAGTTGGCCGACTCGAACGTGTAGCAGCTGTTGTCGGCCAGACCGGTGCGGACGACGAAGGTCGCGTCCTGCCGGTCGGCCTGAGCGCTCGACGCCGAAATCACGTCGGTGCGCGCCAGGTTGTCACGGTGCCGCAGGTAGCGGTTGTCGTAGCCGGCGGTGGTGACCCGGAACGACCGGCTCTGCCCGACGGCCAGGTCGGCGCCGCTGCGCCACAGCGGGGTGCCGACGGCCCAGGTCGCGTCGTCGTTGAACGAGCCGCCGGTGCCCGCCTCGACCCACACCTGCTCGGCGCGGTGGCGCAGGTATCGGCCGGGGAAGTTGGCCGACTCGAGCGACGTGCCGCCGCCGGAGAGGCCGGGGCGGGCGCAGAAGGTCGCGTCGCCGGTGAAGGACCCGCCGTTGTTGGCCTCGCGGTAGACCCGGGAGTCACGGTGCCGCAGGTACTGGCCGGGGAAGTTGCGCGACTCGAAGGAGTAGCAGGACGCGTTGGACAGGCCCGGACGTACGTAATAGGTGGCGTCCTGCCGGTCGGTCGCCGAGCTCGACGTCGAGATCACGTCGGTGCGCGCCGCGCCGTCCGCGTGCCGCAGGTAACGGTTGGTGTAACCGGGCGTGGTGACCCGCAGCGACGCCGGCCGGTTGAGCGAGAGCGTCGTGCCGTTGGCCGCGCCCAGGACCCGGGTGTTGACCTCGCGAACCCGGGCGAAATCCATCTTGCGGATCTGCCGGTCGTACGTGAAGAAGCCGTTGAGCTCCTCCTCGACGTCGGTCGGTTCGGTGTAGACGGAGCCGGACAGCCCGTTGCCGTTGATCAGGTCGACCATCCGGCTCGTGATCTGCACGTACCGGCTGGTCAGCGCGTTCGAGTCGGGCAGCCACTCGTACGCGAACTTGCCCGTGGTCGGCCACTCGTGCCCGGGGGTGCGCAGACCCAGGCCGCCGTACTCGCCGTTGACCGCGAACCGGGTCGCTGTCGGCGGCCGCGTGATGCCCGGGCCGACATACATGTGGTCGTCGATGACGTCGCCGTTGCCCGGGTCGGGGTCGGAGTCGCAGCAGTTGGAGCCGGAGTTGTGGTTGACCATCCGGGTCGCGTCCCAGCTCTTGACCAGATCGGCGATCCGGCCGGCGTCGTATTCGCCCCAGCCCTCGTTGAACGGCACCCACTGCACGATCGACGTGATGCCCTTGTGCTCATCGACCATCTCGCGCAGCTCCTTCTCGAAGCGCGTGCGGCCTGCCGCCGACGGTTCCCGGCCGCTGGCCAGCGCGGGCATGTCCTGCCAGACCATCAGGCCGAGCCGGTCGGCCCAGTAGAACCAGCGGTCGTTCTCGACCTTGATGTGCTTGCGCACCATGTTGAAGCCGAGGGCCTTCTGCTGCTCCAGGTCGAAGCGCAGGGCGGTGTCGGTGGGCGCGGTCGAGATGCCGTCCGGCCAGTAACCCTGGTCGAGGGTGCCCAGCTGGAAGACGAACTTGCCGTTCAGGGTCGGGCGCAGCACTCCGCCGAGCATCGCCTTGCCGAGCGAGCGCATGCCGAAGTAGCCGCCGACCGCGTCACCGCTCGCCAGCGTGACCCGCAGGTCGTACAGGAAGGGATCGTCGGGGGTCCAGAGGTGCGCGTTGGGCACCGGGATGCGGAACGACGAGCCGACCGTGCCGGTGGCCGAGCCGACGACCGTGCCGCCCGAGAGCACCTGGGCCGTGACCTGCTGGCCACCCGCGTTGGCGGCCTGCACGACCAGGTCGAGGCCGCCGGCCGGCACGTTCGGGGTGGTGTCGAGCCGGGTGATGCGGGCCGGGTTGGTCGGCTCCAGCCACACGGTCTGCCAGATGCCCGAGTACGGCGTGTACCAGATGCCGCCGCGGCTCAGGCGCTGCTTGCCGACCGGGATGTCCTGGGAGTTGGTGGGGTCCCAGACGCCGACGATGATCTCGTTGCTGCCGCTGCGCAGAGCGCTCGTGACGTCGTACGAGAACTTGTCGTAGCCGCCCTCGTGGGTGCCGAGCAGCGTGCCGTTGACCCACACTTTCGACTGCCAGTCGACGGCGCCGAAGTTGAGCTGCACGTTCCGGCCCGACCAGCCGGCCGGCACGGTGAAGCTGCGGCGGTAGTACGAGTAGTCCTGGCGCCGCATGATCCCGGAGAGCGCGCTCTCGATCGGGTAGGGCACGAGGATCTCCTCGCCGAGGGTCTGTCCGGTTGGCGGGGTGTTGATGTTCGACGCTCCGGCGAACTGCCAGATGCCGTTGAGGCTCTGCCAGTCGGTTCGCGTCAGCTGGGGGCGGGGATATTCGGGAAGCGGGTTGGTCGTGCTGACCTGGCCGGTCCAGGGGGTGGTCAGCGGGGGTGTCTTCGGGACGAACGCTGCTGCCGGTGAGGCGAATGCCACGACCGCGCCCGCGCTTGCGGTGAGGGCCGCGACGGCGAGGGCGAGAAGCCTCCGGGGATGTGCAGTCACGTTCTCTCTCCTTCGAAAGAGTGTGCCGTGCGAGGACGCACACATACTGACGTGATCGCACACGGGGCAGCAATAGACAGACATCAATGTTTCTTAACCGTGCGGAAACGACGGCGGCGCCACGAGGATCGCCCGGGGCGCCGCCGTCGTTGGCTCAGTAGGCGGAGCCGATGTCCGTCTTGGCGGTGTCTGCGCCGTATTGCCGGTCCTGGATGATGATGTCCTGGCCGACCGGCTCACCACCGAAGAACTTGGTCGCGGTCTCGAACGCGAGCGGGCCGAAACGCGGGTTCGACTCGATCACCGCGGAGGCCCAGCCATCCACAATGGCCTGCACAGCGCCCTTGGTGCCGTCGATCGACACGACCTTGACGTCACCGGCCTTCTTGCCCGCGCTCTTGAGAGCGGTGATGGCGCCGAGGGCCATCTCGTCGTTCTCCCCGTAGATGCCGTTGATGTCCGGGTTGGACTGCAGAAGCTGCTCGCTGACCTTCTGCCCTTCCTCGCGCGAGAAGTTGCCCGTCTGTTCGAAGACAACCTGGATATCCGGCGCAATCTTGGCGATCTGGTCCTTGAAACCGCTCGTCCGCAGCGTGGTCACGTTGTTGCCGGGCGAGCCCAGCAGGATGGCGACCTTGCCCTTGTTGCCCATCGCCTTGGCCATCTCGTCGGCCGCGCGCTTGCCCTGCTCGGCGAAATCCGACCCGATGAAGGTCAGGTAGTCCTTGCAGGGAGTGGCGTTGATCTTGCGGTCGATCGTGATGATCGGAACCTTCTTGGCCGACGCCTTGGCGAAGACGGAGTCCCAGCCGTCCGAGTTGAGCGGCGCGATGACCAGCAGCTGCACACCCGAGTCGATCATCTGCTCGACGTCACTGATCTGCTTGTTGAACTGCGAGTTCGCGTTCGTCGCGGTGAGGTTGGTGATCCCCAGCTTCGCCGCCTCGTCCCGGATGGACTGGGTCTCGGCGATGCGGAACGGGTTCGCCTCCTTCTCCGACTGGGAGAAGCCGACCTTGGCCGTCTTCAGGTCGATCTTGGTGCCGCCGTACTGCTCCAGAGTGCAGGTCGCGGCGTCGGCGCCGGCGGACTGCACGACCTGGGCGCCGGCCGAGGGGGCGGCGCCGCTGGACGGGGTGCCGCTGTCCTCGGACTTGGCGCAGGCGCTGAGGAAGAGAAGGGCCGCACCGAAGATCGCGGCCGCCGGCCGCCAGCGGCCGGGAGAAACGCTCATGACGAGCTCCTTAGTGGTGGATGTGAAACCGGGGAGTAACCACCTAGAAACACATTCACGCACTATCGAACTTTTTCTGTCAAGAGATGAGCGCAGACCCGCGCAATAACGAACGTGTATCAAAATCGTGAGGGCGCGGAACGACCACTCCGAACAGGATCAAACCACGGATGTTGATGTGCGCGCGACGTCCCACCGCGCCGACATCGAGGCGAACAGGCGCCGCGCCTCGTCGGGGTGATCCCCGCTGAGCACCGCGGCGTCCTCGAGCGCCGACGCCAGTTCGAGCACCCGGCCCACCTTGCGGTAGTGCGCGGCCGCGGTCAGGGCCAGGGCCGGATCGCCGAGCAGCAGCGCCTGACAGCGCAGGTTGGCCGCGTACGCCCGGGCCGGTCGGACCTCGCGGGCGGCCTCGGCGGCACAGATCGCGGCGGCCCGCTCGGCGACGTCGGGCCGGTGCTGCCGCTGGGCCAGCCGCAGCACGTCGGGCAGCCACTGGTGGCGCAGCATCATCGGCGCGTACGCCGGTTGCAGCAACGGGCCCAGCAGATCGAGCGCCTCGGCCGGCCGGTCCTGCTGCTCGGCCGCCAGGGCCCGCGCGACCAGCAGAAAGTCGCAGTTCTCGCGCTCGGCCTCGCTGGCCGGAACGGCGTCGGCCGCCCCCAGGTGCGCCGCGGCCAGGTCGGGGGCGTCACGGTGCAGCGCGATCAGCGCGGCCACCCCGTGCAGCAGCATGGTCACCGCCCCCGGCTCACGCTGGCCGTTGAAGCTGATGCCCGGACCGTCCTCGGTGACCGCACCGACCTCGGCCAGCGCCTCGTCCCAGCGGCCCAGCCAGTAGTCCTGCACCGCGGCGGCCACCTGAAGACCGGCCGGCGCGGTGCGCAGCGTCTCCTGAGCCTCGTCGAGCCGGTCGAGATTTTGCAGCGAGAACAGCCGGTTGTCGAGCAGGTCGACATAGGTGCCGGTCAGCTCCGGGCGGCCGCGCACCACCTCGAGCGCCCGGTCCACATGCTCCAGCGCGCGCTCGTGGTCGCGCCGTATCGAGCTGGTCAGCCAGATCGTCTGCAGCGCGAACGCGGTCTCGTAGGGCTGGCCGGCCGCGACCGCCTCGTCGTGCACCGCCCGGGCCCGCCGCTCCGCCGCGTCGAGATCGTCGAGGTCGCCGCGCCGGAAGTTGGCCAGCAGCACCCGGTGCCGCGACCGCCAGAGGGCCGGCACCCGCTGGTCGTCGACCGCGTCGCGCAGCATCGCCTCGGCCTCGGCCGTCTCGCCGCGCCGGTGGCGCATCGTGGCCAGCAGCTGCCGCATCTCGGCGCGGTCGGCCGGATCGGCGGCCAGGCTCATCGCCTCCTCGGCCTGGTTCATCGGTGTGCGGCCCTGCCGGAACTCCAGCCGCACCAGGGCGACCAGCAGCACGCCCCGCTCCTCGGCCGACGGCAGCTCGGTGGCGAGCGTGCGGCGGATCAGATCGCCGGCGATCTGCGGCGCCCGGCGCACCACCGCCGCATGATGGGTGACCAGCCAGTTCAGCACCCACGAGTCGACCACCGGGGCGGACGCGCTGAGCTGCTCGGCGACCCGGGTCAGCGGGCTGCCCCCGGCCGCCAGCACCTCGGCCGCGTGCCGGTGCAGGCCCGCGCGCAGGGCCGGCGGGACGCTCGCGACCAGCGCCTGCCGCAGGAACGGGTGCCGGAAGGCCAGGTCGGTGCCGCTGTCGACGAGCACCGCCGCGGTCAGCGCCTCCTCCAGCGCCCCGACGAGGTCGAGCGCCGAACGCCCGGTCACGGCCACGACCTCGCTGACCGAGAACTCCGAACCGAGCAGGGCCGCCAGCCGCAGCACCTCGCGGGTCTCGGGGGACAGCACGTCGAGCGCGGCGTGCACCGCGTCGAGCAGGGTCTGCGGCGGGTCGACCGTCACCTCGGGGCCGATGTCGGCGCGGCCGCCGCTGATCTCGACCGCGTCCCGCTGGCGCAGCGCCTCGACCAGTTCGCGCGCGAAGAGCGGATTACCACCCGAGCGGGCGGCCAGCGCACGCAGGTTGTCGCCGGGCGGGGCCCCGACCAGGGCGGTCACCATGCGGTCGAGGTCGGTCGGGGCGAGCGGACCCAGGTCGAGCGGCAGCCGCTGCCGCGCGAGGACCTTGCGGCGCAGGTCGGCCTGGTGCGCGTCGGGGCGAGCCGAGGCGACCAGCAGCAGCGGAAGCTTGGGCACCAGGGCCAGCAGACGTTCCCACACCCGTACGGTGGCGCTGTCCGCCCACTGCATGTCGTCGACGACCAGCACCAGCGGCGAAGTGGCGCAGGCCGACCGCACGGCCGCGACGATCTGGTCGTCGACCGGCTCGGCCCCGGTGCCCAGCCCGAGGGCCCGCGACAGCACCTGCAGCGGTACGCGCGAACCCAGCTGGTCGGCCGCGCCCCAGGCGACCCGGCAGCCGAAGCGGGCGGCGTCGGCGAACGCGTGCGTGAGCAGCTCGGTCTTGCCGATGCCGGGCTCGCCGGAGATCCACACCGCGTTCCCGGACCCGGCCGCGACCGCGCGCACCAGGCCCCGGAGATGATCGATCTCGGCCACCCGGCCCACCCACGAGCGGCCGCCCAGCCCGTCGCGCAGGGCCTTGGCGATCGGCGTGGGCACCACCGTGCGATGCTCCGGGCCGGAGCGGCGGGCGGGATGGCGATCGCCCGCCCCGGCCAGCAACTGCCGCTGCAGCGAGCGCAGCGCCGGGCCCGGCTCGATGCCCAGCTCGGCGACGAGCGTGCGGCGGGCCGTCCGGAACGCCTCGAGCGCCTCGCCGTGCCGGCCCGCCCGGTGCAGCGCGCGCATCAGCAGCTCGTGGAGCGGTTCGTGCAGCGGGTGGTCGCGGACCAGCGCCGTGAGCTCGGCGACCAGGTCGTCGTCGCCGCCGGCCTCGAGCCGCAGCCGGGCGCGCTGTTCGGCCGCGGCCAGCCGCAGCTCGGCCAGCCGCTGACGGTCGAGCTCGAGGAACGGGCCGGCCAGGGTCGCGTACGCGTCGCCGCGCCACAGCGCCAGCGCCTCGTCGAGCCGGGCGACGGCGCCGGTCGCGTCCCCGCCGGCGAGCAGCTCGGCCGCGGCGGTCCGCAGCCGGTGGAACCGGGCCGAGTCGAGCGCGTCCTCGTCGACCAGCAGCCGGTAACCGCCCGAGCCGGTGCTGAGGTTTTCCGCCCCGAGCACGCGGCGCAGCCCCGAGACGTACGTGTAGACACTGCCCACGGCGGTGGCCGGCGGCGAATCGCCCCAGATTGCGGTGATCAGCTCGTCGCGGCCCACCACCCGGCCGGCGTGCGCCGCGAGCACCGCGAAGACCGCCCGCTGGCGCGCGGGGCCGAGCTCGAGCTCACGCTCGGAGAGCCAGGCACGGACCGGCCCGAGCACGCAGACGCGTACGTTCGCCACGTGTCCTCCCGGGTCGGTTGCTGTCAACATTGAGGGAGACGGGCCGGGTGTCAATGGATAACACAAACCGCACGGACGGGCACTCATGAGCCGTCGTTCTTCCGCACGGCCGCCGGCCTCTGCTGAACTGGTTCACCGGCCGCAGGTGTGCGATGAAGAATCCGTGAAGGTTCCCTGAAGGCTCGTTTCCGACACTGACTTCCCTGACGTTGTGGGGAGGCAGCCATGGAACAGACCCGGATCGCTGTACAGGCGACGGACCCGCTCAGCCACGCCGGCCTCGCCGCGTTGCTCCAGTTCCGTGGTGACCTGACGGTGTTGCGCAATGCCCAGCGGGCCGAGGCCGACGTGCTGGTGGTCGCGGCCGAGCGGTTGAGCACCGAGGTGGTGGCCACCCTGCGCCGGGCCAACGCCGAGACCACCGCGCCGGTCGTGCTGGTGGTCTCCGAGATCGACGAGGGGGAGCTGCTGACCGCGGTCGAGTGCCGCGTGGTCGCGATCCTGCCGCGCGGAGCGGTCTCGGCCGACCGGCTGGCCCACAGCGTGAAGGCCGCGGCCTGCGGAGGCGGGGTGCTGCCGCCCAACCTGGTCGGCGAGCTGCTCAAGCACGTCGAGCGGATGCAGCGCGACGTGCTCACCCCGAACGGGCTGAACGCCTCCGGCCTGACCCCGCGCGAGATCGACGTGCTGCGGCTGATGGCCGACGGCTTCGACACCAACGAGATCGCGGGCAAGCTCTGCTACTCGGAGCGCACCGTGAAGAACGTGATCTACGGCGTGACGCACCGGCTCAAGCTGCGCAACCGGTCCCACGCTGTGGCATATGCGCTTCGTGCCGGCATGATCTGACGCTTGGATCGGGGGCATGGACGCCCCTGTGAAAGTGAAGCCCGGTGACCGGGTCGCGATCGTCTCGCCCTCGTGGGCCGGGCCCGGGGTCTATCCCGAGGTGCACGAGCTGGCCCGGCGACGCATACGCGACGAGTTCGGCCTCGAGCCGGTCGAGTTCCCCACCACCCGTACGCCCGGCGCGCCGGCCGCCGACCGGGCCGCCGATCTGATGGCCGCCTACGCCGATCCCACCATCCGGGCCGTCTTCGCGTCGATCGGCGGCGACGACCAGATCACCGTGCTGCCGCATCTCGACCCCGCGCCGTTCCGGGCCGACCCCAAGCCGTACTTCGGCTACTCCGACAACACCAACCTGCTCAACTGGCTGTGGATGCACGGCGTGGCCGGGTATCACGGCGGTTCGACGATGGTGCACCTGCCGGGTCCCGTCGACCCCCAGCACCTCGCGTCGCTGCGGGCCGCGCTCTTCGAGACCGTGGATCTGCCGATCGTCGCGGTGGCGGAGTTCAGCGAGGAGGAGGCCGACTGGGATGATCCGGCGTCGCTCGAGGCCCCGAGGCGGACCGTGCCCGATCCCGGCTGGGTCTGGCACCGGCCCGAGACGGTCGTGACCGGGCCGACGTGGGGCGGCAACCTCGAAATACTGCACTGGAACCTGGCCGTCTCCCGATGGATCCTCCCCGTCGACCGCTACGCCGGCTCGATCCTGTTGCTCGAGACGTCCGAGGAGATGCCGCCGGCCGAGGAGGTGTTCCGGATGATGCGCAACGCCGGTGAGCGGGGCCTGCTGCAGCAGTTCCCGGTGGTGCTGTTGGCCAAGGCCAAAGCGGCCCTCTTCGGTCAGCCGCCGGAGCCCGAGGCGCGTACGAAATACCGCGACGACCAGCGCGAGGCCGTGCTCGAGGCGATGGCCGCCTACAACCCGGAGGCGATGATCGTCTTCGGGATCGATTTCGGACATACGTCGCCGCAGTGGATCCTCCCGTACGGGGGCCGCATGACGGTCGACGGCCCGAACCGGACGATCACGGCGCACTACTGACGGGCTCCCGGGGTTGCACGGGCGGGGCGCACGGGTCGCAGAACGAGCGGGCCGGGGCGTGGGCGGTCAGGCGGGCCGGCACCAGCAGATAGGCCAGCACGGCGCCGGCCACCATCAGGCCGGCGCAGATCATCATCGTGTGGCGGTACACCGGCTGCAGGGTGGCCGCATCGGTCAGGTTTCCGCCGCCCAGCCCGGCCACCAGGGGCAGCACCGCCACCGACAGCAGACCGGCCGCCCGGGCCACGGCGTTGTTGACCCCAGAGGCGATTCCCGCGTACGAGTCCTCGAGCGCCCCCAGAGCGGTGGCGGTCAGCGGGGCCACGAGCGTCGACAGGCCGAGCCCGAAGATCAGCACTGCGGGCAGCACGTCGGTCCAGTAGTTGGCGCCGGCGCCGATCCGCGACATGAGCACCATGGCGACGGCGCAGATCAACGGGCCCACGGTCATCAGGATCCGTGGCCCGGTGCGCTGCGAGAGGGCGCCCGCGCGGGCCGAGAGCACCAGCATCAGCGCGGTCGTCGGAAGCAGCGCGATCCCGCTGGCCAGCGGCGTGAACCCGGACACCACCTGCAGATTGACCACGAACAGGAAGAACACCCCGCCGTTGGCCGCGTAGACCACGAACGTGACCAGGTTGGCCCCGCTGAACGCCCGGTTCCGGAAGATCCGCATGGGCAGCATCGGGTGCGGCGACCGCTGCTCGACCAGCACGAACGCGACCATGGCGGTGACCCCGACGGTCAGCGAGATCAGCACGACCGGGTCGCCGGGACCGTTCGCCGGCCACGCCGTGAAGCCGTACGTCAGACCGGCCAGACCGGCCGCGCCGGTGAGCACGCCGGCGTAGTCGATCCGGCGGGCCGCCTGCGGATTGCGCGACTCGGGGACGTGCTTGGCCGCCACCAGCAGCACGATCGCGGCGATCGGCACGTTGATCAGGAAGATGTAGCGCCAGTCGCCGATCTCGACCAGCCAGCCGCCGAGGAACGGCCCGAGCGCGCCGCCGATGCCGCCGAGCCCCGACCACGCGCCGATCGCCTTCGACCGGTCCTCGGCGGCGAACGAGGCCTCGAGGATGGCCAGGGCGCCCGGGGTGAGCAGGGCGCCGCCGATGCCCTGGAGTACGCGCGCGGCGATCAGCGTCTCGACGTTCGGCGCGAGGCCGCACAGCAGCGAGGCGACCGCGAACCAGGAGACGCCGAGCACGAAGATGCGCTTGCGGCCGTAGCGGTCCCCGAGCGAGCCGCCGAGCAGGATCAGCGAGGCCAGGCTCAGCGCGTAACCGTTGACGGTCCACTGCAGGCCGGCCGCGTCCGAGCCGAGATCACGGCCGATCGCAGGCAGCGCGATGTTGACCACCGTCGAGTCGATGAAGGCAAGACTGGAGCCGAGCACCGTCGCGAGCAGCACCCACCGGCCCGCGGGCGTGCTGTAACGGACCGGTGCCCCGGTGGTGAGAGCCATGCGGCGACCCTAGCCCCGTACGGCGCTCCGGGGGATCCGTCACGTGACTGGTCACACCGCAACCCGCATGACGGCCGGCCGAGCTGCGCGTCCTCCCGTTTCCGCTGGAGATGTGCACGCTCGTGCACATTCGAAGCGATGTGCACGTACGTGCACGCGCGGTACGATGTGCACGTACGTGCATAGGGGGAAGCCATGCGCCTCAGCGACACCAAAGACCTGGGTCTCTATCTGCGAGAGAGGCGCCGGGCCGCCTCGATGACGCAGGTCCAGTTGGCCGCACGTGCCGGAGTCAGCCGACGATGGCTCTCGGATCTCGAGTCCGGCAAACCCACGGCCGAGGTCGGGCTGGTGTTCCGGGTCGTCGCCGCCCTCGGTCTGTTCCTCGACGCGCGTCCCGAGCCGGAGGCCGACTTCGACCTCGATGCCTATCTCGATTCCCTCGGCGGAGGCCCGAGGTGAGCCGCGAGCTGGTCGTCTTGCTGAACGGTCGCCGAGCAGGCAACCTCGTGCAGGGCGCCGGTGGTGTCCTCGCCCTCGGCTACGACGCCGACTACCGGAACTCCGAGACGGCTCTCCCCTTGTCACTGTCGCTTCCGCTGACCCGAGCGGATCACACCGGCGCAGTCGTGCGGGCCTACTGCCAGGGTTTGCTGCCCGACAACGAGAACGTGCTGGAGCGCTGGGGCCGCGAGTTCCAGGTATCCGCCGGCAATCCGTTCGCCCTGCTCCGACATGTCGGGGAGGACTGTGCAGGCGCGGCCCAGTTCGTCACCGGCGAGCGGGCCGAGGCGCTGCTTGCGCACGATGGCAAGGTCGTTCCGCTGACCGAGGGGCAGGTCGCCGAGCGCCTGCGAATCCTGCGGCGTGATCCATCGGCGTGGCATCTGGCCGGTACGGGTCAGTTCAGCCTGGCCGGGGCACAGGCCAAGACTGCGTTGCATCTCGACATTATGAGCGGCCGGTGGGGAGACCCGTCCGGCGCGATTCCGACCACGCACATCCTCAAGCCTGCCATTACCGGATTCGACGACCACGACCTCAACGAGCACCTGTGCCTGCGGGCGGCCCAGATTCTGGGTTTGCGCGCTGCCGGGTCGCGGGTGCTTTCTTTCGGCGAGGAACGCGCAGTCGTGGTGGACCGTTACGACCGGTTCCCGGCGGGTGGTGGGCGGATCGTCCGGGTCCACCAGGAAGACATGTGCCAGGCGCTCGGCCTGCCACCGACCGCGAAGTACCAGAACGAGGGCGGCCCGGCGCCCGAGCAGATCATCGAGCTGCTCCGACGGGTGGTGACCCCGGCGACGGTGGCCGAGCAGGAGGTCGGCCGGTTCGTGGACGCGCTCGCGCTGAACTGGCTGATTGCGGGCACCGACGCGCATGCCAAGAACTACTCCGTCATGCTGAGGCCCGGCCAGGTGCGTCTCGCGCCGCTCTACGACGTGGCCAGCAGCCTTCCGTACGACGACATGTACCTGCCCCGGCTGCGTCTCGCCATGAGGATCGGCTCGGAGTATCGGGTCGAGGCGATCACCGGCCGCCACTGGACGGCCTTCGCCGAGCTCAATCGGCTCGATCCCGAGCGGGTCCGGGCGAGGATCGCTGAGCTGGCCGGACGGCTTCCGGACGCGTTCCGCGAGGCGGCCAGGGCGGAGGCGGTCGTCGCGCTGGGTTCGGAACTGCCGGGGCGGCTCGTCGCGCGGATCACCGAGCATGCGGGACGCTCTGTGGGCGCGCTGGGGCGAACGTGAAACTAGGGTGGGATGCATGATGCGTGCAGCCGTGTTCACCGAGCCAGGTCCCGCGTCCGTTCTTCGGATCACCGAACGGGATCTTCCTCCCGCCGGTCCTGACGAGGTCCGGGTGCGGATCGTTCTGTCCGCGGTCAACCCGACCGACACCGGCACCCGGGCCGGCCGCGGGGTGCCCGACGGGGTGTCGCCGCCGCGCGTGCCGAACCAGGACGGCGCCGGCGTCGTGGACGCGGTGGGTGACGGCGTGACCGGGCTCGAGCCGGGCGACCACGTCTGGGTGTGGGACGCGAGCTACGGCCGCGAGAACGGCACCGCTCAGGAATACGTGGTTCTGCCCCGCCGCCAGGTGGTTCGGATGAACGACGACGTGCCGTTCGAGGCCGGGGCCGCCCTGGGCATCCCGGCCCTCACCGCGCACCGCTGCCTCACGCTGGCCAGCGACGGCCCGGCGCGGCTGGCGCCGGGGGCGCTCGAGGGCCGTACGGTGCTGGTGGCCGGGGGTGCGGGGGCGGTCGGCAACGCCGCGATCCAGCTGGCCAAGTGGGCCGGCGCGACCGTGCTGACCACCGTCTCGTCGAAGGAGAAGGCCGACCTGGCCGCGGCCGCGGGCGCCGACTCGGTGATCAACTATCGCGAGGAGGACGTGGCCGCCCGGGTGCGCGAGCTCAGCCCGACCGGTCCGCACATCGTGGTCGAGGTCAACACCGAGAACCTGCGCCTCGACCTCAACGTGATCGCGCCCAACGGCAACATCGCGATCTACGTGGCCGGTGAGGTGACGATCCCCAGCTTCAAGGCGATGCTCAAGAACGTCAGCCTCGACTTCGTGCTGACCTACACGACCTCGGCCGAGGAGAAGGACAACGCGGTCGCCGCTGTGGCCGAGGCCGTCAACGCCGGCGCCTTCCGGGTCGGCGAGGACGCCGGGCTTCCGATCCTGCGCTACCCGTTCGAGCGGATCGCCGACGCCCACGGGGCCGTCGAGAACAACGCCGTGGGCAAGGTCGTCATCGAGGTGACCGAGCCCTGAGAAGCAGCGCGTCGGCCACCCGCTCGACACCGCGGCCGTCCACCGCCGACCAGGCCCGCCGGGCCAGCTCGGTGCGGGCGGCCGCGTCGGTCAGCAGCCGTTCCAGCGTGTCGACGGCGTCCACGCCCAGGTGACCCAGCCGGCCCAGGCCCGCACCAAAGCCGCGGGCGATGGTCCGGTCGTATCCGAGGATCTGGTTGTCGACCACCCAGACCAGCGCCGCGGGCAGGCCCAGGCAGAGCAGCTCCCACGTCGACGTGCCGCTCGCGCTGACCGCGAGGTCGGCCTCAGCCAGCAGCTTGGGCAGGTCGTCGGTGGGCGCGATGATGTCGAAGCGCTGCCCCTCGCCGGGCACGACGGCGTGCAGCTCGTCGCGCAGGCTCTGGTTGGCGCCGATGATCGTGGCTTCGAACGGCGCCCCGGTCTGGGCCAGCAACACGGCGATCTCGGGCGCGGCGCGATAGGCGTCGGTCCCGCCGAAGAAGGCCACAACCTTGGGTGTACGCGCGTTGGTGTGCACCGGCGGGGCCGCGGGACGCAGCGACCGCACCGAGCTGCGCAGCAGCGCGTAGTCGAGACCGGCCAGTCCGAGCGCGCCCTCAACCTCGACGACCGAGTCGAGGTTCTGGTCGACGTAGATGTCGGCCGTCTGACCGCGGAAGTCGCCGTCCACGATTGCCAGCACCGGGCGGCCGGTCGCGCGGACCGCCACCGAGTGCTCCGGCGGGAGCGTGTACGAGTCGATGACCAGCGCGTCGAGTTCGAGCTCGTCGGCCGCCGCGACCAGCCCGGCCGGGTCGGACGGCGGCGGATGCCAGGGCAGGCCGCGCTGAGTGAGCTGGGACTCGGCCCACTCCACGCCGCCTAGGTCGCTCAGGAAACGCACGCCGGCGCCGCGGGAGACCAGCTCCTCGGCCAGCGCGACGCACCGGACGAGATGCCCGACGCCGGTGCGCGCACCGGCGTCGCAGCGGATGCCGACGATCGTCACGGTTACGCCTGCACCAGGGCCTTCTGGAGGACGTGCGCGTTGAGTTCGATCAGGTCGGGCCGGCCGGCCAGCCAGTTGGCCAGCTCGCGCACCGAGATCGGCTCGTCGCCGAAGTGCCCGACGATCGCCTCGATGAGCTTCCAGTCGTCCTCGGTGTCGAGCGTGAGCCGCAGGTGCGACAGGTCGGGCTGCATGGTCAGCCCGATCACGTCGAAGTCGTCGGCGTGCGTGTAGATGTACGACGTCACGTGCGTGCGGTGGTGATCGGTGGCGAGCGCGTCCACCGCGCGCAGCACGGGTGTGCGCACCACTTCGACGTCGAGCCCGCGCGGCAGCGTACGGGTGATGGAAGTGGTCATGTAATCGACGCCGGACGCGGTGAACACGCGGTGGGCCAGCGCGACCAGGTGCGGGTCGAGCAGCGGGCAGTCCGCCGTGAACCGCATGACGACGTCGCTCTCGTGCCGGTCGAGCACGCCCAGGAAGCGGGTCAGCACGTCGTCGACCGGGCCCCGGATGCACGGGATGCCGATCTCGGCGCACTCGGCCACGACGGCGTCGTCGGCCGGCTCGATCGTGGTCGCGACGACCAGAGTGTCCAGGACGCCGCTCTGCTGAGCGGCCCGGACAACACGCTCGAGGACGCTGCGGCCCCCGAGCTTGCGCAGCACCTTGCCGGGAAGGCGCGAAGAGCCCATCCGGGCCTGGATGATGCCGAGGGTTGTCATTTAAGTCCTTTTCGAAGGCGATTCCGTGCCTTGCGGGCTACCCCGAAGCCGATCTTTGCAACGCGGAAACTCACCGTGCCACTGAAGAGGGCGACTTGCTTGCGAAGTTTGTTAAGTTCCCGGTCCCGCTTGTCGAGCTCGCGTTCGTACCACTGGGCGCGCGAGGTGGCGTCGGCGATCTGCCGGCGCAGCGCGCGCAGCTGCTCCTCGTGCTCGCGGCGGGAGTCGGGCAACGGAATCTCGTCCTCCGCCGGAATGGGCGGGACGTCGTCGGGCAGGCCGGCGGCGCCGTGGAGGACGGACGTGAGGGTCGGCAGATCGGTGGCAGCGGGCCAAGGGTGGGCATAGCCCCCACCGAGAAGCGTCTGTGCGAACCGGCGGATCACGTCGGTCTGCGGGGGAATGCTCGGGTCGAGCACTGCGAAGGCGTCGTGGTGGACCACGACGTTGTCGGCGGTCGTCTCGGGCAGCGCGGCGGCCCAGCCGGTGAGCAGGCGCCGCAGGACGGGCAGATCGTGGCGGAGGGCCGCGCCGAGCAGCAGCTCCTCGAGCAGGCGGCCGGTCGGCAGCGGGCCGTCCAGCCCGGTCAGGTCGTGGCCGGGGGCCTCGCGCAGCACGCGGCGCACCCAGGCGCCGTCGGGGCCGGGCGCGATCTCGACCACCGGGCCGTCGCCGGTGAGCACGGGCGGCAGGTGAAGCACGGCCGAGGGCCGGGGCGCGCGGTGGGCGACGACCAGCCAGGAGGCGGCGAACTCGGGGCCCAGTCCGCCTCGCACGGCGGCCTGGGCGAGCCGGCGGGGGTCGCTGAGAACAGCCCTTTCCGCGTACGCCCGGCCGACCGCCCCCGCGGCCACGGCGGACAGCACGCCGGCCGGCCCGTCCTGCAGCGCGTTGGGCGTGGCGATCAGGGAGGGCGCCTCGGGAACCGGCCAGGCCGCGCCCAGCCAGTCGATCGCCAGGCCCTCGGCCGCGAGCTTGCCCGCCAGCCGGGTCGGGTTGCCGGGCTTGGTGTCGAACTCGCCGAGCGGCCGCCACGCGCTGTCGGTCTGGGCCGAGGTGGCGGTGGTGGGGTCGACGAGCCGGTGCACGCCCAGCTCGTTCTCGACGGCGAGCAGCAGGGTGCCGCCGGGGCGGAGGACACGCTTGAGGGCCTGCAAGCTCGACTCCCAGTCGAGCTGCGCGTCCTCGACCGAGCAGAGCCGGTCGAGCCCGTCGAGGGCGACGACCACGTCGTACTTCTCGCCGGCGGGCAGCTTGGCCAGCGTGCCGCAGAGCACGGTGAGGCCGCGGGCGTCGAGCGCGATCGCCTCGGGCTCGGAGCGCACCAGGCACGTCACGTTCGACCTGGTGGCGAGCGCGTCGATCAGCTCGTCGGTGTGGGGGCCGGCGACCAGCACCTCGGCCCCGGCCGGCAGCTGCTCGGCGAGGTAGTCGAAGAGGGCGCCCCCGGCGCGCGGGCGGTCCTCGGTGAATGAGGGCATCTCACCCCCGATCATGTCCATCATGCGGGCACGGCCTCCGTCTGGGCGGATTGGGCAGTGTAGTACCCCGTCCAACCGAGCATCGCGCGCAGCTCCGCCGGTGACGCCAGGTAACCGTCGCCCAACTCACTCATGGCCGAGGCGCGGGCGGCCGCCAGATCGAGATGCTTGCCGTGCAACTCGGGCCAGCTGCGCCGGATGCGGTCGGCGGTCGGGCGATGCTCCTTGTCGAGGTGCATCGGGTCGCCGTAGACGGCGGGCTCGCATCCGGCCGCGACGCCGTGGAAGATCGCGCTGCTCAGCCGGTTGGATGCCACGCGCTTGTGCTTGCGCAGCTCGGCGAGCTGGTTGTCGAGGAAGTCGATGTCGGTGTCACGCCACTGGTATCCGCGGTAGCCGTGGCAGATGACCCGGCCGTACTGCTCGTAGGAGGCGCGTACGGCGTCGTTGCGGAATTCGTGCCAGTAGAGACAGAAGGTGACCGGGCCGCCGCCCTCGGTCTCCATGATCTCTTCGACCTGGCGCTGATGGTCGCCCGCGATGTGCTGGCCCTCCCACCCGTGGAAGGGATACCAGATCGTGCCCTCGCGGGCCGCGTCCTCTTCCGGGGTCGGCTCGGGCCGCATGGTCAGCAGATAGAGGAACGGAGCGCCGACGACCGTGGCCTGCCTGCGCCCCATCGACCAGGCTCGGCGCCGGGTCTGCTCGGAGAAGACGAAGATGGGCCGGCCCGGCACGTAAGGCGTGCCGGCGCCGAGCCCGTCGACCACGTTCCACCCGTGCTGCAGGTAGCCGTTGATCCGGGGCGGATGCTCCGGATCTAACCCGCAGTACTCGGCCAGGATGTGAGCGTGGCCGTAGAAGTGGTTGGCGTGGTGCACCCGCTAGCTCCCGAGGATGTTGCGCAACGTCTCCACGACGCGGTCCTGATCGGAGTCGGAGAGATCGACGAAGAGCGGCAACGATAGCTCTTCAGCGTAGAAGGCTTCGGCCACGGGGCACATGCCCCGCTTGTAGCCCAGATCCTCGAACACCGGGTGCCAGTACACCGGGATGTAGTTGACCTGCACACCGATCCCGGCCTCGCGCATGCGTTCGAAGACCTCACGCCGACGACCGTCCAACACCCGTACGGGATAAAGGTGACGCAGCGGGTCGACGCCCTCACGCTGAATCGGCAGCCGCAGCCCGGGCACGCCGGCCAGCAACTCGTCGTAGCGCGCGGTGAGCTGCTGACGACGGGCCTTGAAGGCGGCCAGCCGCTTGAGCTGCGAGCTGCCCAGGGCGCAGAGCACGTCGGGCAGCCGGTAGTTCAGCCCGAACTCGTGAACCTCCTGGTGCCACGGGCCCTCGTCGGGGTAACGCATGCGGCCCCGGTCGCGAACCAGGCCGATCATGCGGAACTCGCGGGCCCGCTGCAGCAGCTCGGGCCGCAGCGACGTCACGGCGCCGCCCTCGGCCGTGGTGAGGTTTTTGGTCGGGAAGAACGAGAACGTCGTCACGTCGGCAAGCGAGCCGACCGGACGGCCGTGATAGGTCGTGCCGATCGAGTGGGCGGCGTCGCCGATCAGCACGGCGCCGACGCCCTCGGAGATCTTGCGGAGCGCGTCGTAGTCGGCCGGGTGGCCCGCGTAGTCGACCGCGGCGATCGCCTTGGTGCGCGACGTGACCGCGGCCTCGACCGCGGCCGGGTCGATGTTGGCCGTCTCGTCCTCGACGTCGGCAAAGACGATCTTGGCGCCGAGCATGGCCGCCGTGGACGCGGTGGCCACGAACGTCATCGGCGTCGTGACGACCTCGTCGCCGTGGGTCACACCGGCCGCCGCGTACGCGGTGTGGAGCGCGGTCGTGCCGTTGGTGACGGTGACCGCCGGAGCGCCGGCGACCGCCTCGATGTCGGCCTCGAACTGCGCGACCCGGGGGCCGGTGGTCAGCCAGTCGCTGCCCAGGGCGGAGACGACCGCCTCCACGTCGGACTGGTCGATCGACTGCCGCCCGTACGGCAGCATCAGTTCTCCTCGAGCAGCTTGCGCATGTCCTCGACGGAGAGCCAGAGGTCGTTGTTGTCGGAGCGGTAGTTGAAGCCGTCCGGAACCTCTTCGCCGCCCGCGGGGGTCTCGTAGCCCCAGCTGGCCACGACCGGCTGCACCACGTAGCGGTCGGGGAAGCGCAGCGTGCGACGGCTGTCGTCGGAGGCGATCATCTCTTCGTGGAGCTTCTCGCCCGGCCGGACGCCCATCTCGTGGGTGGCCGAGTTCGGAGCGACGGCCTCGACCAGGTCGAGGATGCGCATGCTGGGGATGCGCGGCACGAACAGCTCGCCACCCTGCATGGTGTCGAACGAGTCGACGACGAACTTCACGGCCTGGGGGAGCGTGATCCAGAAGCGGGTCATCCGCTTGTCGGTGATCGGCAGGCTCTTGCCCTCGGCGGCGAGCTTGCGGAACAGCGGGACGACCGAGCCGCGGCTGCCCATAACGTTTCCGTAACGGACCACGGCGAGGCGGGTCGGGTGGGTGGCCGCGTAGTGGTTGCCGGCGATGAAGAGCTTGTCGGCAACGAGCTTGGTCGCGCCGTACAGGTTGATCGGGCTCGACGCCTTGTCGGTGGAGAGCGCGACGACCTTCTTGACGCCCTTGTCGATCGCGGCGTCGATCACGTTCTGTGAACCGTTGATGTTCGTCTCGACGAACTCCGACGGGTTGTACTCCGCGGTGTCGACCTGCTTGAGAGCGGCCGCGTGCACCACGTAGTCGATGTTGTGCATGGCCCGCTCCAGGCGCGCCTTGTCCCGGATGTCACCGAGGAAGAAGCGCAGCCGGGGGTCGTCGCCGAACATCTGCCGGACCTCGTACTGCTTCAGCTCGTCCCGGGAGAACACGACGATGCGCTGCGGGTCGAGGTGGGTCAGGGCGTAGTTGAGAAACGCCTTGCCGAACGACCCGGTAGCACCGGTGACCAGGATCGATGATCCGCTGAGTACAGACACTTTGATTTTCTCCCGGGGGGTGGGACAGGACGCAGTACGAGCCGGAAGCATAACCAGCCCACCAGCCGATTTGCGGATCGACACTAAACGCAAACCGTAGTTCACCTGGTGTTCAGCTAGCATTGGCCGTCAGTACACCTGGTGCGACGAGGTTAAGAATCCTCTGTTCACCCAGCCCCTTTGGAGAACCCCTGTGAGTGACCTGCAGAGACTGCGCGAGGCGTTCCGCACCGCACTGGACCTTCCGGCGGACGCGCCCGTGGACGACCTGCAATACCAGGACAACGAGAAGTGGGATTCCCTCGCTCACATGTCTCTGGTCGCGGCCATCGAGGACGAGTTCTCCGTGATGATTGACACAGACGACGTCATCAACATGTCGAGCTTCGCCGAGGCGACCCGCATCCTGGGTAAGTACGGAGTGAACTTCAATGAGTGATCGGGTGGCCCTGGTGACAGGCGCCTCCCGCGGTATCGGTCGTGCCACCGCTACGCGTCTCGCGGAGCAGGGGCACGACCTCGTGCTGCACGGCCATCGCGCCGATGCGATCGCGGCCGTCGCCGAGGAGCTCGCCGCCAAGTATGGCGTAACCGTGCTCAGCGGCCATGGTGATGTCGCTGACCCCGCGACCAGCAAGGCGCTCGTGCAGCTCGCCTTCGGCACCTTCAAGCGCCTGGACGCGCTGGTCGTCAACGCCGGCACGCACGCGGCGGGCATGCTCGGCATGACCGACGACGCGACCATCCAGCGCCTGTTCGCGGTCAACTCGGCGGGCGCGGTCTACACGCTGCGCGGCGCCACCCGCCTGCTGGCCCGGGGCAAGAACCCGGCCGTCGTCCTCGTCTCGTCGATCACCGCCTCACGCGGCATCGCCGGTCAGGCCGTCTATTCGGCCTCCAAGGCGGCCGTGGCCGCCCTGGCCAGGTCGGCCGCCAAGGAGCTCGGCCGGCAGGGCATCCGGGTCAACGCCGTCGAGCCCGGCTTCATCGCCACCGACATGCTCGACACTCTCGACGAAAAAGGCCGCGAGGAGCGCATCGCCGACACGGCGCTGGGCCGGCTGGGCGAGGCCGACGAGGTCGCCGACGTGATCGCGTTCCTCCTCTCCGAGCAGGCCCGGTTCGTGACCGGCCAGGTGCTCGGGGTCGACGGAGGACTGACGCTGTGAACCTGCTCCACCCCGGTGCCCGTGTGATCGACGCGGCCACCGGCGAGACGCTGACCGAGGACATGATCGAGGCGGCGGCCGCCGCGCTGGCCCGCGAGCCGGGCGGGGTGGTCTTCCATCCGTTCGAGACGACCCTGCTGTCGATCGCCCGCTACCTCGCGGCGTTCCGGCTGGGCCGCCCGATCGTGCTGCTCGACCCCGACGGCGACCACGCCGGCCTGATCGAGCGGTTCACCACCACCGAGGTGCACCCCGACCTGGCCCTGCTGCTGACCACCAGCGGCTCGACCGGCAACCCGAAGCTGGTGCGGCTCTCGGCCGACGCCGTGCGGACGAACGCCGAGCAGATCGCCGAGGTCCTCGACATCACCCCGGACGCGGTCGCCATCACGACGCTCCCGCTGTTCTATTCGTACGGGATGTCGGTCTTGAACTCGCACCTGCTCAAGGGTGCGACGGTGGTGCTCGAGCGCACCGGGATCATGCAGCGCGAATTCTGGACCGCGACCGCCGACCAGGGCATCACCTCGATGGCGTTCGTCCCTTATCAGTACGAGATGCTGCGCCGGCTGCGCTTCGACCCGGCCAAGTATCCGGCCCTGCACACCCTGACCCAGGCCGGCGGACGGCTGCGGGCCGACCTGGTGACCGACTTCGCGCAGCGGATGGCGACCGTCGGCGGCCGGCTCTACGTGATGTACGGCCAGACCGAGGCGGCGCCGCGGATGGCGACCCTGCCCCCGGCCCGCATGGAGGAGAAGGCGGGCTCGGTCGGCCTGGCCCTGCCCGGCGGCGCCTTCACGATCGAGGACGACGAGGTCGTCTACCGCGGCCCGAACGTGATGATGGGATACGCCGAGACCGCGGCCGATCTCGCGCTCGGCGACGTGCAGGGTGGCGTACTGCACACCGGTGATCTCGGTCGCCTCGACGACGAGGGCTTCCTGTTCATCACCGGCCGCACCAAAAGGATGGGCAAGGTCTTCGGCGTCCGGATCAACCTGGACGACGTGGAGAAGAACTTCCCGGTGGCCGCCGTGGCCGGCGACGACAAGCTGCACGTGTTCGCCGAGGGCATTTCGGACGACGAGGCCCGCGGGCTCCGCACCAAGATCTCCGAGTGGCTCGGGACACATTTCTCCGGCGTCGTAGTGCGTAGTGTTGAGGCCCTGCCGCTGCTGCCCAACGGCAAGATCGACTACCGGGCGCTGGAGTCTTCGTTGTGAGTGTCTTCACCCTGTCTCAGGCAGCGAAGGAAGAGGTCCTGCTCAAGGAGCTCTCCACGCTGACCGAGCATCACCGGGAGAACTGCGAGCCGTACGCGCGGATTCTCGCCGCCTCCGGTTACCAGCCGGCGACCTCCGTTGCCGGGCTGCCCTGGCTGCCGGTGCGCCTCTTCAAGAACCTCGAGCTCAAGAGCATCCCGGACGACGAGGTGTACAAGGTCCTCACGTCCAGCGGCACCACCGGGGCCGAGGTCAGCAAGATCTACCTCGACAAGGCGGCGGCGGCCGAGCAGACCCGCAAGCTGGGCGCCACCGTGCAGAGCGTGCTCGGCCCCAAGCGGCTGCCGATGATCCTGGTCGACACCAAGGCCATGCTCAAGGACCGCAAGTCGTTCAGCGCCCGCGGCGCCGGCGTGCTCGGCATGTCCAACTTCGGGCGCAACCACGTGTGGGCGCTCGACAACGAGGGCCACGTCGACGTCGAGGCGCTCAAGGGCTTCCTCGAGGAGTACGGCGACGAGCCGTTCCTCATCTTCGGCTTCACCTACCTGGTCTGGCTGCACCTCTACGAGGTCGCCAAGGACAACGGGCTCGACCTCAGCAACGGCATCCTGATCCACTCGGGCGGCTGGAAGAAGCTGGTCGACCAGGCCGTCTCGCCCGAGGAGTTCCGCCGGCGCTTGTCCGAGGTCGGGCTGACCAGGGTGCACAACTACTACGGCATGATCGAGCAGATCGGCACGATCTTCCTCGAGGGGCCGGCCGGTGGCTCGCTCTACTGCCCCGACTTCGCCGACGTGGTGATCCGCGACCCCGAGACCTGGGCCGAGCAGCCGGTCGGCCAGCCCGGCCTGATCGAGGTCATCAGCACGCTTCCGACGTCCTATCCCGGCCACGTGCTGCTCACCGAAGACCTCGGGGTGGTGCACGGCGTCGACGACGGCGACTGGCCCGGCAAGCGGTTCTCGGTGCTCGGCCGGCTTCCGCGGGCCGAGGCGCGCGGCTGCTCCGACACGTACCGGGAGGCAGCGTGATCCAGTACCGCTTCGGCGTCGAGGGTGACCTGACCGCGCCCTCCGACGACCGGCTCACCGTCGGCGACCCCCGGGTCATCGATTTCCTCGGCAAGCTGGCCCGCAAGCTGCTGGCCCCGGCCGTGGCCCGGCGGCACCCCGAGCTGGGCTCGCTCGGCTTCTTCCTGCGCCCGGCCGAGCTGCACCGCACGGTCGAGCACATGCGGGCACGCGACGCGCTGGTGTTCCCGCGCGGCAACGTCTTCCACATCCCGCCGGCCAACGTCGACACCATCTTCGTCTACTCGTGGGCGCTGTCCGCCCTGGCCGGCAACCACAACGTCGTACGGATCTCGGAGCGCTCGGCCACCGCGGCCGACACCATCCTGACCGCGCTCAACGAGGTGCTGGCCGACGCCGACCCGGTGATCGCCCGCACCCAGCGCATGATCACGTACGGCCGGGACGACAAGGTCACCGCGGCGCTCAGCCAGTGGGCCGACCTGCGGGTCATCTGGGGCGGCGACTCGGCCGTCGAGGCGATCCGCAAGCACCCGCTGCGCCCGTCCGCCCGCGATCTGACCTTCCCCGACCGCACGTCGTGGGCGGCGCTGTCGGCCGACGGCTGGCGTGCGGCCGACCCGGCCCGGCGGCGCGCCGCCGTGCTCGGGTTCACCAACGACTCGTACTGGTTCGACCAGGCCGCCTGCTCCTCGCCGCGCACGGTCTTCCTGGTCGGCGAGAACACCGGCGACGTCCGGGCCGAGTTCATCGACCTGCTCCTCGGCATGGTCGGCGAGCGCGGGTGGGAGATCGACGCCGCGATGGCCGTCGAGAAGCGGGTCAACGCGTACGGGATGGCCGCGACCGGCGCGATCTCGGCGATGGAGTTCCCGGCCAACTCGGTCACCGCGATGTCGCTGATCACCGTGCCCGACGCGCCGCGCCGCTGGATCGGCGCCGGGGCCTTCCCGTTCGCCGAGGTCGGGTCGCTGCTCGAGCTGGTGCCGGCGATGAACCGGCAGGACCAGACGTTCAGCCACTTCGGGTTCACCAGCGAGCAGCTGCGGGAGTTCGCCCTGGCGCTGGGCGGGCGTGGAGTCGACCGGATCGTCCCGTTCGGTCAGGCGCTCACCTTCGGATCCATCTGGGACGGCTACGACCTGCCGCGCGAATTCACCCGGTTGACGACCCTCGTAGAGTGACCGCCGTGCTCGATTCCGCCGAGGCGCCGCCCGTAGCCGCGCCGCCCTCGGCGGAACCCCGACGACCTCCCACCCGGGTTCACCGCCGCCTGCGGTGGCCGCTCGCCGTCCTGCCCTGGATCTTCCCGGCCGTCGCGGTCGTCGTGGCACTGCTCAACACCGGTGTCTCGGGCCGCGACATCGCGCTCTACTCACTGTATTTCGCCGTCGACATCGTGCTGCCCGGCACGCTGGTGCATCGGGCGCTGCGCGGCAGCCGGGGCAACGTGCCCGAAGATCTCGGCCTGGGCGCCGCCACCGGCATGCTCATCATGCTGGGCGGCTGGGCCCTGTGCGCGCTGCTCGACACCCAGGTGCTGCTGCCGTGGTGGCCGGCGCTGATCGTCGTGCCCTTCCTGGCCGTGCCCAGGCTGCACAGACACTGGCGGGTGACTGACCCGCGGCCGCTGCCGCTGCGCTGGTCGTGGATCGTCGCCGCGGGCATGGTGCTGCTGGTCGCCTCGGAATATCCCGGCTGGACCACCACGCCGCTGCCGCCCGCCGGGGGAACGCTCTACCAGGACCTCTATTACCACCTGGCCCTCGTGCACGAGATGATGCGCGCGATGCCGTTCCAGGTGCCGCAGGTGGCCGGCGAGTCGCTGACCTACCACTACCTGTCGGACGCCGACATCGCCACCGGCAGCATGATCACCAAGATCGACCCCGCCGTCGTGATGTTGCGCCTGTGGATCGTGCCGGTGGCCGCGACGGCAATCCTGATCATGGCCGCGCTGACCCGCACGCTCAGCGGCAAGTGGTGGGCCGGGGCGCTCGGCGGGACGACCGCGATCCTCGGGCTGCCGCTGCTGCTGGGTGCGGCCACCACCGCCCTCGGCGTCAACCCGGTGAGCCCGTACAGCCCCTCCCAGACGTACGCGGTCCCCCTGCTCGGCCTGCTCGTCATGCTCGCCGTCGACGTGCTGCGGGGCCGCGGCCTGCGCTGGGCCTGGCTGATGATCTTCCCGCTCGCCCTGGCCTGTGCCGGCGCCAAGTCGAGCGCGCTGCCGCCCTTCCTGGCCGGCCTGCTCGCCGCGGCCGTCGTGATGGCCTTCCGGCACCGCCGGCGGCTTCTGTCCACCGCCGCGCTGTTCGGCCTCACGATCGCGGCCGTGGTGGTCGGCTTCCGGCTCTTCGCGGGCGGCGGGGCCGGCACCCTGGGCTTCCAGCCGCTGGCCATCCTGTTCTGGGTGGTGCCGTATCGCCAGACCATCGGTTACCAGGACGTCATCGACAAGAACGTCTTCATCCCGTACGGGGTGGAGCACACCGGCACCGCGGGCCGCGCCTTCATCGCCGGCCTTCTGCTCTGGTGGCTGCTCATGCAATCGCCGCGCATGCTGGCCCTGGCCGGCATCCTGACCCGCCGCACCCGCAGCGAACCGGCGATGTGGCTGCTGGCCGGGATGACCGCGGCCGGGGCCGGGGCGACGTTCCTGCTGTGGCACCCGTCGGCCAGCCAGATCTACTTCTACATGGGCGCGGCGCCGTTCGGCACGGTCGCGGTCGCCTGGATCATGGCCGAGGTGTCGCGGAGCTGGCGGCCGGTGCTGGCCGGGGTGCTGGCCGGCGGCCTCTGGGCGCTGATCGCCCCGCAGATGTATCCGCCGCGGGTCGATCGAGTGGTCCGGTGGGCCTTGATCCTGGCCGAACCGGTGGTCCGCACGGCCATCGTGGCGACCGGCGTGGCCGCGATCGCGCTGATCCTGCGGAAGGTCTTCACCGGCCGCACCCCGTGGCAGGCGGTGCCGGCCGGAATCCTGGCCGCGGTGCTCGGCGCCGGGCTGATCGGCGGGGCCCAGCGCCAGATCCAGGAAGTGGACGCCGCGCTCTCCTCGGTACCCACCGCGGTCGAGGAAGATCCCGGCAAGATCCTCGAACCCGAGGAGATGCTGGCCGCGCAGTGGCTCGCCGACAACACCGGGCGCGACGACGTCGTCGCCACCAACGTGCACTGCACGCCGATCGACTGGACCTCGGGCTGCGACTCCCGGGCGTTCTGGGTGGCCGGGCTGGGCGGGCGCCGCATGGTCCTCGAAAGCTGGGGTTACACCGACGAGGCGGTCGCCGAGGACGGCGTGAACGGCGAGCGCTACATGCGTCAGCCGGCGCCCGACTACGAGCGGTACGTGCTCAACGAGAAGGTCTTCGCGAACGGCCAGGAAGCGGATCTGGCCGAGCTCAAGCGGCTCTACAACGTCAAGTGGCTCTTCGCCGACGACCGCGTGGCCGGTGTCGTCTCGCCCAACCTCGCGCAGATCGCGAAGGTCCGGTTCACCTCGGGCCCGGTGACCATTTATGAGTTGCCCTGACCTCTACGGTGGGGTTAACCCTACCGTCGATCCGGCGGCGAGCAGGATCGGAACGGAGAGCGCCGGTGCCTAGCGTCAATGCCATGACGACGTACGCCTCCCCGCTCACGCGCTCCCCCCTGGCCCGCCTGGCCCGCCAGGTCGGCATCGACACCCAATACGTGCTGATCGGCTTCCCGCTCGGCATCCTCACCGTCTCGCTGTTCATGACCCTGTTCTTCACCGGCGTCGGCACCCTGATCATCTGGGTCGGCCTGCCCATCCTGCTGGCCACGCTGATGACCGCCCGTGGCTTCGCGACGCTGGAGCGGGCCCGCACCGGCCCGGTGTTCGGCCAGAAGATGCCGCACCCCTATTACAAGAAGGCCCCGGCCGACGCGAGCGTCCTGCGCAAGACGCTGGTGCCGCTGAGCGACGGCCAGGCCTGGCTCGACATGCTGCACGGGATGTTCCGGTTCATCCCCAGCACGATCTCGTTCAGCCTCGTCGTCACCTGGTGGTCCGGGGCGATCGGCGGCCTCACCGTCCTGCTCTGGGACTGGTCGATCCCGCACCCCGAGGACAACACCGACCTGCCCGAGCTGCTCGGCATGGGCGACGGCACGGCCACCCGGCTGGTCTTCTACTTCGCCTGCGGCGTCTTCTTCGCCGGCACGCTCTACCCGGTGGTCCGCGGGGCCGCGCTGCTCGAGGCGTTCTTCGCCCGCGGCCTGCTCAACGGCGTCAACGACCTGCGCGAACAGGTCGCCGAGGCGAACGCCGCCCGCGAGGTCGCCCAGCAGCAGAAGGCCGCCGCCGTCTCGGCCGAGGCCAACGCCCTGCGCCGGCTCGAGCGCGACATCCACGACGGCCCCCAGCAGCGCCTGGTGCGCCTGGCCATGGACCTGGGCCGGGCCGAGCAGCAGTTCGCCACCGACCCCGAGGCCGCCCGGGCCACCGTGGCCGAGGCACTGACCCAGACCCGCGAGACCCTCGACGAGCTGCGCGCGCTGTCCCGCGGCATCGCCCCGCCGATCCTGGTCGACCGCGGCCTGCAGGCCGCCCTGACCGCGCTGGCCGGCCGCTCGACGATCCCGGTCGACCTCGACGCCCCGGTCACCGAGCGGCTCGAGCCTTCGCTGGAGTCGACGGCGTACTTCGTGGTGGCCGAGGCGCTCACCAACGTGGCCAAGCACAGCTACGCCAACGAGGTTCAGGTCAGCGTGCGCCGCAACGTCAGCGGCCTGCTGGTCTCGGTGGCCGACGACGGCGTGGGCGGCGCCAGCCTGGCCAAGGGTCACGGTCTGGCCGGGCTGGACGACCGGGTGCGGGCGGCCGGCGGGGTGCTCGACGTCGACAGCCCGGCCGGTGGAGGGACAAGGCTCACGGCGGCCCTACCCGTGTGGGACGCCGGGATCTGACAGCATGACCCCATGCGGGTGGTGATTGCGGACGACGCGGTGCTGTTGCGTGAGGGACTCGTCAGGCTCGTCGAGGAGAACGGCCACACCGTGGTGGCGGCCGTCGGCGACGGGCCTTCCCTCGTTTCCGCGATCGCCGAGCACAAGCCGGACGTGTCCATCGTGGACGTCCGGATGCCGCCCTCGCACACCGACGAGGGGCTCCGGGCCGCGGTGGAGGCGCGCGGCCTGGTGCCTGGCACCCCGATCCTGGTGCTTTCCCAATACGTCGAGGTCTCGTACGCCGACGACTTGCTGGCCGACCGCATGGGTGCGGTCGGTTATCTGTTGAAGGACCGGGTGTCCCGGGTCGCCGAGTTCCTCGACGGGCTGCGCCGCGTGGCCGGCGGAGGCACGGTGCTCGACCCCGAGGTGGTCAGCCAGCTGCTCGTACGCCGTCGTCGCGACGACCCGCTGCGGGCGCTCACACCGCGCGAGCGCGAGGTGCTCGAGCTGATGGCCGAGGGCATGTCGAACGCCGCGATCGCGCGCAAGATGGTGGTCACCGACGGCGCGGTCGAAAAGCACGTGCGCAACATCTTCACCAAGCTGAGCCTGCACCAGGACGAGGAACAGCACCGCCGGGTCATGGCAGTGCTGGCCTACCTGCAGGGGTAGTGCTAACACCACCACCGATACGCGGGTCAGCGGTATCGATCGGCGGTCGCGCTCTCCATAGCGTCATTGCCATGGAAAGCCCGGAGAAAGTCAAGGGAATCGCGGCCCGTGCCGCGTTGTGGAGCGCCCGCCATCGGACGCTCGCGATCCTCGGATGGATCGCCTTCGTCATCGGTGTCACCGTCCTCAGCGGACAGGTCGGAACGGTCGAGGCCACCAGCGCCGACCAGGGTCACGGAGACACCAGGAAAGCCGACCAGATCGTCGACGCGGCGGGCTTCCCGGAGCAGCCGGCCGGCGAGATGGTCATCGTGCAGAACCGGAGCGGCGACAACCGGGCCGCGGCCGTTGCGGAGGTGACCGCGGCCCTCAAGAAGACCGCGGACGTCGTCGACGTCCAGAAGCCGATCGAGTCGCCGGACGGACGCTCCTCGCTCGTCCCGTTCGCCATCGCCGGCAACGCGGAGGACGCCTCCGACCGGGTGCAGCCGTCGCTCGACACGGTCGCCCGGGTGCAGGCGGCCCACCCCGATCTCTACATCGCCCAGGGCGGCGACGCCAGCGGCGACAAGCTGATCGGCGACAAGCTCGACAAGGGGCTCAACACCCTCGGCATGCTGTCGATCCCGGTGACCCTGGGCATTCTGCTGGTCGCCTTCGGCGCGGTGGTCGCGGCCCTGCTGCCGGTCCTGCTGGCGATCATGGCGGTGGTCGCGGCGATGGGCCTCCTGGCCTTCGCGAGCCACCTGGCGCCCACCGTCGACACCACCGCGCACGTCATGCTGCTGGTCGGGCTGGCGGTCGGCGTCGACTACTGCCTCTTCTACATCCGCCGGGAACGGGACGAACGCCGCAACGGCGCCGACCCGCACCGCGCCCTGGTCATCGCCGCGCAGACCTCGGGCCGCTCGATCTGGATCTCCGGCCTGACCGTCATCGTCGCCATGGCCGGCATGTTCCTCACCTTCGACACCACGTTCGTCAGCTTCGGCATCGGCACCATCCTGGTCGTCGCGACCGCCGTGCTGGGCTCGCTGACCGTTCTCCCAGCTCTGCTCTCGGCGCTGGGCGACAAGGTCGACGCGATCAAGATCCCGGGCCTGTACCGGCGCCGCAGCGACGGCCGGGTCTGGAACGGCTTCCTGCGCCTGGTGCTGGCCAAGCCGCTGATCTCGGCCGTGCTGGCCGTGGGCGTGCTGGCCGTCATCGCCGCACCGATGCTCGACCTGCGGACCAAGGGCGAGGGCATCGAGGACCTGCCGGCCACCGCGCCGATCGTGCAGGCGTACCAGGCGATCGACGAGGCCTTCCCCAGCGAGACGTCGCCGGTCGAGGTCGTGGTCCAGGCGTCCTCGGTGCGTACGCCCGAGTTCAAGGCCGCGGTCGCACGCCTCCGTACGGAGGTGGAGGCGAGCGACGGCCGGTTCGCCGGGCCCGTCGAGGCGCGGATCAACCCGGCCGGCACGGTCGCGATCGTCTCGCTGGGCATGGCCCACGAGTCCGACCTGAAGCAGCTGCGCGAGACGGTCGTACCGGCCGCCTTCGGATCCTTCCCGGCGCTGGTCACCGGTGAGGCGGCGGGCGAGGCCGACTTCAACGCCCGCCTCGACGCGAGCCGGCCCTGGGTGTTCGGCTTCGTGCTCGGACTGGCCTTCCTGCTGCTGCTCGTCTCGTTCCGGTCGGTCGTGGTGGCCTTCACCGGGGTCGTCCTCAACCTGCTCTCGGTCGCCGCCGCGTACGGGATGCTGGTCTTCGTCTTCCAGTACGGCCACTTCGAGAGCCTGCTCGACTTCCAGGCCTCGGGCGGGATCATCAACTGGATGCCGCTGTTCCTGTTCATCATCCTGTTCGGACTCTCGATGGACTACCACGTGTTCGTGCTCAGCCGGATCCGTGAGGGGCACGACCGGGGCCTGTCGACCCGGGAGGCGGTGCGCGAGGGCATCGGCCGCACGGCCGGCGTCATCACCAGCGCCGCGGTCGTCATGGTGGCGGTGTTCGCGCTGTTCGCGACGCTGCCCCTGGCCTCGACCAAGCAGCTCGGCATCGGACTGGCCGCGGCGGTGCTGCTCGACGCGACGATCATCCGGGCCGTTCTGCTGCCGGCCGTGATGGCGATGCTGGGCGAGAAGAACTGGTGGCTGCCGCGGTGGCTGGGCTGGCTGCCGCAGATCGCCCACGAGCCGCCGCCGATCGAGCCTGCCGCCGATTCCCAGGAGCGCGAGCTGGCTCCGGTCTAGGCGCTCGCCGGATGCAGAAGGAGCTCCGCGCCGACCGGTCGGTAACCAGCCGACTGGAAGGCGCGGATGCTGCGTGCGTTGCCGGTGGCCTGCTGCGACCAGATCACGTCGCCGTCCGGGATCAGGTGGCGGGCGGCCAGGGCCAGCGCCCGGCCCAGGCCACGGTCGCGGACCTGCTCGTCGACCTCGACCGAGACCTCCCAGCGGCCGGCCACCCCGCGCCCGATCGTCAGGAGGCCGCCGGGCACCGACCAGGTGCGCACGTCGTCGCGGTGACTCAGCGCCCGGCGTACGCGGGGATGGTCCTGCTGTTGATCGGTCAGGGGGAGCTGGGCCGGGCCGGGGAGGGCGCCGGCCACGGTCAGCAGGTCGATCGTGTCGGTCGTGCGGCCGGTGCGGGCGAGCAGCGCGGCCAGGAAGACCGGGTTCATCGTGGCGGCGAGCGGATCACTGCGGGTAGCGGCGATCGTCGCTCGGAGCCACTCCGGGTCGTCGTCGAGAAAGATCACCGTGTGGGCGGTGAGGGCCAGCACCCCGGCATCACGGGGGCTGGGCTGCGGCACGATCGTGGTGCCGCCATCGGGCTCGGGAAAGTCTCCGGCCGCCGCCGCTGCCAAAATCTTGGCCAACTCCATGCCACGATCCTCCTATCGGGGGACCAGCAGCCGGGAGGCCGGGGCGGACGTGGCGGCGCCCGGCCCCGGCCGGCCCATGAGTGTCCACTGTAGGTGACGATCTTGATGGGCGTCGCCCGACCAGGAAGTTATGGGGTGATCAGGTGATATCCGACACACAGCGGCTCATCAGGATCACCCGTCCGAGGGCTGTTTGCTGGTCACCTGCGGACATTTCGGGGCTACGGCTCGCCGTGGCGACCGGGGAACGATTCCCTAACGGCCCGCGCGGAACTTAACCTTGAGTGGTACCTTTCGGCATCGAATTGACGGGCCGTGGCAGGGCCAGGCCCGGCGAAATCGCGCGCCCCGAGCGAACCGAGATGGCGCCACCAGCAGCCGGCGATGGACGAGGGAATGCATCACGCCAACTATCACTACGGTCACGCCCACCTGTTGGCCCGCTACTGCGATCTGCCCGATCCGCTGCACCCGCCCCGCCTGCAGGGGTATCTCCAGCACGGCTGGAACATGGGTGACGGCCTCGCTCCGGGCACCCCGTTCGTAGACGGCAGCAAGATCTTCGTCTGGTCCGAGGAGACCCGTCGTCGTTCCTGGTCGCAGGGCCGCCGCGACGTCATCGTGGTCGGCGCCCCCTTCGCGTACCTGCTGGAGATGGAGCCCGAGCCGGCCGACGCGCCCGAGCCCGAGGGCACCATCTTCTACCCGTTCCACGGGTGGGAGGGCCAGCAGATCAGCGGCGACCACCAGAAGCTGATCGACGAGGTCCGTTCGGCCGAATCCGGCCCGGTCACGGCTTGCCTGTACTGGAACGAGTACAGGATGAAGAGCGTGCGCAAGATCTACGAGAACGCCGGTTTCCGGGTGATCTGTCACGGTTACCGCGGTTTCTGGTGGCGCGATCACAACCGCGAGTTCCTGGTGGGCCAGCTCAAGGAGCTGCGACGCCACCGGCGAGTAGTGTCGAACCGGCTGTGCAGCGCCGTCTGGTACGGCGCGCTGGCCGGCCGGGAGGCCGCCGTCTACGGCGACCCGATGGTCCTCGACAACGCTGACCCCACGTTCGGCGGCGAGCCCCGTCTGCGCCGGCAGTGGCCTGAGCTTTATGGGTACCAGACCGACAAAGCCGTGACCCACGCGCTGGCCCGCCAGCAGCTGGGCGCCGACGAGTTGGCCCATCCCGACGAACTGCGCGCCATTCTGGGCTGGCCCGCTTCCAAAGAGAGGGTGAAGTGATGTCGGAGCGCTCCGCTGCCCTGCTTCCGAACCAGGGTACGGACTTCGCAGCCGCCCTTTCCGCCCCGCCGGTCAACAACCTGCGGCGCGTCGGCGGCGAGATGTTCGCCTGGAGCGACCGCGACCCGCAGCGCAGTCAGGCGCTGCCGCGCGGCGCCGTCCTTCGCCACTTGCTGAGCCAGTACGCCGGCCCGGGCCGCACCGTCCTGGTCGCCGGCCCGCACGCCGAGGAGGTCGTGGTCGCGCTGGCCGACACCGGCGCCTCCGTGTCCTGGCTGCTCCGCTCGCTGATCGACGCCGAGGACGCGGCCCGCAACCACTCGCGGGTCACCGTCCTGGCCGGCGCCGCGGTCAAGCTCGACGCCGCCGAGAAGTTCGACCTCGTGGTCGCGGCCGACGGCGTCGACCGGCTCAACTCGGCCGAGGGCGAGCAGATGTCGGCCGGTCAGCTGATCGACCGGCTGGCCGAGGCCGTGCAGCCCGACGGCGTGCTGCTGCTGATGCACGACAACCGTCTCGGCGTGCACCACACCGTCCGCCTCGAGCCCGGCGCCCGTGAGCGTCTCGACTCGGACTGGTACAACACCGACGACGAGAACGACACCCAGCGCCCGGCCTCGCCGGAGCAGCTGGCGGCCCGGCTCGCCCAGTCCGGTCTGACGGTCGCCGCGTCCTACGCGGCGTTCCCCGAGCCGGCCACCCCCACCGTGCTGATCGGCGAGGGCCTGCTGGGCGAGGTCTCCTCGCCGTTGCGTCCCCGCCTCGGCACGGCGCTGTCCCAGGCGATCGGCGCCGCGTTCCGTGGCCGGCCGGTGCTCAGCGACCCGCGCCACCTGGTCAACCGCGCGCTGCGGGCCGGCGCCGAGGGCACCGTCGCCCCGGCCTGGCTGGTCATCGCCCGAGGCCCGGGCGAGGCCCCGGCCATCGCGCGGCACGAGCTGCTGATCGGCGACGCCCGCGGCAGCTTCGCCTACGAGGTCACCTCCGCCGGCGGCGAGGTGCACACCACGGTGCTCGAACCGCTCGAGGGCCCGATCGAGCGGGAGGGCCTGCGCCGCGTCAGCGATCCCCAGGCTCCCGGGGCCGACGTCGGCTATGTGCTCGAGGAGCGCCTGCTGCACCTCGCGTCGACCAACGACCTGCGCCGGATGCGGGTCGAGCTGGCCCAGTTCGACGCCTGGGTGCGCTCGCAGGCCCAGGACGGCCTGCTCACCGGCCCGGTCGCCCTGGCCGGCCTGGCCGACGTCTTCGTCACCGAGGACGGCCCGTCGCTGCTGCCCACGCGCTGGGAGCCGGTCGAGCCGGTGCCGCTGGAGACCGCCGAGGTCCGCGCGGTCTGGCAGTTCGCCGTCCAGCTGATCACCTCGGGTCAGCCGCACCCGTGGTCGATCGCCTCGAACGCGGTCGACCTGACCGCGACCATGCTCGGCATGGTCAATCTGGGCATCGGCGCCGACCGCGTACGCGAGGCGGTCGACCTGCAGGTGCGGCTCGAGACCGCGGAATTCGGTCTCAGCCTGCCCGACCAGCACGACCGGCGGCTCCAGCTGCTGGCCGTCTCGCCGGGCTCGGCCGCGGTCGACGTGGCCGGCTATCGCGAGCTCACCGAGGCGCTCTGGCGTCAGCGATACCAGGCGAGCCACCTGCTGGCGATGATGGACTGGACCGAGCAGATCATCAAGTCGCGTGACCTGCAGGTCAGCAAGATGGACTGGGAGGTTCAGTTCTACAAGAAGACCTGGGCCGGCCGGTTCCTCTGGATCTCGCGCAGCGCCTACCGGGTGATCATGCGCGACGGCCGGAAATTCTTGCGCGGACGGCGAGCCCGCAAGGCGGCCGAGGCGCAGTCGAACGCCGTACGCTGATCTTCCAAGAAGGGGGCCGCTGAGCGGCCCCCTTCTTCATGCCCTAGACCAGTTCCCAGCTCAGCGGCGTGCCCTTGGCCGCGTCGGCCGTGAAGGTGCGGCCCATGACCAGCCCGATCGAGTCGGGCTCGAGCCCACCGGTCGGGCGGATCGACCGGACGTTCTCCGGGGTCACCTTGTCGCCCGCCTTGACGTCGGCCACCACGTAGAGCGACCGGCGGAACCGCAGGCCCTCCTTCTCGGCCTCGGTCGGGCCGATGTGCGTGGTGCCCAGCGCCTGCCAGGCCCGCTCGGACTCGATGCGCAGTGCCTTGAGCTCGGCCGGCTCCAGCGAGAAGGCCGAGTCGACGCCGCCGTCGGCACGGTCCAGCGTGACGTGCTTCTCGATCAGGCAGGCGCCGAACGCGACCGACGCGATCGGCACGCCGATGCCGTGCGTGTGGTCGCTGAGGCCGATCGGCAGCTCGAGCATCTGGGCCAGCACCGGGATGCGGCGCAGGTTGGTGAACTCCGGCGGCGCCGGGTAGGACGCGGTGCAGCTCAGCACCGTGATGTCGGTGGCGCCGACACCCTGGGCGGCCTCGACCGCGGCCGCGATCTCCTTCACCGAGGCCATGCCGGTCGAGATGATGATCGGCTTGCCGGTGCTCGCGGCCAGGCGGATCAGCGGCAGGTCGGTGATCTCCGAGGACGCGATCTTGTACATCGGGGCGTCGAGCTTCTCGAGCAGCTCGACCGCCGTACGGTCGAAGGGGCTGGAGAACGGCGTGATGCCCCGCTCGCGAGCCCGGTCGAAGATCGGCTGGTGCCAGTCCCACGGCGTGTGGGCGCGCTCGTACAGGTCGTACAGATAAGCCTCGGACCACAGCTCGTGGCCCTTGGAGATCTGGAAGCGCGGGTGCTTGACGTCCACGGTCATGGTGTCGGCCGTGTAGGTCTGGATCTTGATGGCGTCCGCGCCGTTGTCGGCCGCCGCGTCGACCAGCGCGAGCGCCCGGTCGAGGGAGCCGTTGTGGTTCCCGGACATCTCCGCGACGATGTACGGCCGCTTGTCGGGCCCGAACTTAGTCATTACTTCCCTCTCTCCGTCCAGACGACGGTTTTCATCTCGCCGTCGACGAGTCGTTCGTAGCGCCGCGTCTCCTTGAAACCGAACCGGCGGTGGAGCGCGAGCACCTGCTTGTTGTCGGCGAGCGTTTCCCCGCCCAGGGTCTCCAGACCAAGTGTGCCGAACGCGTATTCCACGGCTTCCTTCTCCAGCCGCATCCACGCCGCGAGCAGCCTGTCGCCCAGACCGGCGACGTCCAGGTAGAAGGACCACGTGTTCTCGTCGAAGATCACGACGCCGGCGGGCGTGCCCCGATCGTCTTCGTAGATCAGCACATCACGCCAGCGCTTTTCCCACCACTTCGCGTGCTCCTCGGGCTTGATCTCGTGCGTGGTCAGGCTCACGGCACGCACCGACTCGTGGTTTCGCCAGGGCAGGATCATGTCCCGTTCGGCGTAGGTCGCAGGTCGCAGCACAGTGACAAAGTATGGCCGCCCCGCGAGCCGTTCCGCCGGGGACCTAGGTCACAGCCCGATTCCTCACCCTCGCCCCGCCTCAGCCGATCAAACGGGAAGCTCTTTTCTCTCGAGAGGCGGACCGCATGGACGTGCTCTGGGGTCGGCCCGGCCGACCACTCCTCGCGTCCGGGGCTTTGCTGGCGTTCACGGTGATCGCAGTGACGATCAACGCGATCTCGCCAGTGATCCCCTGGGTGTTCCTGTGGCTGCCCGGAATCCTCGGCGCGGCGGTCCTCGGGCTCGAAAGCCACCGGACCGCCCGCGCCGAGCACCTGGCGCCACCGGTCCGCCAGTTCTGGAACCGGATCGCGGTGGTCTGCGTCCCGGTCGGGCTGGGCAACGCGGCCCAGGCCTACCACGTGCTCACCGCGGCGGACCCGGCCCGCGCGGGTGTCGGCGCCGGACAGATCGCCTTCCAGGGCATCGCCGTCCTGCTCGTCATGTACGCGCTCCTGCGCCTGCCGTTCGGCCAGCAGACCCGCGGCGACCTGTTCCGGGTGGTGCTCGACGCCGGCACGGTGATGCTGGCCTGCGCCGTCTTCATGTGGCACTTCTCGGGCCGCTATGCGCTCGAGGACGGGGACCCCAGGGTGCTGATCCCGTCGCTGGCGCTGACCCTGCTCGCCCTGCTCGCCGTCTTCGCCGTCGCGAAATTCCTGCTGACCAGCCAGAACCAGATGGACGCCGGGGCGCTCCGCATGATCGGGGTCGCGGTGGCCGTCGGCGCGGTCGGGCCGGTCCTGCGACCGCTGTTCGCCCCGCTCGACCCCAACCTGTTCCCCGACATGGTCGACCTGCCGGCGCTGTTCCTCTGCGCCGTGCTGGCCACCCACCGCCAGCGCAACGCCCCGACCGGCCCGCACCGCGGCGCCAAACCGGTCCGCCGCCGCCCGTTCAGCCTGCTGCCCTATGTCGCCGTGGCCGCCGTCGACGGGCTGCTGCTCGCGGTGACCTGGCACAACGACAGCAGTGACCGCCGGATCGTGGTGATCGCGGCCGTGCTGCTGACCGCGGTCGTCGTGATCCGCCAGATCACGGCGCTGCAGGACAACGGCCGCCTGCTGCACCGCCTGGACCACGGCGCCACCCACGACGCGCTCACCCAGCTGCCCAACCGTGTGCTCTTCCACGAGCGGCTGCGCCGGGCCGTGGAGGCGCCCGACCGCCGGCCGGTCGCCGTCGCGCTGATCGACCTCGACGACTTCAAGGAAGTCAACGACACGCTCGGTCACGAGGTCGGCGACCAGTTGCTGATCGCCGTGGCCCAGCGGCTGAACGGCTGCGTGCGCGCCGAGGACACGGTGGCCCGGCTCGGCGGCGACGAGTTCGTCGTGGTGCTCGACGGGGCCGACCCGGAAGCGGCCGACCTCGCCGCCCGGCGCATGATCGAAGCCCTGAAGGCGCCGGTCCTGGCCGACGGTCACGAGCTGCCGATCCGGGCCAGCATCGGCATCGCCGACGGCCGCGCCGGCGACGACCCGAGCGTGCTGCTGCGTCAGGCCGACATCGCCATGTACGCGGCCAAGGCCATCCCCGGCACCGCGTCGCTGCACTACGAGCCCGAGATGGGCGCCACCTCCGCGGGCCACGCCGACCTGGGCGCCGAGCTGCCCCGGGCCATCCGCGACGACCAGCTGTTCCTGCTCTTCCAGCCGATCGTCGCCCTCGGCGAGGACCGCCGGGTGCTGGGCGCCGAGGCGCTGGTGCGCTGGGCCCACCCGGTGCACGGCACGCTCGCCCCGGACGCGTTCATCCCGGTCGCCGAACGCACCGGCCTGATCGTCCCGCTGGGCCGCTGGGTGCTGAGCGCCGCCCTGCGCCGGATGGCCGAGTGGCCCGCCGGCACCGCCCTCAACATCAACATCTCGGCCCGCGACCTGCGTGAGCCCGACTTCGCCCCGTACGTGGCCGGCCTGCTGCAGAAGCACGGCGTCGCCCCCGCCCGGGTCACCCTCGAGGTCACCGAGTCGATGCCGGTCGAGCCGGGCGAATCCCACGCCGCCCTGCACGACCTGCGGGCGCTCGGGGTGAAGTTCGCGCTCGACGACTTCGGCACCGGCAGCTCGACGCTGAGCCTGCTGCACGACGTGCCCGTGGACGAGGTCAAGCTCGACCGCTCGTTCACCCAGGCCGCCCCCGACGACCGGATCACCGTGGCCGCCGGCGTCGTGCACCTGGCCCAGGCGCTGAGCCTGCGCGCCGTGGCCGAGGGCGTCGAGACCGAGGAACAGGCCGCCCGCTTGCGCGCCCTCGGCTACCGGGCCGCCCAGGGCTACCTGTTCGCCCGCCCGATGCCCGCCCCCGACTTCGAGGCCCTGCTGTCTCCCGCTCTTGAGCGTGCCGCGGACGCTTAGGGTCGAGGTCATGAAGAGCACCCACCGGCCTGCCGCCCGAGTGATCTGCTTCGACGCCGACGGCCGGGTGCTCCTCATGCAATGGCGCGACCCCGTGAACGGCGCCGTGATCTGGGAGCCACCCGGCGGCGGAATCGACGAGGGTGAGACCCCGCTGCAGGCCGCCCGGCGCGAACTCGCCGAGGAAACCGGTCTCGACCCGTCCCGAGTCGGCGACCACTTCATCGACGTCATGCGCCACTCCCAGTGGAAGGGCCGCCTCTACACCGGCACGGAACAGTTCTTCGCCGCCCGCTACGACACCGCCGGCCCACCGCTGTCGCGCGACGGCCTGCAGCCGTACGAGGCCACCGAACTGATCAGCCACGCCTGGGTCACACCGGCCGACTTCGCTTCGCTTCCCGGCCGCCTGGAGCCGCCCGAGCTGGGGGAGATTGTCACGCTCCTTTAGACGTACGAGTCCTGTCCTGTTCTCGGCCCGACACGGCGACCTCACTGCGCCGAACGGCCGTAGCGCCCGCTGCGGCCTCGATCCGGTGGTCACTCTCGTAAATTGCTCGCCAGACAGCCCAGGGCGGCGGCCAGATCGGCGCTCTCGGCTGATGATGCTCGGCTTATCAGCTGACTACGCGAGCCGTTTCTCTCGTACGATATTTCGCGCGACGGTGCTTCAGAAGGGCGCGAATCTGTGGCTGATGGACGGGTGCACGCGCCGTTGGGCCGTCGGGACCGTTCGATCGGCGGGATGCTTCGCCGTGCTGCACCGCGCGTCATCGTCGTGGTGCTGCTGAGCGCCGTGACCGCTCTCTCGTCAGCCGTGGTGCCCGATTTGGTGGCTTCAGCGTTCCAGTCGTTAAGTTTCGTTCTGATCTTCGCTGCCCTCGGATCGAGGGAGTGGTGGCGATATGTGAGGCAAGGCAACCCGGCGCCGTGGCGGGTGGAACACGGGGGCGCCACCGCATTGTTCGTCACCGACCCCGGGCGCGATCGCTATCGGGTGGTTGCGTCTCTGAGGGAGCACGGTGGCCTGGATTTCGGTGAGGCTTCCCAGCGGGTTGATGATCCCTCACGACCGGTATGGGATGACCTGACGAACGAGAGTGCTGATCGGCTGTGTGCCGTTCTCGTCGATGCGGGAGCGAGCGCAGCGTAAAACCCAGGCCGAGTCCGTCCTGGGCCCGCGATGTGACCGGCCGATGAGTTGATCGGCCGGGGGCATGATTCAGTCCCAACCGGTACGTCGGCGACAGAGGGGAAGCGGGCGCTACGGAAAGAGCAGCTCGTTGAGCGCGGCCCCCGTCAAAGGCTCCGCGAAGTAATACCCCTGCCCCATCTCGCAGTTCCCGCCGGCCAGCGACGACAGCTGCCCCGCGTGTTCGATGCCCTCGGCGACCGTCGAGAGTTGCAGGGCGCGGCCCAGCTGGATGATGCCGTGGGTCAGGGCGGCCGCGGTGGGCTCGTCGACCACGTCGTCCACGAAGGACTTGTCGATTTTGATGATGTCTACGGGGAAGCGCCGCAGGTAGGCCAGGGAAGAGTAGCCGGTGCCGAAGTCGTCGATGGCCAGGCGTACGCCCAGGGCCTTGAGCTCTTCGAGCCGGGTCAGGGTGGCCGGTCGGTGGTCGACCAGCAGTGACTCGGTCAGTTCGAGTACGAGCTGGTGGGGTGCCAGGTTGGCGTCGGACAGGGCCGACTCGACGATCTGGGTCAGGGACGCCTGTTCGAGCTGCACCGCGGAGACGTTGACGCTCACGCTCAGGGGTGGGCCCTCGCGGCGGGAGTTCCACTCGGCGACGCGGGCGGTGGCCTCGCGCAGGACCCATTCGCCGATTGGCACGATCATGCCGGTTTCCTCGGCGAGGGGGATGAAGTCCATCGGTGGCACGATGCCGCGTTCGGGGTGCATCCAGCGGATCAGCGCCTCGACGCCGCTGATCTCGTTGGTCTGCAGGTTCACGATGGGCTGGTAGCGCAGCTCGAACTCGTGACGCACGACCGCGCGGCGCAGGTCGGCTTCCAGGGCGATGTTGGCCTGGAACGCCTCCTGCATGTTCGGCTCGAACACCTCGTACCGGTCTTTGCCCAGCTTTTTCGCCTGATACATCGCGAGGTCGGCGTGGACCATGAGCACCGAGCTCGCGTGTTCGCCGGGGCCGCTGAACGCGACGCCGATGCTGGAGCTGATGAAGGTTTCGGCGCCGAGCAGGTCGAACGGCTCGCGCAGCGCGGCCAGGATGCGCTCGGCGACGGGAATGGCCTCGTCGGCGCTGTGCAGACCGGGCAGCAGTACGGCGAACTCGTCGCCGCCCAGCCGCGCGGCCGTGTCGCCCTCGCGCAGGCAGTCCTGGATGCGGGACGCCACACCGGTGAGCAGCGCGTCGCCGGCCGCGTGCCCGAGCGAGTCGTTGACGACCTTGAAACGGTCGAGGTCGACGAAGAGCACGGCGCCGCCGGGGCCGGACGGGCTGAGCGCTTCCTCCATGCGGGTCTGGAACAGCGCGCGGGTGGCCAGGCCGGTGAGCGTGTCGAGGAAGGCCTGGCTCATGGCCTCCTGGGTGCGCGCGTCGGTCAGCGCGAGGCTGAGGTGTTCGGCGAAGGCCTGCAGGATCTCGCGGGCCGGCTTGTCCCAGTCGCGCCGGGCGCCCAGCGTGCCGACGGCGATGCTGCCCGCGGCCTGGCCGGTCTCGTGGATGGGGGCGGCCATGACCGAGCGGAGTTCGGCCGCGGCCATCGGGGAGAGGGCGATCGGCGAGGTGGCGTAGTCCTCGACCGCGAGCAGTTCGTCGCCGAGGATGGTCAGGCCGGAGACGCCGCCGCTG
Organism: Actinoplanes sp. NPDC021490; assembly: GCF_055562135.1. Classification (NCBI taxonomy): domain Bacteria; kingdom Bacillati; phylum Actinomycetota; class Actinomycetes; order Micromonosporales; family Micromonosporaceae; genus Actinoplanes; species Actinoplanes sp. NPDC021490. Next base: position 294,172 of record NZ_JBVHFW010000001.1, read on the forward strand.
GGCAGCGGGAGGCGCTGGAGGTGGGCTACCGCGTCGGCGGGGATGCCGGTCGACGCCACGACGCTCATCCGCGACGAGTCGTCCCGGTCGACCATGCTGATGGTGACCAGGTCCACGCCGAGCAGATCGCGTACGGCCGTGACGACCATGTCGAAGACCTGGGTTACGGGGGCCCGGCGGCCGATCGCCCGCTGGACGGTGCCCAGCTCCTCGAAGACCCGGCGGCCGTGGTCGAGGTAGCCGAGCAGCCGGCCGTTCTCCTCGGCGTAGCGGCGCTCCGACTCGATCACCTGGAGCGACTGGAGGCTGAGCTCGAGGACCCGGGCCATGCCGCGGAGCAGGCAGACCTCTTCGGCGGTGAACGAGCCGCTGAGCCGGCCCAGGACCAGGACGCCGGGGCTGTCGCCGCCGATGGTGGCGAACGTGACCGCGTACCGGCCGTCGCCGAACTCGAGGGTGGTGCGGCGGCCGACGGCGATCTCGGCGAGCGTGTACGCCGGCACCTCCTGGGCGGGGAGCCCGATGGCGGCCACCACGCCGCCGTCGATCATCAGTACCGCGACGTCCGCGTCGAGGGCGCGGGCGGCGCACTCCACGGCGGCGTGATGCGCGGCCGGTCCAGCGGGCCGTTCGGCCACCGCGGACAGGAACTCTGTCAGTTGATCCGTCGCATGCACGGGTTGAAAATCGGCCCCGCGGAGGCCCACCTGAGGAAACCGGGGGTGGGCGGATGCGGATAGGCGGTCGCGCCCGAGCTCACACGACCGGTCACGATGTGGTCATGGTTTCCGCGTAAACGGTCAAACGATATGGGTGTTTGATCATAACTTGAGGTGATCTTGCTCGGTCTTCACGCCCGGGCAAACGGGCAAGTAAACAACGAATCAGCGGGGCTTGTGATGGAGGCCACAGGTTTCTCCGGTGTTACAAATAGGTCGGTCAACGAGGGCGGAGGTGGCGGCAATTGAATGCGGATGAGCGGCAGCATCAGATCGTCGCGCTGGCCCGCCGGCACGGAGAGGTCGAGGTCGGAAAGCTCTCGGCGGAACTCGACGTCTCGGCCGAAACAATTCGCCGCGACCTGCGTCTGCTGGAAAAGCACGGTCTTATTCGGCGTACGCATGGCGGGGCGTACCCGGTGGAGACCGCGAAATTCGAGACCGACCTGGCGATGCGGACCATCCGCGGGGTTCCCGAGAAGCGCCGGATCGCGGCCGCCGCGGCCGGCCTGATCGGGGACGCCGAGACGATCTTCATCGACGAGGGTTTCACGCCTCAGCTGATCGCCGAGGCGCTGCCGACCGACCGGCCGCTGACGATCGTGACCGCGTCGCTCAACACCGCGGCCTGGATGGCCTCGTCCACGCCGGCCACGGTGCTGCTGCTCGGTGGCCGGGTGCGGGGCCGCACGCAGGCCACGGTCGACCACTGGGCGGGCAACATGCTCTCCGGTTTCGTGATCGACCTGGCCTTCATCGGAGCCAACGGCATCTCCCGGGAGGTCGGGCTGACCACGCCGGACCCGGCCGTGGCCGACGTGAAGGCGCGTGCGGTGGCGGCCGCCCGCCGCCGGGTCTTCGTCGGCATACACACGAAATTCGGCGTACGCACATTCTGTCGATTCGCCGAGATATCTGATTTCGAGTCACTGGTCACGGACACCGCATTGCCGGTTTCCGAGGCGAACCGCTATTCCCGGCTGGGACCTCAGGTCATCCGGGTCTGATTCACCAAACCCCACTCGCCGTTTTCGAATAAAACGGAGGTTCCACCATGCCCAGATTCGCAAAGGCGGCGGCCGCAACGGCGGCCGGCCTGCTGATGGTCACGACCGGCTGTTCGGGGGCCGGCTCGACCACCAGCGGCGGCGGCGACTCGGCCGACAACACCATCACGGCGCTGATGGTCGGCAACCCGCAGATGGAGGACATCCAGAAGCTGACCGCCGAGAACTTCACCAAACAGACCGGGATCACCGTGAAGTTCACGATCCTCCCGGAGAACGAGCTTCGCGACAAAGTCACCCAGGACGTCGCCAACCAGGGCGGACAGTACGACGTGGCCACGGTCGGCGCGTACGAGGTGCCGATCTGGGCCAAGAACGGCTGGCTGCACGAGGTCTCGACGCAGGCCCAGGCCGACTCCTCGTACGACGTGAACGACCTGATCAAGCCGATGGTGTCGTCGCTGAGCGGGGAGGACGGCAAGATGTACGCCGCCCCGTTCTACGGTGAGTCGTCGTTCCTCATGTACAACAAGGAACTCTTCGAGGCCAAGGGTCTCAAGATGCCCGAGAAGCCGACGTGGGCCCAGGTCGCCGAGTTCGCGGCCAAGCTCGACGACAAGGGCAAGGGCGTCTCGGGCATCTGCCTGCGCGGCCTGCCCGGCTGGGGCGAGCTGTTCGCGCCGCTGACCACCGTCGTCAACACGTACGGGGGCACCTGGTTCGAGAAGGACTGGACCGCGAAGGTCGACTCGCCCGAGTTCAAGGAGGCGACGAACTTCTACGTCAACCTGCTCAAGCAGCACGGGCAGCCCGGCGCCCCGCAGTCCGGCTTCACCGAGTGCCTCAACACGTTCGGCCAGGGCAAGGCGGCCATGTGGTACGACGCCACGTCCGCCGCGGGCACGCTCGAGGACCCGAACGCCAGCAAGGTGGCCGGCAAGGTCGGTTACGCGTACGCCCCGGTGAACAAGACCGAGTACTCCGGCTGGCTGTGGACGTGGGCGTGGGCCATGCCCAAGACCACCAAGAAGGCCGACGCCGCCTGGAAGTTCATGTCCTGGGCGACGAGCAAGGACTACGAGAAGCTGGTCGGCGAGAAGCTCGGCTGGTCGCGCGTTCCGTCCGGCAAGCGCACCTCGACCTACTCGATCCCGGAGTACAAGGAGTCGGCCAAGGCGTTCGCCGACGTCACGCTCGGCTCGATCGAGCACGCCGACCCGACCAACCCCGGCGTGCAGCCGCGGCCGGCGCTCGGTGTGCAGTTCGTCGGCATCCCCGAGTTCGCCGACCTCGGCACCAAGGTGTCGCAGGAGGTGAGCGCGGCCATCGCCGGCAGCACCACGGTCGACAAGGCGCTCGCCGACGGTCAGAAGCAGGCCGACGATGTGGCGAAGAAGTACAAGTGACAACCATGGTTGCCCGGCCGGACGAGCGGACTCAGCCGCCCGTCCGGCCCACCAAGGGCGGAGCCAAGGACCGCTGGATACGCCGGGCGCCCCTGCTGCCCGCGCTGATCTTCGCCATCGTCATCACGCAGGTGCCGTTCCTCTACACGATCTATCTGTCGACCACGAGCTGGAACGCGCTCCGGCCCGGTGACAAGCCGTTCGTCGGGTTCGACAACTACGTCACCGTGCTGTCCGATTCACGCCTGCGGTCGGCGCTGTTCAACACGGTGCTCCTGACGGCCGGCGCGGTGCTCTGCTCGCTGATCCTGGGCCTGGTCTTCGCGATCCTGCTGGACCGCAAGTTCTTCGGCCGGGGCGTCGTCCGGACCCTGCTCATCACGCCGTTCCTGGTGATGCCGATCGCCGCCGCGCTCCTCTGGAAACACGCGATCTTCAACCCGACGTACGGGCTCATCAACGGTCTTTTCGGCGGCTCGACCGACTGGGTGTCCTCGTATCCGAAGGCGGCCGTCATCGCCACGCTCGTGTGGCAGTGGACGCCGTTCATGATGCTGATCCTGCTGGCCGGCCTGCAGTCGCAGTCGAACGACGTGCTCGAGGCGGCCCGGGTCGACGGCGCGAACGCGTGGCAGATCTTCCGCCGCATGACGATCCCGCACCTGCGGCAGTACCTGGAGCTGGGTGCGCTGCTCGGCTCGATCTACCTGGTCAACACGTTCGATGCGATCTTCACGATCACGCAGGGCGGTCCCGGAACGGCCACGACCAATCTGCCGTACGAGATTTACCTGACGATGTTCCGCAAGTTCGAGTACGGCGAGGCCTCCGCGGCCGGTGTCATCGTGGTGATCCTGACGATCATCGTCGCCACCTTCGCGCTGCGGGTCATCTCGAGCCTCTTCAAGATGGAGGAGAACCGATGAGGGCCCGGCTTCAGAACTCCGTCTGGGGAGTGGTCGCCTGGATCGCCGGGATCGTGTTCGTCTTCCCGGTCATCTGGATGGTGCTCACCAGCTTCAAACAGGAGAACGTGGCCGCGACCAACCCGCCGTCCTGGTTCTTCGCGCCCACCCTGGCCCAGTACGCCCAGGTCTTCGACCGCAACATCACGCCGTTCCTGCTCAACTCGCTGATGGCCAGCATTTTCTCGACGATCCTGGTCGTCCTGCTGGCCACCCCGGCCGCGTACGCGTTGTCGTTGCGTCCGGTGGCCAAGTGGTCCGACTCGCTGTTCTTCTTCATCAGCACCAAGATGATGCCGGCCGTGGCCGCCTTCCTGCCCGTCTATCTGCTGGTCAAGCACCTCGGCATGCTCGACAACATCTGGACCATGGTCATCCTCTACACGAGCATGAACCTGCCGCTCGCGGTCTGGATGATGCGGTCGTTCCTGCTCGAGGTGCCGCGTGAGGTGCTGGAGGCGGGCGAGGTCGACGGGGCCGGCCTGCTCACGTCGATCCGCAAGATCATCCTGCCGATCGTCAGCCCCGGTCTGGCCGCGACCGCGCTGATCTGTTTCATCTTCGCCTGGAACGAGTTCTTCCTCGCGGTGAATCTGACCGCCACGGCCTCCGGCACCTCGCCGATCTTCCTGGTCGGGTTCATCTCGTCCGAGGGCGCGTTCCTGGCCCGGCTCTGCGCCGCCGCCACGATCGTCTCGCTGCCGGTGCTCATCGCCGGCTGGGTCGCCCAGAACAAGCTGGTCCGAGGTCTCTCGATGGGAGCCGTCAAGTGAAAGCAGCAGTCGTCGTCACCCCCGGCACGATCGCCATCGAGGAGGTGCCGGACCCGACCCCCGGCCCCACCGACGTGGTGGTCAAGCCGGCCGCCGTCGGCATCTGCGGCACCGACCTGCACATCATGGACGGCGAGTTCGCCCCGTCGTTCCCGATCGTGCCCGGGCACGAGTTCGCCGGCGAGATCGTCGCGGTCGGCTCGGCGGTGTCCGGCTACGCGGTCGGCAACCAGGTCGCGGTCGACCCGTCGCTGTACTGCGGCTACTGCTATTACTGCAAACGGGCGCGGGGCAACCAGTGCGAGAACTGGGCCGCGATCGGGGTGACGGCCAGCGGTGGCGCGGCCGAATTCGTGACGGCGCCGATGGCCAACCTGTTCAAGCTGCCGAGCCACCTCGCGGCCAAGGACGCGGCGCTCATCGAGCCGCTTTCCTGCGCCGTACGGGGGTTCGACGTGCTGCCCCGGGCCATGGCCACCTCGTACCTGATCTACGGCTCGGGCACGATGGGCCTGATGATGCTCGAGCTGGCCAAGCGGGCCGGCGCCGAATCGGTATCGGTGGTGGACCTCAACCCGGCCCGGCTCGAGACGGCCCGGCGGCTGGGCTGCACCGCGGCCACCACCTCGGCCGACGAGCTGGACGCCCCGCGCGGCTGGGACGTGGTCATCGACTGCACGGGCGCCGAGGCGGCGATCCGCGACGGGCTGGGCCGGGTCGGCCGGGGCGGCACCTTTCTGCAGTTCGGCGTGGCCAACTACGACGCCCGGGTGGCGATCGAGCCGTACGAGATCTACCGGCGCGAAATCACCATCACCGGTTCGATGGCGGTGCTGCACAGCTTCGACCGGGCCGGGCAGATGCTCGCGGCCGGCGTGCTCGATCCGTCCATCTTCGTCAGCCACCGGTTCCCGCTGGCCGGCTACGCCGAGGCGCTCGACCAGTTCCGGGCCGGTGTCGGACGGAAGATCCTCATCGAACCGTGAGTGAACCCTTACGGCCAGTTGTCAGGTAGTCACTCTTCAGATCAAATAGAGGGCGTGGGTACGACCCTCGCTCCGGGCCGGCTCGGCGCGTCCGCGGTGACGTTCTTCGCGCTCGCCGCCACCGCGCCGATCGCGGTGCTGATCAACGTCGTGCCCGCCGCCTACGCCACCGGCGGCGGGCCGTTGGTCCCCCTGAGCTTCGTGGCCCTCGGCATCGTTCTCGCCCTGTTCTCGGCCGGCTATTCCGCCATGGCCAACCGTGCCCCCTTCGCCGGCGCGATGTACACCTACGTCACCCGCGGCCTGGGCCGGCCCGCCGGAACCGGCGCCGCCTGGCTCGCTTTCGCCTGCTACCAGACCATCCAGCTGGGCCTCTACGGCATGGTCGGAGTGGCCGCCGCGCCCCTGCTGAGCAGCTGGTTCGACGTGAGCGCACCATGGTGGACGGTCGCCGCCGGCTGCTGGTTGCTGGTGGCGCTGTGCGGCACGATCCGGTCCGAAGTGGGCAGTGGCCTGATCGCCCTGCTCGTGCTGGCCGAGGTGGCGGTGGCGATCGGGTTCGCCGCGGCCAACGTCCTCGACCCGGCCGGCGGCGAGCTCACCCGTGCCACCATCGTCCCGGCCGGCCCCGGCTCCCTCGACATGACGACGCTCGGGCTGCTGATCGCCGTGGGCATGCTCGCCTTCGCCGGTTTCGAGACCACCGGCACGTACGCCGAGGAGTCGATTCGCCCGAGACGGGACCCCGGCCGGGCCACGTACGCCGTCGTGGCCGTCTTCGCCGTCCTGCTGGCCGCCGCCTCCTGGTCGCTGAGCGCGGCCGCCGGCGCCACCCGGATCGCCGACCTGGCCCGCGCCCGCGGCTCCGAGCTGCTATTCGACCTGGCCGCCGAACGCCTCGCGCCGTGGGCCCTCACACTGGGCCGCCTGATGTTGCTCACCGGCCTGTTCGCGGCCGCCCTGGCGCTGCACCACGCGATGGCGCGCTACCTGTTCGCGCTGGGCCGCGAGCGGGTTCTTCCGGCCGCCCTCGGCCGCACCTCCGCCCGTACGCTGGCTCCTCGCCCGGCCTCTCTGACCCAGTCGGCCGTGGCCGCGCTCCTGATTGCGGGCGCCGCCGTGGCCGGGGTGTCCGATCCGCCGCTGACCGGCCGCCGTCTCGTGATCGCGGGCGGCCTCGGCCTCCTGGTGCTGCTGATCGCCACGTCCGTGGCCGCGCTGCTGCACCTCAACCGGGTGCCGGACAGGGAGGGCGCGTGGACCAGGTTCGTCGCGCCGGTGCTGTCCACAGTGGGCCTCGGCTCGGTCGGCTATCTGGCCTTCCGTGATCTGGGCGCGCTGTTCGGCGTACGGGAAAGCCTGTGGATCGTGCCTGTCGCCCTGGCCGCCGTCGCTCTGCTGGGGATGGCTCACGCGCTGGTGCTGCGCGGAGCCCGGCCGGTGATCTATGCGGGCATCGGTCAGGGCGGCGCCCCGGTGGTGATCACGCCGAAAGTGCCGCGGCCGCGAGACCCGGAGGAACCCCGGGAGCCGGGCGCGCACCGGCCCGAGCGTGTGAAGCGCTGATGCGCGCGCCGGATCCGCGACCCGAGAGGGCACGGATCCGTGCGCTGGGCATGGATCCCGCGACCGGCCGCTTCCGGCCCAACGAGTCCGAGACGGCCGTACGAATCGAGGTGGAGTTGGGCGTACGTCTGACCCGGGCCGCACCCGGGTGCCGGGCCGACTGGATCGACCAGGGCGGCCTGTCGTACGACGCGGTGGGCCCGTTCGCGGCGCACCGCTTCGAGCAGCAGTGGGCGCGCTTCTCGCAGCAGATCGTGCTGCATCTCAAGAAGGCGGACCTGGTTCCGGTGGACGTTTCGCAGTTCACCGCGGACCAGGTGGCAAGGGTGGAAAGGTTCGTGGCCGAGCGAGGCTTGGCACCGCGTGTCTTTATCCTGGGGAGGCGACGACAATGGCGGCTCTCATCATGGTCCGGCCGGGCAGGGACTGGCAGTCGACCGGTGGTCTCTTCGAGTGGACGCTGGAATACCTCATCCCGCGGCTCGACGACTCCAAGACGGCCGACTGGCTCCGCATGGTCGTCGCGGAGAACCTCGGCAGTCTCTGGATCCCCGACCTGCCGGACGCCGGCCAGGAGGAGATCTACGCCCTGCTGCGCTCGGGCCTGGTCGCGGCGGCCCGCGACGAGCTCCCGGACGGCCCGGACAAGGGCGACGCCCTCGACCAGCTACGCGAACTCGTCGCGCTGACCTGGTCGTGAGGCTCAGGGGGTCAGGCGAAGAACTCCTGGATCTGGGTGAGCGTCAGGTAGCCCTGCTGCTCGGGCTCGTGCGGCACCTCGGGCAGCCGCTTCGCCGTGACCGGCACATCCGGCACATCGTTGGGCAGGCTCGGCACCGGCGGGGTGGGCGGCAGCGCGGAGAGCACGAGGGCCTGGCGGATCACCTCGAACATCGCCCGCACCTCGCGGGTCGCGGCGTGGGTGGCGGCCGAGGTCGGAATGCCGTCCGGCAGCGCGCAGGTGAAGTTGGCCCACAGGCAGTCGTCGAGCCGGCGGATGTCGGCGCTGGGCCGCAAGTGGTCGAGCCGTCCCTCGGCGACGATGCCCAGCTCGCAGGCGGACAGGCCGGTCTGCTGCCACCAGGAACGCCAGCGTGGATCGGCGTCCAGGGTGCGGGCGACGTGGCGCAGCGCGACGACATGTTCGCGCGGGGCCCGGCCGCCGCCGGTGGTGGTGCCGAGGTGCGGGCGCAGCCAGGAGCAGTGCTCCTCCTCCGGGCCGTGGTCGACCAACGCCCCGAGGGTTTGCTCGTCCATGACTGCATAGTGACATTTCGTCCGGTCTGCGTCTGCCAGACGGCCCGGCGCGTACGGGGGAAACGCCATTCATAAGCCGGTGATAAAAATAAGTGTGCAGCCTGCCCCCGCCATCTCGGACGCCGACGCGGCCGTCGCCGCCGGTTTCGAGCGCTTCTACGAGACGCTCCGCCGCCTCACGCCGCGCGGGCCGCTCAGCCTGACCGCGGCCTCGACCCTGCGCCGGCTCGAACGGTCCGGCCCGCATCGCCTCAGCGAGCTGTACGCCCCCGAGGGCATCAGCCAGCCCGCGATGACGCAGCTGGTGACCCGCCTCGAAAAGGAGGGCCTGGCCGAACGCACCGACGACCCCACCGACGGCCGAGCCGTGGTCGTCAGCATCACCGACGCCGGCCGGGCCGCCGTGGCCCACCGCCGCGCCGTCCGCGCGGCCGCCCTCGCCGAGCTGCTGCAGGGCCTGACCCCGGAGGAACGCGAGGCCGTGGTGGCCGCGCTCCCCGCCCTGGAAAAGCTCAGCGACCTGGCCGCCGAACGCAGCAGCTGATCAGAGCGTCGCCGCGGCGAGCAGGGCGGCGGCGATGGTGCGGGCGGTGCGGGCGGCGTCGGCGGTTTTGTCCATGCGGCCACCGACCGAGGCGCCGTCGTAGAGGACCACCAGCTGGTCGGCCAAGGTGGCCGGGTCGCGGGCGCCGGCGTCGCGGGCCAGTTCGAAGAACAGGCCCTTGGTCCAGGCGCGGTTGGCGTTCGAGACCTCCTCGACCGGGCCGCCGGCGGGGGATTCGGCGCTGGCGTTGTAGAACGGGCAGCCCCGGAAGCCGGGCGTGCCGGCCAGCTCGGCCATCACCTCGAACACGCCGAGCAGGCGGTCGCGCGGGTCGTCGTAGCGCTCGAGGCCGGCCAGCAAGCGGGTGCGGCGCAGCGTGTGCCGGCCCTCCAAGTAGGCCCGGACCAGCTCGTCCTTGCTGCCGAAGGTGCTGTAGAGCGAGGCCTTGGCCACGCCGGCCCGCTCGATGATGCGGTCGATGCCGACGGTGTGCACGCCCTCGGCGTAGAAGAGCTCGTCGGCCGCGGTCAGCAGGCGGTCGCGCGCCGACGCCTTACGGGCGGCCGGAGCGGGGGCGGAGGGTGACGCAGCGGACATGCGGTTGACGGTACCAGACAGACCTGTCTAGTGTCGCTGAGACACGCCAGTAGACAGACCTGTCTGGCTGGATCGATCAAGGGGAGCATCCATGACCTCCGTCGCCGACGCTCCGCCGGCCCTGCGCAGCCGCAGGCTGTCCCGCCCGGTGGCCTTCGCCGCGATCGCCGCGATCTTCGTGACGTTCGCCGCCGCGTCCGCCGCCCCGTCCCCGCTCTACGTCGTCTACCAGCACCTCTGGGGCTTCTCCGCGACCACCCTCACGGTGATCTTCGCCGTGTACGTGGTCGGCCTGATCGGCTCGCTGGTCATGCTCGGCGCGCTCTCCGACCACATCGGCCGCCGCCCGGTGCTGGCCGCCGCGATCGGGCTCGAGGCGATCTCGCTGATCCTGTTCCTGACCGCCGGCGACGTCGGGATCCTGCTCACCGCGCGTCTGCTGCAGGGCATCGCGACCGGGGCGGCCATGACGACGCTGGGTGCGGCCCTGGTCGACCTCAACCCGCCGCACGCCCCGGGCCGGGCCGGCCTGATCAACGGCATCGCCCCGGTCGCCGGTCTGGCCATCGGCGCGCTGGGCTGCGGGGCCCTGGTCCAGTACGGTCCCTCGCCCACCCACTTCGTCTGGGCGCTGCTGCTGGCGGGCATGGTCCTGGCCGCGATCGTGGTGGCCCGCATCCCCGAGACCTCGGCCCGTCGTCCCGGCGCGGCCGCCTCGCTCGCTCCCCGGCTCGGCGTCCCGGCCCGGCTGCGCGCCGACGTGTTCGCGCTGGTGCCGATCATCGTGGCCAGCTGGGCGATCGGCGGGCTCTACCTCTCGCTCGGCCCGTCCGTGGCGGCCGGGGTCTTCGATCTGAGCAGCCACCTCATCGGCGGTCTGGTGGTCACGCTGCTGTGCGGCACGGGCGCTCTCACCTCGTACGCGCTCCGGAATGTCGCCACGAGGAGGGTGCTCACCATCGCCGGGAGCCTGCTGACCGTCGGCGCCGTGATCAGCGTGACCGGCCTGGAGCTGAGCAGCGCCGTCCTCGCCGCGGCCGGCACCGTGATCTCCGGGGTCGGATTCGGCGCCTCGGCCCTGGCCTCGTTCGGCACGTTGGCCGTGCTGGCCGCCCCGCACGAGCGCGGGGAGCTGTTCGCCGTCGCGCTCGTCATCGCGTACGTGGCCTTCAGCGTCCCGGCCGTGATCGCCGGTTTCGCGGCCACCTCGGCCGGGTTGCACGACACGGCTCTGGTCTACGGCTTGGTGGTGGCTGCCCTCGGTGCGGTGGCCCTAACCGCCCAGAGAATCCGTACAAATAGCTAAAAAACGGCTTGTCTCGGCGTGGGTGGTCCCTCATGCCGCCGTCCGCCACCGCCATAATGGGGCGAATCGGACACGAGAGGCTGGCATGAGACGACTTCTGGCGGCGGCCACGACGATCACCTTGGCGGTGATCGGGGTCCCGGCGAATGATGCGCGGGCCGCAAGCGATCGAGGCGCGGAGGCGGGCGCACGAACCGCCAACGAGCGAGGCGTGGAGGCGGACGGGTACGCGCGAGCGGCCCGGACCATCAAGTGGAGCTCGTGCACCGAGCTCACCCTGCGTACGCACCGGGCCGAATGCGGCTTCGTCAGCGTGCCCCTGGACCACTCCGCCCCGAACGGCAAGAAGATCCAGATCGCCGTGTCGCGGATCAAGCACACCGTCCCGGACGCCAAGTTCCAGGGCGTCATGCTGGTCAACCCGGGCGGTCCGGGCGCCAAGGGCCGCGGCCTGTCGGTGCTGGGCTCGCTCGTGCCGAAGCAGGCCGGGGCGGCGTACGACTGGGTCGGTTTCGACCCGCGCGGGGTGGGAGCCAGCAAGCCGTCGCTGAGCTGCGACAACGACTACACGGGGTACAACCGGCCGCCGTACGTGCCGACCACCTCGAAGATCGAGCAGAAGTGGCTCAAGCGGGCCGAGGGGTACGCCCAGGCGTGCGAGAAGGCCGGCGGCGACCTGCTCGGCCACCTCAAGACCCTCGACACCGTACGGGACATGGATCTGATCCGGTACGAGCTGGGCGCCCGTCAGATCAACTTCTACGGCTTCTCGTACGGGACCTACCTGGGCCAGGTCTACGCGACCCGGTACCCCGAGCGCGTGCGCCGCATGGTGCTCGACGGCGTGGTCAACCCCGCGCGGGTCTGGTACGACTCGAACCTCGACCAGGACGTGGCCTTCGACCGCAACATGCAGGTCTACTTCGGCTGGCTGGCCAAGCACCACCGGGTGTACCGCGTCGGCAAGACCACCCGCGAGGTGCGGCAGCGCTTCTACGCCGAGCAGAAGGCCCTGACCCGCAAGCCGGCCGGTGGGGTGATCGGCCCGTCCGAGCTCACCGACATCTTCCTGCAGGCCGGGTACTACACGTTCGGCTGGGCCGACATCGCCCGCGCCTTCAGCGGCTGGGTGCGCGAGGGCGACCCGAGCGGCCTCAAGCGGCTGTACGACGCCAACAACCCGCAAAGCCCGGACGCGGACAACAACTACGCGGTCTACCTCGGCACCCAGTGCACCGACGCGCCCTGGCCCAAGAGCTGGACCGAGTGGACGTCGGACAACTGGGAGGTGCACCGCAAGGCGCCCTTCGAGACCTGGGCCAACGCCTGGTACAACGCGCCCTGCCGCACCTGGCCGGCGCCCAGCGGCATCCCGGTGACCGTCTCGGGCGAGACCGTCCCGCCGATCCTGATGGTCAGCGAGACGCTCGACGCGGCGACCCCGTTCAGCGGCGCCCTCGAGGCGCGCAAGCGGTTCCCGCGGTCGGTGCTGGTCGAGGGCGTCGGCGGCACCACCCACTCGGGCTCGCTCTACGGCAACCGGTGCGTGGACGACACGATTGCCGGCTATCTGGCCACCGGCAAGCTGCCCGCGCGGCGGTCCGGCGAGCGCTCGGACAAGCGCTGCTCGCCGATCGCGCCGCCCGAGCCGGTGGCCGCGGCCACGGCCGACACCAAGGCCAAGCGGACACCGGTGCCGGCCGAGCGCCTCGAAATGCAGCGGCTCATCACCGGACGGTGATCACGCTCACGGTCCCCGCCCGCGGGCGGGGACCGTTGGCTATGCTTCATCCCGCGAAGGGGAGTAGTTCCCAATGTCGCGGTCGACATACTGATCCCGGGTTCGTCACCGGGGTCCGGCCGTGCGGCCTTGCAACCGAGGCGAGCGAGACCTTCGACCATGGCTACTGAAACGTGGCCGGGTCGAGGTCGCCCTGAGCCGCTTCCACCCGGTCCGCTGGATTCCGGGAGAACATTTCTGTGGAAGGCTTCCTCGTCGCGACGGCGGTCAGTTTCGCCGTCATCTTCGTGGCCGAGCTGGGCGACAAGTCCCAGCTCATGGCGCTGACATTCGCGACCCGCTTCAAAACCCTCCCTGTGCTGATCGGCATCACCGTGGCCACCGCGGTCGTGCACCTGGTCTCTGTCGGCATCGGTTACGGCCTCGGCGCCACACTGCCGACCGGCTGGATCTCGCTGATCGCCGCGATCGCCTTCCTCGCCTTCGGCGCCTGGACGTTGCGCGGCGACAAACTCACCGACGACGAGAAGTCCAAGGCCGAGCGCAGCACCGGTTCGGCCATCCTGGCCGTCGGTGGCGCGTTCTTCCTGGCCGAGCTGGGTGACAAGACCATGCTGGCCACGATCACGCTGGCCACCCAGTACGGCTGGTTCGGCACCTGGCTGGGCTCGACGATCGGCATGGTCGCGGCCGACGCGCTGGCCATCCTGGTCGGTCGGCTGCTCGGCAAGCACCTGCCCGAGAAGGCCATCAAGTACGGCGCGGCCGCGCTCTTCGTTATCTTCGGCATCTGGTTGCTCGTGGAAGCGATCATCGAGCTGCGATAGGGGATCTGCCGTGCACCAGTACCGGGCCGAGTTGAGCGCCGACATCACCTTCACAACCGGGGGCCGCCTGCGGGCGCAAGGGCTGCGCGTCGACGTCCCGCATCTGGACGTCACCGAGGCCGACCTGGCCACGATCCTGGTCGGCTCGCTCGGGCTCCGCGACGTCGAGCGGGTCGAACTCGACGGGATCCGGACGTTCGCCGAGCAGACCCCGGCCGGCCCGCCCACTCCGCCGCGACTGCGGTTCGTCGAGCTCAGCCACGTGATCTCGGACGGCCTGACCACCTACCCGGGCATGCCCGCGCCGGTCATCTCGGCCCATCTGACCTGGGCCGAATCCCGCCCCCGGTACGCCGAGGGCACCGAGTTCAGCCTCGACCGGATCGAGATGGTCGGGCAGACCGGCACCTACCTGGACACACCCCGGCACCGCTACGAAGGCGGCACCGACCTGGCCGGGATGCCGCTGGAACGGCTGGCCGACCTGCCCGCGGTCGTCGTGCGCACGGCCGGCCGCGGGCGCCGGGCGGTCACCGGGGAGGACCTGGAGCCGTACGCGGTGGCCGGGCACGCCGTGCTGCTGCACACCGGCGGCGACCGGGGCTGGGGAACACCCGGTTACGGCACCGACGCCCCCTATCTGACCGGGGACGGGGCCGCGCTGCTGGCCGAGCGGGGCGCGGCCCTGGTCGGGATCGACTCGATCAACCTCGACGACAACACGGAGGCGAGCGGAGGCGAGCGTCCGGCACACACCGTGCTGCTCGCGGCGGGCATCCCGATCGTCGAACACCTCACCGGCCTGGAAAATCTGCCACCGCACGGCGCCCGCTTCACCGCCGCGCCGCCCCGGATCATCGCCTTCGGCACCTTCCCCGTGCGGGCGTACGCCCAGGTGCCGTATTTCGAGCCGCACGACCACACCCGGTCGGCCGGCTGGATGCCCGCGCGCTGATCTGGCCGAAAGCCCTCATTCGGCGCCGGAACGAGCCGATCATTCTGTTGTGACCGCCAACCCCCTGCGGACCGGGGGCCGCCGATGACGGAGCGGCCCGTCACCAGTCCGGCCGACCCCGACCAGCTGCCGGCCGCCGACCGGCCGCCCTCCGCCGGTCCGCGTGCCTTCGGCAACCCCACCGAGGTCGCCATCGCCCAGGCGGCCACGCTCTTCGAGCAGCTCGAACTCGAACGCGCCGTGGCCACGCTCGAACCCGCGCTCCAGGCCGACCCGGGCGCGGCCGAGGGCTGGATCCTGCTCGCCCGCCTCCGGCTCGCGCTGGATCGGGCCGAGGGCGCGCTCGAGGCGGCCGGCCACGCTGTCCGGATCAACGCCAACGACCCGCGCCCGCTTGCCCTGTCGAGCCGCGCGCTCACCGTCCTCGGACGGCACGAGGAGGCGGTCACCCTGGCCTACCGCGCGGTCATCGCCGAGCCCCGCAACGCGCTCTGGCACGACCGGGTGGCCTGGGCGCTGCTCTCGGCCGACCGGCAGATCGCCGACGCCGAGCAGGCCGCCCGTACGGCGATCGGCTTCGACCCGACCGAGGCGCACTACTACTACACCCACGGCGTGACGCTGGACGCCCTCGGCCACACCGACCAGGCCCGCCAGGCGCTGCTGACCTCGCTGCGCATGGAGCCGGAGAACCCGGTCGCCCAGCACCGTCTGGCCGTGCTCAACGGCGAGGCCGCGCGTCCGTCCGAGAGCAGGAAGCGTGGCTGGCGCCTGTTCGGCCGCAAGGGTTAGGACAGGCCCTGAGCGGTGGCGCGGTGCCGGTGCCGGATGACCAGCCAGACCAACCAGCCCAGGCCGATGATGAACCCGAAGCTGATCAGGCGGTAGAGCACCACCGCGGCCACTGCCAGCGAGCTGGTCAGGCCGCCCGCGACCAGGCCCAGCACCAGCGCGCCGTCGACCACGCCGAGCCCGCCGGGCACGATCGGCACGCTGGCCGCGGCCATCCCGGCGCAGTACGCGATGACCAGGCTCACCGGGTTGATCCCACCCGCGCCCACGGCGACACAGCACAACCACAGGCAGAGCGCGTCGAACAGCCAGTTGAGCAGGGCCAGCACCACGGCGAGGGCGAAGCTGGCCGGGCGCACTCGCACCTCGCGCAGCTGGTCGACGAAACCGAGCAACCGGTCGTGACCGTGCCCGGGCGGTCGGCGGCGCACCCGGTTGACCCCGCCCAGCACGGCCCGCACCGGGCGGTCCAGCAGGTGCGGGTGCTCGGCGAGCTGGCGTACGCCGAAAGCGACCACCACGGCGCCCACGGCATAACCCACCAGCGAGTGCCAGCTGCCGGTGTTGCGGGCCAGCAGACCCCCGGCCGCGCCGATGACCACCAGGGCGCCGGCCGACAGCACCCCGCTGAGCGCGATGCACCACGACGCCACCGCCGGGGACGCCCCGAACCGGCGCAGCTGCTGGAAGTTGAACGTCGTCGAGAAGACCGGGCCGCCGGGCAGCGTGGCGCTCAGCGAATGGGCCGCGTACGCGGTCGCGACGTGCCGTTTCATGCTGACCTTGGTGCCGGCGCCACGCAGCAGGGCGCGCTGCATGCGGGCGTACGTGCCCATCGACGCCAGCTCGGCGGCGAGCGCGGCGGCCACCCAGTTCCAATGCGGCGCGCGCAGCTGATGGATCGCCCCGGCCAGCGCCGACCAGCCCACGGCCAGCTCCACACCCAGTACGACCACGACGACGACGGCCACGGTCGGTCCGCGCCGCCACCACGGCGGCACTCCGGTCGTGGGCCGGGCGGTCTGCTGATGCACGGCCATCGGTTTCATGCTCGCACCTCCCGCGGCGCGGCGCCGGAGATCAGCGGGTGTACGCGAGCAGATCCAGATCCCGTACGGAAGCCGGCTCCTTGGCCTGCACCCGCAGGGTGTTGTTCGAATCGAACAGCGAGAGCAGCCGCTTGCCGTCGTTCTCGGTGCGCACCAGCAGGTTGCCTTCCGGATCGAAGACCGCGCCGACCACCGTGCCCGCCACCGGCAGCACCGCCAGGTCGCCGGTGGCCGTGTCGACCACCGCGTCGGCCGTGTCCGTGCCCGTCGTGCTCTCGCCGGTCGTCTGCAGCGGCACGGTCACCCGGCGCCCGGTGACGTCGACGCTGGTCGGCTTGCACGCGGCCAGGCCGTCCGGATTGTCCTGCGGCTGCTTGTCTCCCAGCACCGGCACGCTCGTGCTCGTGCCGGCGTCACCGTCGGCCACCTTGAGCCCGCAGTACGACGTCGCGAAAACCAGCGTGCTGCCGTCGCCCGACCAGCGGAAATGCTGGCCCGAGGCGAGACCGCCGGGAAGCGGGGTGATCGCGCCGGACTCCAGGTCGAGTACCCCCGGCGCGGTCGTCGACGTGCCCGACGCGACCAGCAGCCGGCTGCCCTCGGGCGACCACACCGGCGCCTGATCGGCCGCGACCACGTCGGTGGCCACCTGCTTCGACTCGCCGCCGGACTCGTTGACCATCAGCTTGCCGTCCGACACGTACGCGATCCGGTAGCCGTCGGGCGAGATGCCGACCGACGACGGCGCGTTGGCCAGCACCACCTCGCTCGTGCCCTCGCCCGGGGACATGCGCACGACGTCGGGATCGCTGTCGCGCTCGCGGTAGAAGACGTGCCCCGACAGGTCGGACAGCGTGCGCGACTTCGGTTTGGCCGGCTTGGGCGGCTTGGCGGCCTTGCCGTCGCGCTTCGGCGGCCGCACCTGAGCGTTGGCCGGCGCGCCGGACGACCCGGTGGGGGAGGCGTCCGAGGTGGCCGTCGTCGACGACCGGGACGGCGCGATCGACCCGGCCGACGGCGAGCCCACGGCGACCGGGATGTTCTGCTGCTTGCTGCCCGGCATCTGCCACAGCCCGCTGGCCAGCACCACAAGCACGGCCATGGCGGCGCCGGTGCCGACCGCGGCCTCACGGCGGCCGATCCGGCGGGACCGGTTGATCGCCCGGTCGTACATGTCGGCGGGCTCGGCCACTTCGGCCAGATCGTGCAGGGAGGCGCGGAGCCGCTCGTGCTCGGCGGTCATCGTCCCGCCTCCGGCACCTCGGTGAGCACGGTCATGTCGGGCAGCAGGGCGCGCAGCCGATCGAGCGCGCGGGCGGTCTGCGTCTTCACCGTGCTGACCGAGACACCCATCAGCTGGGCCGCCTCGGCCTCGGTGTGATCCTCGAAGAAGCGCAGCACGATCACGGCACGCTGCCGGGCGCTGAGCGTCAGCAGGGCGCGCCGCAGCACGAGCCGCTCGACCGCGGCGTCGGCGTGGTCGTCGGCCCCCGGCTCGGTGTCGGGCTCGAAATCGGGCGGCAGCACCTCGGCCACCTTGGGACGGCGCCAGAACGACACCTGAGCGTGATACATGACCTTGCGGGCGTAGGCCTCCGCGTTCTCCGTCCGTTCGAGGCGCTGCCACGAGCGGTGGGTGCGGGCGAGCGCCTCCTGCACGAGATCCTCGGCGAGATGCTGATCGCCGGTCAACAGGTACGCCGAGCGCAACAATGCGTGCGTCCGCGTACGGACGAAATGCGCATAGTCAGCCTCACGGGCGTCCATTCGAAGGTGTCCGTTCGAGGTGTCGAGGGAGACGTGAGCGTACCCAGGCGGCTCAAGAACCGCTCTGCCGGCCACGTCGACCCCTCTCCACCCACGCGGGCCGGGCGATGCCACCCCGTGTGGGCACCGACCAGCAACTTCACCGTGCGATGCCGCCCCGTGCGGGCACCGTCCGGCGCCTATCAAGACGCCGAAACGTCGGTTGCCGGACGACAACCGTTCGGCCGAATTTGCGGATCGTACGAACGGTCAACCGGACACTGTCGCCACGCTCACACCAGGGGCGAGGCGTTTTCGGTAGCGTCGGTGGGCATCGGTCTGCACGGTGGGCGTCGCGAGCGCCCGGAACGGAGGACCCGCATGGCACGCCCACGCATCGTCATCGTCGGAGCCGGGTTCGCCGGTTTCACGGCCGCGCGCAAACTCTCACAGCTCGCCCGCGGCGGCGCCGAGATCGTCGTCGTCAACCCCACCGACTACTTCCTCTATCTGCCGCTGCTGCCCGAGGTCGCGGCCGGGATCCTCGAGCCGCGACGAGTCACGGTGTCGCTGCAGGCCACGCTGCCCGGCGTGCGGACGGTTCTGGGCCAGGCCGACGGCTTCGACCTGGACAACCGCACGATCACCTATCGCGATCCCGAGGGCCGGGCCGGCTCGATCGGCTACCACCGGCTGGTCATCGCGGCCGGCAGCGTCAACAAGCTGCTCCCCGTGCCCGGCGTGACCGAGTACGCGCACGGCTTCCGCGGCATCCCCGAGGCGCTGTACCTGCGCGATCACATCACCCGCCAGATCGAGCTCGCGGTCAACGCCCCGACCGAGGAGGAACGGCTCGCCCGATGCACGTTCGTCGTGGTCGGCGCGGGCTACACCGGCACCGAAGTGGCCGCGCAGGGTGTCCTGTTCACCGACGAGCTCACCGCCGAGCGTCCCGAGCTGCACGGAAAGGTGCGCTGGCTGCTGCTCGACACGGCGGACCGGCTGCTGCCCTCGCTCGACGAGCGCCTGAGTTCTGCCTCCGACGAGGTGCTGCGCCGGCGCGGGGTCGAGCTGCTTCTCCGTACGAGTGTGAAGGAAGCCACAGAGGACGGCGTCCACCTGTCGACCGGTGACTTCGTGCCGACCCGGTCCCTGATCTGGTGCGTCGGCGTGCGTCCCGATCCCGTGGTCGAGGGTCTGAATCTGCCGCTCAACCACGGGCGGCTCGTGGTCGACGAGTTCCTCACCGTGCCCGGCTATCCCGACGTGTACGCGATCGGCGACGCGGCCGCGGTGCCCGACCTGACCCGTCCGGGCGAGGTCACGGGCATGACCGCGCAGCACGCCGTCCGTCAGGGTGTGGCCGCGGCGAAGAACATCGCGGCCTCGTACGGGCAGGGCCGCCGCAAGCCGTACCGGCACTACGACCTCGGTTTCGTCGTCGACCTGGGCGGGCTCGACTCGGCCGCGAACCCGCTCGGCGTGCCGATCAAGGGGTTCCCGGCCAAGGTGGTGACCCGCGGCTATCACCTGCTGTCGATGCCGGGCAACCGCGTGCGGGTGGCGGCGGACTGGCTGCTCGACGCGGCGCTGCCCCGCCAGGGTGTCCAACTCGGACTGGTGCCGGGCCGCTCGGTGCCTCTCGACAGCGCCTCACCCAAGTCCTAGCGCGCCGGATCCGGGAGCCCGGGCGCGATCTTTCCCTGCCCCGCCCCCGAAAAAAGATCTTGTCTGGTACGGCCATCCCTAGCCCCCACCCACCCGGGGGATATGGGGCATGACCGTAGCGGGTGTCAAGCGGCGGGTGCCGGGTTGTCCACAGGCGGCGCGGCGTTGCTACCTGTATGGGGGATTAGTGCGTTCAGGCCGAAGGCTCGCCCGGTCGGACGGGGATTTGGCGACGCCGACAAACTTTCCACAAGCCATAATTCGGGCATGGGATCTTGTTGGCTCGGCGCGTTGGTGCTCGCCGCCTCGGCGGTAGTCGTCGCCGGTGGCGCGGCTCCCGCGGCCGCCGTCTCTGTCGAGAAGGCCAGTGGAACGCCCGTCCTGATGGCGCGCTACGCCTTCAACGGGCCCTCCACCTCGATCGTCGACGAGTCCGGCCGCGGCCACACCCTGCGCGTCATCTCCGGGCACGGCGGAACCGTCCGCAAGGTGGTGCACGGTCAGGGGACGGCCCTTCTGTTCCCCTCGCGGTGCGCACAGCAGGTCTGCCCGCACGTCGCCCTGCAGACCCCGTCCACCGCTGACCTCAACCCGGGACCGCGCGACATCTCGTACGGCGCCGACGTCTATCTGAGCCCGACGCAGACCAGCAAGGGCCAGAACGTGATGCAGAAGGGCTATTCGACCCGGGGCAGCCAGTGGAAGTTGCAGATCGACGGCACGGCCGGGCGGCCCAGCTGTGTGCTGGTGGGGGACCGCTCGACGCGGATCCGGATGGCCACCAGCAGTGTGAGCGTGGCCGACAACCGCTGGCACCGGATTCGCTGCGCACGGATCGGCGCCACGCTGTCGGTCTGGGTCGACAACGTGCTGCGCGGCCGCATCGCCGTGCCGGCGAAGCTCTCGGTGACCAACAACCGCCCGATGAGCATCGGCGGCAAGGGCGCCTACGTCGACAACGACCAGTTCAACGGCGCCCTCGACAACGTCTGGGTGCAGGTCGGCTAGGAAACCCGGGTCAGGCCCTCGGACACTGCCGTGAGCAGGTCGGCCGAGGGGGTGTCGCCGGCCAGCTCCCAGGCGAACGCGCCGCCGAGCGCCTTGCCCCGGGCGTACGTCATCTTGCTCTTGATCGTCTGCGGTGTGTCGTAGGACCACCACTGGTTGCCGCAGAACGCGTACGCGGTGTCGGCGATGGTTCCGGTCGGCGGGCACCGTTTGACCAGCACGTCGTAGTCCTCCAGCCCTTTCTCGTAGCGCCCGCCGGCCGGTCCGGTCGCGTTCCCGCCGGGCTCGGCGCTGGTCACGCCGGTCCAGCCGCGCCCGTAGAAGCCGATGCCGAGCAGGATCTTCGACGAGGGGACGCCGAGCTCGAGGAGCTTGTCCACGGTGGCCGACGCGACCGCCGTCTCGCGCGGAATGCCGGGATACGCCACCAGCGGTGAGTGCGGGGCGGTCTTCTGCACCTTCGCCGCCGTGCCGCCCGCGCCGAAGTAGTCGTACGTCATCGCGCTCAGCCAGTTCGCCTGCTCGGCCGCCGTCCGGTAGTCGGAGGCGTCGAGCTTCGCCAAGTCGCCGGGCACCGCCGCCGTGATCACCGAGTCCGGCCCGAACGTCGTACGCAGCGAGCCCAGCACCCGGCCCAGCGCGTCCGGTCCGCTCTTGTCGCACGTCACCCCGCACGCGTTGGGGTACTCCCAGTCGACGTCGATGCCGTCGAAGACGCCCGTCCAGCGCGGGTCGTCGAGCAGGTCGTGGCACGACTGCGCGAAGGCGCCGGGGTCGCGGGCGGCCTGGGTGAAGCCGCCCGACCCGGTCCAGCCGCCGAACGACCACAGCACCTTGAGCTCCGGGTGCTTGGCCTTGAGCCGGCGCAGCTGCCCGATGTTGCCGCGGGCCGGGGCGGCCGGATCGTCGGCGACACCGTCCACGCTCTGCCCAGCCTTGATCGGCTTCTCGTAGTCGGCCCAGCGGTCCCCGGCGACGCACTTGCCCCCGGTGACCTTGCCGAAGGCGTACAGGAGGTGGGTCAGCCGTCCGGCCGCCCCGCTCGTGTCCAGATCCTTCACCTGGAAGTCGCGGGCGTAGACACCCCAGCCGGTGAAGTATCCGACCACCTTGGGGGCGGCGGGCGCGGGCGGTGGGCTGTCGTCGTCCTCGGAGGCGCCGCAACCGGCGATTCCCAGCAGGATAAGGATGATCAAGACGAATCGGGCGCGCACCGCTCCGAAGCTATCCGGACCGGACAAGCGGGCCACAAGTGATCACTCGTCCGGGTGTACCTCCGGGACGGGGTGATTCGCGGCACCGTCGTCCACCCACCACCGCGGTTGTGTCATCGTTTCCCGGTGGCCATCAGCCCGCACGAGCCCTCCGACGCGCCAGTTCGCCGCAGCTGGCGGGCCGAGTTGCGCGCGCTGCTGAGCTGGCGCCGGATCCTCAACCGGCTTCGTGCGGTGCTGCGCAGCGCCCTGGTCACCTTCGTCGTCCTCACCCTCACCCTGTGGCTGATGCCGGGCGTCGAGAGCAACGACATCGTCGACACCCTGGGCCTGGTCGCGATCGTCGCCGGGGTCGGCGCCGTGCTGCGGCCGCTGCTGCTGGCCGGCGTCACCGCGCTGGGCGGCTGGGGCGCGATGCTGCTCGGTGTGATCGCGCAGGTCGTGGTCATCGTGATCGCCCTCGAGATCGACCCGGCCGACCGGATCAGCGGCCTGCCTTCGCTGGTGCTGACCGCGATCCTGGCCGTGGTGTTCGCCGCGATCCTCGACTGGATGGCCGACAGCGGCTCCGACGACACGTTCGTGCGCGAGGCCCGGCGGCTCATGCGCGGCGTCCGCCGCCGGCAGTCCCGGCTCGCCGGTGGTCCCGTTCTCACGTTCCGCCGTCCCCGCCAGGGTTCCGAGCCGGGGCTGCTGATGGTGCAGTTCGACGGTCTGTCCGAGCCGGTGCTGCGCTGGGCCGTGCGGGCCGGCAACCTGCCCACGCTGGGCCACTGGCTGCGCTCGGGCAGCCACACGATGCGCGGCTGGCACACCGGTCTGCCGTCGACCACGCCCGCCTCGCAGGCCGGCATCCTGCACGGCGCGACCCGGCAGATCCCGGCGTTCCGGTGGTTCGAGAAGGACACCGGCAAGCTCATGGTGACCAACCGTCCGCGCGACGCGGCGGTGCTCGAACCGCGGCTCAGCGACGGCCGGGGCCTGCTGCGCGACGGCGGCGTGAGCATCGGCAACGCGTTCAGCGGCGACGCGGCGGTCAGCCTGCTCACGGTCAGCCACGCGGCTCTGCCGGGCCGGTCCGCGCGCGGGTGGGCCGCGTTCATGGCTTCCCCGTACGGTTTCACGCGCGCCCTGGTGCTCGGCGTGGGTGAGGTTTTCACCGAGCTGCACCAGGCCCGCCTGCAGCGCCGCCGCAACGTCCAGCCCCGGGTGAGCCGGTCGGGCGCCTTCCTGGCCCTGCGTCCCGCGTCGATGCTGCTGCGCGACGTCAACGTGTCGCTGATCGCCGAGCAGATGGCCCGCGGCGCCCCAGCCATCTACTGCGACCTGGTCGACTACGACGAGGTCGCGCATCACGCCGGTCCGGCCCGCCCCGAGTCGATGCGCCAGCTCGAAAGCCTCGACCGGATGCTCGGCGTGCTCGAGCGGCTGGCCCCCGAGGCGGCCCGGCGCTATCACCTGGTCGTTCTCTCCGACCACGGGCAGAGCCAGGGGGCGACGTTCCGCCAGCGCTACGGCGAAAGCCTCGACGAGGTGGTCGAGCGGTTCTCGGCGGGCGACGAGGCGGTGGCGCCCGAGTTCCCGGCCGAGGTCGAGGCGACGCGGGAGCCCGAGTTCCCCGAGCCGCCGGTCGCTCCGCTGCTGGTCGTCTCGTCGGGCAACCTGGCCCTGGTCTATCTGACGAAGTTCGAGCAGCGGCTCGACCGGGCCGCCATCGATCGGGAGTATCCGCGGCTCATCCACGGCCTGGTCGCGCACCCGGGCATCGGTCTGGTGCTCGTGCGGGGCGAGGACGGTCCGGTCGCGCTGGGCACCTCCGGCAGCCACCGTCTGCGCGACGGCGTGGTGCAGGGCATCGACCCGCTGATCCCGTACGGGCCGCGCGCCCGCCACGACCTGCTGCGTCACCAGCGGGCCGAGCACATGGGCGACCTGGTGCTGATCAGCTGCGTCGACCCGGTGACCGAGGAGGTCGCGGCGTTCGAGGAGCTGGTCGGCTCGCACGGCGGTCTCGGTGGCTGGCAGACCGAGGCGGTGCTGGTGCACCCGGCCCGCTGGCCGGTGACCGAGGTCGACCTCGACGGACCCGACGCCGTGCACCACCAGCTGATCGAGTGGCTGGCCATGCTGGGGCTGCGCACCCGCGCCCCGGCCGCCGACGAGGCCCTGGCGCTGGAACATCACGTCTCGGAAGAGATCTTCGAGCAGCCGGATTCACCGAGACTTTCCCGGACGCACGACGGTTAAGCACTTTGTGCCGCGATTCCCGCTCATCGTCCTAGCCCTGGCCGCCGTGCTCCTGCCGGCGGCCGCCGCCCCCGCAGCGAGCCCTACGGCACGCTCGTCCGTTCCCACCTTCAACGGAAGCGTCTACGCGATCGCGCACCGCGGCGCGACGACCTACGTGGGGGGCACCTTCACCACCGCGACGGCGGGCGGGCGCACCTATCCGCGCGAGCGGCTGGCCGCGTTCGACTCGCGTACGGGCAAGCTGCTCGACTGGTCGCCCAGCGCCGACGGCGTCGTGCGGGCCCTGGCCGCCACCCCGGACAGCGTCTACGCGGCGGGCGATTTCCACGCCGTGAGCGGCGAGCCCCGCGATTCGCTGGCCCGGCTCCATCCCACTAACGGCGGCGTGCGTTCCTTCCGCCACAACCTTTCCGGTACGCCGTACGCGCTGGCCACCGGCAACGGCCGGCTCTACCTGGGCGGCAGCTTCACCGAGGTCACCGGCGAGAGACGCGCCAACCTGGCCGCCTTCTCGCTGACCACCGGCAAGCTCGACCCGGTCTGGCGGCCCGCGGCCGACGACACCGTGCACGCGCTCGCGGTCACCGGCCCGCGGGTCTATCTGGGCGGCGGGTTCCACGTCGTCGGCACGGTCAAGGGCACGCTCCGGCTGGCCTCGGTCAACGGCGTGAGCGGGACGGTCGACCCGGTGTTCCGGCCACGGGTGCCAGCCGAGGTCCGGGCGATCGCGCTCGACCCGACCGGGGTGCACGTCGCCACGGCCGGGGTCGGCGGCCGGGCCATCGCGTACAGCTACACCGGGGTCCTGCGCTGGCAGCGGGTGTTCGACGGGGACGCGGCGTCGATCGCCACCGCGGGCGGCATCACCTATGTCGGCGGGCACTTCGACAACGCCTGCCTGACCGAGCGCAACGGCGTGCGTGGTGGCTGTGTGGACGGCTCCCGGCCGCGGCTCAAGCTGGCCGCGGTGACGTCGAAGGGTCAGCTCACCTCGTGGGGGCCGAAGGCCAACGGGGTGATCGGCGTCCGGGTGCTGAGCGTCAACCACGTGGCCGGCACGATCGAGGCCGGCGGTGACTTCACGGTGATCGACGGGCGGGATCGTCGCCGGTTTGCAGCTTTCTGACCGCTCCCAGTCGCTGGCTGATCCGCCAGTAACGCGTCGGAGTGAGGCGGGCCAGCAGGTCGGCGCCGCGGGCCACCCCACCGATCACCAGGCGCGGCTTGCGGTTGTGCACGGCGGCCACGATCTGCCGGGCCGCCTGTTCGGCCGGCATGGTCAGCGCTCGCTCCGAGAACAGCCGGGCCTGCTCCGCCTGGGCGCCGCCCGGATCGCCGCCGCTGAGCCGCGCGTTCACCGCGATGTTGGTGCGGATGCCGCCGGGATGCACCACGGTCACGCCGACGCCGCGCGGCTCGAGCTCGTTGCGCAGCGAGTCGGTGAACCCGCGTACGGCGAACTTGCTGGTCACGTAGGCCACCTGCCCGGCCGGCGCGATCAGGCCGAACAGGCTCGACACGTTCACCACGTGCGAGCCGGGGCGGGCCAGCAGTTGCGGCAGGAACGCCTTGGTCAGCCGGATCACGGCCAGCAGGTTGATCTCGAGCAGCCACTCGAAGTCGGCCAGAGCGTTCTCCTCGAAGGTGCCCATCAGCGTGACGCCCGCGTTGTTGACGAGCAGGTCGACGCCGCCGTGCCGGGACGCGACCTGGGCCGCCAGGTCGAGCCGGTCGCCGCCGTCGCTCAGATCGATTTCGTGCGTCGACACGTCCGGCGCGCCGAGCTCCCGCGCGACGCGGGCCACCTCGGCCAGCCCGTCCGCGTCGCGGTCGACGAGCACCAGCACCGCCCGCCGCCGGGCCAGCTCATGGGCCAGCGCCGCCCCGATGCCGCCGGCCGCGCCGGTGATCAGGCACGTCCGGCCGGCGAAGGCGAACGGACGGCCGGCGTCACCCCGATCACTCATCGGTCCATTATCGGGTCGCGGACCCTAAACTGCCGCCCATGACCGCGCCCCGTTCCGTCGCCCCGACCGTCGAGTCGCAGGCCGTGCTGGCCCCGCTCACCGACGCCGCGATCTTCCTGGTGGCGACCGTCCGCCCGGACGGCGAGCAGACCGTCCGCGATCTGCTGGAGGATCTGGGCGGGCTGCAGCGTACGGTCGGCTTCCGGTTGCCCGCGGCGCAGCTCTCGTGCGTCACCGGCATCGGCTCGGATCTGTGGGACCGCCTCTTCGCCGGTCCCCGCCCGGCCGAGCTGCACCGCTTCCGGGCCTGGAAGGGTCCCCGGCACAGCGCGCCCTCGACCCCTGGCGACCTGCTGTTCCACATCCGCGCCGGGCAGATGGACGTCTGCTTCGAGCTGGCCGCCAAGATCGCCGATCGGCTGCGCGGGGCCGGCGACATCGTCGACGAGACGCACGGCTTCAAATACTTCGACGAGCGCGACCTGCTCGGCTTCGTCGACGGCACCGAGAACCCGACCGGCGCCAAGGCCCACCACGCGGTCGTGATCGGCGACGAGGACGAGGCGTTCGCCGGCGGCACCTACGTGATGGTCCAGAAGTACGTGCACGACCTCGAGGCGTGGAACGCGCTCACGGTCGAGGAGCAGGAGGCGGCGATCGGGCGCACCAAGCTCGACAACGTCGAGATCCCGGACGACGCCAAGGCGCCCAACTCGCACCTGGCCCTCAACGTCGTGGAGGACGCGGACGGCAACGAGCTCAAGATCCTGCGCGACAACATGCCGTTCGGCTCGGTCAAGGACGGCGAGTTCGGCACCTACTACATCGCCTATGCCGCCACGCCGGACGTCCCCGAGCTGATGCTGCGCCGGATGTTCCTGGGCGAGCCGTACGGGACGTACGACCGGATCCTTGACTTCTCGACCGCCCTGACCGGTTCGCTGTTCTACGTCCCGACGGCCGACTTCCTCGAAGACCTGCCCGACGCGCCCTAGTCTTTTATCAGGGCGGCCAGGTCGGCCAGCGTGTTGAGCCGCAGGTCGCCGTCGAGCCCGCGCAGCGCCGCGGTGTGTGCGCCCGCGGCCCGGCCCGCCTGCAGTCCGACGTCGGCGTCCTCGACCACCAGGCAGTCGGCCGGGTCGACCCCGAGCAGTTCGGCGGCCCGGCGGTAGCCCTCCGGGTCGGGCTTGCCGGCCGCGATGTCGTCGGTCGTCACCAGCACCGGCGCGACGATGCCGGCCGCGGTCAGACGGGCCTTGGCCAGCCGGGTGTCGGCGCTGGTGACCACGGCCCACGGCAGGCCCGTGAGGGTGAGCTTCACCAGCAGTTCGTGGGCGCCGGGCGTCGGCTGCACGTCGGAGAGGTCGTCGTATTGCAGCTCGAGCTGCCGGGCCGACGCGAGCACGAGCGCGGCCTCGTCGAGATGCGGCAGAAGCTTGCGTACGGTCGTGGCGCTCGGACTGCCGTGCGCCATCTCGTACGCCTCCTGGCCGTCGACCCCGTACTCGGCCGCCCACGACTGCCACGACCGCAGGACAGCGCCGTCGGAGTCGACGAGCGTGCCGTCCATGTCGAACAGGATCGCTCGGACGCTCCGCATGTCGAAGGGGACGTCGTCGTTGGTCTCGGGCATCAGGAAGCGCGCTTGCTGGGGGCGCGTCGCCGGGCCGCAGTGGCAGGCGACGGCGTCTCGGCGGTCTTGCGCGGAGTCCGTGCGCGCGGGGTCGTGGCGGCAGCCTTCCGCGCGGTCGCTCGGGCCGCGGTGTCCCGTGCCGTCTGTGGTTCGAGCGGAGTCTCCACGTCGTTCGGCTCGGCCTCGTACGCGGCGGGCTCAGGCTCGGACTCGGGCTCGGGCTCGGCCGGCTCCTCGGGTGCGGGCGGGGCCACCGCGGCGGCGCGGTCCTTCTCCTTCTCGCGCCGGATCAGGTCGTCCAGCAGGCTCTTGCCGTACTTGTCCTCGAGCGCGGCCGCCTTGCTCTGCGCCTTCTCGGCCCGGGCGACGGCCTTCTTGTGCGCCTTCTCGAGACGGTCCCGGTCACGAGCGTGGGTCTTGAGCGAGCGCTTGAGCCGCCGGGCCTCGGCTTCGGCGTTCCGTAGCGCCTGCGTCTGCTGCCGGGTGAGGTCGGCGTTGGTCCGCAGCCGGTTCTCCAGCTCGGTGACGGTCGTCTTGGTCCGGGCGGCGTTCTCGTTGGCCGCCGCGGACTGGTCCCTTCTGCGTTCGAGCTGCTTGGTGCTCACGGTGTGGCTCCTTCCGTCTCACCTTTGCCCTACCCGGACTCGGCCCGGGCAACCTTCAGGCGGTGTCCTCCACCGGTTCTTTCTTGGCGCGCCGGCGGCGGACGTGCCGCACGTGCAGGATGACGTAGGTGGCCACCGCGAGAACGACCACCGTGATCGCCTGCCACTGGTAACGGTGGGCATGCTCGATGATCTCGACCAGGTGAGTGCCGAACAGGTACGCGATCGTGGTCCAGACGCCCACCCACAGAGCGGCGCCGATGGCGTTGTAGAGCAGGAAGGTGCGCCAGGGCATCGCCGTGATGCCGGCGATCACGCCGTTGAGCTGGCGCAGCCCGTCGATGAAGCGGGCCACCATGACCACCCGGCCGCCGCGGCGGGCGAAGAAGTTCTCGGCGCGGGTCAGCCTTTCCGGGGTCAGGAACACGTATCGGCCCCAGCGCAGCGCGACCTTGCGGCCGCCGCGCACCCCGATCCAGTAACCGATGTTGTCGCCGAGCACGGCCGCGACGAACGAGATGGCCGCGACGGCGAAGATGTTCATCCGGCCGGCGCCCGCGTAGATGGCCGCCGCCACCATGATCGTCTGACCCGGTGCGGGCACGCCGAAGCTCTCGACCCCGATGACCCCGGCAATGGCCAGATAGCCCCACCGGTCGAGGATCGGGGCGACTCCGTGCAGGAACCCGGGCAGATCGGCTTGAGGTGGCATCGGCTCAACCGTAGCCGGGACCGGCCGGGCCGAACCTGTGGAGTCCCTACTGCGGCTGGTCCTTTGTACGGTGCAAGAGCCAATTGACCCCGTCGGTGTGAATCAGCGCGTACCGGTGCGACCCGTCCCGGCCGTGCAGGGTGAAGACGAACCGCTTGTCGTTGCGATCCTCTTGCTCCCACCAGCCGATGTCCGCTATCGACTTGTCCGAATCGGTGTAGGTGAGATGGTCGAGGGCATGGTCGGGCACCGCCACCGCGAGCCGGTTGCGGGCCGGGTCGGTGGGCAGGCCGCGCGGCACGGCCCAGGAGCGCAGCACGCCGTCCTCCTCGAGCCGCAGGTCGAAATGGGGCCGCGGCTTGCGGTGGTCATGCAGGACGAACGAGGGTCGCACCCTCGAACTGTAGGCCCGGGCACTTTGTTCAGGGTGTTGAAAAACGTCCCGCCGACTGTGACAGTGTCCGAATGGCTTCCCGATCAGCCCTCGCGCTCGGCGCCCTGGCGGTCGGCACGTTCGCCCTGGGCATGACCGAATTCGTCATCACCGGCCTGCTGCCCGAGATCGCCGCCGAGTTCACCGTCTCCATCCCGGCCGCGGGCCTGCTGATCTCCGCGTACGCCCTCAGCGTCGTGATCGGCGGCCCGCTGCTCACCGCCCTGGTCGCCCGGCGGTCGCGCAAGCCGGTGCTGATCGCCCTGCTCGGCTTCTTCGTCGCCGGCAATCTGATCTCGGCCGTCGCCCCCACGTACGGGGTGATGATGACCGGCCGGATCGTGGCGGCGCTCTGCCACGGCTCGTTCATCGGCATCGCCACGATCGTCGCCGGTGATCTGGTGCGGCCCGAGCGCCGCAGCAGCGCCATCGCCGCCATGCTCAGCGGCATCACGCTGGCCAGCGTGGCCGGGGTGCCGCTGGGGACGCTGCTCGGGCAGCAGTTCGGGTGGCGGGCCACGTTCTGGGCGATGGCCCTGCTCGGGCTGGTCGCGGCGCTGTCCACGGCCGCGTTCGTGTCCACCGGGGGCGGCTCGCTGGGGGCCCGCGCGCAGTGGGGCGCCTTCCGCAACGTGTCGGTGTGGCTCGCGCTGGGCATGACCGCGCTGGCCTTCGGGGCCGTCTACGCGCCTTTCACGTACGTGGCCCCGCTGATGACGTCGGTGGCCGGGTTCGGCTCGGGCGCGCTGCCCTGGCTGCTCGTGCTCTTCGGCCTCGGCCTGGTGCTGGGCAACGTGATCGGGGCCCGGGCGGCCGACCGCCGTCTGATGGGGACGGTCGTCGGGGCGTCGGCCGCCATGCTGATCGTGCTGGTCCTGTTCGCCTGGACGTCGCATTCCCGGCTGCCGGCGGCGGTCACGCTGTTCGCGCTGGGCGTGGTCGCGTACGCCACCGTCCCCGGCCTCACCACCCGCGTGATCACCGCGGCCGACGACGACGGGCAGAACCTGATCGTGTCGTCGGCGGCGGTCTCGGCCTTCAATCTCGGCAACGCGGCCGGCGCCTACCTGGGCGGCCGCGCGATCGCCGCGGGCTGGGGCTACGACTCGACGCCCCTGGTCGGCGCGGCGATGGAGCTCGGCGCGCTGGGGCTCGCGGCGGCCCTCCTGCTGACCGGCCGGGCACGGCAGACGGTCCGTTCGGTGGAGGTGACCTAGGAACCGGATTGCTTTGCTGGGCCGTCATGTCTCGACTGCCCGCGCGCCTGCGCCTTTCGCCCCGCAAGATCGCGATCAGCGCCCTCGTCGCCGCCGTGGTGGCCGGCATGTCGTCGTTCGCGCTGACCCGAGCCGACGCCGCGGCGTTCTCGACCGTCCAGCCCGGCAGCTTCACCGGCGAGGCGTTCGACGCCTGCACCGCCCCGGCGAGCGCCTCGATGAAGGCGTGGCGGGCCGCGTCGCCGTACCGGGCGATCGGCATCTACATCGGCGGCGTCAACCGTGGCTGCGCCCAGCCCCGGCTCACCAGCGCGTGGGTCAAGGAGCAGGTGCAGGCGGGCTGGAAGTTGCTGCCGCTCTATGTCGGACCGCAGGCCACCTGCACGACGATCGGTGGCGGACGCAAACTGATCGACAACGCGACCGCCGGCACCCAGGGCCGCACCGCCGCCTCGGACGCGGTCGCGCAGGCCCAGGCGCTCGGTCTGGCCCGCGACAGCGTGATCATCTATGACATGGAGTCGTACCGGACGGACGACGCCGCCTGCCGCCAGGGCGTGCTCGCGTTCATGAACGGCTGGACGGCGCGGCTGCACGACAACGGGTACTTCTCGGGCTTCTACTCCAGCGTCGCGTCCGGGGTCGCCGACCAGGTCGTCAACTATGCCAAACCCGGATACACCCGGCCCGACTATGTGGACTTCGCCCGTTGGGACCAGAAGGTCACGCTGTCCGACCAGCTCATCCCGGCGACGGCCTGGCCGGGCAAGCGGCGCATGAAGCAGTACCGCGGGGGCCACAAGGAGACGTACGGCGGCGTCACGATCAACATCGACAGCAACTACGTCGACTTCGCGCCGCTGCCCCGGACGAAGTCGGCCGACGTCACCGGGAACGGCTGGCCCGACGTGCTGGGCCGGTCCACGACCGGCTACCTGTCGGCGTTCCCCGGCAACGGCTCGCTGGTCGACACCAACCAGCGGCGCACGCTGGGCGGGGGGTTCGGCTCGGCCAACGCGATCGTGCGCCTCGGCGGCCTCGACCGGGACGGCCGCGAGGATCTGATCTCCCGTCAGACCAACGGCGACCTGTGGTTCCATCCCGGCACGGCCACCGGTTCGGGACCGCGCAAGAAGGTCGGCTCCGGCTGGCAGGCGCTTCGCGAGATCACCGCGATCGGCGACCTCACCGGCGACGGTTACCCCGATCTGCTGGCCGTCTCCAAGGGCAACAAGCTTTACCTGTACGCCGGGCAGCCCGGCGCCAAGCTGAGCGGCGCTCGCCTGGTCGGTGGCGGCTGGTCCGACAAGACCGAACTGGCCGGGGCGGGCGATTTCAACCGCGACGGCGTCCCCGACCTGGCCGCCCGCCTGTCCTCCGACGGCAACCTCTATCTGTGGACCGGCCGCAAGGGCGGCTTCACCGGCAAGCGGCTGTCGCTCGGCGTCTCCGGCATCAACCTGCGCGACCTCGTCGGCGTGGGCGACTTCGACCGCGACGGCTATCCCGACCTGGCCGCCGTCCAGAAGTCGACCGGCACCCTGGTCCTGCTGGGCGGGGCCGGCACGGCCGCCCGGGCCCCGTTCCGCCTGGCCACCGGCTTCGGCGGCCTGACCCCCCTGGCCTGAAAACAGGCGGCCCGACCCCTGGCCTGAAAACAGGCGGCCCGACCCCCTGGCCCGAAAACAGGCGGCCCGACCCCCTGGCCGAAAACACTCGTGGCCGGCCCGAACCGGGCCGGCCACGAAGCTTGGGTGGTGCGTCCTTACAGGCTGTCGCCGTCCAGCTGGCCGCGCAGCTTGGTCAGGGCCTTGGTGAGCAGGCGCGACACGTGCATCTGCGAGATGCCGATCTGGTCGGCGATCTGCGACTGGGTCAGGTTGCCGTAGAAGCGCAGCGTCAGGATCTTCTGCTCGCGCTCGTCGAGCGTGGCCAGCGCCGGGCCCAGGGCCACGCGGGTCTCGGCCAGCTCGTACTCGTAGTCCTCGCCGCCGAGGGTGTCGCCGAGCTCGGTGTTGCCGTCGGCGCTGATCGGGGTGGACAGCGAGGTCGCGTTGTAGGCGCGGGCGCCCTCGAGGCCTTCCAGCACGTCTTCCTCGGTGACACCGAGGTGGACGGCGACGTCGGCGACTGTCGGCGAGCGGCCCAGCGAGTGGGTCAGCGTGGCGTTGGCCTCGGTGATGGCCAGGCGCAGTTCCTGCAGGCGGCGCGGCACGCGGACCGACCAGGTGCGGTCGCGGAAGTGGCGCTTGATCTCACCGATGATGGTGGGGATGGCGTAGCCGGCGAAGTCGACGCCGCGCTCGGGGTCGAACTTGTCGACTGCCTTGATCAGACCCACGGTGGCGGTCTGGACGAGGTCGTCGGTGGGCTCGCCGCGGCCGGAGTAGCGGTGGGCGAGGTGGCGGGCGAGCGGCAGCCAGGCCTCGATCGCCCGGTCACGCAGCGAGGCGCGTGACGGGTGCCCGGCCGGCATCGCGGCCATCGCGTTCAGCAGCTCGGCGGCGCTGTCCACGGGCGCGCTCGCAGCGGCCGGAAGCGTCTCTGCCTGCGTAGTGCTGGTGGTCTCGGTGACGGTCATGTTTGTGGTCCTCCCTGGCACCTGTCCGGAGAGCCCGGTCCGATGTTGCTGGACCCGGTCGGTCGGGTGTCCCTATCTGCAAGCTGAAGGTGATCGATGTGATCACCGCCATCTGCGCACACTGGGCCGTTCGGTTAAGACCAACCTAGCCGACAGGGCCAAGAAAGACTAGCCGAAAGTATGAGCTACTTTGCGTGATAGCAAATATACGGAGAGGATCTTCGCGAGGCGATGACGGCTCTCGATGTGCCCAGCAGTGCCCGGGAGGGATTAGGCCTTCCAGCTCTCCTAGTCGCCTGTCCGGGCCAGTGTCAAACATCCCGTCGGCGGGAAAGGATGAACGTCATGACCAGGCTGCGCTCCTCGGCTCCTCATCCCGCGGCCGTCGAGCTGCACAGTTGGCGCCTCGACAGCTACGGCGGGCTCCGTACGCTCCGGGCCGCACTCCGTGAGGTCATCGAGAACCACACGGCCGAGGTCGACGACCTGTTCGACCGGATGGCCGTGGTCGCCACTGAGCTGGCCACCAACGCCCTGCGGCACGGCCTCCCGCCGACCGAGGTGCGGTTGCTGCGCGAGGACGACCATCTGATCCTCGATGTGGCTGATCACGATCTGGGCACGCTCCCAGAGGTGGATTCGGACCGTCCGCTCGGCGCCGGCGGGCTGGGACTGCAGCTCACGAAGAGTTTTGCGATCGACGTCGGTTGGTATCGAACCGATCTCACCAAGCATGTCTGGGCGAGCTTCCCGAGCTGAATCCCCGCGCGCCTGATAGAAATGCGGCCGTGGCGGACTCCTACCAGATCGGCCAGGAGCGAGCGGCCGACCGGACCGCGACGACCCTGCGCCCCAGCGGCGAGCTGGACATCAACGCGCGCGACGAGCTGCGCGCGACGATCACCGATGCGCTCGCCGAGAACGAAAGCGTGACCGTCGACCTGACCGACGTGTCGTTCATCGACTCCGAGGCGCTCGGCGCGCTGATCGACGGATACAACGGGGCTGTCGCCCTGAATGCGACCTTCCGGGTGATCGGCGCCACGGGCGCGGTGGCCCGTGTGCTCACTGTCTCAGGCTCGCAGGCCCTCTTCGACGGTGTGCTGGACACTCCCGACTCGTAGTCTTCGGCGGTGCTCTTGATCGCGGCGGTGCTGCTGGCCGCCGTGCTGGTCTTCGCCGTCGTGCGCCCGCGCGGCCTGCCGGAGGCGGTCGCCGCCGTGCCCGCGGCCGGCCTCGCCATCGCCGTCGGCCTGGTGTCGTGGGACGACGCCCTGGCCGAGTTCCGCGAGCTCGGGCCGACCGTGGGTTTCCTCGCCGCCGTGCTGGTCCTCGCTCATCTCGCCGACGAGCACGGCGTCTTCCGGTACGCCGGACGGGTCGCGGCCCGGATCAGCCGGGGCCACCCGCCGCGGCTGCTGCTGGCGGTCTTCGTCGCGGCCGCCCTCACCACCGCGTTCCTCAGCCTGGACGCGACCGTCGTGCTGCTGACCCCGGTGGTGCTGGCCACGGCGGCGCGCGTCGGGGCCCGTTCGCGCCCGTCCGCGTTCGCCTCGGCCCACCTGGCCAACTCGGCGTCGCTGCTGCTGCCCGTGTCGAACCTGACCAACCTGCTCGCGTTCGCGGCCAGTGGTCTGACCTTCCTCGGCTTCACCGCGCTGATGACGCTGCCCTGGCTGGCCGTGATCGTCGTCGAATACCTGGTGTTCCGCCTCTACTTCCGCGACGACCTGCGAGCGCGCGAGCGACCCGAGCCGGACCGCGGAAACGGCCCGGCCCCGAAGTACGCGTTGGTGGTGCTGGCCGTCACGCTGGTCGGGTTCGCCGTCGTGCACCCGCTCGGCGTCCACCCGGCCTGGGTCGCCCTGGCCGGCGCGATCCTGCTCGCCGTGCCGCACCGGGTGCCGCCCCGCACCCTGCTGCGCGAGGCCAACCTGCCGTTCTGCGCGTTCGTGCTCGCGCTGGGCGTGGTGGTGCTGGCGGTACAACAGCACGGTCTCGAGAGACTGCTCGACGCGCTCGTTCCCGAGCGGGCCGGGCTGCTCGGCCTGCTCGCCGTCGCGTTCCTGGCCGCCGCGCTGGCCAACCTGCTCAACAACCTGCCGGCCACGCTGGCGCTGCTGCCGGTGGTCGAGACGAGGCCGGGGCTGCTGCTGGCCATGCTGATCGGAGTGAACGTGGGTCCGAATCTGACCTACGTCGGCTCGCTGGCGACCCTGCTCTGGCGGCAGATCCTGCACACCCACTACGCGGCTCCGGATGCCCGGGACTTCCTCCGGCTCGGCCTGCTGACCGTGCCGCCCGCGCTGGTCGCCGGCGTGCTGGCGCTCTGGCTCAGCCTCCAGGTGGGTGGCTGACGAAGCAGGAGCGCACCCTCGCCGCCGCGCCGGTATCGGTCCGGGGAACGGCCGAGGTGATCCGGTGGGGGATTCGGCGACGGGGTGCGTCCGACGTAGTCAGTCTTGTCGATGCATGTGTTACAGGCAAGTAAAACTGGTTACGGAA
The DNA here is from genome assembly GCF_055562135.1 of Actinoplanes sp. NPDC021490. Lineage (NCBI taxonomy): Bacteria > Bacillati > Actinomycetota > Actinomycetes > Micromonosporales > Micromonosporaceae > Actinoplanes > Actinoplanes sp. NPDC021490. The sequence continues at coordinate 330,201 of NZ_JBVHFW010000001.1, forward strand.
CTAGTTCGCCGGCGGCCCGCCGCTGGGGGGAGTGCCGCCCGGCCCGGGGCCGCCGCCGCCCGGTGCGCCACCGCCGCTCGGGGTGGTCGTCGTGTCCACCTTGACGGTCAGCGTCACCGCGAATCCCTTGGCCGCGTCGCCCGAGACCGCGCCCATCTGCAGGGCGGCCGAGTCGTCGCCGAAGACGTTGTCGGACGCGAGGGTGATCTGGCTCAGGTTGCTCACCGAGGACGAGTAGCCGGTGGTGGCGTACGCCTTGTCGCAGACGTCCTTGGGCAGCGCGACCTGCGAGGTGGCGATCGTTTTGGTCGAGTCGGTGATGTCGGCCTGCCCCGGGTAGACCTCGAAGTGGATGTGCGGCCACCGGCCGGTGTAGCAGGCGGGGAAGATGCTCGTGAACTTCACCTTGCCCGAGTCGTCGGCGATCTGGACGCCGCGCAGGTAGTTCTGGTCGGTGACGCCGTCGGAGTAGAGCGAATAGCGGCCCTCGCGGTCGCAGTGCCACACATAGACGGCCACGTCCTTGAACGGCGCGTCGTTGTTCGCCATGTCGAGGATCGTCAGTTCCAGGGTCATCGGCACGCCCTGAGCGGTCCCACTGGCCGTGCCGAAGCTCGACCGGATGTCGCTGCGGACCACGCCGCTCTGCTCGAGCACGTCGGGCCCGTTCGACCCGTCGCCGGGGTAGGGCCCGGCCGTCTCGCCGGGGATCTCCCCGGTGGCGGCCGCCGAGGTGGTCGTCGTCGTGCCTTCCGGCGACGAGTTGCTGCCGCACGCGGCCAGCCCGAGCACCGCGGCGCCGAGACCGAACCCGCGCAGCACGTGCCGACGGCCGGCGAGGGTGCCCAGGTCGAACCCGAGGCCCTGATCGACGACCTCCTCGTCGGGCCGGGGAAGCTGTCGTCCCTGGTAAACCGGTCTGGGGTCCTGTGCCATCGGTTCGCTCCTCATCGTGTTGCCGCACGCCTGGAACTCACCGTAGGTCCGGTTTTTGTGCATCTCCTATGAGCTGGCTGTCCGTCGTCCCTGCGTGACGCGCTCGTTCATTTGACGGAAGAATTGGGCCCGCCTACGGTGGCCCCATGTTCGGGTCCGGAGGCGTACATGCGCTGGTCAGGTGTGTTATGAGGCGCGCGTCCGGGCCGGTGACGCCGTGAGCCATTGCTGCAGCCCGTCCGGTTCGCATCCGCCCCACACCGCCGCGGTCGTCGTCCCGGCCCACGCCGGTGTCCATCGCGTCCCGCAGGCCTCCGTACCCGGTCAGACGTTCGCGATGGGCGACGCGTCCGGCGACGGTGCGCGCCCCGACGGCGAACAGCCGGTGCATCCCGTACGCGTGCCGGCGTTCTCGATCGACGCGACCACGGTGACGGTGGCCGACTTCCGGGCCTTCGTCGCCGGCACCGGCTACCGCACCGAAGCCGAGGCGTTCGGCTGGTCGGCGGTGTTCCACTCGGCGGTCGCCTCCGACGATGCGGACAAGGTCGTCGGCAGCATGGCCGGAACGCCGTGGTGGCTGGGCGTCTCGGGAGCCGACTGGGCCCACCCCGGCGGACCGTCCACGACCGCCGCCGACGACCACCCGGTGGTCCACGTCAGCTGGAACGACGCCCGGGCCTACTGCGCGTGGGCCGGCCGCCGCCTGCCCACCGAGGCCGAATGGGAATGCGCCGCTCGAGGCGGCCGGCCGTCCCTCCGCTACCCCTGGGGCGACGACCTGCCGCCGGATTGGCCCTGCAACATCTGGCAGGGCACCTTTCCGGCCGTCAACACGGTCGACGACGGCTGGGTGACCACCGCGCCCGCCCGCTCGTACGCACCCAACGACTACGGCCTCTACCAGCCGATCGGCAACGTGTGGGAGTGGTGCGCGGACTGGTTCTCACCCACGTACTACTCGACGTCCCCCGCGGACGACCCGCAGGGCCCCACGCTGGGCGCCACCCGCGTGATTCGCGGCGGTTCCTACTTGTGCCACGACTCGTACTGCAACCGCTACCGCAACGCCGCCCGCTCCTCCAACACCCCCGACTCCTCCACCGGCAACACCGGCTTCCGCACCGTAGCCCTCGACCCACCCGGTTGATCTCCCACTGGCCCCCGCCCGTCAGAGCGCTGCCTCCGTCAGTTTGCGGACCGCGGCGGTGACTTCCGGCGTCACATGCGCCCGCAGGCTGTCGTCGGGTTCGCCGTCGGGGCCCAGGATCGTGCCGGGGTGGTTATGCAGGGCCGGGTCGGTGGCGGCCCGGATGACCGATTGGGCCGCCTCGGTGACCGGCCGCTTGACGCCCTCCTGGACGGCGCTCCACATCGGACGAATCGGCGGCGGGAGCATGCGCTCCTTCATCACGGCGGCGTTCGGGGTGGCGGCCGGACCGGGATCGGCGAGCACCAGCGTGATTCCCCGCTCGTGCAGCTCCGTGGCCACGTCGAGCGACCAGGCGAGCTGGGCCAGCTTGGCCCGGCCGGTGACGGCCAGTCCGTAGTACTCGCCGGGCAGGTCGATCTCCGCGAAGTCGGGCACCGCGGCCATCATCGCCGACGACGTGACCTGCACGATCCGGCTCGGGTCGGCCATCTTGCCGGCGAGTGCGGTCGTCAGGACGTACGGGGAAAGGTGGTTGATGGCGAAGCTCCCCTCGATGCCGTCGGCGTTCTCCCAGCGGTCGGCCCACATGCCGCCCGCGTTGTTGACCAGCACGTCGAGCGGGCCCGTGATCGTCTCGGCCAGCCGCCGAACCTCGGCCGGCGACGACATGTCGGCCGCCGCGAACCTTGCCCGTGCTCCGAGGGTGCGGACGGCTTCCTGGCCTCGGTCCCGGTTCCGGGCCACCAGCGTGACCTCGTATCCGGCGCCGATCAGGCCGCGGGCGATCTCGAAGCCCAGTCCGGCCGTTCCGGCGGTGACCACCGCGCTCTTGCTCATGTGATTTCTCCCTTTGATGGTGATGTGCCGGCCGGGCATGCTTGATTCTGTGGCGCGGTGAACTGGCCGGGTAGGGAGCGGAAAGCATGTCTGCCATGCTGGGCGGGCATGACCGCCGACCAGGGGAGACGTCATGGATCTTCGCCGTCTGCGCTATCTGGTGGCGGTCGCCGAGGAGGGCGCGATCACCGCGGCGGCGGAGCGGCTGAAGATGACGCAGCCGGCGCTGTCGAGAGCCATTCGTGCCCTCGAGTCCGATGTCGGCGTGCCGCTGCTTGTGCGCGGGCATCGCGGGGTCGAGCCGACCGAGGCCGGCCGGGTGCTGATCGACGAGGCCCGGGAGATCGACCGGCGGGTCCTGCGTGCGGTCGGCCGGGCGCGGCGGGCGGCGGCCGGCGACGACCGGCTGCGGGTCAGCGCCCGAGGCTGTGACGTCGCCGTGGTCGACCGGCTGACCAAGGATTTTCCCGGCGCGTGGGCGGTGGTCGCCGAATGGCGCACCCAGACCGAGGGCTTGCGTACGGGGGAGGCCGACCTGGCATTGATTCGGGGCGCGTTCGACGCCGAGGGCCTCGACAGTGACCTGCTCGCCGTGGATCCACGCGTGGCGCTGCTGCCCGAGGGGCACGCGCTCGCCGGACGTGAGGTGATCGAGCGGGACGAGCTCGACGGCCTTCCGGTCGCGGTCTGGGCAACCGATCAGCCGGTCGAGCGCGAATTCTGGCTCGGCTTCCCGGGTGCGACCGCCGGGCCCGAGGTCAACGACATGCTGCAGTTGCTGGCTCTGGTCCGGCTCGGCCACGCGGTGGCCTTCGTGTCGAGCGCCCTGCCCGTCGCGACCCAGCCCGGCGTCGTTGCCGTGCCGGTCACCGGTCTGTCACCGGCCGAGCTGCGCCTGGCCTGGCGCGACGACGAGCGTTCCCCCGAGGTCGCGCGATTCGTCCGGCACGCGTCTGCCGTCTAGGAGCCGGTGTGGCGGGCGGCCTGGCGCAGGTCGACGTCCTCGATGAGTTCGCGGGCGATCTCCTCCGGCAGGACCCGGTCGTACACCGCCTTGCCCAGCGCGAGACGCTGGGCCTCGAACGACGCGTCCGGGTCGGTGTCCGGTTGGGCCGCGGCCTCGGCGGCCAGCTGCCTGCCGCGGTCGCGCAGCTCCTCGGTTTCGGCGCGCTCGGCGGCCAGGTCGAACTTGAGAAGGCGGGCCAGCCGGCCGATGGTCGTGCCCTGCAGGAGCAGGGTGCCGAGGGTGACGATCAGGGCGATGGCCTGGATAGCGTCGCGGCCGGGGAACTCCTCGCCCGACGCGGTGTGCTCGGGGATCGAGGCCGCCGCGGCCAGCGTGAGGATTCCGCGCATGCCGGTCCAGCCGACCAGCACGATCTCCTTGGTCGTGGGGGCGGGCAGGGGCACCCCGCCGTGGCGCTCGTGGCGCTTCCGCCAGGTCTCGTACCGCTCCCGGAAGCGGACGTCCTTGTCGATCCGGCGTTGCGTCCCGATCTCCTTGAGCCGCCAGCGCCCGAAGATGACGAACACCCCGGCCAGCCGCAGCACGATCGCCGCGACCAGCAGGACGGCCGCCGCCACCAGCGTGCGGACCAGCCCCGGATCCTCCGAGCCGGCCAGCTCTTCCAGAACGAACTTCAACTGCAGGCCGATGTACGCGAACACGAACGTCTCGAGCAGGAAGTCGAGCACCCGCCAGACCTGTTCCTCCTGCAGCCGGGTCTGATAGGCGCCCGGGTACTGGTGTTTCGGGTCGAGCGTCAGGTTCACGCTGATCGAAAAGGCGGCCATGACCACGGCCAGGATGCCGGACGCGTGCACCTCTTCGGCGGCCAGGAAGGCGGTGAACGGCACCAGCAGCACCAGGGAGGTCTCGAGCGTCGGGTTGCCGAGCTGCTTACGGATCCGCAACGCGATGAACGCGAACAGGGCGCCGATGCCGAGCCCGATCGACGCCGTACGCAAAAACTCGAGGAGGCCGCCGGACCAGCTGGTGTGCTCCCCGTTGACGGCGGCCACGGCGATGCTGAACAGGGTCAGCGCGGTGGCGTCGTTGACCAGGCTCTCGCCGGTGAGGATCGTGGTCACCCGTTTGGGCAGCCCGATCTGGTCGCCGTGCGAGACCGTCGTGATCGTGTCGGGCGGGGCCAGCACCGCGCCCAGCACGAACGCGACCGAGAGGCCGAGCGTGGGCAGCAGCCACGACGAGAGCAGCCCGAGCGCGCCGCAGGTGACCGCGACCAGCAGAACGCCGAGCGCCCAGATCGCCCTGATGTTGGCCCCGAAGTTGGCGAACGAGGCGCCGCGGGTGGCCGAATAGAGCAGCGGCGGGATGACGATCGCGAGGATGACCTCGCTCTCCAGCTCAAGGCGGGGAACCCCCGGAATGAACGACGCGGCCGCCGCCAGCACCACGATGATCATGCCCGGCTCGACGCCACGGCGCTTCGCCATGGAGGACACGAAGATGCCCAGGCCGATGATGAGCAGGATCTGTACGCCGTTCACGTTGATCAGGCTAGTGCTCCGGCCCAAGCCGCCGGGTATGCTCTCGGCGGGCCGTAACTGGCGCGTCAAGGTGGTCAACCACCGGGGAGCGGCTCCGCCGTCGAGCGAATCGGCGGCGACCTGCCGTGCGCCTGGGCCTCTGCACAGTGATAGAGAGGTCCCATGAGTGAGCTGAACGCCGAATCGACCGCCTTCCGTTCCGCCCTCGAGGTGGTCCGGTCCGTCGAGCCGCGCATTGCCGACGCCATCGCCAAAGAGCTGACCGACCAGCGTGAGTCGCTCAAGCTGATCGCCAGCGAAAACTACGCCTCTCCGGCCGTGCTGCTGGCCATGGGCAACTGGCTTTCCGACAAGTACGCCGAGGGCACGATCGGGCGCCGCTTCTACGCCGGCTGCCAGAACGTGGACACCGTCGAGTCGGTCGCCGTCGAGCACGCCAAGGCCTTGTTCGACGCGCCCTACGCGTACGTGCAGCCGCACTCCGGCATCGACGCCAACCTGGTCGCGTACTGGGCGATCCTGGCCGACCGGGTCGAGGCGCCGGCTCTGCGAAAGTTCGAGAAGCGCCAGGTCAACGACCTCACCGACGCCGAATGGGCCGAGCTGCGGCAGGCCTTCGGCAACCAGCGCATGCTGGGCATGTCGCTCGACGCGGGCGGCCACCTCACGCACGGCTTCCGGCCCAACATCTCGGGCAAGATGTTCGACCAGCGCAGCTACGGCGTCGACCGGTCCACCGGTCAGATCGACTACGCGGCGCTGCGCGAGACGGCCCGCGAGTTCAAGCCGCTGGTCATCGTCGGCGGCTACTCGGCGTACCCCCGCAAGGTGAACTTTGCGACGCTGCGCGAGATCGCCGACGAGGTGGGCGCGACGTTCATGGTCGACATGGCGCACTTCGCCGGTCTGGTCGCGGGCAAGGTCTTCACCGGCGACTACAGCCCCTTCCCGCACGCGCACATCGTCACCACCACGACCCACAAGTCGCTGCGCGGCCCGCGCGGTGGCGCCGTGTTCTCCCAGCCCGAGCTGGCCGACCAGGTCGACCGCGGCTGCCCGATGGTGCTCGGCGGCCCGCTCGCCCACGTGATGGCGGCCAAGGCGATCGCCTTCGCCGAGGCCCGGCAGCCGTCCTTCGCGACCTACGCCCAGCAGATCGTCACCAACAGCCAGGCGCTGGCCGAGGGCCTGAGCCGGCGCGGCGTCGAGCTGGTCAGCGGCGGCACCGACAACCACCTGGTGCTGATCGACGTGCACCCGTTCGGCCTCACCGGCCGCCAGGCCGAGCAGGCCCTGCTGGACAGCGGCGTGGTCACCAACCGCAACGCCATCCCGCAGGACCCGAACGGCGCCTGGTACACCTCCGGCATCCGCATCGGCACCCCCGCCCTGACCTCCCGCGGCCTGGGCGTGGCCGAGATGGACCAGATTGCCGAACTGATCCACACCGTCCTGACCGGCACCACCCCGGCCGAGGGCTCGAAGGCCAAGTTCCACCTGGACCCGGCCGTGGCCGACCGCGTCCACAAGCAGGCCCACGAGCTGCTGGCCGGCTTCCCGCTCTACCCCGGCGTCGACCTGGGCTGACCGTTATCCACAGGCTCCGGGTGTACGCCGGAGCCTGTGGATAAGCTGGGCCGCCCGCTTGGTTGTGGTACTAGGGTGGTGGTCCCCCTGGTGGGGCGGGTTGGGGGTAGGAGTCGTATACCGGCGCTTTTCGCGGGTATGCGGCGGTCGTGACCGATCAACCTGCAGGCACCCTCGAAACTGTCCACCTCTTCGAGTCCGGGCCGATGCCCACCGGCGTCGCCGTCTCGCGGAGCGGCCGCATCTTCGTCAACTTCCCCAAGTGGGGCGACGACGTCCGCTACACGGTCGCCGAGATCCGCGACGGCGAGGCGGTGCCCTATCCCGACCTCGATTGGAACACCCCGAACGGCGACGCCGACCCGGAAGCGCTCGTCTCGGTGCAGAGCATCGTGGTCGACCCGGCCGACCGCCTCTGGATCCTCGACACCGGCAGCCCGCTGTTCCAGCCGACCGAGCACGGCGGCCCCAAGCTGGTCTGCGTCGACCTGAGCACCGACCAGGTCGTCCGCACCATCGTCTTCGACTCCGACGTCGCGCTGCCGACCACCTATCTCAACGACGTGCGCTTCGACCTGCGCCGCAACGCCGCTTTCATCACCGACTCGTCCGATCAGGGACCGAACGGCCTGATCGTCGTCGACCTGCACACCGGCGAGGCCTGGCGGCGGCTGCACGACCACCCTTCGACCAAGGCGCTGCCTCCGGCCGACATGCTGCCCATCGTCGAGGGCAAACCGTTCATGGAACGCCCGAAGGACGGCCCGCCCAGCCCGGTCAAGATGGGTTCCGACGGCATCGCCATCGCCGCCGACGGCTCGCGCATCTTCTACTGCCCGCTGATTTCCCGGCGCTGGTACAGCGTTTCCGCCGACGCCCTGTTCGACCGCGGCCTGAGCGACGCCGACGTGTCGGCCACGGTCGTCGACGAGGGTGACAAGGGCGGCGGCTCGGACGGGCTGGAGACCGACGACCAGGGCCGGTTCTACCTCACCGACTGGGAGCATGAGGCGGTGCTGCGCCGCCGGCCCGACGGCACGTTCGAAACCCTGGCCCACGATCCGCGGCTGCTGTGGCCCGACACGATGGCGGTGGCCGACGGCTATCTCTACGTGACCGCCAACCAGTTGCACCGCCAGGCCAAGTACCAGTACGAGGACGACCGCCGCGAATACCCGTACGCCCTGTTCCGCATCCCGATCGACGCCGGCCCGGTCAATTTGCGGTAGCCAGTCGCGCGGCCAGCCAGCGCAGCGTGTGCAGGCCCTGTTCGCGCTGCATGCGGCGCAGCTTCGCCGGGCCGGGCAGGTGCCACTCGCGCCAGGCCCGTCCGGCCAGCCCGGCCAGGGCGACGTTCACCGCGTCGTCCGGGGCGTCCGGCCGGCACGATCGAAGCAGCCGCTCCGGGTCGTGACCGCACGCGGCCACGTCCGGGGCCAGCCGCACGACGTCCATCCAGCCGGGCGCGGTCCACAGATGCGTCCAGTCCACCACCACGAGCCGTCCGTCGCGCCGCCGGAGGAAGTTGTCGCGGCGCAGGTCGCCGTGGTGCAGCGCGTCACCGCCGGCGAGGGCGCCCGCCCATCGGCTTTCGAGTTCGGCCAGCTTCGCGATCGGGATGTCGACCGGAAGCGGCAGCCCGCGCACGTGGTCGACGCCCTGCCGCGGTCGGGGATCACCGTTCAACGCCCGCCAGGTGCCGAGCTTGGAGGCGAAGCTTTCCCCGTACGGCGTGGTGCCGCCGATCGCGCACGGCTCGAGGAGTTCCCGCATGCGCCGTTGGACGGCGACCAGCCCCGGCAGGTCTTCCTTCTGCCAGCGTGTCACCGGCTCACCGTCGACCACCTCGTACGCGGCGACGCGCTGATCGCCGACCACGCCCTGCCCGACCAGTGGGGGAGCGAGATCGCCGGTGACGTCGGCCAGGATGAAGCCGGCGTCGTCGGGCGTCACCTTGACGAACAGCCGCCGGCCGCGGGCGCCGACGACTACCGAGGCGATCGACGGGGTGAAGCCGGCCGCGGCGGGGTGTTCGGCCACAATCGGCGCCCCGAGCAGGCTTTCCACCATTTCCCGTACAGGCTCAGGGGCGTCGGTCAAACGCGGGCGGGGGCCTTCCACCAGGTCACGGTAGCCTCGGGTCGATGTTGGCGTCCCGTGTGCTCGAAGTGCTGGCCGACCTGGCTCCGGCCGGGAACGACCGCGAGCTGGACGTCAGCCGGGGCGGGCCGCTGGTCTGGCTGGACGACGCGGAACGGGTGGGCCGCACCAAACAGGCCAACCGGCTGGCCGCGATCGGGGCGCTGCACCGGGAGGAACGGCCGCTGCGACGCGGGTGGGGTTTCCTGGTCGGGCGCACCGAGATCGAGGGCAAGCCGCGGAAGATCCGGGTGCCGCTGCTCAGCCAGGCGGTCCAGCTCGAACGCGGCCTGCTCGGCTATCGGATCGTCCCGGCCGGCGACATCGAGATCACGTCGCTGATCGAGGATCGCACGCTCGCGGCCGCGCTGGAGGCGGCGCCGGGGCTGGCCGGGCCGGGCTGGCTGGAGGCGACCGGCAGCAAGGCGTGGCTGTGGTCGGCGGCCGAGGCGACCGGGCTGCCGGTGGACGCGCTGGCTACCGGGCGCCAGGCCCCCAACGACCGGATCGTGCTGGTGCCGGAGCCCGCGCTGTTCGTGGTGCGCGACGTCTTCGGGGCCGGGATGGCCGACAGCCTGCGCAGCTGGGCCGGCCGCGACCTCACGGGCACGGCGCTGGCCTCGCTTTACGACACGTGCGAAGAGCCCGCCGAGGACCGTACGGACGTGGTCTCGCCCTTGCCGTTGAGCGAGGCGCAGGCCGAAGTGGTGCGCCGGGCGCGCACGGCCCCGATCACCGTCGTCTCGGGGGCGCCGGGCAACGGCAAGAGCCACACCGTGGTCGCGGCCGCGCTCGAGGTCGTGCAGCGTGGCGGGTCGGTGCTGGTGGCCACCCAGTCGCCGCACGCGGCCGAGGTGCTGGCCAACCTGCTGGAACGGTATCCGGGGCCGGTTCCGGTGCTCTTCGGCGACGCGGCCCGCCGGGAGAGCCTGGCCGCCGAGCTCACCGCCGGCCTCGGTGACGGCGCGACCGATGGGGAGCTGCGGTCCGACGCCGAGGCGGTCCGGCGCGCGCTCGACGGCGTACGGCGAATGCGGTCCGAACTGAGGGCCGCGCTCGGAATCGAGGTGAAGGCGGCCGAGCTGCCGGAGTGGCAGCCGCTGCTTGCGGGGCTGACCGCCGACGTGCCCGGCGCCTTCCGGGACGGCGTCGACCTCGAACGCGTCGCCGCCCGGCTCGACCGCGGTGGCCTCGCCCGGTGGTGGACGCTGCGCCGGATGGGTGAGCCGTCCCGCGTACGGGATGCCCTGGCCGCGGCGGCCGCCCAGCGTGCCGCCGCCCACCTCGCCGCGACCGGCGGCACCGACCTGGAGGCGCGGTGGGCCGCCCTGCACGAGGCCGAGAACGTGCTGGCCCGCGCGGCCGGCGAGGCGATGCGCCGGGGTGCCCGCAGCGCGCGCCGCTGGGACCGGGCCGCCCGCCGGGGCGCCGCCGAACTGGCCGCGGCGCTGCGGGCGGGCCGCAACCGCCGTCGTGAGCTGCTGGCCAATCTCGAGGCCGGGCCGTTGGTACGCGCTCTCCCGCTCTGGATCGGCACGGTCGCCGACGTCGAGGATCTGCTGCCCGCGTCGCCCGGGCTGTTCGACCTGGTGGTGCTGGACGAGGCGTCCCATGTGGACCAGGTGCGCGCGGCGCCGGTGCTGGCCCGGGCCCGGCGTGCCCTGGTGGTGGGCGACCCGCGCCAGCTGCGGTTCGTCTCGTTCGTGAGCGACGTCGACGTGGCCGCCGTGCTCGCGAAGCACCAGGCCGACGAGCGTCTGGACGTACGCCGGGTCAGCGCCTACGACCTGGCGGCGGGCGCGGCCCCGGCGACCTGGCTGGCCGAGCATCACCGCAGCGTGCCGCACCTGATCGGGTTCCCGGCCCGGCGCTTCTACAACGACCGGCTCGACATCCTGACCCGTACGCCGTCGACCGAGCACGCCGACGCGATCGACGTGGTTCACGCGTCGGACGAGGTCGCGGCCGTGCTGGCCATGGTCGAGAAAGAGGCCGCGGCGGGCACGCGGGGCATCGGGGTGATCTCGCCGTTCCGCCCGCAGGCCGACGCCCTGGAGGCGGCACTGGTCGAGGCCTATCCGGTCGAGCGGATCGAGGAGCTGGGCCTGCGGGTGGGGACGGTGCACGCCTTCCAGGGCAGCGAGGCCGCGGTGGTGATCGTCTCGCTGGGCCTGGCCCCGGACGATCCGCCCGCGAGGCGCCGTTTCGTGGCCGACCCCAACCTGTTCAACGTGATGATCACCAGGGCGCGGCGCAAGCTCGTGCTGGTGACCGCCTTGGACAAGCCGGACGGCCTCCTCGGCGAGTTCTTCGCGTACGCCGAAGTGCCCGCCCGGCCCGCCGCCACCGCTTCGGACCTTCCAGAGGGCTGGGCGGCCGAGCTGGCCACCGAGCTGAACCGCCTGGACGTGAGGACCCGGCCCGCGTACGCCGTCGGCCGCTGGACGATCGACCTCTGCGCGGGCCCGCCCGAGAACCCGATCGGCGTCTTCTGCGCGCCCCACCCCGACGGTCCGGAGGCCCATCTCGCCCGCCGCCGGGCCCTGACCCAGGCGGGCTGGCGCCTGCAGGACGCCTTCGCGAGCCGCTGGAACGGCGACCCCCGCCGGGCCGCCCTCGAACTGGCGAACATCCTCTGACGGCTTACGGTTCGACGCCCTCCACGAGGTCGGCCACGACCGCGAAGTGGTCGGACGGATAGCGACCGTCGACCGGGTGGTCTCCGGCGACGAAGGCCCGCCGGGCGCTCAGTGACCCGCCCGGGCGGCCCGGGCGGGCCAAGATGTGGTCGATCCGGCGGTCGATCAGGTGGGTGACCTCGAGCGGGGCTTCGGGGACGGCCGAGCTGAGGGTCACCGCATCCGGGTCGCCGCCGGCCAGCGGCCACACGTCGGTCAGGGCGGTGAGCAACGGTGTCAGGCCGGGCTGGGTGACGTCGGCGTTCAGGTCGCCGATCACCAGGACGGGCAGGTCGCCGTCGAGGCGGGGGTCGGTGGCCAGTGCGGCCACCGCCGTGCTCTGGGCCAGCTGGTCGCGCGCGTATTCCGGCTCCCACTCGAGGCACGTGACGATCACGTGCAGCGGCCCGCGGGGGTGGTCGAGGGTGGCCAGCAGGGCCGTGGGTGGCGGCCCCGGGCGTACGGGATGGGGAAGGTCGTGGATCTCGGTCGCCAGCAACGGCCAGCGGCTGATCAGGCCGAGGCCGACCTCGATGCCGGCCTGTGAGGGCTCCTCGGGCGGGTCGGGGGCGGGCGGCAGCGAGGTCGGCGCCCAGGCCGAGGCGAAGCCGCCCAGGTGGTCGGCGAGCAGGCGGGGCTGACCGGGCCAGGTCTCGACGAGCCCGACGACGTCCGGTTGCAGGTCTCGCAGCACGGCGGCGATGGCCGGTTCGCGTTCGCGCCAGGCTCCGCCGAAGCGCCACCACACGTTCCATGTTGTCACGCGCATGAACTGACTCTACGAAGTGCTAAGCCGGCGCGCCCGGTGGCCGATTCAAGGGGCCGACCTTTTGACGAAGCCAAGCGAAGCGAACGAGGAGCCACGGATGGATCAGTACCTCGACACCGCGTCGACCGTGACGAGCGCACTTTTCGGGCCGGAATCGGGGATTCCCTGGTGGGCCTGGATGGTCGTGATCGTGGCGGTCTTCTGGAAGGTTGCCGTCCGGGAGCCGAAGAGCGCCAACGAGCGCGACAGCGCCATGCTCGGCGCGATGTTCGGTGACGACAAGAAGGGCAAGAAGAAGAAGTAGCCGGCGCCCGCGGAACGGGCGCCGGCCGTGCAGAGGTCAGGCCGTGTGCGGTGGGGGCTCGGCGGCGCCGGTCATGATGGCCACCGCCTCGCTCATCGAATGGGACTTCGGGCTGATGACCGTGGCCCGGCGGCCCAGCCGCTGGATGTGGATGCGGTCGGCAACCTCGAACACGTGCGGCATGTTGTGGCTGATCAGGATGACAGGCAGACCGCGGTCGCGTACGTCGCGGATCAGCTGGAGCACCCGGTTGCCCTCCTTGACGCCGAGCGCCGCGGTCGGCTCGTCGAGGATCACCACCTTGCTGCCGAACGCGGCCGACCGGGCCACCGCCACGGCCTGCCGCTGACCGCCGGAGAGCGACTCGACGGCCTGGCCGATGTTCTGCAGCGTGGCCACGCCCAGCTCGCTCATGTGCCGCTTGGCCTCCGAGCGCATGTGCCCGCGGTCGAGCATCCGGAACACCGAACCGAGCGGGCCGGGTTTGCGTTGCTCCCGGCCCAGGAACAGGTTGTCGGCGATGTCCAGGCCGGGCGCGACCGCGAGGGTCTGATACACGGTTTCGATGCCGGCCGAGCGCGCGTCCATGGGCGTACGGAATCGGACCGGCCGCCCGTCGAGGAAGATCTCGCCCTCGTCGGGGACGAGCGCGCCGGACAGGGCCTTGATCAGACTGGACTTGCCGGCGCCGTTGTCGCCGATGACCGCGAGGATCTCGCCGGGGTACAGCTCGAGATCGCTGCCGTTGATCGCGACGACCCGCCCGTACCGCTTGGTCAGGCCTTTCGCCTGCAGCACCGGGGTGCGGTCGGTGGTCGGCGGAGACTCGGGCGTGGCCTGGGGAACTGCGTGCCGGCCCTCGGAGGTCATGCCTTCACCTTCCTGATCCACTGGTCGAGGGAGACCGCGATCAGCACCAGCAGGCCGATGGCGAAGCCCTGCCAGACCACTTCCACGCCGCCCAGCTGCAGGCCGTTGCGGAACACGCCGACGATGAGCGCGCCGATCAGGGTGCCGATGACGCTGCCCCGGCCGCCGAAGAGGCTGGTGCCGCCGAGCACGACCGCGGTGATCGAGTCGAGGTTGTATTCGACACCCACGTTGGGGCTGGCCGAGGCGAGCCGGCCGATGAGGATCCAGCCGCCGACCGCGTAGAGCAGGCCGGCCACGGTGTAGACCGAGAACAGCACCCGGTTGGTCTGGATGCCGGCCAGCCGTGCGGCCTCGCTGTCGTCACCGGTGGCGTAGACATGTTTGCCCCACGCGGTATTGCCGAGCGCGTAGAAGAAGAACGCGAAGAGCAACAGCATGATGATCGACCCGTACGTGAGACGGAAGTTGCCGATCGGGATGGAGTCCCCGGTCCATGTCATCAGGCCGGGCATGTCGGTTCCCCGTACGGTCTCGCTGTTGCTCACCACCGAATTGAGCGAGAAGAAGATGGTCAGCGTGCCCAGCGTGACGATGAAGGGTGGCAGTTTTATCCGCGTCACCAGGAAGCCGTTGATCGCGCCCATCGCCGTGCCGCAGGCGAACCCGACCAGCAGCGCGATGACGCCGGGCATGCCGACCTTGGTGCAGAACTCGGCCATCAGAATCGACGAGAACACCGCGATCGCGCCCGCGGACAGGTCGATGCCCGCGGTCAGGATGATCAGCGTCTGCCCGAGGGCGAGCACGGCGATGACCGTGACCTGCTGAAGGACGAGTGAGAGGTTGGTCGCGGTCAGGAAGCGGCCGTTGACGATCGAGAACGCGATGATCGCCACGATGAGCACGGCCAGCGGCCCCAGTACGGGGTTGGAGTGCAACAGGTGCTGGATGCGCAGGCCGAGCGAGTCGTCCTTGCGCACGTCGAAGTCGGCGGGAGCGGTCGTGTCGGTGGCCATGTCAACCCCAGCAGTTCTGCTTGCCCCACGTGGAGTCCTTGGCCTCCACGCCGGCCTGCGGGTCGTCGGTGATCAGTTGGGTTCCGGTGTCGTAGAAGTCCTTGCCCGGCGTCGTCTCGGGCCGGGTGCCGTCCTTGGCGTACGCCGCGATGGCGTCGACGCCCAGCTGCGCCATCTTGAGCGGGAACTGCATCGAGGTGGCCCCGATGATCCCCTTGGACACGTTGTCGACCCCCGGGCAGCCGCCGTCGATCGAGACGATGACGGTGTCCTTCTCCTTGCCGGCCGCCTGCAGTGCCAGGTAGGCGCCGGCCGCCGCGGGCTCGTTGATCGTGTAGACCAGGTTGATCGACGAGTCCTTCTGCAGCAGGTTCTCCATCGCCGTACGCCCGCCGTCCTCGGCGCCGTCGGTGACGTCGTGGCCGGCGATGCGCGGGTCGTTCTCGTCGCCGATCCGGTCGGGGTCGCCCACGTCGATGCCGAAGCCGTCGAGGAAGCCCTGATCACGTTTGACGTCGACCGAGACCTGGTTGGCGTTGAGGTCGAGCATCGCGATCTTCGCGTCCTTGCCGTCCTTCTCGAACTTCGCCTTGGCCCACTGCCCGATCAGCTTGCCGGCCTGGTAGTTGTCGGTGGCGAAGGTGGCGTCGGCCGCGTTGGGCGGGTCGACGGGCGTGTCCAGCGCGATGACGAGCATGTCGAGCTCGTGCGCCTTGTCGATGGAGGGGACGATCGCCTTCGAGTCGTTCGGGGTGATCAGGAAGCCTTTGGCGCCGAACGACATCAGGTTCTCGATCGCCTGGACCTGGGCCTCGTTGTCGCCGTCCTGTTTGCCGGCGAAGCTCTGCAGTTCGACGCCCTGTTGCTGGGCCGCGCCCTGGGCGCCCTTTCTCATCTGGACGAAGAACGGGTTGGTGTCGGTCTTGGTGATCAGACCGACCACGTCCTCGCCGTTGCCCCGGTTGCAGGCGGCGGCCGTGCCGAGCACGAGGGTCACCACGCAGCCGGTCGCCAGCAGCCTTCCTGCTCGGGACATGGTGGGATCGCGCATGTCTCCTCCAAACCGATTTAGCTTCTTCTGCCGCCCATCCGACCGCCCCCACCGCCACCCGGGTCGGCTAAAGACTGTCGATATTCAAGACAACGTTGTCTCGCAGTAGACGCCCGGCCTGACCCCGTGTCAACAATGAGTTTCCAAGATGTTGCGGACAGTGATCAACATCGACGGAGGTGTATTTATGGCGGACCATCGGCCGACCATGAACGACGTGGCGCGCACCGCCGGGGTGAGCCTCAAAACGGTGTCCCGGGTGGTCAACGGCGAAACCACGGTCGCTCCCGACCTGGCCGCCCGGGTGCGCGCGGCGGTCGAATCGCTCGACTACCGCCCGCACCTCGGCGCGAGCATGCTGCGTCGCAACGACCGGCGCACCCGGACGATCGGTGTGCTGCTCGACGACGTCTCGCACCCGTTCTCGGCCGCGCTGCACCGGGCCGTCGAGGACCAGGCCCGCGCCCGCGGCATCCACGTGCTCACCGGCAGCCTCGACCGGGATCCCGTACGGGAGAAGGAGCTGGCCGCGGCCTTTGCCGAGCGCCAGACCGACGGGCTGATCCTGGCCCCGAGCGGAGCCGAGCTCGACCTCCCGGGCATGCCGGTCGTCTTCGTCGATCGCGCTCCCACGGGCGCCGCCGGTGACCTGGTGGTCTCGACCAACGTCTCAGGAGCGGCCGGGGCCGTACGCCATCTGATCGCCCGCGGCCACCGCCGGATCGGCTTCCTCGGCGGCAGCCGGCGGTTGTCCACCGCACGCGACCGGCACACCGGCTACCAGCGGGCGCTGGGCGCTCTCGCCGGCCCCGCGGTGCACGATCTGCACGATCCGACCGCCGCGTGCGCCGCCGCCGTAGCGATGCTGCGCGGCCCCCATCCGCCGACGGCCCTGTTCACCTCGCAGAGCGCGGTGACGATCGGAGCCGTACGGGCCTTGCGGCGTCTCGGCCGGCAGCATGAGGTGGCCCTGGTCGGCTTTGACGACTTCCCCCTGGCCGACCTGCTCGACCCGCCGGTCACCGTGGTCGCCCAGGACCCGTCCCGGATGGGCGAAACGGCGGCGCTGGCCCTCTTCGAACGCATCGACGGCTACGCCGGCCCGCCGCGCGAGATCCGCATCCCCACGACGCTGATCGTGCGCGGCTCAGGCGAGCTGTGACCCGCGCCGGAGCCGGGGATCAGGGCGCGGCGGGAGGGAGCAGCGCCCGGAGGGCGGCGGCCATCCACGCGCGATAGACGTCGGGCTGGTTGCCGAGCCGGCGTACCAGCAGGTCCCACTGGTGGACGGAGTTGAGCGTCCAGATCGTGTCGCGCATGCGGCGGATCTCGGCGGGATCGCTGACTCCCAGCCGGTCGGCCGCGAGCGAGGCGAGCCGCTCCGCGCCGGTCAGGCGCTGCTCGTCGAGCGTGGCGGCCAGCCGGGCGATCTCGGCGTCGGCGTCGGCGGCCGCGTAGGCGACCAGGGCGATCGGCGCCGCCCGCGCCGCCACCTCGGCGAACGCGTCGGCCAGCCGGTCGGCGAACTCGGCGAAGGTCGCCGCCTCGCGCACGCGACCCATCACGGGACGGGCGGCCAGCGGCACCGGCTCTTCGTCGCCGACGATCGCCGAGTCGACCGCGAGCTTGAGCAGGTTGACCTTCGACCGGAAGCCGGCGAAGACGGTCGGAGCCGAGACCCCGGCCTCGCGGGCGATCTGCGCGACGGACGTACGGGCGAAACCCTGCTCGACGAAGAGCCGGCGGGCGACCTCGAGCACGCGGGCCCGCAGGAGCTCGGCCTGGGCCTGCCGGCCGGACGAGTCGTATGGCCGACGCTCGCGAGACATTGACTTACCGTACCCGATATTCAATATAGAGAGAGTCAAGCGAAAAGGAGATCAGTGATGGTGTTGCAGTATCACGACATCGGCACCGGCCCCGCCATGCTGCTGATACATGGCGGCGCCGAGGACGCGGGCATGCTCGGGCCGCAGGCGAGTGCGCTGGCTGAGCGGGGTTTCCGGGTCATCTCGTACGACCGCCGGGGCACCGGGCGCAACCGCGACGCGGGCTGGGCGAGCGACCGTGGCGACCAGCACGCCGACGACGCCGCCGACCTGATCCGGCATCTGCGTCTGGCCCCGGTCACCGTGCTGGGCTTCAGTTCGGGCGGGGTGGTGGCGCTCGCGCTGGCGGCCCGGCATCCCGGACTGCTGCGCGAGGCGATCGCCTGGGAGCCGGCCGCGCTCGGCATGCTGCCCGGCGCCGACCAGATGCACGCCGCGATCATGGAACCCATCGAGGCCTACCTGGTCGAGCACCCGGACGACTGGGCCGCCGCCTGGCGGGTGGCGCTGACCGTGCTGTCGGAGGGCCACGCCGATCTCGCCTCGCCGGAGGTCCAAGCCTCCCTCGTCAACGCCGAGGCGGCGATCCGGGACGACGCCCGGCTGCTCACCCGGCGCGCGTTCGAGCCCGGCGACCTGCCGGCCGACCTGGTGACGATCGCCGTGAGCGAGGCGCCCGACCCGCTGCACCTGGAGATCGCCGAGCGCCTGGCCAAGCAGATCGGCCGGGAGCCCGTACGCGTCCCGGGCGCCTTCGATCATGAAGTCTACCGGCGCGAACCGCGGATTCTGGCCGGCTGGGCGACGCCCGTGGACTGCTGAGAACAGAAAGACGGCGCCGCGGGACGAGCCCGCGGCGCCGCTGCGTTCAGTGTGGACGGTTACGGGAAGTTGGTGACCGTGGACGGCACCACGTTGCTGGCCTGAGCCGGGGCGCCGATGTTGTTGACGACGTGGTCGATCGTGCCGCTGGCCAGGGAGATCGTGAAGATGTTGTGGAACTTCACGCCGCCGTGGGTCGGAGCCTGGAAACCGTTGGCCGAGTGCACGGCCGGGTTGTTCTGGAAGAAGGCGTAGCTGCCCATCGCCCACGCCTCGTGGGTCTGAACGCTGTCCGCCACCTTGTACGCCGGGTAGCCGAGCACCCCGTCGCTGCGCCACGCGGCGTTGGACGGCGGATCGTACGGCTGCTCGTTCTGCAGGAAGTAGGTGCGGCCGCCGTTGCCGTTCCAGAGCACCTCGGTCTTCTGGTAGTGCTCGACGAACAGCCCGTACGCCGTCACGTTGTTGCCGTTGACGATCAGGCCGCTGTCGGCCGTGTTGATCGTCCAGCCGTAGGTGCCGGCGTTGCCATGGTCGGCCCGCCATGCCCAGATGTGGTCGATGATGACGTTGTTGCTGTTGACCAGCAGGCTGTTGGTGGCCTTGCCGGCGATGTAGCCACCGATCCGGAAGAACACGTCCTGGACGGTGCTCGGGTTGGCGGCGTGGTTGGCCGAGGAACCGGACTGACCCATGACCAGCAGGTTGGGCGAGTTGGTGGTGCCCGCGTCGAAGAGCAGGCCGGCCACCTTGACGCCGTCCACATCGGCCACCTGCATCGCGGTGACGCCGTTGTCCGGGATGATCGTCGCGTAGCCGAGGCCGAGCACCACGGTGTTCGCCCGGTTCACGTTGATCGTCTGGTTGATGTGGTAGATGCCGGGCTGGAAGATCAGGTTCAGGCCCTGCGCGAGCGCCTGGTTGATCCGCGCGGCGGTGTCACCCGGCTTGGCCACGTAGAACTGGCTGAGCGGAATCGACGAGCCCGGGGTGTTGCCGTTGACCCAGGTCGCGCCGGAGGTGTTGGTGCGCAGGTTCGGCACGAAGACCGCGTAGTCGCTGCCGCTCTGGTAGAGGTACGGCTTCTCGCGGATCACCGGGGTCTGCCCGATGACCGTGTACGGCGGGTTCGGGTAGCTGGCCGCGGGAGCGCCCTGCACGCCGACGAAGGTCTGGTTCCACACCGCGTTGGTGTTCGAGCCGATCTGGCTGTCGCGGGTGAACCACTGCTGCTGCGAGTACTGACCCTCGCTGCCGCTGATCCGGGAGTCCGAGATGTAACCGCCGGACGCCCACCCGTACCCGTTGGGGGCGAGGTTGAGGTTGCCGTGGATGTCCATGCGGCGGAACGGGGCGGCCTGCGAGACGGCCCAGCGGTTGGTGCCGTTCACCGGGTAGACCGACACGTTCTCGGTGCTGCGCCAGAAGTTCTGGGTCGCGTTGCCCTGGAACCAGCCGGCGTCGACCGTGATGTCACCGTTGATCCGCACGTCCTGCGGGTTCTGCCCGAGGCCGACGATCGAGGTGTAGAAGCCGACCTGGATGTTCAGGTTGTTGTAGGTGCCCGGCCGGAACGCCAGCACGTAACGCCCGGTGCCGAACTGCGCGGTCTCCTGCTGCGCGAAGATCTGGTCGGCCCGCGCCTGGATGCTGGCGCTCGACATCGACGGGTCGAAAACGACCACGTTCGTGCCGAGGCTGCCGCCACCCGGGATCGGGTCTCCGGTCGGCGGTGGGGTGGTCGGCGGCGGCGTGGTCGGGGGTGTGGTCGTGGTGCCGCCGAAGACCTTGAACTCCCACAGCGAGTAGCCGTAGCCGGTGGTGCGCTGGGTGCCGTACATCCGCACGTACCGGCCGGTGCCGTTGACCGTCAGGTTCTGGTTGCCGCCGGTCGCCGTCGTGGTCGAGTAGACGTTGGTCCACGAGCTCGCGTTGTCCGAGACCTGGATCTGGAAGGCCTTGGCCGCGGCCGTCTCCCAGTTCAGCTCGACGCGGGTGATCTGCTGCGAGCTGCCCAGATCGACCTGCAGCCACTGCGGGTCGCTGAACGCCGACGCCCAGCGGGTGCCGGTATTGCCGTCGACGGCCTCGGACGCGGCGTAGGCGCCGGCCGCCTCGGTCGAGGACGCGGTGGCCGGTTTGCCCTGCGAGAGCAGGGTTTCCGCGGCACTCGCGCCGCCTGCGGTGGCCGCGGCGTAACCCGCGACGACGGTGGCGATCAGGCCGCTTACCGCGGCCAATCGCCAGGGGGAGCGTCTCCGCTCGGGTGCGGAGGAGACGGGGATGGTCATTGCTTCTCCTTGGGCGGGGATGCGCAAGGGGGACTCTTGCGCCCTAGGGAAGACCGGACTCTCCTCGGGGTGATTGGAGAGCGCTCCCCCGGAACCGACGCTAAGGACGCGTTCATCGGCTGTCCATAGATGAACACGGTTCCGGAACCTGGGCGGACTTGTGCCCGACATGAAGATCCGCCAAGCTCCTCTGCGCTTTCGGGCAAAGATCCAGGTCAACCCCGTACGCCGATTGCCCTTTCGTCCGCCCGGGGGTCCAATAACCGAGAGCTCGGAACCGGTTCCGGCGCGACCCGGTAAAACTCGCAGACCCACCAATTCGGACGATCTTGCTCCCGTACGGGCCGGAAAGCGCTTCCCCGGAATTTGTTTCCTAGGCTGTACGGGTGCGACTGGTACTCACGAGCGACACCCACCTGCCCAAGCGGGCACGCGACCTGCCGGCCCCGCTGTGGGCGGCGATCGACGCGGCCGACGTGGTGATCCACGCCGGTGACTGGGTCGACGAGGCCACGCTCGACCGGCTGGAGGCGCGCGCGTCCCGCCTGATCGCCTGCTACGGCAACAACGACGGTCCGGCCGTGCGGTCCCGCCTGCCCGAGATCGCGTACGCCGACCTGGACGGCCTGCGGCTGGCGGTGATCCACGAGACGGGCCAGTCCACCGGCCGCACCGAGCGATGCGCGACCCGCTTTCCCGACGTCGACCTGCTCGTCTTCGGCCACTCCCACATCCCCTGGGACACGACCGCGGCCTCGGGTCTGCGCCTGCTCAACCCCGGCTCACCCACCGACCGCCGACGCCAGCCGTTCTGCACCTACCAGACAGCCGAAATCCACGACGGCCACCTGACCGGCGTAACCCTGCACAACCTCCCGCCGCGCCCTTGACGTCGTGGACTTCGTCGAAGCCGCCGAGCCCTTCCGGCGCGAGCTGTTCGCCCACTGCTACCGCATGCTGGGCTCGGTCCAGGACGCCG
This sequence comes from Actinoplanes sp. NPDC021490, assembly GCF_055562135.1. Taxonomy (NCBI): domain Bacteria; kingdom Bacillati; phylum Actinomycetota; class Actinomycetes; order Micromonosporales; family Micromonosporaceae; genus Actinoplanes; species Actinoplanes sp. NPDC021490. The sequence goes on from NZ_JBVHFW010000001.1 coordinate 351,976, forward strand.
AAGACATGGTCCAGGAGACCTACCTGCGGGCCTGGCGCTCCTACGACGGATTTCAAGGGCGTTCCTCCGTACGGACGTGGCTCTATCAGATAGCGACGAACAGATGCCTGACCGAGCTGGCCGGACAGAGGCGGCGAGTGCTGCCGTCCGGTCTCTCCGGCCCGCAGCAGGACCCGGACGCCGAGCTGGAAGAGGCCGGCCGTGACGTCACCTGGCTGGAACCCGTGCCGGACGCGCTGGTCCTAGGCGACTCGGCCGATCCCGCGGCCGTGGTGGCGGCGCGGGCCGGGGTGCGCCTGGCCTTCGTGGCCAGCCTGCAGTTCCTGCCGCCCCGGCAGCGTGCGGTGCTGATCCTGCGCGATGTGCTGGCCTTCCGCGCCGCCGAGGTCGCCGGCCTTCTCGGCACCACGACCGCCTCGGTCAAGAGCGCGCTGCAGCGGGCCCGGGCGCGGCTCGAGGAACTGGCCCTGGCCGACACGCAGATCCTCGAGCCGACCTCGCCGCGGGCCCGCGAACTGCTCGACCAATACATCGAGGCGTTCCAGAACGCCGACGCCGCCGCCTTGGAGCAGCTCCTGGTGCAGGACGCCGTCCTGGAGGCGACGCCGCTGCGCACCTGGTTCGCCGGCCGCTCCGTCTGCCTGCCCTTCCTGCGCGACCACCTCCTGGGTTCACCCGGGGACTGGCGCATGTCGGCCACGCGCGCCAACGGGCAGCCGGCCGCCCTGGTCCACCTCCGTGACCCGCAGGGCCTCCATCGGCCGTACGGCATCTGCGTCCTCACGGTCACCGACGCAGGCATCCGCCGGATCTCCTCCTTCGGCGACCCGGCCCTGATCTCCGCGTACGCCTGATCGATTCCTTTTCCCGGAGCGCCGGGTCTTCCTGGTTGAGGGGCAGGCAGCCCACCAACGTCGACCCGAGGAACTCACCATGCGCGCTCTGGAGCAGACGTCTTGGAACGGCCCGCAGGATCTACGCCTGATCACCGACGCACCCGTGCCGGACCCCGGCCCGGGCGAGGTTCAGTTGCGGGTGACCGCGGCCGGGGTCAACTTCGTCGACATCTCCCAAGCCCGCGGCACCTTCGCCGGAGGCCCGCAGCCGCCGTACCTGGCCGGCATCGAAGCCGCCGGTGAGATCACCGCCGTCGGCGAGGGCGTGACCGGACTCGAGCCCGGAACCCACGTCATCGGAGCCGGCATCGGCGGCGGCGCCTTCGCCGAACACATGGTGCTGCCCGCGGCCACGGCCGTACGGGTGCCCGCGGGCTGGACCGACCAGCAGGCGCTGGGCCTGGTCGTGAGCTGGCCGACCGCCCTGGCCGCGCTGAAGCCGCTGGGCAACCTGGTCGCGGGTCAGACCGTGCTCATCCACGCGGCGGCCGGCGCCACCGGGCAGGCCGCGGTCACCATGGCCAAGCACTACGGCGCGACCGTGATCGCGGCCGCCGCACCGGCCAAACACGAGCTGGTGCGGGCCCTCGGCGCCGACCACGTCATCGACTCCCGCGCCGGCGACATCGCCCGCGAGGTCCTGCGTTTGACCGCAGGCGTGGGCGCCGATCTGGTGCTGGAGTCGGTCGGCGGCCCCACCCTCGAAGCCAGCCTGGCCGCGACCCGGCGAGTCACCGGCCGGGTCGTCGTCTACGGCCTGGCGGGCGGGAAAGCCGCGGCCACCAACTGGGACCTGGTCTACAAACACCAGGTCCACCTCATCGGCCTCAACATCGGCATCCTGGCCCGTTCCGCGCCGCACTTGTTCGGCGGCGTCATGCAGGAAATGTTCGGCCTGCTGGCGGCCGGAGTGCTCCGCCCGGGCCGCCCTACTACCTATCCGCTCGCCGACGGCTCGCAGGCCCTGACCGACCTGGAAGCCCGCAGAACGGTCGGCAAGCTGGCCCTGCTGCCATAGGCCGTCTCACGCTCGCTGTCGGGCTCCGGCATACGCGGCTCGAGCAGCGAGCACGCCGAAGACCGGCGCGCCGACGACACCGAGCAACTGGACCGCCTGCCCAACCATCTCGGTGCCACCGGCATCAGCAAGGCGGCCCGCCTTCCATCCGTCCCCGGCGGCCTTCCACGTACGCGAGGTGACGTACCGCCAAAGCGTGAAGACAGGCGCGGCCCCGTCGGTCTGGCTGGGCCGACGGGGCCGGAAGGTCGCGCTGCTCGGTTGGGGGTCAGGCGCCCCAGCCGGCCTGGGTTCCGCCTACCCGTTCGGCGATGATTTTCTCGTCGTAGCCGCTGGCGCGGTAGGCCGCGATCGGGTTCGGGTCGAGGCCCGCGTCGGCTCGGACCTCGGCCAGCAAGGGGCGTACGTCGGTGTTGTAGGCGTCCATGAAGACCGCGTTCGCCTCCAGGACGTCGCCCTCGAGCTGGGCCTTCTTCAGGGCCTCGCGGTCGACCAGCAAGGCCTTCGCGGTGGCCTCCTGGACGTTCATGACCGAGCGGATGATGGCCGGAATTTTGCGCTCGATGTTGTGGCACTGGTCGAGCATGAAAGCGATCCCGTAAGCCGGATCCAGGGCGCCGCCGCGGACGATCTCGTACATGATGCGGAACAGCTGGAACGGGTCGGCGGCGCCGACCATCAGGTCGTCGTCGGCGTAGAAGCGGCTGTTGAAGTCGAAGGCGCCCAGCTTCTTCTGGCGGAGCAGGAACGCGACGATGAACTCGATGTTCGTGCTGGGGGCATGGTGGCCGGTGTCGATGCAGACCGTGGCCCGTTCGCCCAGTTCCAGGCAGTGCGCGTACGACGTTCCCCAGTCGGGCACGTCGGTGGCGTAGAAGGCCGGCTCGAACAGCTTGTATTCGAGCAGCATGCGCTGGTCGCCGGTCAGCCGGTCGTACGCCTCCCGCAGCGCCGCGGCCAGCCTGTCCTGGCGGTCGCGCAGGTCGTCCTGGCCGGGGTAATTGATGCCGTCGGAGAACCACAGCTTGAGGTCCCGCGAACCGGTCTGGCCCATGATGTCGATCGCCTCGAGCAGGTGATCGGTGGCCTTGCGCCGGATGCGGGCGTCGGGGTTGGTGACCGAGCCCAGCTTGTAGTCGTCGTCCTGGAAGACATTCGTGTTGATCGCGCCGATTTCCACACCCAGGTCCCGGGCGTACGCGGTCAGGGCCGCATAGTCGTCCACCTTGTCCCACGGGATGTGCAGCGCCACCACGGGGGCGACGCCGGTGAACCGGTGCACCGTGGCCGCGTCGGCGATCTTCTCCTCGGGGTTGCGCGGCACCCCCGGCTGGGTGAAGACCTTGAAGCGGGTTCCCGAGTTGGCGTAGGCCCACGACGGGGTCTCGATGCGCTGTGCCGTCAGGGCGCGCTTGACGGCGGCGAGGTCGGTCATGGGGTCTCCAAAGAATCCTCGGAAAGGTGGAACACCTCGGTGAGCAACGGGAACCTCTTGTCGTTGGGCCCGCCACCGGCGAAGAATTCCGCCATTTCCGACTGCCACCTGGTGTTGACGTCCAGCGCCGCCATTGCCGCCTGGGACGCCTCGAGATCGTCCGCCTCGACGTAGCCGATCAGCAGGCCGTCGGTGCGGAGAAAAAGGGAGTAGTTGCGCCAGCCGGTGGCCCGGAGTGCGTCCTGCATCTCGGGCCACACGGCCTGGTGCCGCTCCACGTACTCCGCCATCCGCTCGGGGCGGACCTGAAGGGAGAAGCAATAGCGCATTTTCTCGTACGACCTTCTAGAAGTTGAACTGGTCGATGTTTCCCTTGGTGAATTCGGTCGGCGGGCCGAGCACGATCTCGCCGTCCGCGCCGATCGTGTATTCGCCGAGCTTGCCCGCCTTGAACTTCTCGCCCTCGGCCCCGGTGATCTGGCCGGAGGCCATGGCCGCCCCGGCGAACGCGGCCAGGTAGCCGATGTCGGCCGGGTTCCAGAGCGCGAACTTGGCGACGGTGCCGTCCTTGACGTACTCGCGCATCTGGTTGGGCAGGCCCAGCCCGGTCACCGCGACCTTGCCCTTGTAGCTCGACGAGGAGATGTAGCGCGCCGCCGCCGCGATGCCGACCGTGGTCGGGGCCACGATGACCTTCAGGTTCGGGTACGACTGCAGCAGGCCCTGAGCCTCCTGGAAGCTCTTCTGGTCGTCGTCGTTGCCGTACGCGACCTTGACCAGCTTCAGCTTGGCGTAGTCGGGCTTCTCCAGTTCCTTCTTCATGACCTCGATCCACGAGTTCTGGTTCGTGGCGTTCGGGGTGGCGGAGAGAACGGCGATCTCACCGCCGTTGCTGCCGGCCTGCTCCAGCGCCATCTTGGCCAGGGACTCGCCGATGCCCTGGGTGGTGGCCTGGTTGATGAACGCGTCGCGGCAGTCCTTGGAGGCGTCCGAGTCGAACGTGATGACCTTGATCTTGGCGGCGCGGGCCTGGTTGAGCGACGGGCAGACCGCGTTCGGGTCGTTGGCCGCCACCACGATGACGTCCTGCTGCTGCTGGATCAGCGTGTTGATGTACGACACCTGCGACGAGGCCGACGCGTCGTTCGGGCCGACCAGCTTGTACTCGCCCTTGAGCTCGCCCACGGCCACCTTGCCGCCGCCGGTCTCGACGTCCGAGTACGGGTTGTTCAGCTGCTTCGGCAGGAAGGCGATCTTCAGGCCCTCCTTGGTCGCCGCGTTCGGATCGGCGGCCGCGCTGGCCTGCGTACCGGAACCGCTGTTGGTGTTGTCGTCTTTGGTGGTGCCGCCGCAGGCGGTGAGTCCAGCGACAAGCAGTGCGGCGGAAGTAACGGACAGTAGTGTCCGGGGGGAGCGAAGCACTGTGTACTCCATTCACTCTTCAGGGCTATCGGGAGGCGGCTTGCCGCAGCCTGCGGCGATGCCAGTTACCGCGTACGGCGGTGGTGACGTTGGGAAGCAGGACGGAGAGCACGAGCAGCGAGCCCGTGACGATGTTGAGCGCCTGCCCGGAGACGTCCTCCAGGCGCAGCGCGTTCTGCAGCGCGGTCAGCAGCACGACACCGGCGAGAACGCCCGGCAGGCTGCCCTTGCCGCCGAAGATCGAGACACCGCCCAGCAGGACGGCCGCGACCACGGCGAGTTCGAGACCCGAGCCGTTGTCGGCCCGGGCGCTGGAGTAGCGCAAGGTCCACAGCACGCCGACCAGGCCGGCGACCGCTCCGCTCACGACATAGAGCCAGAATTTCGTACGGGCCACGCGGATGCCGGAGAAATGGGCGGCCTGCGCGTTGGCGCCGATGGCGTAGAGCGAGCGGCCGAACGGGGTGGCGTGCTGGACGACTCCGAAGATCAGAGCGAGGACCACGATCAGGATCAGGACGTTCGGTACGGCCCCGCCGCCCAGGGTTCCAGTGACCCAGCCCGTGTAGTTCCAGGGGAAGTCGGCCACCGCGCCGTCGCCGAGGACGACGAACGCGAGACCGCGGTAGAGGGCCAGCGTGCCGATCGTCACCGCCAGCGAGGGCAGGCCCAGGCCGGTGATCAGGAAGCCGTTGAGCACGCCGCAGATCGCGCCGATGACCACGCACAGTGGGATGATCGTCTCGATCGAGAGGCCCTGGTTCCACAGCCAGCCCATCATCGAGCTGGTCAGGCCGAGCGTGCTGGCCACCGACAGGTCGATCTCGCCGGTCACGATGATCATCGTCATGGGCAGCGCGATCAGGATGATCGGCAGCAGGTCGAGCACCATGAACGTGAAGTTCCGGCTGGTGCCGAAGTTGTCCACAGTGAACGACGCGATGATCAGCACGAGCACGGTGAGCACCAGGATGATGCTGTCCCAGCTCGTGAATCTGCTGCGGAGGGCGGACCGGCTGTCAGACATGCGCGTCCCTCCTGCGCAGCGAGCGGGCGATCCGGACCGCGACCAGGCGGTCGGCGCAGATGGCCAGGATGATCAGCGCGCCGACGATGGCCTGCTGCCAGAACTGGTTGATGTCGAGCACCGCCAGGGCGCTGCCGATCACGGTGAGCAGCAGGGCGCCGAGGGCCGCGCCCCACACCGAGCCGCTGCCGCCGAACACGGCCACGCCGCCGACCACGACCGCGGCCACGACGTTGAGCTCCATGCCGTTGCCCGCTGCGGCGTCGACCGTGCCGAACCGGGCCGCGTACAGCACCCCGGCCAGGCCGGCCAGCGCGCCGCTGAGCACGAACGCGCCGAGCAGGTTGCGGGCGACCTTGATGCCGGCCAGCTCGGCCGCGGCGGGGCTCGACCCCATCGCGTACAGCTCCCGGCCGACCCGGTAGTTGCGCATCATCAGCGAGCCGGCGCCCACCACGATCAGCGCGATCAGTACCAGCCAGGGGATGCCCAGCAGGTTGTCGTTGGCGAACGTCAGGAAGTGGCGGGGCAGCTCGTCTGCGTTGACCTGCGAGCCGCCGGCCCACGAGTACGTGATGCCGCGATAGATGTAGAGCGTGCCCAGGGTGACCACGAGCGCGGGCACCTTGCCATAGCGGACCAGCACGCCGTTGACCAGGCCGGCCACCGCGCCCACGGCCAGACCGGCCAGGATCGCGACGATCATCGGCAGGCCCGGGTTGTCGCTCATCATCGTGGCCACGGTGAACGCGCTGATCCCGAGCACCGAGCCGACGCTGAGGTCGATGTTCCGGGTGATCACCACGATGGCCTGGCCGGTGGCCATGACCGCGAGGATCGCCGTGTTGAGCAGGTTGTCGCGGATGCTCTGACCGGACAGGAACCGGGGGTTTTCGATCGCCGTGTACGCCACCAGCAGCGCCAGGGCGAGCACGATGCCCAGCTCACGGGTCTTGAACAGATTCTTGGCGGGGCTGCCGAGGGCAGCGGGAACGGCGGTCACGCCGCGACCTCCTGTCCCATGGCCGCATACATGACGGACTCCTCGGTGGCCTCGGCCCGGGACAGCGACGCGGCGACCCGGCCCTCGCGCAGCACCACGATCCGGTCGGCCATGCCCAGCACCTCGGGCAGCTCCGACGAGACCATGACAACCGCGAGACCGTCGGCCGCCAGCGACGACATCAGCCGGTGCACCTCGGCCTTGGTGCCGACGTCGATGCCCCGGGTCGGCTCGTCGACGATCAGCAGCTTGGGCGCGGTGGCCAGCCACTTGGCCAGCACGACCTTCTGCTGGTTGCCGCCCGAGAGCGTGCCCACCGCGTCGGAGAGCCGGCCGAGCTTGGTCTGCAGCTTGCCTGTCCACGTCTCGGCCGCCGCGCGTTCGCTGCCGCCGAACAGCAGACCCAGCCGGGCCAGCTTGCGGGCCCGCGGCAGGGTCACGTTGCGCTCGATCGACAGCTCCATGACCAGGCCCTGCTGGCGACGGTCCTCGGGCACGAGCGCCATGCCGGCCGCCATCGCAGCGCGCGGATCGTTCTTCTTCAGGCGCCGGCCGTGCATTTTGACGACCCCGCTGTCGTACGGGTCGACACCGAACACGGCCTGCATGACCTCGGAGCGGCCCGCGCCGACCAGCCCGGCCAGAGCAACGATCTCTCCGGCCCGTACGGAGAAGGAAATGTCTTTGAAAAGGCCCTCGCGGGACAGGCCCTCGACCTCGAGCACGACCTCGCCCGGCTCGACGTCCTGCTTGGGAAAGAGCGCGCTCAGGTCCCGCCCCACCATGCGCCGGATCATGTCGTCGACGCTGAGGTCGGCCACCATCTCGGTGGCGACGTGCTTGCCGTCCCGCATGATCGTGACCCGCTGGCACAGCGCGGTGATCTCTTCGAACCGGTGCGAGATGAACATGATCGCCGCGCCCTCGTCACGCAGCGACCGCACGACCGCGAACAGCCGCTCCACCTCGACGGCGGACAGCGCCGCGGTCGGCTCATCCATGATCAGAACCCGCGCCTCGGCCGACAGCGCCTTGGCGATCTCGACCAGCTGCTGATCGGCGATCGACAGGCCGCGGGCCGGCCGGGTCGGGTCGAGCGGCACACCCAGCCGGCGGAACAGCCGCTCGGCGTTGACGTGCATCTCCCGGCGGTCGATCTGCCGCAGCCTGGTCAGCGGCTGGTTGCCCATCGCGATGTTCTCGGCCACCGACAGGTCGGGAAAGAGCGTCGGCTCCTGATAGATGACGGCGATGCCGGCCGCCTTGGCGTCGGCTGGTCCGCCGAAGTCCACATCGACCCCGTCGACCCGCAGCGTGCCGGTGTCCGGGCGGTGGACCCCGGCCAGCATCTTCACGATGGTCGACTTACCGGCCCCGTTCTCGCCGACCAGCGCGTGCGCCTCACCGGGGTAGAGCGGGAAGCTGACCTCCTGCACGGCGGCGACGGCCCCGAACGACTTCGAAACCTGCCAAACCGCGAGCCGCGGGGGCCGATCTCCCGGAGTGCCACGGTCCGGCGGCGGGGGCGGGTCCTGCCGCTCACGCTGGTCCTGCTGACCACCGTCCGGTTGCGCCGGAGCCGGCGGATCCTGTTTCCCGCGCGGGTGTTGTCCGGGGTCCTCTTGCTGCGCGCCCTGATTCTCCTGCTCGGGCTGGTCCTGCCGCGTGGCCCGACTTTGTTGCTCGGCCTGGTTTTGTTGTCCAGGCTGGCCTTCTTGTCCGGGCAGCCTTTGCTGCGCTGGTGGGTCCTGTTGCCCGGGCAAGCTCTGCTGCGCACTCTGGTCTTGCTCTGAGTGTTGGTCTTGTTCTCCGCGCTGGTCCTGCTGTGCGCGGTGGTCTTGCCGCCCGCGCTGGTCGTTCGGTGGGGGTGGGTTCTGCGGTTCGCGTTGGTCCAGTTGCGCGGATGGCCTGTGTCCGGGCTGATCCTCTTCCGCGGCCTGGATCTGCTGCGCGGATCGTTCCTGTTCCGCGGCCGGGTTCTGCTGCGCGGATGGTTCCCCTTGCGCGGCCGGGTTCTGCTGCGCGGGTGGTTTCCCTTGCGCGGCCGGGTTCTGCTGCGCGGATGGTTCCTCTTGCGCGCGCTGGTCGTCCTGCGCCGGGCGGTCGTTTCGCGGGGCAGGGTCCTTCCGCGCGGGACGGTCTTCGGGCCGGGCGTTTGCCTCCGCCACGGTCCACCTCCACGTCGCTTGTGGGAACGTACTTTGAAATGTTTCAATCACGGTTGAAATGTTTCAGCGGTGCTGAAGACGAACGTAGGTGTCGCCAATCACACCTGTCAAGCGCTGGAAAGAAACGTTGCGGAAACACGGCCGTCGCGCTGACGTCGATTGCCGTAAGATGCGCCTTCAACGTTTCAATGACAGCGGGCGCCGTCCGTATCGCCTGTTCAGGAGGTCGTGGTGCTGAACGGCAGGACGCCGTCCGTCAAGGATGTGGCCGCGGCCGCCGGCGTCTCGCTGGGCACCGTCTCCAACGTGATGAACCGGCCCGAGGTGGTGAGCGCGCGCACCCGCGAACGGGTCGAGCGGGCCATGGCCGAGCTGGGTTTCGTGCGCAACGAGTCGGCCCGCCAGCTGCGCGCCGGCACGAGCCGCACCCTGGCGTACGTGATGCTCGACGGCACCAACCCGTTCTTCCACGACGTGGCCCAAGGCATCGAGAACGCCGCCGAGGACGCCGACCTGTCGCTGTTCATCTGCAACAGCAACAGCCGCTCGGCGCGCGAGGAGGTGCACCTCGACCGGCTGCTCCAGCAGCGGGTGCAGGGCATCCTGATCACGCCGGTCGACCCGGCCGCGCCGCATCTCGACGAGCTCTCCCGGCGCGGGGTCCCGCTCGTGATCGTCGACCGGGTTCGCAACGCCGACAGCTGCTGCTCGGTCTCGGTCGACGACGTGCTGGGCGGTCGCATCGCGGTCGAGCATCTGGCCGAGCAGGGCCACACCCGCGTCGCCTTCGTCGGCGGGCCCGAGTCGCTGGGCCAGGTTCGCGAGCGATTGCAGGGCGCGCGCGAGATCTGGGAGTCGCTCGGTCACGACCCCGACGACCTGATTTACCTGCCGACCGAGGCGCTCACCGTGGCCGAGGGCCGATCGGCGGGGGAGCGGCTGGCCGGTCTGCCCGTCCGGCGCCGCCCGACGGCCGCCTTCTGCGCCAACGACCTGCTGGCGCTGGGCCTGCTCCAACAGAGCATCGGCGCCGGCCTGCGCGTGCCCGAAGACCTGGCCATCGTCGGTTTCGACGACATCGAGTTCGCCGCGGCGGCCGCGGTGCCGCTGACCTCCGTACGGCAACCCCGTCAGGAACTCGGCCGTGCGGCGGCCCATTTGGTGCTCGAAGAAGCGACCGACCCGGACCATCGCCACCAGCAACTGCAGTTCACGCCGGAGCTGGTCGCCCGCGCTTCGACGGTGAGCCGGGGCCGAACTCTCTGAAGCCGTGCCTCAGATGGTGAGCCGTCCCCGCACGCTTTCAGCCGAAGTACCCGGAGGACTCGACCGTCTGGATGCGCAGCAGGCCGGCCAGTCGGGCGGTGACCGGGCGGGCCTCCAGGTGCAGCCGGGCGATGTTCAGGCCGCTGTCGCCGATCACGGCCAGCAGGGCGAGTTCCCCCACGGCGTAAACAGCGAGATAGCCCCCCTGGTTGCGGATCGTCACCTCCTGGAACGTGCCCTGGCTGAGGGCGGCCCCGCAGGTGCGGCTGATGCCGTGTGCGCCCGCGGCCAGGGCGGCGATGTCGTGGGGTTCGGGGCCGCTGACGGTGTCGTGCAGGATCAGCAGGCCGTCGACGCCGGCGATGACGCAGCCGCGCACCCCGGTGACCTGGTGCCGCAGGGCGGCGAGCTCGGCACGGACTGCCTGGAACGGGTCGGAGGGTTGCACGTCTTTCTCCAGGGGGGTGGGGGGCCTGCGGGAGGGGTGAAGAGTGCTACAGGGCGCGGAGCGCGACCAGGACACGGTCGAGAACCTCGTCGTCCGTGACGTAGGGGCGGCCCAGCAGGCTGAGCAGGTCGGAAGTGTCGGTCTCGGGCGGGTCGAGACGGTGCCGCCGGGGGAGCAGTCCCTCGGCAGTGTCGCGAAGGTCGACTGTGCCGCCGCCGAGGTCTCGTGGGAGTTCCAGGTCGACAGAGGTGCCGTACGCGGAGGCGGGAGCGAGCGCCGGCGGGGAGACGGCCACCGGGCCGAGTTCCCGCGCGTACGCCGACAGCATCGAACCGAACTCGCGCCGGGCCATGGCCAGGTTGGCCTCGGTCCGGCGCAGGGCCAGGTGGGCGACGAGCGGCGCCTGCGTGCCCACCACTCGTACGACGTGGAACGCGTCGACGCTGGTGAGCAGGATGTCGCTGAGCTCGTCGCCGCCGTTTCCGTCGAGCAGCACAAGACCGGCCGCCGCCGCGGCGAGCGTGACGGCGGCGGCGGATTCCTGCTCGGTCGGCGCTGTCTCACCCGCCCACCACAGCACCCTGGGACCCTCGGGGTCCAGCAGAGACACCGCGTGGGCGCCGGGGATGCCCAGCGCCTCCGTCAGCGGCGGCACGATCATCAGTGGAGGCCGGCGTCCAGCTGCTTCATGACGAGGCGGGACTGCGTCAGCACCATGCCGGTGTTGGCGGTCTTGCGGCAGACCACGACCGCGGCGAGTTCCTGGTTGGTGCTGCGCAGGAACACGTGCACGTGCGACTCGCTCTGCGCCATGAATTCCTGGAAGTAGTGGCGGTCGTCGAGCACGCCGTAGCGGGCCTTGAAGATGTCCTCGATCATGACGACGTTGCGCCCCTGGAACAGGTCGAACGTGGCCGCGGCGAGCAGGTCGAGCACCTCGCCCGGGTGCTCGTCGAGGGTGTCCGCGGCGAGCAGCATGCCGGTGGACATGTCGACCAGGCCGGCGCCGATGCACTCGGGAACCTGGGCGCGGAACTGCTTGACGGCGTCGCCGATCAGCTGGGTCGTGCTGCGGATGCCGAGGCCGGTCTCGTCGACGGCCGTCATACGTCGAGCTCCGATTCGATCTTGCGCAGCTGGTGCCGGGCCAGGCCCAGGTTGGCGCGGTTCTTGTTCAGCGCCAGGTAGAGGAAGAACGCCTCGTTGCCGCGGCCCTGGAGCAGACGGATCAGGTGGTACTGGGTGTCGAGGGTGATCAGGATGTCCTCGATCGTGTCGGCCAGGCCCAGCATCTCGAGCGTGCGGACCTTGGCCCGGATCACGTCGGTGTTGCCGGCGGCGGCGATGTTCATGTCCATGTTGAGGCCGCCGCCCATGACGCCCAGCGTGAGACCGCTGGTGTAGTCGACGAGCGCAACGCCGATCGCGCCCTCGATCGTCATGGCTTCCTTCAGGGAAGTCTCGATGTTCGCCACTTGCTCCTCCTCCTCGCGCCGTCACTGTCGGTCACGAGCTCGGACCCGTGCGGGTTGTCGGGCCAACAGTGGCACGTCATATGGGGGTCCAGCAGTGATGAAGGACCAATTGGCCCAGGTCAGACCGAAGATCGCGAGTCCCATGATCGGATGACCCCTTCGGGGGTCGGCCGAACGACACGGAAGTGGCCGTTTCGTCGGATGGACACGATGCATCCGGCTGGGCGGAATCGACGCACCGGAACGTTTCATTCAATGCGCTGAGCGTGCTGGAGAAGGCGTCGATGTCTTGACCGGGCCCGCCACGGCCCCGTAATCTGTCGGCAATCTATGAAACGTTTCAGACCGCGAAGGACACCATGACGAACCCCGCAGTCCGTGACCTCCTGGAACGCAGCAACCGGCTGGGCGCCGACCCGCGCAACACCAACTACGCGGGCGGCAACACCTCGGCCAAGGGAACCGAGACCGACCCGGTCACCGGCGAGCCGGCCGGCCTGGTGTGGGTCAAGGGCTCCGGTGGCGACCTCGGCACGCTCACCGAGAAGGGTCTCGCCGTGCTCCGCCTCGACCGGCTGCGGGCGCTCACCCGCACCTATCCGGGCGTCGAGCGCGAGGACGAGATGGTCGCCGCGTTCGACTACTGCCTGCACGGGCGGGGCGGCGCGGCGCCGTCGATCGACACCGCGATGCACGGGCTCGTCGACGTCGCGCACGTCGACCACCTGCACCCCGACTCCGGCATCGCGATCGCCACCGCGGCCGACGGGCCGGCGCTGACCAAGGAGATCTTCGGCGACCGGGTGCTGTGGGTGCCGTGGCGGCGTCCCGGCTTCCAGCTGGGCCTCGACATCGCCGCCGTGCAGAAGGCCAATCCGCAGGCCATCGGCGTGATTCTGGGCGGGCACGGGATCACGGCGTGGGGAGCGACCAGCGAGGAGTGCGAGCGCAACTCTCTGGAGATCATCGAGAAGGCCGCGAACTACCTGAGCGAGCACGGCCGCAAGGATCCGTTCGGCGCCCAGGTCCATCAGGCGCTGCCCGCGGATCAGCGAAAGAGCCGGGCCGCCGCCCTCTTCCCGGTCCTGCGTGGTCTCGCCTCGACGGATCGCAGCCAGGTCGGGCACTACACCGACAGCGAGGTCGTCCTCGACTTCGTGAACAGCGAGCGGGTCCAGGAACTGGCCGCGAAGGGCACCTCCTGCCCCGACCACTTCCTGCGCACCAAGGTCAAGCCGATGGTGCTCGACACCGCGCCCGACGCCACGCTCGACGAGGTCGTGGCCCGGGCCCGGGAGCTGCACGAGGCCTACCGCGCGGACTACCGCGGCTACTACGAGCGGCACGCCACCGCGGACAGCCCGGCCATCCGCGGCGCCGACCCGGCCATCGTGCTGGTGCCCGGCGTGGGCATGTTCTCGTTCGGCGCCAACAAGCAGACCGCCCGCGTGGCCGGCGAGTTCTACGTCAACGCGATAAACGTGATGCGCGGCGCCGAGTCGGTGTCGGCGTACGCGCCGATCGACGAGGCCGAGAAGTTCCGCATCGAGTACTGGGCGCTCGAGGAGGCCAAGCTCCAGCGGATGCCGAAGCCCAAGGCCCTGGCCACCCGGATCGCGTACGTGACCGGCGGCGGCTCGGGCATCGGCCGCGCGATCGCCCTGCGACTGGCGGCCGAGGGCGCGTGTGTGATCGTCGCCGATCGCGACGAGGAGGCGGCCCGCAAGGTCGCCGGCGAGATCGGCGGCACCGACGCGGCCATCGCGGTAGCGGCCGACGTGACCAGCGCCGACGCGATCATCGCCTCGCTGAACACCGCGGTCCTGGCCTTCGGCGGTGTCGACCTGGTCGTCAACAACGCCGGCCTGTCGATCTCGAAGCCGCTGCTCGAGACGACCGAGCAGGACTGGGATCTGCAGCACGACGTGATGGCCAAGGGCTCGTTCCTGGTGTCCCGCGAGACCGCCCGCATCATGATCGCGCAGGGTCTGGGCGGCGACATCATCTACATTTCCAGCAAGAACTCGATCTTCGCCGGGCCCAACAACGTCGCCTACGGCGCCACCAAGGCCGACCAGGCCCATCAGGTACGCCTTCTGGCCGCCGAGATGGGAGCCCACGGCGTACGCGTCAACGGCATCAACCCCGACGGCGTGGTGCGCGGCTCCGGCATCTTCGCGGGCGGCTGGGGCGCCAAGCGGGCCGCGGTCTACGGCGTGCCCGAGGAGAAGCTGGGCGAGTACTACGCGCAGCGCACCCTGCTCAAGCGCGAGGTGCTGCCCGAGCACGTGGCCAACGCGGTGTTCGCGCTGACCGGTGGCGAGCTCACCCACACGACGGGCCTGCACATTCCGGTGGACGCCGGCGTGGCCGCGGCGTTCCTGAGATGACCTCCTTCGCCGCGGTCGACCTCGGCGCGTCCAGCGGACGCGTCATCGCCGGCCGCATCGAAGACGGCGCGATCGAGATGCGCGAGACGAACAGGTTCGCGAACGAGCCGGTGCGGATCAACGGAACCCTGCACTGGGACATCCTCAGCCTCTATCGCGGTGTGCTGGAGGGACTGGACAAGGCCGGCCCGGTCGACAGCATCGGCATCGACTCGTGGGCCGTCGATTACGGCCTGCTCGACGCGACCGGCGCGCTGCTCGGCAACCCGGTGCACTATCGCGACGGCCGCACCGACAATGTGCGGCTCGACCTTTCCGACGAGCAGCTCTACGAGATCAACGGCCTGCAGAAACTGCCGTTCAACACCATCTATCAGCTGGCCGCGGCCAACGGATCGCCGCAATTCGGGATCGCCCGGCAGATGCTGCTCATCCCTGATCTGCTGGCCTACTGGCTGACCGGCGAGATCGGCGCCGAATACACCAACGCGTCGACGACCGGCCTGCTCGACGTGCGTACGCGGGAATGGTCTCCGTCGTTGACCGCGGGGTTGACATTGACGCTGCCGCCGATCCGGCAGCCCGGGGAAACGATCGGCGAGCACCAAGGCGCCCGGGTCGTGGCGGTCGGCTCGCATGACACCGCGTCGGCCGTGGTCGGCGTTCCGGCCGAGGGCGGGCATTTCGCGTACATCTCGTGCGGCACCTGGTCCCTGGTCGGTCTCGAATTGAACGGGCCCGTGCTCAGCCCGGAATCGCGGAAAGCCAACTTCACCAACGAGGGCGGCGTCGACGGCACGATCCGCTATCTGCGCAACGTGATGGGTCTCTGGCCGCTGCAGGAATGCATGCGGGAATGGGGCTCGCCCGACATCGGCGAGTTGCTGCGGCAGGCGGCCCGGGAGAAACCGGTCGTGGTCGACATCGACGACCCGGTCTTCCTGCCGCCCGGCAACATGGCCGAGCGGGTGGCCAAGGCGGCCGGTCTGCCGTCGGACGCGAGCCCGGCCCGGCTGACCCGGTGCATCGTGGACAGTCTGGCGGTGGCTCACAAAAAGGCCGTCGAGCAGGCCCAGGAGCTGTCCGGCCGGCACGTCGACGCGGTGCACATCGTCGGCGGCGGCGCCCGCAACGACTTGCTCTGCCAGCTGACCGCGGACGCGTGCGGGCTGCCCGTGCTGGCCGGTCCGGTCGAGGCCACCGCGCTCGGCAACCTGCTGATCCAGGCCCGCGCGGCCGGGGTGATCGGGGGCGACCTCGCGGCGCTCCGCTCGGTTCTGCGCGAGACTCAGCGTGTGGTGCGCTACGACCCCGTACGGAGGTAGCTCATGCGCATAGCGTTGTTCGCCACCTGCCTGGCCGACACGATGTTCCCGGCGGCGGCCAAGGCGACCGTCCAGCTGCTCGAACGGCTCGGCCACGAGGTGGTCTTCCCGCTCGAGCAGACCTGCTGCGGCCAGATGCACGTCAACACGGGCTATCAGAACGAAGCCCTTCCCCTCGTACGCCGGTACGTGCGCACCTTCGAGTCGTGTGACGTGGTGGTGGCCCCCTCGGGCAGTTGCGTGGGCTCGATCCGCCACCAGCACGCGATGGTCGCGCGGCAGGCCGGGCAGGAGGGGCTGGCCGCGCGGGCCGAGGCGGTCGCGAGCCGCACGTACGAGCTGTCCGAGCTGCTCATCGACGTCCTGAAGACCGAGGATGTGGGCGCGTACTACCCGCACCGGGTCACCTATCACCCGACCTGCCACTCGCTGCGCGTGCTGCGGGTCGGCGACCGGCCGCTGCGGCTGCTGCGCCGGGTGCGCGGCCTCGACCTGGTCGAACTGCCGCAGGCCGAGCAGTGCTGCGGGTTCGGCGGCACGTTCGCGGTCAAGAACGCGGACACCTCGACGGCCATGCTCGCCGACAAGATGCGCCACGTGCTCGACACCGGCGCCGACGTCTGCACGGCGGGCGACGCGTCCTGTCTCATGCACATCGGCGGCGGACTGTCCCGGCTGCGTACGGGCGTGCGGACGGTCCACCTGGCGGAGATCCTGGCGGCTACGGAGGCGACGACATGAGCACGCACGCACCCAAGGGGGTCGGGCATCTGCGCGGCGACGAGCCGTTCCCGGCGGCCGCCCGCGTGGCGCTGGGGAACCCGCAGCTGCGCCGCAATCTGCAGCACGCCACCACCACGATCCGCGGCAAGTCGGGCCGGGTGATCGCCGAGCTGCCGGACTGGCAGGAGCTGCGCTCGGCCGGGTCGGCCCTCAAGACGTACACGATGGCGAATCTGCCCCGGCTGCTCGAGCAACTGGAGCAGAACGTCACCGCCGCCGGTGGGGTGGTGCACTGGGCGGCCGACGCCAACGAGGCCAACCGGATCGTCACCGACCTGGTCCGGCGCACCGGCGAGCGGCGCGTCATCAAGGTCAAGTCGATGGCCACGCAGGAGATCGGGCTCAACGAGGCCCTGGAGGACGCGGGCATCGCCCCGGTCGAGACCGATCTGGCCGAGCTCATCGTGCAGCTCGGCCACGACAAGCCCTCGCACATCCTGGTGCCGGCCATCCACCGCAACCGCTCCGAGATCCGCGAGATCTTCCTGCGCGAGATGCCCGGGGTCGACCCGGCGCTGACCGACGACCCGCCCGAGCTGGCCGGGGCGGCGCGGCGCTATCTGCGCGAGACGTTCCTGTCCACCAAGGTGGCCGTCTCGGGGGCCAACTTCGGGATCGCCGAGACCGGCACGCTCGCGGTCGTCGAGTCCGAGGGCAACGGCCGGATGTGCCTGACCCTGCCGGACACGCTGATCACCGTGATGGGCATCGAGAAGGTCATCCCCGCGTGGCAGGACCTCGAGGTGTTCCTCCAGTTGCTGCCGCGTGCGTCGACCGGCGAGCGGATGAACCCGTACACGTCGATGTGGACCGGGGTGACGCCGGGCGACGGGCCGCAGAACTTCCACCTCGTGCTGCTCGACAACGGGCGTACGGCGGTGCTGGCCGACGAGGTGGGCCGCTCGGCGCTGCACTGCATCCGCTGCTCGGCCTGCCTCAACGTGTGCCCGGTCTACGAGCGGACGGGCGGGCACGCGTACGGCTCGGTCTATCCCGGCCCGATCGGCGCGGTGCTCTCGCCGCAGCTCACCGGGGTCGAGGACAACGCTTCGCTGCCGTACGCGTCGTCGCTGTGCGGCGCTTGCTTCGACGCGTGCCCGGTGAAGATCGACATCCCGTCGATCCTCGTGCACCTGCGTAATCAGGCCCCGCATCCGCGGTCGGAGAAGGCGGCGATGGCCGCGGCGGCGTACACGATGGACCGGCCCCGGCTCTACGAGCGGGCGCAACGGGCGGCCAAGCTGTCGAAGCTGCTCGGCAAGCGCGGGCGGGGGCTGCCCCCGCCGCTGAACGGGTGGGCCGCGAGCCGCGACCTGCCGTCGCCGCCGCCGGAGTCGTTCCGGGATTGGTGGCGAGGGCGATGAGCAGCAAGAACCTGATCCTGGCCCGGATCCGTGAGGCGCTCGGCGCCGATCCGGCCGAGCCCGAGGTGCCCCGGGACTATCGGCGCGGGACGGCCCCCGTCGACCTCGACCTGCTGGTGGAGCGTTTGGTCGACTACAAGGCCGTCGTGCATCGCGTGTCGGATGTTGCGGGCACGGTGAAGCAGATCATCGGGAACGGCAGGCTGGTTGTGCCGCCCGAGCTGCCCGATTCCTGGCTGCCGCCGGGGGTTCCGGTGGCCCGGGACGACGGGCTTTCTCAAGATCAGATAGCTGCCGCCGACGGCGTGGTCACGGCGGCCGCGGTCGCCGTCGTCGAGACCGGCACGATCGTGCTCGACGCCTCGCCGGACCAGGGCCGGCGCATCCTCTCGCTCCTGCCCGACCTGCACATCTGCGTGCTGCGCCCGGACCAAGTGGTGGCCTCGGTGCCCGAGGCCGTGGCCCGGCTGACCCCCGGCCGCCCGCTGACCTGGATCAGCGGCCCGTCGGCGACCAGCGACATCGAGCTCAATCGGGTCGAGGGGGTGCACGGCCCCCGCAATCTCCACATCGTCCTCATCGAGGAGGCAGCATGATCCTGACCCCGAAACCACGCCGGAAGATCCGCATCGGGCTGGTGGCCGGCGGGCTCGGCACCTACTGGCCCCAGTTCCCCCATCTGCTGCCCCAGCTCCAGGAATCCGCCCGGTACGTCGCCGAACGGTTCCACGAGATGGACGCCGAGGTCACCGACGCCGGGTTCGTCTCGGACGCGCAGGAGGGCACGGCCGCCGCCGAGAAGCTGCGCCGGGCCGACTGCGACCTGATCGTGCTGTTCCTGACGACCTACCTGACCTCGTCGATGGTGCTGCCGATCGCCCAGCGGGCCAACAGCCCCGTGCTGGTCATCGACCTGCAGCCGACCGAAAAGATGGACCACGCCTCGTTCGACACCGGCTCGTGGCTGGCCTACTGCGGGCAGTGCCCGGTGCCCGAGGTGGGCAACCTGTTCCGCCGCGCGGGCATCCCGTTCCGGTCGGTCACCGGCTGGCTGCGGCAGGAGTCGGCGTGGGCCCGCATCTCGCAGTGGATCACCGCGGCCCGGGTGCGGGCGGCGCTGCGCGAGGCCCGGCACGGCCTGATGGGCCACCTCTATCCCGGCATGCTCGACGTGTCGACCGATCTCACCCTGCTGCCCACCACGTTCGGCTCGCACGTCGAGGTCCTCGAGTTCGACGACCTGCGGGAACGCACCCTCGCCGTCACCGACGACGAGGTTGCCGAGCGGATGGAGCTGGCCCGCAAGATCTTCGTGCTGGACGACTCGGTCAACGAGGACGACTTCGCCTGGGGCGCCCGCGTCTCGGTCGGCCTCGACCGGCTGGCCGACGACTTCGACCTGGACAGCCTGGCCTACTACCACCGCGGGCTGGCCGGCGAGCAGCACGAGCGGCTGGGCGCGGGCATGATCCTGGGCGCCTCGCTGCTGACCGCCCGGGGCATCCCGGCCACCGGCGAATACGAGCTGCGGACGACCGTGGCCCAGCTGGCCACCCAGGTGGCCGGGGCGGGCGGCTCGTTCTGCGAGATCCAGGCGCTGAACTTCGAGGACAACGTGGTCGAGATGGGTCACGACGGCCCGGCCCACCTCGCGGTCAGCTCGCGGCAGCCGCTGCTGCGCGGCCTCGGCGTCTATCACGGCAAGCGCGGCTGGGGCGTCTCGGTCGAGTTCGACGTGCGCCCCGGGCCGGTCACCCTGCTCGGTCTGGGCCAGGACCGCGACGGCTCGCTGTCGTTCATCGCCGGCGAGGGCACCGTGGTCGACGGCCCGCTGCTGGCGATCGGCAACACCACGAGCCGGGTCGACTTCGGCCGCGACCCGGGCGAGTGGGTCGACGACTGGAGCGCGTCGG
The DNA here is from genome assembly GCF_055562135.1 of Actinoplanes sp. NPDC021490. Taxonomy (NCBI): domain Bacteria; kingdom Bacillati; phylum Actinomycetota; class Actinomycetes; order Micromonosporales; family Micromonosporaceae; genus Actinoplanes; species Actinoplanes sp. NPDC021490. Next base: position 371,909 of record NZ_JBVHFW010000001.1, read on the forward strand.
GGGTCGGCCACCACTGGTCGCTCTCGCTCGGGCATCGCGCGGCCGACTACAAGGCGGCGGCCTCGCTGCTGGGCATCGATTTCCGGCAGGTGTGACTTTGCCGGGCGGCCAGGATCGTGCGCGTACGCCCTAGGATCACCCGGGTGACCACACCGATGCGGGTGCCGCCGTCCGAGCCCGAGCGTGAGCACGCCGCCGAGCTGCTGCAGAAGGCGTGCGGCGACGGCCGGCTGACGCTCGAGCAGTTCACTGTGCGGGTCGGCGCGGTCTGGGCCGCCGAGAGCGCCGACGAGCTGGCCAAGGCCACCGACGGCCTCGACCACAAGCCGATCGTCGGCTCGGCCAGCACGGTCGACAAGGTCGTCACCGTCTTCAGCGAGAACAAGCGCCGGGGCCGCTGGCGGCTGCGCACGCCCCGGCTCAAGGTGTTCACGATGTTCGGCTCGACCGTGCTCGACCTGCGCGAGGTGCTCACCGGCGAGGACGTCATCGAGATCGTCGGCACCAGCACGTTCGGCGAGTTCAAGGTGATCGTCCCCGAGGGTGTCGAGGTCGACGTGAGCGGCACGGTCGTCTTCTCCAACCGCAACATGCACCTGGCCGCCGTGCCGCGCCTGGCCGGCACCCCCGAGATCCGCATCCACCTGACGAGCTGGTTCAGCAACGTCGAGATCGTCTCCCGGCCCTACACGCTGCCCCCGGCCTGAGCCCCGGGCTCAGCCGATCTCGACCCAGACCTCGTCCAGCATCCCCTGGAACTGGTCGTTGTCGGCGAACGAGCCCTTGCCGCCGAGGCTGAACGGGATCCGGTTGCTGACCGACAGGCCGGCGGGCAGCGTGGCCCGGCCGCGCGGCGCGTCGTCGACCAGGATCGTCAGCCGCCGGCCGGTGCGCCGGCACTCCAGCTTGTGCCACCGGTCGTCGGCGACGCCCACGCTGCTGATCGCGGCGTGGATGTCCGGACGGCGGTCGTCGACCAGCACACAGCTCGGCCGGCCGGCCAGCCCGTCAATCTGCAGCTTGTACTGACTTCCCCGTACGGAATAGCCCTTCTGCATGACGTTCTCGCCCTTGGTCGTCTGGTCCGCGGCCAGCCGCACCGACGCGCCGTAACGGATCGGCCGCTTCCCCGGGTTCAGATCCGAGGTGGTGGGCGCGCGCAGGGCGATCCGCGGGCACGGCTCGTCATGACAGGGCGGCGGGAACACCAGCGCCTTGCCGCCGTTGTGCGCGACCGTGCCGAAGGCGCCGCCGTGCCGGCTCACCGGGCTCAGGTCGTGACCGTTGCCGCTGACGTCGGCCAGCGGCGACGACCCGTCGAAGGTGTAGCGGACCGTGGTGCGGCCGGCCGCCGGGGAAGCGGCCGCGGCCGAGCCGGCCGTGCCCGCGGCGAGCAGCGTCAGGACACAGAGGACAGTGCGTCGGAACACCGGATCACCCGAACGACGCGTAGCGCCTCTGGGCCTGCCCGCCGATCGTGGTGAAGTCCCCGCCCGCGGCCACCGTGCCCCGGTTCGGGTCCACCGCGAGCGCGCGTACGCCGACCACCCCGTTGGCCTGCGGCGCCCAGCGGCTGAGCGAGCCGTCCCGCTCGACCGCGGCCAGCTTGACCCGTGACACCGAGCCCGCGTCGCATTCGCCGTTGTCCGCGTCGTCGCCGTTCGCGCAGGCCCGGTCGAAGTGGCCGCCGACGTAGGCGACCCCGCCGAGCACCGCGATCGCCTGCGCGTCGCCGTCGAAGACCCGCGTCCACCGGTTCTGCCCGCCCGTCGAGTAGGCCGCCGCGCGACCACCCGCGCCGCCCATCGCGGCGTAGACCCCGGAGTCGTCGACGGCCAGCGCGTGCACGAGCGCGGGCGCCGACGCGCGGAAGCCCCGGTCGACCTCGCCGCTGCCGGCGCGCACCGCGGCCAGCCGCCGGGCCGTGGCCACGCCGTTGATCCGGTGGAAGCTTCCGCCCAGATAGACCCGGTCCCCCCGTACGGCGAGGGCGTTGACCATCCCGTCGGCCCGCGGGGTCCAGTCGTCGTCGACCCGGCCGGTGGCCAGTGAGAACGCGGCGGCGTGGCCCCGGTCGTCGCCGTCCACGCCGCTGATCGTCCCGGCGGCGTACAGGTGGCCGTGCCCGGCGGCGAGCGCGTGCACCGCGCCGTCGATGCGGTGGCCGAACGAGCCCGGCTCGCCGGTGCCCGCGTCGATCCGGGCGATCGAGTCGCGCTCCTCACCGTTGATCTCGTTGAAGTCGCCACCGGCGTAGACCTGACCGGGCACGAGGGCCAGGGCCCGTACGGTGCCGTCGGCCGAGGGCGCCCAGTCGAGCAGCTCGCCGGTGCGGCCCGAGAAGGCGGCCAGGCGATTGCGGGTCACCGTACGGCCCTGGATCGTCATGCGGGTGAAGGCGCCGCCGACGTAGACCGTGTCGCCGCGGTACGCGATCGCATAGACCGAACCGTTGAACGAGGGCGCCGCCGGGGCCACGCTCGCACCGACCACAGCGTGAGCGGGCTGGGCGGTGGCGGCCATCGCGAGGACCGCGGCGCCGATCAGAGCGGCGCGGCGCACATGTCGGGAGATACGCACGCCGTGTCAACGCGCCACGCGGCGAAAGGCGACGCGAGGCGTCACGGAAGTCTCAAGACACCCGGGGCGCCGTCGATTAACTCGCCGTGTGGCGACGTGCGAGGACCAGGACGGGTGTGCGGACGAGCGCGCGCCTGTTCGCGGCGTACGCGGTGGCCAGTCTCGTCCCGATCGGGGCGCTCGGTGCGGTGATGCTGCACGGCACCGCCGAGGACGCCGTCCGCTGGGGGCAGGACCAGGGCCGCGCCCAGGCCGCCGTGATCGCCGAGATGGCCGTCGCGCCCGCGCTGGACGAGGCCGTCCTGAGCGAGGGCCTGACCGCCGAGCAGCGGGACCGGCTGCAGCGCGCCACCGACCTGGCCATCTACAACGACTCCGTGCTGCGCCTGCGGGTCCGCGGCTTCAACGGTCAGGTGGTCTTCTCGGACGACGGCCGGACCGCCGGTGGCGTCTCGATCCACGACCCCGCGTTCCGCTCGGCCGCCGACGGGCACACCGAGGTCACCGCGCTGACCGAGCCCGGGGCGCCCGGCGGCCAGGTCATCCGGGTGCTGCAGCCGATCGTGGCCAGCGCCTCGGGCCAGTCCGTCGGCGTGCTCGAGCTGTATCTGCCGTACCAGCAGATCGCCGCCCGCCTGCACGAACAGACCACCGTCACCTACTGGCGCCTGGGCGCCGGCCTGGGACTGCTCTATCTGGTGCTCGGCCTGATCTCCTGGTCGACCACCCGCTCGCTGCGCCGTTACGCACAGCAGCAGGCGCACGAGGCGCTGCACGACGCCCTGACCGGGCTGCCGAACCGGGCCGCGTTCCACGAGCGGGCGCGCGAGGCCGTCGCCCAGGACGGCGAGCCGGGCGCGATCGTGCTCGTCGACCTCGACCGGTTCAAGGAGGTCAACGACACCCTCGGCCACCACGCCGGCGACGAGCTGCTCGCGGTCGTGGCCGACCGGCTGCGGGCCGGGCTGCGGCCGGCCGACACCCTGGCCCGGCTCGGCGGCGACGAGTTCGCGCTGATCCTGCCGCGCAGCGACGCGGCCACGGTCCGCCGGCTGCTCGGCGAGCTGAGCGCCGCGCTCGCCACCGAGGTCGTCCTCGACGGCGTGCCGCTGAGCATCGAGGCCAGCTTCGGCGTCGCCCTCTATCCCGAGCACGGCCACGAGACCGAGGAACTGCTGCGCCGGGCCGACGCCGCGATGTATCACGGCAAGCGCGGCTCGGCCGACATCGTGGTCTACGCCGGTGAGGACATGGCGCACCCGACCCAGTGGCTGGTGGTGCAGGCCGAGCTGCGGCACGCGCTGGCCCGCGACGAGCTGGTGCTGCACTACCAGCCCAAGATCGACCTGCGTTCGGGCGAGATCGTCGCGGTCGAGGCGCTGGTGCGCTGGCAGCACCCGCAGCGCGGCCTGCTGCCGCCGTCGGAGTTCCTGCCCGCGGCCGAGCAGTCCGGGCTGATCGAGCCGCTGACCGCGTGGGTGCTGACCCGGGCGCTGGCCGACCAGGCCGTCTGGACGGCCACCGGCCGCGCGTGGGCGGTGTCGGTGAACGTCTCGGCCCGCAACCTCGAGAAGCCCGGCTTCGCCGACTTCGTCACCGGCCTGCTCGCCGCGCACGGCACGGCCCCCGGCCGGCTGCTGCTCGAGGTCACCGAGACCGCGCTGGCCGCCGACACCCGATGCACCGGGCAGGCCGTGGTCGACCTGACCGCCCGCGGGATCGGCATCTCGGTCGACGACTTCGGCACCGGTTACACCAGCCTGTCGCAGCTGCGCGGCCTGCCCATCGCCGAGGTCAAGATCGACCGTACGTTCGTCCGTGACGTTCTCGACGCCCCGGCGAGCCAGGCCATCGTCCGCGCCGTCATCGCCCTGGCCCACGGCCTCGGCAGCCGCGTCACCGCCGAGGGCATCGAGACGGCCGAGGTGGCCGACTGGCTGCGCCGGGCCGGCTGCGACGAGGCCCAGGGCTATCTGTACTCGCGCCCGGTTCCCTGGGCCGAGATTGGAACATACGAGATCACCGGAGCCGCCTCGTGAAGCGTGCCCTGTTCGCCGCCGTCCTGCTGGCCGCCGTGACCGGATGCGCCGCGCCGGACGGCACCGCCGCCTCGCCGCCGGCCGACGGGGGTATCCGGGTCAACCAGGCGCTGCACGAGAGCCTGCCGGAGGGCATCCGGGCCCGCGGGACGATCCGGTTCATGACCGACGCCAGCTACGCGCCGATGGAGCAGTTCGCGGCCGACGGCCGGACGATCATCGGCTTCTCACCCGACCTGGCCAGCGCGCTCGGCTCGGTGCTGGGCATCGAGACCGAGATGGTGCAGGGCGATTTCCACACCGCGCTCGACGACATGGCGGCCGGCCAGTACGACGGCGTGCTGTCCTCGATGAACAACACCGCCGAGCGGCGCAAGAAGGCCGACTTCGTCGACTACTTCGCGACCGGCACGGCGATCATCGTGCAGCGCGGCAACCCCAAGGGGGTCACCGGTTTCCGGTCGCTGTGCGGCCTGGTCGTGTCGACGGAGCGCGGCACCGTGCAGGCCGGCCTGCTCGAGCGGTCCCAGCGGGCCTGCGGCGCCAACCCGATGACGATCAAGCTCTACAAGACGAACGCCGACGCCCTGGTCGAGCTGCGCACCGGCCGCGCGGGCGCCGTGCTCAACGACTTCCCGCCCGCCGCCTACCTGGCCTCCGACGCCCGGACCAAGGCCTTCTATCAGCTGGCCTCCAACATCCAGTACGAGCCGGGCACGTTCGGGATGGCCTTCGCCAAGGGCGATCCGGCCCTGCGCGACGCCGTCCAGGCCGCCTTCGACGAGCTGGTCCGCACCGGCGTCTACACCGAGCTCCTGCAGCGCTGGGGCATCGCCGACGGCGCCATCGCCACCGGCGTCGTCTGACCCGGTACGCGGGAATCGGCCGGATCGTCTATCGTTTCGCCGTCATCAATATTGACGGGGGACAAATTAATGACGGTCAGGCGCAGCCATGCCCGGGGAATCATCGCGACAGTGGCCGCGGTCGCCCTGATCGGCGCGGGAACCTATGCGGCGGTGTCCTCGCCGTCCGGCCCCTCCGGTTCCGAAACGGTCGCGGCCGGTCCGGCGCCCTCGGCGGCCGCCACCGAGCCGCCGTCGCGTAAGCCGGTCGAGGCCGGCCGATCCACGCCGCCGGCCGCCAAGCCCGCCCTCGTCGAGGCCGCGCTTCGAACCGCCCAAGGCAACAAGAAGGTCGTGCACGCCGCCGCGGGAGAGAAATATCAGGCCCGCGATGTCGTGGTCGACAAGAGCGGCGCCCGGCACGTGCGTTTCGACCGCACCTGGAACGGCCTCGACGTGCTCGGCGGTGACTTCGTCGTGCACACCACCGGCGCGGGCAAGTTCGCCGGAGCCACCGTGGCCCAGGACGCCGCGGTCAAGGTCTCCCGTACGCCTGAGGTGCCGAAGCGCGGCGCGATCGCCACGGCCAAGAAGCGGCTCAGCGGCCCGGCCACCGCGCGGCTGGTCGTCGACGCCCACGCGGGCGAGCCGGCGCTGGCCTGGGAGGTGACGGTCGCTCGGCACCTCCTCGTGGTCGTGGACGCCACCACGGGCCGCGTGCGGCGCACGTACGACCTGGTCAAGGCGGCCGACACCGCGACCGGGCACGGGCTGCACAACGGTGACGTCAAGCTCTCCACCACGCGTACGGGGGAAGGCTCCTTTGAACTGATCGACCCGGACCGGGGCGGCGGCACGACCCGGGACGCGCTGAACGACGCGGAGATTCCCACGGCGGCCAGCTCGAAGGCGTTCGTGGACGCCGACGACGTGTGGGGCGACGGCACCATGGCCGACCGGGCCACCGCGGGCGCCGACGTGCACTACGGCATGGCCGAGGCGTGGGACTACTTCAAGAGCACGTTCGGCCGGGCCGGGGTCAACGGCGACGGCAAGGGCGTCGTCGCGTACGCCCACCATGACGTCAACAAGGCCAACGCGGGTTGGAGCGACTACTGCTCGTGCATGGTGTTCGGCGACGGTGACGGCAGCCGCAAGCCGTTCACGTCGCTCGACGTCGTCGGGCACGAGATGGCGCACGGGGTCACCTTCCGGACCGCCGACCTGGTCTACGAGGGCGAGTCGGGCGGGCTCAACGAGGCCACCAGTGACATCTTCGGCACGCTGGTCGAATTCGCCGCGAACAACCCGGCCGACGAGCCCGACTATCTGGTCGGCGAGATGACCGGCCCGGAATCTCTGCGCCGGATGGACGAGCCCACCCGGAACGGGACGTCGGTGTCGTGCTGGAGTCCGTCGATCAAGGACCTGGACGTTCACCGATCGTCCGGCATCGCCAACAAGTTCTTCTACAACCTGGCCGTGGGCAGCGGCACGACGCGGTGGGGCAGCAGCACCCCGTGTGGCGGTGCGGCTCCGGTGACCGGAATCGGCAACGAGGCGGCCGCGGCGATCTGGTATCGCGCGCTGACCACGTACATGGTCTCCAGCACCGATTTCGCCGGTGCCCGTCAGGCCACGCTGCAGGCGGCCGGCGATCTGTACGGCGCGGACAGCGCCGAGCGGTCCGCGGTGCAGGCCGCGTGGCTGGCCGTCGGAGTCGACGGCTCGGGCACCGTGCCGCCGTCGTCCACCGCACCCGAGATCGACCCGATCCAGTTCGCGACGGGACACATCGGCACACCGGTGCAGCACCAGCTGACCGGCCGCGACCCGCAGGGACAGACCATCCTGTGGACGGCGACGGACCTGCCGGAGGGCCTGACCATCACCCCGGCCGGCCTGATCAGCGGCGTGCCGACGAAGAAGGTCCGGTTGTCGGTCCAGGTCAAGGCAACCGACCCGGACGGTAACCAGACCAGCCGGACGGCGCCGCTCTGGTACATCAAGGGGCCGCCGGAACTGGCGCTGCCGCTGCCCGCCTCGAAGACCTTCAACATCGGCACGGAGGTCTCGTTCAAGGCCAACTTCGAGGACTACCCCGACTTCTTCCTGGACCAGCGCCGGTGGGTGACCGTGGAGACCGCCGGACTGCCCGCCGGCCTGACCGCCGCGATCAGCAACGACCCCGCCGACACGCTGACCACCGTGACCGTCAAGGGCACGCCGACCACGGTGGGCAGCGGGACCATCCGGTTCACCGCGACCGACCCCGAGGGCGAGACGACGACCGTCAACCTGCCGTACACCGTCGAAGCGCCGCTGCCTCCCGCGGCGCCCGTCATCTATGTGACCCCCAGCGGGACCGACGGCAACGCGATTGTCACCTGGGCCGACCCGGTCACCGGCAGCGCGCCGGTCACCGGCTACGTCGTGCGGGTCACGCCCGGCTCGGAGCAGGTGCTGCCGGCCACCGCTCGTCTGCTCAGCCTGACCGGTCTGGACATGACCAAGACGTACGAGATCGGTGTCCGGGCCCGCGGCAACGGGGCCGACAGCCCCGAGAAGACGCTGAAACTGGAGCCGGATCCCACCCAGCTCACCCTGGCGCCGCTGTCGCTGATCGCCGGTTACGCCAACCCCGTCGCACTGACCGGCACGATCACCGGCCCGGATGTGAACGGCGGCTCCTATCTGGAGCAGAAGGCGGCCGGGGCGACCACCTGGACACGGGTCACAGCGGTCACGGCCAATGCGGCGGGGGCGTGGAGCCACACGGTGAACCCGACCGTGACGACGGCGTACCGGGTGCGCTACTTGCCTTCCCGTCTCGGCCGGTGGCCCGCGATCTCGGCCACGTCGACGATCACGGTGCGCTACGCCGTCACGGTCACGCCCAGCACCACTTCGACGACGGTCAACAAGACGGTCACCTTCACCGGCACGGTCCGTCCGGCCACGTCGGGAGTGCAGGCCAGCCTGCAGCGTTACACCGACAGCGGTGAGTGGGTGACCATCCAGAGTGCGCCGATCACGGCGGCCGGCAGCTATTCGATCAGCCGGGCCTTCGCTCGCGGCACGTGGAACCTGCGGGTGGTGGCCAGCGGCGGCGGCACCAACGCGTACGGCTTCACCCCGGCCCTCAGGCTGACGGTCAGCTAGGCACCCGCGGTCCGGCCTGATCGTCTATTGTTTCGCGGTCATCAATATCGACGGGGGAACTGATACATGACGGTCAGGCGCAGCCACGCTCGGGGGATTGTCGCGACGGTGGCCGCGGCGGCGCTGATCGGCGCGGGCACCTATGCCGCGGTGTCCGCACCGTCGAAACCGTCGGCACCTGAGGCGCTCGCGGCCACGTCCGAGCCGTCGCGCAAGCCGGTCGAGGCCGGCCGGTCCACCCCGCCGGCCGCCAAACCCGCCCTCGTCGAGTCCGCGCGCCGAACCGTTCAGGGCAACAAGAAGGTCGTGCGGGCCGCGGCGGGGGAGAAGTATCAGGCCCGCGATGTGGTGGTCGACAAGAGCGGTGCCCGGCATGTGCGTTTCGACCGCACCTGGAACGGCTTGGACGTGCTGGGCGGGGACTTCGTCGTGCACACCACCGGCGCGGGCAGATTCACCGGGGCCACCGTGGCTCAGGACGCCGCCGTCGACGTCAGCCGCACCCCCGCGATCTCCCAGCGGGCCGCGATCGCCACGGCCAAGAAGCGGCTCGACGGGACGGCCACCGCGCGGCTGGTCGTCGACGCCCACGCGGGCGAGCCGGCGCTGGCCTGGGAGGTGACCGTCGCCAACCAGCTCGTCGTGGTCGTCGACGCGGCCACGGGCCGGGTGCGGCGCACGTTCGAGCTGGTGCACACGGCCGACAACGCGACCGGCCACGGGCTGCACAACGGTGACGTCAAGCTTTCCACCACGCGTACGGGGGAAGGCTCTTTCGACTTGACCGACCCGGACCGGGGCGGCGGCACGACCCGGGACGCGCTGAACAGCATCGGAATCCCCACGGTGGCCGGCTCCAAGGCGTTCACCGACGCCGACGACGTGTGGGGCGACGGCACCATGGCGGACCGGGCGACGGCGGGCGCCGACGTGCACTACGGCATGGCCCGGGCCTGGGACTACTTCGAGGATGCGTTCGGCCGGGCGGGAATCGGTGGCGACGGCAAGGGCATCACCGCGTACGCCCACCAGGACGTCAACCGGGCCAACGCGTCCTGGAGCGACCTCTGCTCGTGCGTCATGTTCGGCGACGGTGACGGGAGCAGCAAGCCGTTCACGTCGCTCGACATCGTCGCGCACGAGATGACGCACGGGATCACCTTCCGCACCGCCGACCTGGTCTATGACGGCGAGTCGGGCGCGCTCAACGAGGCCACCAGCGACATCTTCGGCACGCTGGCCGAGTTCGCCGCGAACAACCCGGCCGACGAGCCCGACTACCTGATCGGCGAGATGACCGGCCCCGAGCCGCTGCGCTGGATGGACCAGCCGAGCCGTAACTCGCGGGCGGTCTCGTGCTGGAACCCGTCGGTCAAGGACCTGGACGTGCACTACTCGTCCGGGGTGGCCAACAAGTTCTTCTACAGCCTGGCCGTGGGCAGCGGCACGAGCCGGTGGGGCAGCAGCACCCCGTGCGGCGGTGCAGCCCCGGTGACCGGGATCGGCAACGACGCGGCCGGGGCGATCTGGTATCGCGCGCTGACCACGTACATGGTGTCCAGCACCGATTTCGCCGGTGCGCGTCAGGCCACGCTGCAGGCGGCGGGTGACCTGTACGGCGCGGACAGCGCCGAGCGGTCCGCGGTGCAGGCGGCATGGCTCGCGGCGGGGGTGGACGGCTCGGGCACCGTGCCGCCGTCGTCGACCGCCCCGGTGATCGACCCGATCCAGTTCGCGCCCGTCCGGATCGGCACGCCGGTGCAATACCAGCTCACCGGCCGGGACCCGCAGGAACAGACGATCACCTGGACGGCCTCGAACCTGCCGGCCGGTGTGACGCTCACCCGGGCGGGCGTGATCGGTGGCGCGCCGAGAACCAAGAACAGCTGGCTGACCATGATCTATGCCACCGACCCGGACGGCAACAGCGCCGCCCAGCAGGTGACCTGGTACGTCAAGGGCCCGCCGACCGTGATCTCGCTGCCGGCCGGCACGCAGACGTTCACCATCGGCGCCGAGGTCTCGTTCAAAGTGAACTTCAGTGACGGCGCGGACTACTGGGTGGACGGCGAGAAGGAAACGACCGTCGAGACCACCGGGCTGCCCGCCGGCCTGACCGCCACGACCGCCAACCCCCTGCCCGGAATGGTCGCCGTGACCGTGAAGGGCACGCCGACCACCGAGGGCGCCGGGACGATCCGGTACACCGCCACCGACCCCGACGGCGAAACGATGACCGCCGACCTGCCGTTCACCGTCGCGTCGTCGCTGACACCGGCCATGCCGCGCCTGGCCGCCGTCATCGCGGGTGACGTCGACGGCGCCGCGGACGTCACCTGGGGTGACCCGGTCGCCGGCAGCCCGGCGGTCACCGGCTACGTCGTGCGGGTCACGCCCGGCTCGGAGCGGGTGCTGCCCCCGACGGCCCGCTCGGTCACCCTGACCGGTCTCGACATGACCAAGGCGTACGAGATCGGCATCCGCGCCCGGGGCCCCCGGTCCGACAGCCCCGAGAAGACGCTGACGCTGGCGCCGACCGAGCTGTCGCTGGCGCCGCTGTCGTTGATCGCCGGCTACGCCAACCCGGTCACGCTGACCGGCACGATCACCCGCCCGGGCACCGGACCGGTCGCGGGGGCCACGGCCGACCTCGAGCAGAAGCCGGCCGGGGCGACCACCTGGACGCGCGTCACCACGGTCACGGCGGATGCCACGGGAGCGTGGAGCCACACCGTGAACCCGACCGTGACGACGGCCTACCGGGTGTCGTATCCGCCCGCGACGGTCGGCTTGTGGCCCGCGACTTCGGCCACTTCGACGATCACCGTCCGCTACGCCGTCACGGTCACCCCCAGCGCCACCTCCACGACGGCCAACAAGACGGTCACCTTCACCGGCACGGTCCGCCCGGCCACGTCCGGGGTGCAGGCCAGCCTGCAGCGCTACACCGACGACGAGTGGGTGACCATTCAGAGCGCCCCGATCACGGCGGCCGGCAGCTATTCGATCGGCCGGGCCTTCGCCCGCGGCACGTGGAATCTGCGCGTGGTGGCCAGCGGCGGCGGCACCAACGCGTACGGCTTCACCGCGGCCCTCAAACTGACGGTGAGCTAGCGGCGCCGGTCATCCTTCTCGTATTGCCGCAGGAACAGCTCCTCGAGCGAGGGCGGCTGGCTGACCAGGCTCCGCACGCCGACCTGGACGAGCTTCTGCAGCGCCGGTTCGAGGGCGTCGGTGTCGACGTCGAACCGCACCCGGTCGTGGTCGAGCTGGAAGTCGTGCACCCCGGCCAGGGTGGCCAGCCCGTCCGGCGGCCCGGCCAGCTCGGCCTGGATCGTCGTGCGGGTCAGGTGCCGCATGTCGGTCAGCGTGCCGGTCTCGACCGTACGGCCGTCGCGGATGATCGTCAGCCGGTCGCAGAGCACCTCGACCTCGGCCAGGATGTGGCTGGACAGCAGGACAGTACGGTCGCCGCGCCTCTTCTCCTCGAGGATGACCTCGCGGAACTCCTCCTCCATCAGCGGGTCGAGGCCGGAGGTGGGCTCGTCCAGGATCAGCAGCTCCACATCGGACGCCAGCGCCGCGATCAGCGCGACCTTCTGCCGGTTGCCCTTGGAATAGGTGCGGCCCTTCTTGCGCGGGTCGAGCTGGAAACGCTCGAGAAGCTCCGACCGGCGGGCCGGGTCGAGCCCGCCGCGCAGCCGGCCCAGCAGGTCGATCACCTCGCCGCCGGTCAGCGAGGGCCACAGCGTGACATCGCCCGGCACATAGGCCAGGCGCTTGTGCAGAGCGGTCGCCTCGGACCACGGGTTGCCGCCGAGCAGGCGGACCTCCCCGCCGTTGTGCCGCATCAGCCCGAGCAGGATGCGGATCGTGGTGGTCTTGCCGGCCCCGTTGGGACCGAGGAAACCGTGCACCTCGCCCGTACGGACGTGCAGGTCGAGCCCGTCGAGGGCGGTCACCTGCCCGAACCGTTTGACAAGCCCCGTCGCTTCGATGGCCTCGGTCATGACGCTTCCTCTCCGGCGGTGAGCCGGTCGATGGCGGCCCGGGCCTGCAGGGCCTGCTCCTCGGTGATGAGGGGCTGAGAGAAGAGATCGAGCGAGGCCCGGAGCATGCGGGCCCACGCCTTGGGCTGGGTGACGTCGTCGCCGAGCGCCCGCGACATCAGGTCGCCCATGGTGAACAGGGACATCTTCATCACCGAGATCGTGGCGATGAAGGCGCGCGGGTCCTCCACCTTGAGATCGGAGTCGGCCAGCCACTGCTCGCCGTACTCCAGCATGCGGTCGAACAGCGCGGTGCCGGCGGGCGAGCCGTCCAGAATGGAACCGATCAGATAGCGCTGCAGAAGCCGCACCTGCGGAGTCAGCCCGTCGAGCGTGGAGAACTCGGTGAATCGGCCGCTGAGCTTGGTCAGCTCGTGGAGCGCCCACTCGTCGCAGGCGTCGCGCAGGCCCTCCTTGGAGCCGAAATGGTGGCGCAGCAGGCCGGAAGAGACATCGGCCCGCTGCGCGATCTCACGAATGGTCGCGCCCTCGGTGCCACGCTCCGCGAACAGCTCGATGGCCGCGTCACGGATGCGGGCACGCGCGGTCAGGTCGCTACTCACATGTGTAAGCTACTGCACACGCGTATAGCGGATGTGCCATCTTTCCCGCCGCGCTACTTGGTCTTCAGGTCCGCTCGCGCCTTCCGGGCGGCCTCCCGGATCGGCTCCAGCTCCTTCTTGATCACGGCCGCGTCGGGGCCTGGCTTGATCGCCAGCAGCGCGTCGACCTGCCCGTTCAGCGACTTGGCGACGTCGTCCGCACCCCGCTTCCCGGCCACCGCCAGTTCGGCGTCGATGGCCACGGCCAGGCGCACCTTGGGGCCGGTCAGCACGAAGACGCGATAGTCGGCCACGACGCTGCGGGCGGCGTCCCGGCCCGTCTTGTCGCGCAGCGCGGTCAGCCCGCGAATCTGGTCGTCGATCAGCTTGGCCAGCGCGTCCTTGTGCGCCGGCTGAAGGTGCTTCGACTTCTCGATCGTCGCGTCGAAACGTTTGAGGGCCGCCAGCCGGCGGTCGACGCGTTCGGCGACGGACCGCTTCGAACCGGCCACGCGCGCGTCATCGGCCAGGTCGGCGGGCTCGTCGAGGGCACCCATCTGCTGGTCGGCCGCGACCAGCAGAGTGTCGGCCGTCGCGGGCCGGGCGGCGCACGCCCCGCCGGCCAGCAGAACCCCGGAAAGCAGCAGAGGAGCGAGGAATCGTCTCATGCCGCCGAGCATCCCGGCCGCCGGTCAGGGCAGTGCGAACCCTTTGTAAGAGTTGTGTCAGGCCCGCCCCCGGTCGGGAAGCAGCCTCTCCTCGTGATCCAGCTCGCGCTCGAGGATCCGCAGGCCCTCGTCGTTGAGATTGCCGGCGTCCCGCCAGCGCAGCAGCTCCTCGCGCTGCGCCTCGATCACCTTGCGTCGCACCATCAGCGCCGCCTCGTACTGCGGCGACACCGGCACCTCGTCCGACTCGGCCTTCTCGAGCATGTCGAGGCGCCGGCGGTAACGCTCGAGCCGCACCTCCAGCTGCTTACGCATGTGCTCGATGGCGACGTCTTCGACGTGGTCGTGCTTCTCCTCCTGAATCGCGTCCAGCCGATCCAGCGCCGCCTGCACCGACGCCGAACGGGCCTCGTTGCGCTCGCGGGCCTCGTCGGTCTTGTTGGCCCGCAGACCCAGCCACTGCACCAGCGGCGCGAACGTCAGGCCCTGACCGAGCAGCGTCACCAGCACGACCACGAACGCGCAGAAGTGCAGCAGATCGCGCTGCGGAACCGTGGCCGGCAGCGTGAAGATGGCGGCCAGGCTGATCACACCGCGGGTGCCGGCCCAGCTCAGCGCGGTCACCTCCTTGCCGGTGAGCGCCTTCTCGCGGGCCCGCTCGGCGCGGGTCGGATCGCCCGTGCCCTCGTCGTCGACCACCGGGTCGGAGTCGCCGCCGAGGCGCATGTGCAGCGACCGGGGCAGCAGCTGGGTGAGGATCAGCCACAGCGGGCGCAGAAGCAGGGTCACGCCCACCGTCACCGCCACGGCGATGACGACGGTCGAGGTCTTGTACTCGCTCAACCCGTCGACCACAGTCGGCAACTGCTGACCGATCAGCAGGAAGACCAGACCCTCGAGCAGGAAGTCGACCAACCGCCAGACCGCGGTGGTCTGCAACCGGCTGGCCGCCACGCTGTGCCGCGACGAGTCGTGCCCGATGATCAGGCCGGCGATGACGACGGCGAGCACGCCCGAGACGTGCACCGACTCGGCCAGCACGTACGCCGCGAGCGGAGTGGCCAGCGAGATCGCGTTCGCGGTCAGCGGGTCCTGCCGCAGGTGACGCAGAAAACGCACGATGTACGCGACCACGACACCGGCGACGACACCGCCCGCCGCCATCACGAAGAACTCGAGCGTCGCGGCCGGGAACGAGAACCCGCCACCCTCGGTGGACGCGATGGCCACGGTCAGGATGGTCAGCGCGGTCGCGTCGTTGAGCAGGCCCTCACCCTGAATCAAGGTGATCAGCTTGGGTGGCAGCCCGGCGCGCCGGCCCACCGCCAGCGCCGCGACCGGGTCGGGCGGGGCCACGGCGGCGCCGAGCGCGACACCGGCCGCGAGCGTCGCCCCGGTCACCCACAGGTTCATCCCGACGCCGATGAGTAGCGCGGTCGCCAGCACCAGCAGCACCGACAGACTGACCACGGTCCGCATGTGACGGCGGATGTCGAGCAATGACGCGTCCAGCGCCGCGCTGTAGAGCAACGGCGGGATCACGTACGTCATGATCAGCTCGGGTTCGAGTTCGACGTTGGGCCCCGGCAGCACCGCGTACGTGATGCCCGCGATCGTGAGCAGCGCGGCGGCCGGCAGCCCCGTCTTCTCGGAGATCACCCTGAGCGCCACGATCACGCCGACGGCGGCCAGGATGAAGAACAGGGACTCTTCGACGTGCACGTTTAATATCTTTCCCCGCCCGCCCCACCGATGGGGCCGGGCGGGGAAAGCAGTTGTCAGTAGCGGTAGTGCTCGGGCTTGTAGGGCCCCTCGATGTCGACCCCCAAGTATTCCGCCTGCTTCTTGGTGAGCGTGGTCAGGCGGACACCCAGAGCGTCGAGGTGCAGCCGTGCCACCTTCTCATCCAGATGTTTCGGAAGAACGAACACCTGCTTCTCGTACTCGCCCGGCTTGGTCCACAGCTCGATCTGCGCCATCACCTGGTTGGTGAACGAGTTCGACATCACGAAGCTGGGGTGACCGGTCGCGTTGCCCAGGTTCATCAGACGGCCCTCGGAAAGCACGATCACGGAGTGACCGTCCGGGAAGCGCCACTCGTGCACCTGCGGCTTGATCTCGACCTTCTCGATGCCCGGCACCTTGGCCAGACCGGCCATGTCGATCTCGTCGTCGAAGTGGCCGACGTTGCCGACGATCGCGTTGTGCTTCATCGCCGCGAGGTGCTCGGCGGTGATGATGTCGGTGCCACCGGTCGTGGTGATGAAGATGTCACCGGTCGCGATCACATCCTCGAGCGTCGCGACCTGCATGCCGTCCATCGCCGCCTGCAGCGCGCAGATCGGGTCGATCTCGGTGACGACCACGCGGGCGCCCTGGCCGCGCAGCGTCTCGGCCGCGCCCTTGCCGACGTCGCCGTAGCCGCAGACCACGGCCAGCTTGCCGCCCAGCATCACGTCGGTGGCCCGGTTGAGACCGTCGACCAGCGAGTGCCGGATGCCGTACTTGTTGTCGAACTTGCTCTTGGTGACCGCGTCGTTGACGTTGATCGCCGGGAAGAGGAGCGTGCCCTCCTTGGCCAGCTTGTAGAGCCGGGCCACACCGGTGGTCGTCTCCTCGGTCACACCCCGGATCTCCGCCGCGATGCGGGTGAACCGCTGCGGGTCCTCGGCCAGGCTCGCGCGCAGCGTCTCGAGGATGATCCGGTACTCGTGGTTGTCGTCCTCGGTGGCCTGCGGAACCGCGCCGGCCCCCTCGAACTCGACACCCTTGTGCACGAGCAGGGTCGCGTCGCCGCCGTCATCGAGAATCATGTTCGGGCCGGCGCCGTCACCGAAGTCGAACAGCCGCATGGTGGCCCACCAGTACTCCTCCAGCGACTCGCCCTTCCAGGCGAACACTGGGACACCGGCGGGCTGGTCGACCGAGCCGTTGGGGCCGACGACGACCGCGGCGGCCGCCTCGTCCTGGGTCGAGAAGATGTTGCAGGACACCCAGCGAACCTGCGCGCCCAGCGCGATCAGGGTCTCGATCAGCACGGCGGTCTGCACGGTCATGTGCAGCGAACCGGCGATCCGGGCGCCCGCAAGCGGCTTGCTGTCGCCGAACTCCGAACGCAGCGACATCAGGCCCGGCATCTCATGCTCGGCGAGCCGCAGCTGGTGCCGGCCCGCTTCGGCCAGCGAGATGTCGGCGATCGCAAACTCGACCCCGTTGACAGAGGTCAGGCGGCTTTTGGCAAGATCGGTGCTCATTCGAGGGTCTCCTCCCTCTCAGGAGGCGCCCTTGAGGTCAAAACCCGGACCGAGCGTGGCGGAGACCAGCCGAAGCCGGTTCCGTCGCAGCGCCTCTCGACGCGGGCAGGTACCAGTTTAGCCCGAGACCGGGACCGGTACGACCGGGAGGCGCGGACCCATCCCACTCTTCGGCCCCGTTCCGTCCCACCGTTCACGCTCGTTTTGTTTCTGCCTCTTCGGTCCGCTTCTCCCGCCGTCTCTTCCCGGCCGCCCTTCGCTCCACTAGCCTCGCCTTCCGCCCCTGTTTCACGTTTCGCCTTACCGCCCCTGGTCGCTTTCGCCTCCACGCTGCTTGTCTGCCGCCCTGCCCCGCTGCACGTCTTGCCGTCTCCCTGCCCCGCTGCACGTCTCGAGGAACCCGTCCCGGCCATGAGGCTTCGCACCCAGCTGACGCTGACCGTCACCGCCCTCGTCGCGCTCGTGGTCGCGCTCGCCGGGCTGCTCATAGTCGTGCGCATCGACCACCGCGACCGCGCCGACCTCGACCGCGTCCTCGCCGCCCGCGCCCAGCAGGTGAGCGCCGCCGCGCAGAAAAACGGCACCCTGCCCACCGACGGCACGTACGCGATCCGCCTCATCCAGGGCGGCGAGATGCTCAAACAGGTCGGCTCCTCGGCCGGCTTCCCGCTGCCCGCCAAAGAGGGCTACTCCACAGTCAGCTCGGGCGACGACGAGTGGCGTTCCCTCGCCGAAACCCTGCCGACCGGCGCTCAACTGCAAATTCTGGTGAGCCTGGACGACCTTTCCGAGCAGCACACCGATAACGTGCTGGTCGTGGATCTGCTGGTGCTGCTCGCCGCCGTCTTGAGCGCGGCCGGAGTCTGGTTCGCGACCGGACTCGTCCTGCGCCCCTTCCAGAGGTTGCTGGCCGCCGCGCGAGACCTCGACCCGGCCGACCCGGCCCAGCAGCTGCCCGAGGTGAAGAGCCCGCGCGAAGTCGCCGAGCTGACCAACACCTTGAACGACCTCCTGGACAGGGCGCGTTCCCAATCTCCCGCCTCCCCCGCCACCTCCTCCGTTCGTTCCGAGCGCGCGCAGACAGAGCAGTCGGCGGTGGCCGCCCCCACCGTGGAGATGCGCGCTGTCGGCCCCAAGCACGCCCGGAAGCCCGACTCGTCCACCTCGCCGTCGACCACCGAACCCGAGTCACTCAGCGCTTCCGACCCTTCGACCGCGTCCACGTCGTCGCCCGGCACTTCCGACTCGTCGAATGGCGTGTCCGAGTCCCAGGCCGGCGCTTCTGGCCCTGCCGGGTCGCCGGCTGGCGTTGCTGAGGCGTCCGGGTCTCCGGCTGGCGGCGCTGGCGCGTCCGGATCTCGGGCTGGCGCTTCCGGCCCGTCCGGGTCCCAGACTGGCGCTTCTGGCCCGTCCGAGTCCCAGGCTGATGCTTCTGGCCCGTCCGGATCCCAGACTGACGCTTCTGGCCCGTCCGCGTCTCAGGCTGGCGCTTCTGAGCCGTCCGGGTCGCCGGCGGACGGTGCCGACGCGTCCGGGTACCAGGCTGGAGTTTCCGACCAGTCGGAGTTCCTGGCCGGAGCTCGGGAGGCCGTCCCGTCTTCCGAGTTCGGCGGGATCCCCGGTCAGTCGGCCGGCACGCCCGCCATCGAGGCCCCAGCCCCGACCGGGGTCCCCGGCGTGCCGAACGGCGTTCCGGCCGCCCCCAACGGCGTTCCGGCCCCCGTCGCCATCTCCCCGGCCGTGGCCGAGCTGCGCCCAAGCCTCATGGAGCTGGGCGCCCAACTCGATCAACTGATGGACAACCCCGAGATGCCGGCCACCCAGCGCCATCTCATCCTGGCCGTCATGGCGGACGACCACCGCCGCATGACCGCCCTGCTCGACGGTGACGCGTGACCAGTCGCGCAATGGGCTGACCAAACATCAAAGTCCTTCCATAAGACCTCAGAAACCCCTCATCCTGTACGAGCGAGGGGGCCGAATCCCGACGTATGCGAGGACGCTACCGCCCGAACAAGGCGTTCTCCGTGCCTGTGGATAACTAGCCGAGCCTGTGGATAACCGCGCCCTGAAACTTGCCCGCCGGCGTAGGTTCGCCCCGTCCTGCCCTGGGTGGCTGGGGGTGGTGGTGGGTTTACAGGGGAGAAAAGGCATGAATCGGCGTAGTTGGGCTTGAGGTTCGATGTGAGGAGCTGGCGGGCGTGAAGCATCCGTATCGGATCCGCGAGATCGCCGCCCAGGCCGGGCTCAGCCAAGCCACCGTCGACCGGGTGCTGCACGGGCGGGGCGGGGTTCGGGAGAGCACGGTTCGTGAGGTGCATCAGGCCATCGCGGCGCTCGACCGGCAGCAGTCGGGGAGTGTGCTGCCGGGCCGGGTGTTTGCGGTCGATCTGGTGGTGCACGACCGCGGGCGGGTGGAGGTTGCGCTTCGGGCCGAGTTGGGTGGGTTGCGTCCGGCGGTGATCCGGCCCCGTTTCCACTCCGCGGCCGAACCCCTTGCGGCGCTGGCCAAAGTCGCTCGGTCGCGGTCGCAGGGAGTGGTTCTTCAGGCGGCCGAGACACCCGAACTGGTCGAAGCGGTCGGACGGCTAGAGATCCCCGTTGTGACTCTGGGCTCTGACCTGCCTGGCAGCAAGCGGGTCGCGCACGTCGGTCTCGATGAGCGCGAGGCCGGGGCGACCGCGGCCTACCTGGTCGAGCAATGGCTGGCCGATCGCGCCGGCGTCGTACTGGTCGTAGCCGACGAAACAACGGTCGGCAGTGACGTGACCGGCGGGCGCTTCGCGGGCGGCAGGGAGGCCGCGGGTGTGGGAAGCAACGCTGAAGCCCGCGGTGGAGGCATTCCGGCCCAGCGGGGCAGTTCGGCCATGGATGGGCCGGCGGCGGCTGCGGTGGGGGAGCGGGTGGCGGGCTTTCGGGCTGAATTGCGGTTGCGCGCGCCCAACCGGCGGCTGCTGGTGACTGGAGCAGCAACGGTTCGGCGGGTGCTTGTGGCCAATCCTTCGGTGCGCGCGGTCTACTGCCCGGGCGGCGGGGACGCGGCGGATGTGGTCGCGGCGTTTGCGGCCGTACGGCGGAACTATGACGTTCTTGTCGCTCACGAACTTGACGGCGGCAACGCGGAGCTTCTGCGGTCCGGGCGGCTTTCCGCCGTGTTGCATCACGACCTGCGGGCTGATCTGAGGCTGGCCTGCCTGGCGATCCTGCAGGCCCGGGGAGCGCTGCCGGGAACGGCGCGTTCCTCCACGGCCGGCGTGCAGGTGGTTACGCCGTTGAACATCCCGGCGGCCTGAGCACCTGTGAGTAAAGAGGCCGGCCGGTGAGCGAGAGCGCCGGGCGGGGGCGCCCAAAAAAGTCCGGGAAAGATTCGGTGGGCTGTCCGGATCGGGGGACGGCCGTTCGTCATGCAGGTGACAGGCTGATCTGGTCGATGAAGGAGACCGCGATGAAGTACATGATGTTCGTCTGCACCGACACCGAGCCCGAGACCGACGAGACCAAGGTGCCGGACATCGAAGTCTGGGTGGCTGAGAACGACGCCGCGGGACGGCGGGTTTCCGGGAGCGTGCTGGCTCCGCCGAGCGCGGCCACCACCGTACGGGTGCGGGGTGGTCAGACGATGCTGACCGATGGGCCGTTCACCGAGACCAAGGAAGTCATCGTCGGTTTCGACATTCTCGAGTGTGCCGACCTCGACGAGGCCATCGCCGTCGCGGCCGCGCATCCGATGGCTCACGGCGGGCGGATCGAGCTGCGGCCGTACGCGGAACTCTGAGATGGACGCCGTCGTGCGGGCCCACCAGGAGAACTGGGGGCGGATCGTCGCCACCCTGATCGGGGTGACGGGGAACTGGACGCTGGCCGAGGACTGCGCGCAGGACGCGCTGGCCGCGGCGCTGGAAAGGTGGCCGCGCGACGGGGTTCCGGAGAATCCGGGCGGCTGGCTGATGACGGTCGCCCGGAACCGGGCCTTCGACCACCAGAGGCGCGCCGCCGTCGAGCAGCGCAAACTGCGGGAGATGCCAGTGGACGAGCCGGCGCCGAAGGACGATCTCCTGCGGCTGATCTTCACGTGCTGTCATCCGGCGCTCGCGCTGGAGGCCCGGGTGGCGCTCACCCTGCGTACGGTGGCGGGGGTGCCGACGGCCGACATCGCGCGGGCCTTTCTGGTCTCCGAGGGCACGATGACCAGGCGCCTCACCCGGGCCAAGTCCAAGATCGCGCAGGCCCGAATCCCGTACCGGGTGCCGGAGGGTGACGCTCTGGGTGAGCGGCTGCCGGGCGTGCTGGCGGTGCTCTATCTGCTGTTCAACCGGGGGTACGACGGCGAGCCGCTGATCGCGGACGAGGCGATCCGGCTGGCCCGGCTGCTGGTGCGGCTGATGCCGGCCGAATCGGAGGTGTCCTCGCTGCTGGCGCTCTTCCTGCTGCAGCACTCGCGGCGGGACGCCCGGCGAGACGCGCAGGGTGAGCTGGTCACGCTCGACCGCCAGGACCGCACGAAGTGGGACCGCGCCGCCATCGCCGAGGCCCTCGAGATTCTGCTGCGGACACCCATCGAAGGCCCGTACGCCCTGCAGGCGCGGATCGCCGCCTGTCACGCGGCCGACGACACGGACTGGCGGTCGATCGCGCTCTGGTACGACGAGCTGGCCCGGGTGCAGCCGACCGCGGTGGTCAAACTGAACCGGGCTGTGGCGCACGGGTACGCGTACGGGCCGGAAGCGGGGTTGACCTTGACCGCCGAGATCCGGGACGAGCTGGGCAACTATCCGATGGCGATCGCCGTCGAGGCCGACCTGACGGCGCGGGCCGGCGACCGGCAGAACGCGGAGGCGCTGTTCCGGGAGGCGGCCCGCAACACGCCGGAGGGACCGGAACGCCGCGCCCTGCTGTCACGCGCCGACGAGCTCCAGGACCGTCCCGCCCGCCCCGGCCCGCAGCAGCCCCAGAGCCGCGGCGACAACCTTGGAGGGCGGAATGAGGGGCGCCGCCCGGGCCCGCTGCTCGGGTGACATGGCGGCCAGTTCGGCGTGCGCGCGGTCGAGCCCGATCCAGTTCGGCACCAGGCAGGTCACGCGGGTGCCGCCGATCCGGGCCGGGTCGCCCATCGCGGTGGTGAAGCGGATCAGGCCGGCCTTCGCGGCGCCGTACTCGGGGGAGCCGTACGGGGCCTCCTCCGACCCGGCCGACGATGCGATGTTGATGATCGCGCCACCGCCCAGCCCGGCCATCGGGGCCAGGGCCAGCTGGGTCAGGTGCATGGGGGCGCGCAGGTTGAGGTCGAGCGTGCGGCCCCACGCTTCGGGTTCGGCCTCGGGGAACTGGGCGCCGGGGGTCCAGCCGCCGGCGTTGTTGATCAGCACGTGCGGGCCACCGGCCGCCACCGCGCAGGCGATCAGGTTCTCGGCGTCCGCGGGTGAGGTGACGTCGCAGCGTACGGCCGTGCCGCCGCAGAGCCGGGCGGTCTCCTCGGCCGCCGCCAGATTCAGGTCGGCGGCTATCACGTGAGCGCCGTCCTCGGCGAGACCGGTCGCGAGGAAACGGCCGAGCCCGGAGCCGGCGCCGGTCACCACAGCAATATGCATCGGGCAGAACCTACGCTGCCGCCAGCCGGTTGGAGGCGTCGAGGGCCCGTGTCGACCACCGGACGGCGTCCATGTATTGCGGCGCCAGGTCGAAGGTGCCCAGCTCGCCCCGCTCGTACGAGTCGACCGCCCGCAGCACCTGCCCGAGCCGCCCGCTGCCGTTGGTGAGCGCGCCCGCCACGGCCGGGGCCAGCGGGAACTGCTCGGTCATGGAGGCCGGCGGAATGCCCAGCACGGTCGCCACCCCCGTGATCACGCCGGCCATGAACGCCGCGTCGGGGGCGGCCCCGAACCACTGCGCCACGTTCTCGCAGAGCCGGGCCCGGGTGAGCACGCCGATCATGTGTTCCTCGGTGGCCCCGCCGACGTCGTCCAGCACCATCAGCATCGCCCACTGCCGGATGTGCTTGAGGCCGACCATCACCACGGCCTGGCGTACGGACGAAACGCGGTTGGCGTGCCCGGCGGCGACCGAGTTGCTCGCCCGCAGCACCCGCAGCGACAGGGCCGGATCGCTCGCGATGATCGAGACGATGCGCGGCATGTCGGTCTCCGGGGCGCTGAGCGCGGTGACCAGTTCGAGGCGGCGCAGACGCGAGGGGGAGAGGCTGGCCACGGTCAGCACCTGGGGGCGGCTCAGGGCGTACCCCTGACGCAGTTCCATGCCGTAGCGGTCGGCTATCGCGACCTGTTCCGCGGTTTCCAGCCGTTCGGCCACGAGCTGGATGTTGGGGAACTGCCGCACGGCCGCGACCACCTCGTCCAGGTGGCTCAGGTCGCCGTCGAGAAGATCGAGTTTCACGTACGAGGCCAGGCCGAACAGCTGCTCGTGCCCGGCGCCCCAGACGAAGTCGTCGAGGGCGATCCGGTAGCCGGCCTCGGCGAGACGGGTGATCCCGGCGACCACCTCGTCGTCCATCTCGACCGTCTCCAGCACCTCCAGCACCACCTGCGTCGGCGCGAACGGCAGCGCCAGCTCGCCCGAGAGGAATTCGCGGGTCAGGTTGATGAAGCAGAGCCGGTCGCCGGCCACCTCGTGGATGCCGAACTCGGTGAAGGCGTTGATCATGACGGTGCTGGTGGCGTACGTGTCCTGACGTCCCGCCGCGACCGCCTCCATGCTGCCCCGGAAGAGCAGTTCGTAGGCGACGACCTCACCGTGCACATCGAAGATGGGCTGACGACCCACATGCACCAGCTTGGTGCCGTCCGCGGACTCCGATGATCTCACGGGCTGCCTATCGGCCGGACCGGTGGCGAGTTGATGCTTTGCCCGGGGTTGATCCGCCGGTGAGCCACCACGGGCTGGAATAGGCCAGGCCGAAGTCGTTGCACGCGTGCCCCACCGGGCCGGGCGACGGGTTGTCGCGCGTCGGGTCCGAGACCCGCAGGACGACCCAGTCGCCGTCCCGCACGTCCAGCGGCACGGTGAACTTGAGAACGTTGCCCGCCTCCAGGTGCCGCACCTCGACGGCCTCGGGGGCATCCCGGCCGGGCCGCAGCACCTGTAGACAAAGCGGCCGGCCGGCGAACTCGGGGCCGCCGTCGAGATCGACGCGGAAGGTCACCTCCCCCTGGGCGATCGGCAGGCGGCCCCCCATCCGTACGCGGTCGGCCGTGGCGTCCAGGCGCAGGCCGCTCACCCGGCTCGCAAAGAACCGGCGTGCCCGCATCGCGGCCAGCACCCCGGCCCGCGAGTTCTCGGTGACCCAGAGGCCCGTACGCCCCTTGCCCTCGTCGTGCCCCCAGTCGAACCCGTGCTCGTCGGCCACCCCGGTCAGGCCCGTACGCCACCCCGCGTTGAGGCAGGCCACCAGCGGTGAGCTGAAGATCGGCCAGCCCTCGAAGAGGTAGTCGTCCTCGTTGTTGAACATCTCGAGCGCGACCATCTGCCGGGCGGCCCGGGCGTCGTACGCGAACTCGTCGAACCGTTCCCGCTGACGCCCCGGATGGTTGAAACTGGCGATGCCCTCGGTGCCGATCAGCCAGTCGTACACGGTCGTCATGTCCTCGACGCCGCCCGCACCGAGGAAGGTGTCGGTGCCCCACACGTTGACGTGGCCGAGGTGGTTGTGCGACCACTCGAACCCGCGCAGGGACGTGTAGACGCCGGTCCGGTGGGCCAGGTCGGTGAGCTCGCCGATCTGCTTCCACTTGGCCGTGGTGATCCCGGTGAAACCCGAGTCGGTGGCGTGGTCGGTGAGCGCGGCGACGTCCAGCCCGGCCGCCCGCATCGACGCGTAGGCCAGCTCGGGTTCCCCCATCCCGTCCGACAGCAGGGTGTGATTGTGCAGGTCGGCGTGCACGAGCGTGGTGCCGCGGCTGATCCGGGACACGCGCGAGGCGCCCCGGGCGGCGGACGCCCGCGCGGTTCCCGGCGCGGCGGCCAGCATGAGCAGACCGCCGGCGCCGGCCAGCAGGGACCGCCGCGAGACGTGGTCATGAGAATGGTGGTCGCCTGAGGTCACCCGAGGAGCATGTCAAGGCCTCCGGCGGCGATCAGGCGAATCGCGCAACCGCCGCCGCAGTATTGCCCATATGAGGTCGCCCGATCAGTTGGTCAGCCGGGAACGGTGGTCTGCCACAGGCTGCCGTCCGCGACCTTGAGCACCGTCGTGCCGCGGGTGGCGGTCGGCTCAGTGCTGCTGAAGGCTTCCGGTGGCGCGCCGGCCGTCCAGCGGCCCCGGGCGACGGTCCACGCGGCGGGCTGCTGGTCGGCCGCTGTCCCGGTGAGGAGCCAGCCTCCGCCGGGCCGGGCGGTGACAGCGGTCGCGAACGTTCCGGCCTGGTTCGACTCGCTCAGCGTGAAAGTGGCGCCGTCCGGGGAGAACCAGGCCGCCGCCCCGGTGGTCCGGGTGCCCGCGATCGCGAACCCGTCCGGCCCGGCGGCGATCGGTCCCACGTCAATGGCCTCGTCACCCCCGTACGTCTCGAAGGGCGCCGCGTTCTCGGCCATCCGCCCGTCCGCCCGCAGCCGCCAGGTGCTGACCCGGGGATTGCCGTGGGCGCCGCCCGGTGTGGCCCCGACCATCGCCACCCGGCCGTCCACGCAGGCCACGCTGCGGATCAGCTGACGCGGCCCGTAGTAGCTAGTCGCCAGCGGGGCGAAGACGACCGGGGTCCAGGGGGTGCCGGTCCAGGCGGCCGGGCGGGTCGTGCCGTCCGTGGCCCGCACCCCGCCCACGACCCACCACCGGCCGCCGCAGTCGGCGAGGTCGCTCAGCACGACCGGCCCGTCGGCGGGCAGGTCGATCCGGGACCAGGCCGGCTCTTGCTCCGGTTTGCTGCAAGCGGCGAGCAACAGCACGACCGCGATGAAAGAAAACGAGCGTCGCACGTAAGCACCGAGCAATCTAACGAAAACTTCGGACCGAGCCTTGTGGACTACGTCACAGCAATCTTATGGTCACTCCACCCCCGGCCCGGCGCCCGTCCCGCCGCCGGGGCAAGCTCCCCTCGAGAAAGAGTCTCGTCGATGCAGATAAAGCTGAGACGGCCGGCCGCCGTGGCCGTCGCCGCCCTGAGCGCCCTCGCGTTCCTCCCCGCCGTCGCCGCCCAGGCCGCCACCCCGTCCACGGTCACCCGGGCCGGGCTCGACCCGTCCCTGGTGGCCGACCGCGGCGCCTCCGTGTCTTTCCTCGAGCAGGAGGCCGAGCGCGCCCGCACCGACGGCGCGGTGATCGGCCCCGACCGCACGGCCTACACGCTGCCCGCCGAGGCCTCCGGGCGCTCCGCCGTACGCCTCACCCCGGGCCAGTACGTCGAGTTCACGCTGCCCAAGGCGGCCAACGCGATCACCGTGCGCTACAGCATCCCGGACGCCCCGAACGGCGGCGGCCTGACCGCGCCGCTCGCCGTCAAGGCCGGCAACACGTCCCGCGCGATGACGCTGACCTCGCAGTACTCGTGGCTCTACAACCAGTACCCGTTCAGCAACGACCCCAATGCCGGTCTGCTGCACCCGGACTGGTGGATCACCGAGTGCGCCTGTGTTCCGGCCGCGACCACGCCCGCGCCGGAGATCAGCAAGCCGTTCCGGCCGGCCCACTTCTACGACGAACAGCGCCTGCTGCTGGGCCGCACGTTCGCGGCCGGGCAGAAGGTGCGCCTGACCGCGTCGGCGGCCGTGCCGTGGACGGTCATCGACCTGCTCGACTCCGAACTGGTCGGACTCCCGTACGTCAATGTGGTCGCGGCCAACGTGCTCGCGTTCGGCGCCGACCCGACCGGCAAGCGCGACTCCGCCCCGGCCTTCGACAAGGCTGTCGCGTTCGCCCGCAAGACCAAGCTCAAGGTGTACGTGCCCCCGGGCGTCTTCCAGGTCAACCGGCACATCGTGGTCGACGACGTGACGATCGAGGGCGCCGGCAACTGGTACACGATCATCAAGGGCCGCGAGGTCGCGCTGGGCACCCCGGCGCCCGACGGCTCGGTCCACACCGGCGTCGGCTTCTACGGCAAGGACGCCAAGGACGGCGGCAGCCGCAACGTGCACCTGTCCGGATTCGCGATCCAGGGTGACGTACGGGAAAGAATCGACACGGATCAGGTCAACGCGGTCGGCGGAGCGATGAGCGACTCGACCGTCAAGGGCCTGTATCTGCAGCACACCAAGGTGGGGCTGTGGTTCGACGGCCCGATGAGCAACACCCGGGTCGAGAACAACATCATCGTCGACCAGATCGCCGACGGCCTCAACTTCCACACCGGCGTCACGAAGTCGGTCGCCCGCAACAACTTCATCCGCAACAGCGGCGATGACGCGCTGGCCATGTGGGCCGAGAAGACCACGAACGACGGCAACACGTTCGACCGCAACACCGTGCAGACGCCAGTGCTGGCCAACGGCATCGCGATCTACGGCGGCAAGGACATCACGGTCTCGAACAACCTGATCGCCGACCCGATCCGCGAGGGCAGCGCCATCCATGCCGGGTCCCGCTTCGGCGCCGAGTCGTTCGCGGGCACCTTGAAGATCACGAACAACACCACCGTACGGGCGGGCACGCTCGAACTGAACTGGAACATCGGCCTGGGCGCGATCTGGTTCTACGCGCTCGACAAGAGCATCGGCGCCACCGTCGAGGTCACCGGCGACCACTACCTCGACAGCACGTACAACGCGATCATGCTGGTCTCCGACTGGGCGGTGAAGGACCTCTACTCGATCACCGACGTCCACTTCAAGGACATCAGAATCGACGGCGCCGGTACGAGTGTGCTCAGCGCCCGGGTCGCCGGCGGCGCGTCGTTCGAGAACGTCGACGCCCGCAACGTGGGTGCGGTCGGCGTCAACAACTGCGGCAGCTTCGGCTTCACCCCGGCCGGATCCGAGTTCACCGTCACCGACCGTGGCGGCAACGGCGGCGGCTGGCTCGCCCCGTGGATGCTCCCCAACACGATCACCTGTAACGACCGGCCGCCGGTCGTCGCCCCGCCCGCACCCTCTCCCTGGTAGTCCCGGCTACGGCCGTCCCGCTCGCACGATTCGGGCGGGACGGCCCGCTCTTGGTAGCCTGGCCGCGCAGAGTCGTCGGTCGTAAGGAAGTGCGTTGAGTCAAACACTGCTGGTCACCGGGGGCGCCGGATTCGTCGGCTCCGCCCTGATCAAGACGCTGCTCACGGACTACCCGGCGGCCGCGATCGTGTCGCTCGACAACTACTTCACCGGCGTCGGAGAAAACCACGTCAACGACCCCCGGGTCACCTACCTCGACGGCTCGACCGCCGACCTGGCCAAGATCTGGGCCGGCCGCGGGCTGCCCAGCCCCGAGATCGTCTTCCACCTGGGCGAATACTCGCGGATCGTCACCTCGTTCGACGACCACGACCTGACCTGGGACTTCAACCTCCTCGGCACCAAAGAGGTGGTCAAGTTCGCGTCGGCCAACGGCTCCAAGCTGATCTACGCGGGCTCGAGCTCGAAGTTCGGCAACGACGGCCAGGACGAAAATCTGAACCCGTACGCGTGGACCAAGGCCAAGAACATCGAGTACATCAAGAACTACTCGAACTGGTACGGCCTGGACTACGCGATCACGTACTTCTACAACGTCTACGGCCCCGGCCAGATCACCAGCGGCAAGTACGCGACGGTGATCGGCATCTTCGAGGACAAGTACCTCAAGGGCGAGCCGCTGCCGGTCGTCTCCCCGGGCACCCAGACTCGCGACTTCACGCACATCGACGACATCGTGCGCGGCATCGTGCTGGTGGCGCAGAAGGGCCACGGCGACGGCTACCTGCTCGGCGCCGGCCACGAGTGGCCCATCCTCGAGGTCGCCAAGATGTTCGGCGTGCCGTACGAGCTGATCCCCGTCCTGCGCGGCGAACGCACCCGCGGCCAGGCCGACATCACCAAGGCGGCCGAGCTGGGCTGGGCCCCGGAACGCCGCCTCGACGAATACGTTGGCTCTTTCGTGGCGGCCCACCCCCGCTGACGTTTAACCGCCCGCCACCGGGGGATTCGCGCGCGATGGATCATCGGCGAACCCCCGTGCTGGACGCGATCGAACAGTTCCGCGACCACGACGAATACACGTTCGCGCTGCCGGGCCACCGGTTCGGGCAAGGCCTCGACGACCGTACGGCCGCGGTGTTGTCCCGCAGCGCCTTCGAAGCTGATGTGATCATGGCGAAGTCGGCGGTGTCCGAGGCCGAGGAACTGATGGCCGACGCGTCCGGCGCCCGGCAAGCCGTGTTCACGACCTGCGGCTCCAGCATCTCCATGCACACGGCGATGCTGACCGTCACCGGGCCGGGCACGCGGGTGCTGATCGACCGCAACGTGCACAAGTCCGTGGTGGCGTCGCTCATCCTGTCCGGCGCCGACCCGGTCTGGCTGCGCCCGCGCTGGGACCACGAGAACGAGATCGCCCACCCGGCGAGCGCGGCCGACGTCGAGGAGGCGCTGCGCCGCGAACCGGACATCGGCGCCGTCCTGATGATCACGCCGACCGAATACGGGACCGGGGCCGACGTACGGGGAATCGCCCGTCTCTGTCATCGGCACGGCATCCCTTTGCTGGTGGACGAGGCGTGGGGCGCGCATTTCCCGTTCCATCCCGACCTGCCCACCGCGGCCATCCACGCCGGCGCCGACCTGGCCATCCAGAGCCTGCACAAGGCCGACGGCGGGCTGTGCCAGGCGTCGATGATCCTGCTCGGCAGCGACCGGATCAACCCCGTCGACCTGCGGCTGCGCCTCGACCTGATCACCACGACGAGCCCGTCCGCGCTGCTCTACGGCTCGATCGACGGCTTCCGGCGCCGGATGGTCTCGGAGGGCCGCCAGCAGCTCGACACGGCGCTGAGCCAGGCCAACCACCTGCGCACCCGCCTCAGCAAGATTCCGGCGCTCGGCGTGATGGACGAGTCGATCATCGGCCACGACAGCGTCGCCGAGTGGGATCCGCTCAAGCTCTCGGTCGACGTCTCGGGCCTGGGCATCAGCGGCTACCAGGCCAAGGAATGGATGCAGGAGCAGGCCCGGCTGACCGTCCAGCTGGGCGACGCCCGCCGGGTGATCTGCTCGCTCACGTACTCCGACACCGACGTCGCGCTGGACCGCCTCGCCGACGCCTTCGAACGCCTCGCCGCCTCCCCGCCCAAGCCCGACCGCCCCGCCCCCGCCGTGCCGTCGCTGCACGAACTCGACCTCGACCAGGCGATGAACCCGCGCGAGGCCTACTTCGCCCGCACCGAACAGGTCAGCGACCCCGTCGGCTGCATCTCGGCCGAAATGATCAGCCCCTACCCGCCGGGCGTGCCCGCCATCCTGCCGGGCGAACGCTTCAACCAGGCAGTCGTCGACTACTTGCGCGCGGGTAAGGCAGCAGGCATGACAATTCCCGACGCCTCCGACCCCGACCTGAAAACCTTCCGGGTCGTCCAGAGCTCCTAGCCCTGCTGGTCTCAGCCCCCTGCCGGTGAGTGCCTGCCGGTTTGCTGATCCGGTCGACGCCGTTGCGGTAATAATCGGCGCAAATCGGATCGAGCGGGGAGTCGCATGCGCAAAGTAGTCGTCGTGCTGGGAGCAATGGCCATGGCCATGGCAGTCATGGTGGCGCCCGGCGGTGCTTCCGCCGAGGCTGTCCCGGTGGTCAGATTCCACAGCGTCCAGTACGACTCGCCCGGTATCGACAACCGCAGCACCGAGAGCCTCAACCAGGAGTGGATCGCGGTCGTCAACACCGGCCCGAAACCGGTGAACCTCTTGCACTGGACCGTGCGCGACGCCCACCGGTCCTTCACGTTCGGCCACTTCACGTTGCCGGCGGGCGGCGCTCGCGTGTTCCTGCACACCGGCAAGGGACGCCCAACGGCGACCGACGTCTTCTGGAACAGCGGCAACTACATCTGGAACAACACCGGCGACACAGCCCGGCTGCTCGACGCCGCCGGCCGTACGGTCGACACGTGCACGTGGACCCAGCAGAAGGGCCGCACCGGGATCGCCTGCTGACGCGGGATTATGTTGGGGGAGTGCTGAGCGATCGGGATCGCACTCTTCTGGCTCCTCACCTTGCTTTGCTTCGCACGGCCAAGGTGGAGCTGGACGCGGCCGAGCGGGAGTTTGCCGAGGCCGAGCGGGATCGGGCCGAAACCTCGACGCGTACGGACTGGCGGGACCGGTTGTTCGGTGGTGTGTTGAGCGTCGACGAAGGACGGGCTCGGCAATATCGGCGGTCCCGGAAATCGAAGAAGAATGCGGACCGGACGCTTGCCGAAGCCCGGGCGCGATACGAGAAGTTTGCCGAGCGGGTCGATTCGCTTGTTGAACCGATGCTGCTGCGGGACGACGCCGGATACCGGGCCAAGGTGGACGCCGTCCGACGCTGGGACAAGGCGCTCAAAGCCGGTCGGGACATGCGGTTCCGGGTCGCGTCGGCGCTGGAGAAACCGGACTCGAAGCAGAGCTGGCACGAGGCCGAATTCGCGCGGCAGCGCTCCGGGGAACTGATTGCCGCGCTGCGGGAGGACGAGCCGAGGGTGCGCCGGCTGGTCGAGCGGGCTGGAGCCGTACGGGTGGAACTGGACACCAGCCAGCTGAGGCAGCCGCACGGGCTGGCCGGTCTGCAACGGCAGCTCGACGCCCTCCTCAAGGACGTCACCGAATGGCGGGACCGGGCCGAACGCGAGCGGGTGGCCGCCCTTCGGGCCGCGACTTCTGCTTGGCACGGCAAACGGGCCCGCGACCCGGGGTGATCGCGGGCCCGCTCTGCGGGAAGGTCAGCCGACGCCCTGGACGGCGTCCTTGTGCACGTGGATGCCGGCGCCCAGCTCGACGATCTGGGACTCCGTGAGGCCGAGGCCCTGCCAGACCTGCACGAGCAGGTAGACGCCGGACGGCTGCTTGATCCAGAGCGTCGAACCGCGGTCACCGGACGCGTCCGGCTGCTCCATGCCTTCGAGGAGGATTCCCTCCTTGTCGCCGACCTGGACCTTCTTTCCCGTACGGCCGGGGCCGCTCTGGTCCTTCGACTCGAGCATGATGGCGATCTTGTCTTCGAATGAGTCCTTGTTGTAGACCGGGTCGGTCGACGGGTTGACGTCCGGTCCGGGGTTCTTGGCCTTGGCCGGGGCGACCGTCAGGTAACCCTGCTCGCTGGCCTGGACGAACCAGCCGTCCGGCACCTTGTCGACGGTGAAGCCCTTGGGCTGCTCACCCTTGTACGCGACGAGCTGCACGCTCACGGCGCCGGCGGTGGTCCGGTCGCTCGGGGCGGTGGGGGCCCCGGTGCTGGTGGCGACCGCGATCGCGGCGGCCAGCGCGGCAACACCGAACGCCGAACCGGCGATCGTCTGCACGGTGCGGCGGCGGCGCAGCGCCCGGCGGCCGCGGGTCAGGTCGGCCTCGACCTGCTTGCTGTCAACGGCGTGCATCGGCCCGGCGATCTCCTCGAAGTGGTCACGAAGGTCGTTCATGGGGTGGCTCCCTGGCTGAGAAAGTGGGGTTGCGCCTGGTGCAGCGCGGCACGGAGACGATCCAGACCCCGGGCGGTCTGACTCTTGACGTTGCCCTCCGAGCAGCTCAGCGCGTCCGCTGTGGCTGCCACATCAAGGTCGTAGAAGTAACGGAAGACAACCGCCGCCCGCATCTTGGGCGGCAGCTCGCGAAGCGCCTGCTTCACGGCCTCACCGGCGGGGCCAGCGCCGGAAGGCGAACTACCGGCGACGTCGGGGAGCACAGCCATGGTCTGCTCCCGGCGCCGCCAGCTCCGCCGCTTCTCGTCGATCAACGCGTTGACCAGCACGCGACGCGCATACCCGTCCGGGTTGTCCGCCCGCTTGAACGCCGGCCAGGCGACATAGAGTTTGGTGAGCGCCGCCTGAACGAGATCCTCGGCCAGGTGCGTGTCACCCGCCGTCAGCAGGGTCGCCGTGTACAGCAGGCGAGGCCGCCGGTCGACCACAAACTCGTGGAACTGCTCGTCTCGCTCGGTCCCGCCCGAGCCGCTGTCTCGTCTCACACCCCAATGACGATCAGCGTTGCGCTCAGGTTGCATCGACCCATGATGGGTTGGCCGAGCAACCCGGACGTTTTGGTGCCCCCGGTAGTGTCCTGGCTCAGCACATCGGAATAGGGTGTCTCGCGTCATCGGAATAGGTATGTCTCGCGACATCGGCATGGCGTCGTAGCCCGCTTCCCGGCTGGTTGCAGGGTGCGGCGTGTCCACACGTCGACTCGTCATCACCGCCGTCCTGGCCGGCGCGTCACAGGCCGAGACCGCCCGCACCTACGGCGTCTCCCAAGGCTGGATCAGCCGACTCATGGCCCGCTACGCCGCTGAGGGCGAAGCCGCGTTCGAGGCCCGCTCCCGCGCCCCGAACACCCGGCCCGGCGCCACTGCGGCCGTCACGGTCGAACGGGTCCTCGTGCTGCGCAAACAGCTCGCCGAGGCAGGCCTGGACGCCGGCGCGGACACCATCGGCTGGCACCTGCAGCACCACCACGACACCGTGCTGTCGCGGGCCACCATCAACCGGATCCTGACCCGCGCCGGACAGGTCATCCCCGAACCCTCGAAACGGCCGAAGAACTCCTACATCCGGTTCCAAGCCGAGCAGCCCAACGAAACCTGGCAATCCGACTTCACCCACCACCGGCTCACCCGAGCTGACGGCCGCCCCGGCCCGGACACCGAGATCATCACCTGGCTCGACGACCATTCCCGCTACGCCCTGCACATCTCAGCGCATCCCCGGATCACCGCGGCCATCGTCCACGCCACCTTCCAGCACACCGCCGACCAGCACGGATATCCCGCCTCCACGCTCACCGACAACGGCCTGGTCTACACCGCCCGCTTCGCCGGCGGCCGCGGCGGCCGCACCAAACTCGAGGCCGAACTCCGCCGACAGGGCATCGTGCAGAAGAACTCACGACCGAACCACCCCACCACCTGCGGCAAAGTCGAACGCTTCCAACAGACGCTGAAAAAATGTCTCCGCGCCCAACCCATTAGCCGCACACGATCACGCAGCTGCAAGCCCTGATCAACACGTTCACCGACGAGTACAACCACCGCCGCCCGCACCGATCCCTGCCCCGCCGCAGCACCCCGGCCACCGCCTACCAGAACCGGCCCAAAGCCACGCCCAGCACCGACCGCACCCGCGACACCCACGACCGGGTCCGCCAGGACAAAATCAGCAAAGCTGGCACCGTCACTCTGCGCGTCCACGGCCGGCACCGTCACCCTGCGCGTCCAGGGCCGGCTCCGCCACATCGGCCTCGGCAAGACCTACGCCGGAACCTACGTCCTGCTCCTCGTCCAAGACCTGCACGTCCGCGTCATCAACGCCGCCACCGGCGAACCCCTCCGCGAACTCACCATCGACCCACGACGCGACTACCAGCCCACCGGCCGACCACCCGGACCAGCACCCACCAAACAAAAAACCCGAACCTACGACACGTAGGTTCGGGCTATTCCGATGTCCTGAGACATCACATTGGTGCCCCCGGTAGGAATCGAACCTACGACACACGGTTTAGGAAACCGATGCTCTATCCCCTGAGCTACGAGGGCCTACGGCCCATATCGTACCTACCAGGGCGTTCCCAGGAGTGCCCGGGCTTCCCGTCTGATGCCCAGCGGGGCCATCTGGTCGGTCGGTGGGGTCCCGTCGCTGGTCGGAGCGCGTCCGGAGCAAATCTCGCGCACACGCCAGCTGCCGTGCCCGGCGGTGACCATGAGTGCCCAGCGCTGACGTCGGGTGCTATTTGCTCCCCGAGCACGTCCGGAGCACTCTTGGCGACCTCTGAGCTGGGAAAGGTCTTCGGCGGACGACTTGATGTTCGCGCGGGGTCACGCGATGGTTCGTGCCGCCGGTACCGCGGGGTGCGCCTCCTGCGGCAGCGTCGCTGGGCACCTCGCGCACGAGGTGCCCGGCGCGTGGCTTTCGGTGGGCTGACGCGGTCTGCCGTCGAACGGCGGCGGGGCCAGCGCCTCAGCGCCGTGCGGACGCCAGAAGGAGTTCGGAGACCAGTTCGACATCGTCTGGGGTGACATCGCCGCCACCGGCGGCACTGATCCAGCGGAGCGCCTGCTCGTGACGGCGGACGAACCAGAGATCTACGTGAATCGCGATGTCGGCGGCGATTGCCGGAGCGACATGGCCGATCTGGTCGAGTGCAGCGGGTCGGGTAGCTGGGTCGAGGATGAGTCTGATGATGTCGAGCAAGTCGGTTCCCTGCTTGCCGACCGAACGGTTCATGACTGCCTGAAGTTTCATCGCGACCAACGGCCCGGGCTCAGCGACTGGCGTGGTCACTTCGATGCGCTCGCCGTTGGCCCGGACAACCTCAAGCGTGACGTCGGTGGCGGTGTCGTTGGCCCATGCGTGCGCTGATGCGTGCAGGCGATCGCCGGGGTCGTTGCTAGGTGTGTCGAGCTCGGCTTGACGTACCTCGAGGACGTCGACTTTCACTTTGCCGTACGGCGTTGACAGCATGACGGCTGCGGGCTGGAC
Organism: Actinoplanes sp. NPDC021490; assembly: GCF_055562135.1. Taxonomy (NCBI): domain Bacteria; kingdom Bacillati; phylum Actinomycetota; class Actinomycetes; order Micromonosporales; family Micromonosporaceae; genus Actinoplanes; species Actinoplanes sp. NPDC021490. The sequence continues at coordinate 407,614 of NZ_JBVHFW010000001.1, forward strand.
CGGTTCGGCGCCGTCGGCGGCGCGCAGCACTTCCAGGTGGGGTGTCTCACCGAGGAGCCGATCGACCACGTCGAGGTCAACTGTGGCGCGATAGGGATTTGACAGCCGGGACAGGACGGCTACGCCTCCGACCACCACCGGTGCTTGGCCGATGAGTGTCCGGACCTCGATCACTCCTTGCACGACGGTGGCCATTGAGTCGCCGATGAACGTGACGCGGCTACCAGACACGGCTCCACCCTTCGCTTGGTGTCCATTCGTCGAGGATCTCCCGACCACGGCCGGTGTCTTGGGCGAGGTCGAGCGCGACAAACAGCGGGTGTGCCAGTGGCCACTCCATCGGGTTCGTGTCAGGGTCGAACCGGTGCTCTACAACCGCCGGCACCGGGGCGATCCTGACGGCCGCTCGAGCTTGCGATGGTGTGCCCGCGGAGCCGAGCAAAGTCAGGGCGCGACGCTGAACCGCCTGGTCGGGCACGAAGAAGTCCAGTACCTGCCCAGATCGGAAGGCCACCGGCGCACCGTATGCAGCGGCTGCGGCCGAGTCTGTCAACGCCCAACCGGTTTCACGATCAACATCAGCCAAACCGAGGCGCAACGCTTGCGTCAGGACCGCATCACCGGGTGGCGGCAACTGAGTGAGATACGTGCGCGGGGTTGTCCAGCGCTCGGCGACCAGCCAGAACAAGCGTGAATCCGTAACAGCGTTCTTGCCGTCTAACAGCCCCTCACGGCGAAGCTCCGCCAGGATCTCTGAGACCGTACTAGCTGAGCGGTTGAGCTGACGCGCCAGCTCGCGCACCGAGGCTCCACTCCGAGGTTGCATCAAGAGACTGGCAGCGACTTCCAGCCCGACCTTGCCACTCAAAGCACTCGTTCGCCGGGATCGCTCTCCGAGCGGCGCAACCTCGGCATCGATCACGACACCCTCGGCCCGTAGCGCCAGCCGGCCACGCAGGTCGTAGTAGCCAGCCTGATGCGTAGTCAGGAGTTTGCGGGCAGTTTCAGTCACCCGGTCCGCGACGATCAGCAACGTCGCGGACGACGGCGCGTGTGTACGCAGTGCCTGCTCCGCGACGGAGTCAGTCACCAGAGCCCGTCGCTTTACCTCGAGCGCTAAACGCAAACCGTTATCGCTCAGTATCAGGTCCGCACCGGTGTCGGATGCGCGTGGGGAACTTTGCACGTCGATCCCCAGCTGAGCGAAGGCGTCAACTATCAGCGCCTCGGTCTCCACGCAGGTAAGCCTTGCAGACGTCCGGCGTTCGGTCAATACCGAACACCGAACATTCCGTCCGGTAGATCGACCAGTGGTGCGAAACTTCCGCTCAGGCCGCCTGAGTATGCCGGCAGCGAACACGACCTAAACGAGCCGCCGCCTCCGCCGCTCCGCACTCCTGCTCGCCGCACCTCTGGGCCGACTACGAGGATGTCCCCATCGCAGTGCTCGCCGAACGAAACGGGCCACAGCTCCACTACGCCAGCTGTAGGTCACCTAAAACGTGGCATCAACTGGGGGTGCCGTACATCGAAGTAAACCCGGAGGTGGTCAGATTGAATCGATGAATATCAACGGCTAGTCGGATCGAGGACAGAGCCGGACGGACGACACTATTACTTTGAGTGCGCATCACATCGACGGAGCGAGAGGGGGCGGCATGCCAATCACGGCGAGTCTCCAGGTTCCGTCCGTCCAACGGAATGCGATCAAGGAAAGCGCGAAATACGGTGCGCCGATGACTACGAGCGCCAACTCCGTCATCGCCGCCATCGATGCGCGCCGACCGGGCCTGAAACTCGCCAAGAAATACTCGCTGCTGTTCTTCATCCAGGGCCACCACATCGCCCACTTCGGCAGCCCACTGTTCGACGAACCCATCACCGCCACCGACCGCGGTGTCTCGATTCCTGACGCCGACGGCAGCCCAGCAGAACAGCCGAAGAGCGAGGGTCCGCTCAATACCATCGGCTACGTCATCGAGCGCTACGGCGCCCTATCGCCGGCCGACCTTCGCACCCTCATCCAGTCATCGCAGCCGTGGCAGGCCGCAACCAAGCCGGGAGGCGGCGGGCGCATCGACCCCGACATCCTGCGTGACTGGTTCCGCCGCGACGACGAAACCAACGACCCTGACGACGAACGGCCCAACCGGGCCGAACGCGCCCAGGCGGATGAGCTCTGGAAAACCCACAAGGCACAGCAAGCCTCCTGACCTGCAAGGAGCGGTATGGCCGAACCATATGGCCCGTGGCGGCTCGACGACTTCGAATCAAAGCTCCACGAGTGGGGTCCGACCGTTCCGCTCCCCGGCGAGGTTTACGCCGACATCAAAAGGTGGATCACCACCCGCGCTGACCGCCCGCGAGGCGGCGCCGTCTTGATCGACGGTGAGGAAAACGTATGGCAGGCCCCGGTGGCCTACCTGCCCGATCTGGACAGCGGTCTGCAGCGGGTGGTGTGCGCCTACCGCATCATCGAGGCCGAGCATCGGATCGTGTGCGAGCTGTTCGCGGTCCTCCCGACCTCGATCGACGCGGAGGCGGACCCGTGAGCAGTCACTGGGAGTTAAAAGAGTTCAAAGTGCTGTTTCCTCGCTGGCGCGACCTCAGCGAGCCAAGACCTCCCGCCGACGTGGTGAAGCGCGTCGACATCTGGTGGCGTGGCCTTGAGTTTTCCCCGGATCGCCCACGCGCTGACCGGGTCAGCCCGGATAGGGACCCCGTCGGCAACCTGTGGTGGACATGGGTTCCGAACGGCGATTGGACAGACGAGCAGGGACGCCGTTTCCGGGTCGTCTGCTACGTGCGGGTCTTCGAGCACGATGATCCGCGGCGGATTGTCTGCGAGAAGTTCGAGACTTGCGAGGCCATACCGCCGCCCGTAGGAACCGTCGGCTGAACTTTGGCACACTGCGGCTGGTCACCTACGAGGCAGCGGCCCTCGGGCATACCTGGCAAGCCGGTTCCGGAGTCGTGCCTCGTAAGCTGCGAAACCTGCGACCCGATTTGGCCCGATTCAAGAAGATCTCTACGTACGCAAAACCTGGACACCGAGATCGCTCACCTAGCTTTTCATCACATTGACCAGCAACTCAATGGGAAGGCTCCGTTGTGACGACAGAAGCCGGCAAGATCTTCCGCGAGGCGTGGATCGCCGGAGTCCACAAGCACTATCCAGGTGAGCCGAAGCCAGGTTACGTCACACCATGGCATGAAACCCCCGGTTGCGAGCTACAGGGCGCGGCCGCGGTTTACCAGCTCGTCGCCGAACTGCTTCGAATCAGTGAGGGCGCTGCTGGTCGCCTTACCCGCGCTCAGAAGAGTCAATTCGTGGCGGCCGGATGGGCCGCCCAGATCTTCCTGCGGATTGAGAACCCCAAGCCGTCGTACGTGGCGCCGTGGGAGGAGCTGCCGGCCTGGCAGCAAGAGGTCGATGCGGACATCTTCGAGTCCATCGAGAAGGAAACCCAGACCGAGGTGCCGGGCGCGTAGCCGTCCGCCAGACGCCGATCGGCGTTTCCGTATGCTCTGGGCGTGGCGTCCGAGCTGTGCCGTTTGGCTGGTGGCTGTCTTCTCATCGTTCGCGCCCAGCGCCTGGTGGCCTGGGTCGGTGAGGGAATGCCGGTGACGGCGAAGGGCGTATTGCGCCCGGTCGACGTCCCGGCTGCGGGGAACGCTTTGGGTGTGACGGTTCCGGCCCGGGTTCGTACAGCTGCGGATGTCGAGGCCGTTCACTGGCCCTGGGTAGCGGCCGAGGCGATCGGCTGGCTGCGGGTGTCGGCGGGTCGTGCGGTTGCTGAAGCCACCGCGGATGACGATCCCGTGCACCTTTGGTGGACGGCGGTCCGGGCGGTGCTTCGAGCCGAGTCGCACGATGACCGTGGCCGGGGCGCGCCGGTGTTGCTGCGGACGCTGCTGACGGTGATGACCGCTCAGCCGCCGCCTGAGTTGGCGGACACTGCTGAGGCTGTTCACGAGCTGCTCCATTGCTCCGATGTCGGGGATGCCGGCGCGGTTTACTCGGCGTTCCGGCGGGGTGTCATGCCGGTGGATGCCGGACTTGAGTTTCTCGCCGAGGTCGGCGCAGTGGACGCCGACGGGCGTGTGACCGTATTGGGTCGGTGGATGTGGCAGCGCTTGGTCGAGGAGTGGCCGCCGCCGTTGTCTCCCGATGCGCCTGCCGCGGCGCTGCTCGAACGGCTGGCCTCGCTGCCCGGAGACGAGGTGTGGCAGCACGCCGGCCCATGGCTGGCCGAGCGCGGAACGGGCAAGGCGGCAACCGAGTTGCTCGACGCGGCGGCCACGGCTTCGCCGGCACAGCGGGTCGCCGCCGTCGAAGTCGTGGCCGGCCTGGGCGAGCCTGCGCTGCCCGCGTGGCAGCGAGCCACCGAGGTACCGGCACTGGCTCCCCACGCGCGGCTTGTTCTCGCCGACTTCCAGGATGATGGCGACGACGATGAGTCGCCGGAGCCCGACGCGGCCGACCTGCGGTGGCTTGCTGTGGAGTACGCGGCGGCGGCGCTTGCTGTCGACGGTCCGCACGAGGCGTTCCTGGTCCTTCGCGAGCGCGCTGGGTGCCAGTGGACACCCTGACCAGGCGGCCTTGCGAGAGGGCTTGGCCGAACTGGTCGCGGCGGGTGGGCCGCCGATCCCGACGTACCAATTGAAGATCGCCCTTACCCGGGTACGGCCACCGGTCTGGCGGCGCGTTCGGGTGCCGGCCGCCACGACGTTGGACGATTTGCATCGGGTGATTCAGGTCGTCTTCGACTGGGACGACGATCATCTGCACGTGTTCACGGCGGACGGGCGTCGCTATGCCGATCCGTTCTTCGGCCTGGAGGAGACTGCGGACGAGTTCCGGGCCAGGTTGGGAAAGGTGGCGCCGAATGTCGGAGCTGTGCTGATGTACGTCTACGACCTCGGCGATCAGTGGGAGCACCGCATCGTGGTCGAACGGATCATCGAACCTGGTGAGCCGGAGACCTCGGCGGTCTGCGTCGGCGGCCAGGGCGACGCACCCGAGGAAGACTGGTTTCCTGGCTGCGGCAGAAACGCCACACCGTTCGACCTCGCTTTGATCAATCAGCAGCTGTCGGGAGCGACGTCGCGGTGAACGATCCGCTGGACACTACCGACGGCCTGAACAGGAAAAACGCCTTTCAGAGGTTGACTTGACCTTGGTGCGAGGTAGCGCAACTGTTCGTGCACCGGTACTGCAGGGTGCGCCTCCTGCGGCAGCGTCGCCGGGCACCACGCGCACGAGGTGCCCGGCGCGTGGCTTCCCGCTACTACGGCGCACGGACCTCAGCGAAGTCTGGAGCGTTCGTCGCACTACTGGTACGAATGCTCCCTGTCCAGATTCACTGGGCCGCTGGCTGCAGAGGAACAGCGTGAGGGCAACTGATCCTGGATAGATAGCTTGTCATTCAATATTGGCAAGTCGAGGTTCTGTCCATCGGGGACCTGTCAGGTCCCCGGGTTCGGCGGGTAGCAAGACTTCCCCTCGCCGTCCCAGAACTCGGGGTCGATGTAGTAACCGGCCGCCTTGAACGCTTGGCCGGCTAGGACGTTCCGAAGCTTCAGGCGTTATTGGTACCGACGCCCTCGTCGAGACGCACTGCGTCAGCCTCGACGCTGGCGGCGAAGGGCCGCGCCAGTCCGCGAACCGCGCGCAGTCCTGCTGTTCGCCCTGCACGCGGCTGCAAGTGCCGTCAGGCGCTGGCGAGCCGTGAGGCCGCCAGTGCGTTCAGGGACACGCCCTGCTCTGCGGCGCGGATGGCGAGGCGGCGATGCACTTCCTCGGGTACGCGGACCTGGAACTTGCCGGAGTAGTGCTTGTCCGCGATGGCGACGGGCGGCTCTTCGCCTGACGCCAGCATCTCCGCGACGATCTCCTCGACGATCCGTTGAACGCCGACGAATGCTTCCATACGGTCCTCGGCGAGCCACGATACCGATGGCAGTTCGGCCACGGTGCCGACGTACTCCTCGTCTTCTGCCGACCAGTGCACTCGATAGGTGTAGTGATCCGCCACGCTCACGAGCGCTCCTCCAACTTCCTGATCGCGGTCAGAACCTGCTTGACCTGGTACGGCTTCGCCTTGCCGCCCTTGTCCTGGATGTTGACCCGTGGGTCGCCGGGCCACGGCATCTTGAAGACATAGTGGGACGTGCCTTGTGACCGTGGTTCGCCGAAGAAGTGCCGGCACACGAATAGGAGGTCGGCGAACCGGACATTGTTGGGGTGCCGGCGCATCTCCGCCAAGATCTTCGCCAGCTTGTCGGTCACACCACCGATGATACCGCGCGTAGTATCGCCGGTGATACTACAGAAGTTGGACGATTGCGGGCGCTGCCGGGTCTCAACGCTGGACCGTGAGTGGCAGCCGTCGCCCGGTCCGGGCCTTGACGACGGTACCGACTAGCTGTCAACTCCCCAGCAAGGTCTTCCGCCAACTCGCCCAAGTCACCGACCCAAGCAACAATCAAAACGCGCCAGCAGTGCCACCACGCCCAGTGGTGGCTTGGCTAGTGACATCTAGTCTAATGCTCTTCCACAGGCCGGCAAAGACACGACGGTCCAGGCCGACGTGGGCCGGGAGGAGTGCCTGTCCCGCGATGGCGACAGGTGGCACTTCGCCCGACGCCAACATCTCCGCGACGATTTCCTCGGCGATCCGCTGGACGCCGATGAACGCTTCCAAGCGGTCCCCGGCGAGCCATGACACCTATGCGAGCACGACGCCGATGGCAGTTCGGCCACGGTGCCGACGTACTCACGACGTGGCCCGTTCGTCAGTGGTCTCGTAGTCGCTGGTTCACCTGGTCGAGGTTGAAGGTGTCGGGCGTGAACTGGGTCGCGTCGGTCAGTCCCAGCCACTCCAGCCGTTCCTCATGTTCTGGGTGGCTGGGATCGGCTAGCACCTCGATCAGCTCCTGGTATCCCCAGACGCCGCCGCAGTCGTCGGGCGGGGCCGCGCGCCGGCCGCCGGTGCACCGCGGGTACTCGACGGTGGGGTCCGCGGCCGTCATCTTCTCGACCAAGATCTCGTGTTCCCAGTCGTCGCCGAAGTCGTAGGTGTACCGGATTTTGTCTTTCAGCGCGGGTGCGACCTGTTCCAGGGTTACTGGGCTGTCCGAGCGATGCCCCAGCTCCCGGTCGGCCTGACCGAATTGGCCGTACGCCGTGTCGAAGACGTGCAGGTGGCCGCCGTGCCAGCCGAATGCCGCGAGGAACGCGAGGTGGAGCCGGTTCAGGGTGATGTCGCCGGGCACCAGCAGCCGGCGCCAGATCGGCGGTTTCGCGCCCCGCAGGCTGACCTTGATCTGATACACCGGCGCCGGGCCGTTCGACTTCTTCCGTTTCGCCGGCAGCTTCGCCGGCTGCGGCCGACGCGCGGCCGGTAGGTCCAGGCCGAACGCGGCGGGCCCGCCGGACCGGCCGAGCACGGCGGCGAACTGTTGCAACACGTCCAGTGCTGTCCGGTCAGCGGCGTGGCCGGACGCGGCTGCCCCGCGCGGCCGGCGAGCGGGCGGCAGGCCGGCCAGCCGGTTGCGGGTCAGCACAGCGAGCGGGGCGTATCCCGGCCCGTCCTCACTGTCGGTCAGGTCGAACGCGGCCGGGACGTCGTCGGGTTCGTCGTCCTCGTCGTGGACGGCACGCGCGTCCAGGGCCTGCTCGACATGCCAATGGAACTCAGCCGCGCCAAGTTTCTTGGTCTTGATGCTCACCCCGTCCTGCCGGGCGCCCTGATGAACCGCGGCCACGGCCGTCGGCAGTTCTTCCCCGCCGAGCAGGTAGATCTCCTCCGCAGCACCACAGTGCTCGTGATCGACCACGATCATGAGCGCGTGGTCACGATCTGCCCGCTGGAACACACCGATCAGCACCGACATGGTGTCCTCGACGTCGTACAGGCGGGTGAACGGCCCGGCGGTCAGTGGCTGCGTCAGATCATCCGCCCAGGACGGCACGGCGACACCGCCGCCGGTCAGCCGGACGGCAGCTGCCCGGGCCGCCTCGGCGACCGGATCCGCCACCCCGCCGGCCGCCGCGCCGATCGCGGTGAGCAGGGTCAGAGCAGCGCGGGTGCCGCGCGCCTCAATCGCCGGGATCACTCCACCGGCGAAAGCGGCCATGGCGTCGTCACCGCCGGATCTCGCCATCGCCACGAACAGCGCGCCCGCCAACTCGGCTTCGAGGGGGTCCTTGACCTCGGCCAGGGCGGCGGCATCGTCGACCAGATCGGTCAACATCTGCTCGGGATCAGCCGCACCCGCACCGCAGTTAGGACAGTCGCAAGCCTGATCCAGACCGGAGACGACAGTTAGGTCAGGGCGTCGGGGAGACCGGCCGGTCCTCCGCTTGGCAGCGCGTCGGCTTCCAGAACTCATCGCGCCATTCTGCCGCAATACCCGAATCTCACCTCGGCTCACCCGCCACTCAGCGTCGACGACCTCGCCCTCCACGGCAGGACCAGGTAGCAGCGAGCGCCGAAGGATAGGCCAGCGAACCAACGCTATCGACGAACGCCAGCGGGTGGTGCTCGCTGCGGTGGCCCCCGGAGAACGCCGCAGCGACCGCCGTTCTGGAGACCTATCTGCGTGACCGCCGAGGCCGGGTTCGAGCTGATTTTGAACCGTGACCATTGCACTGCCCCGGCCCGGACAAGTGGCCCGATCCTGCCGCATGAAGCCCATGTAAGTATAGTTATAGTAACTACGCTTACATGGGGAGGGTCGTGGAGAAGCCGAGCGAGATCTTCGACCGGGACGACGAGTGGAACGAGCTGGTCCGCTTCGCTGGCCTGCCGCAGGGCGGGGCGACCCTGGGTGTCGTTTCCGGTCGTCGGCGTCAGGGCAAGACGTTCCTGCTCGACGCATTGGTCCAGGCGGGTGGCGGGTTCATGTTCACCGCCACCGAGTCGTCCGAGGCCGATGCGCTGCGGCAGTATGGGCAGGCGCTCGGCGACCACCTCGGTGAGGCGACACCGCTGCGGTTCGTCAACTGGGACGAAGCGATCATGAGGACGATGTCGATGGCCCGGCGCGGACCGATGCTGGTGGTGATCGATGAGTTTCCGTTCCTGGCCCGCGCCAGCCCAGCACTGCCCTCGATCATTCAGCGTGCGCTCGATCCGGCCGGACAGCGCTCGAACACGCAGGTACGGCTGCTGTTGTGTGGTTCGGCGCGGTCGTTCATGGGCGGGTTGTTGTCCGGGACCGCGCCGCTGCGGGGACGAGCCGGTCTGGAATTGGTGGTTCGGACGCTGGACTACCGGGCAGCCGCCCGGTTCTGGGACATCGACGACCCACGCACCGCCCTGCTCGTCAACGCGATCGTCGGCGGCACGCCTGCCTATCGGCACGAATTCACTCAGGACGATTCTCCGGCCGGGCCCGACGACTTCGACGACTGGGTCGTTCGTGCCGTGCTGAACCCGGCGCGCCCGTTGTTCCGAGAGGCCCGCTACCTGCTCGCGGAGGAACCCGACATCCGCGATCCCGCCCTGTACCACTCGGTCCTGGCCGCGATCGCCGACGGCCGTACCCGCCGCGGCGAGATCGCCAGCTTCCTGGGCCGGCAACCGTCCGACCTGGCCCATGCGTTGGGGGTGCTGGAGGATGCCGGACTGGTCGTGCGCGAGGAGGACGCCTTCAAGAGCAACCGGGGCGTCTACCGGACTGCTGAGCCGCTCCTGACCTTCTACCACGCCGTTATGCGCCCGGCGTGGGGTGACCTCGAACGATCCGGTCGCGCCCGGCAGGTCTGGCCCCGCCTGCAGCGCACCTTCCTGAGCAAGGTCGTCGGCCCGCATTTCGAGACGATCTGCCGGAACTGGGCCCGATGGGAAGCCGACCCGGACCTGCTCGGCGGCTATCCGACCAGGGTCGCGGCCGGCATCGTCAACGACCCCGCCGCCCGTACCCAGCACGAAGTGGACGTGGCCGTCTTCGGCCGCGACGACCAGGACCGCGAGGACCTTCTCGCGATCGGCGAGGCCAAGTGGAACGAGACCGTCGGAACAGGCCACCTGCAGCGGCTGGCCCACATCCGCACCCTGCTCAACGGCCGGAACGACATCCGCGCGGACCGGTGCCGGCTGCTGCTGTTCAGCGGCGGAGGCTTCACCGACGACCTTCTCGCGATGGCTGCCGCCGATCCCGGCATCCAACTCATCGACCTTGGCCGGCTGTACACGTGAACTGATTCCTGACGAGCGGAATTGGCCACTAACCCGAACGTTGAGACAACCAGCGCTTGCACCCCACAAGGCAGGACGCTCACGGTCGAGCGGAACAGCCCCCTGGATAGATAGCTTGTCATCCAATAATGACAAGTCATGGATTCTATCCATGGGAGAGCTGTCAGGGCTCCCGTCGACCTTCACGACTGGGCAGGCGCGGGCCGCGGGTGTGCATCCGCGCGATCTGTACGCGGCTCGAGACGGTGGCGAGCTCGTCGAGTTGTCGCGGGGGGTGTTTCGTCGCTCGGATGCGCCGGCGGCGGCGTACCCGGATCTACTGGCAGTCTCGCTGAGGGCTCCGCGGGCGGTGGTGTGCCTGCTATCGGCGGCGGTGGTGCACGACCTGACCGACGAGATTCCGATAGCGGTACAGATCGCCGTACCGCGCCGGACGTGGCCGCCGAAGCTCGACCACCCGCAGGTCGAGGTGTTCGTCTGGGACCCGGCGACCTTCGAGCTGGGGTTGGGCTCCGTCGAGGTCGCACCGGGAGAGAGGGCGAGGATCTACTCGCCAGCCCGGACAGCCATCGACCTGATGCGCATGCGGCACAAGCTCGGAGAATCAGTCGCGCACGTCTCCCTGCGCCGTTACCTGGCCCGACGTGACGCCCGAGTCGCCGACCTCATGACGTACGCAAAGGCACTGGACGTGCTCGGACCGGTCCGGGCGGCGGTCGACGTCCTGACTGCCTCATGACGGGGATGTCGTGACCCGACCCACCCGCGCCGACGCAGGTGGCCGCGCCTATCTGGGCCTGCAGAATCTGGCCCGCCGTCGGGGCCGCCAGCCCCAGACGCTGATGGTCATCTACGTTCTCGACCGGGGCCTCGCCCGCCTCGAGGTCAGCGGGTACGCGGACCGGTTCGTCCTCAAGGGCGGAATGCTGCTCGCAAGCCCGATACGGGCGAGCCGTTCGTGGAAGGTTACGCGGCGCTCGTGCGGGTGGCGGTGAGTTCCGGGAAGCGTTCTTCCCAGCGTCGCCGGAGCTTCGGTGGCAGCCAGAGACTGGGCCAGAGCCGCAGGAGCAACTCACCTGAAAGCCAGGTGCGCAAGTCTTCGACGGTGCCGGCCTCGATGAGCACCACCTTGTACATGCTGGCCATGCTCTCGGGGCGACTCAGGTCGTACTCGGCGTGACCGGACCAGTCGAGGTGATGCGGCAACGTGACCACGCCACGGGTCGGCCCGCCCAAGGCGGTGAGAGCGTCGGCCACGACGTACGGCTTCCGTTCGCCGTACGGAAGGTAGCCCACCGGCGGCCCGGATGACGGCTCGTGCCGCCGGGTTCCTACGCCGTCGGAGAACTCGCTCATAGGGTCCAACGTACTGGGCCTTCCCGCACACCCCGGCCGTAACCTGGCCCGTCCTTTAGTGGACAGGCTTCGATATTGTCGCGGTTCGGGCAAGACTGCCCGCGCGAGGAGGTTGGGGGATGACCGGCCCGATCCACCCGTCCGGCCTGGGCGGCACGCTGGCCGACGTGGTGGCCGCGCTTGGCCGGGCCCAGACGCCCTCCGGCGACCAGGACGAGCCGAGGTGTGGACCGAGCACGAGGGCGAGGCCGTCGCCGCGTTCCAGGCCTGGTGGGCCAGAGAGGACAGCCCGGCCAAAACGCTCCTGGACGGCGCGAACGCGGCCACGCTGACCGGCACCGGACTGATGATCTGCGGCGGGATCGTGCTCGCCCTCAAGGTAGCGGTCATCGCCCAGCTCGCCATCCTGGCGGTGCAGATCGCTCAGGCGGTGGCAACGGCGGTGCCGACGTTCGGCGCCAGCCTGCTCGAGATCCCGATCTTCCAGCAGCTGACCCGGACGATTGTCGGCAACCTCGTGGAGAAGGCCGTTTTCCAGCTTCTGGACGGGTGACCGGGGATGGCCAGAGGCTCCGGCAAGCTCATGCGGGCCGCATTGCGGTTCCTCCGCAAGACGCGCAAGCGGGCCCGCCCGGATCGCATGAATCCCCATTTCACCGCCCACACCATCGGCGGCGGTCACGTGAAGCCGGGCAAGCCCAAGGGCACCGGTTACCACTACCGACCCGGCGGCGAGGACTTCCCCGACCGCCGGCTCGTGCCCGGCTCGAAGACTACCTACCCGAACGGCGTGTACGAGGCGGAGCCCGAGTTCTTCGACGCGACCCTGAACCCGCCGGCTGGCGCCTGGAAGCCGAAGGCCGGCAACGGCGGCTTCAGCACGTTCTTCCCCGACGATTGGACGCCGGCACAGGTGGACAACGCGGTGTCCGGCGCTTTCAAGGACTCGACGCGGGTGTCCGGCAATAAGTGGATGGGTACCTACAATGGCGTCACGATCGAAGGTTTCTACAACCAGTCCGGCGGCTTCACGCACGGCTGGCCCGTTCCCTAGCGCACCGGAGGGCTCTCGTTGAGTGTTGTCAGCTTGCGGATCGATCCCACGTTCCGCCGCCCGGTCTATCAGGTCGAGGACCAGCGATACGACCTTCTGGGCGAGTGGCTGACCACCGAACTCGGTACGTTCTTCCTGGTCACCCTGGACGCGCTGGCGATGGCCGATGACGTGGCTCGCGGCGAGCCGCCGTTCGAGGAATGGAGCAGCGAGAACTACGCCGTGTCATTCACACCGTCGGCACTGCTGATCACCAACTTGTGGGTGCCCGGTGCCGAGGGGGAGTTCCCGGCCGAGGTCGCTCGGGTGGCGATCGAGGATTACTGGCGTTTCCTGGTCGCTCAGCCGGAACGACCAGCCGTCCGGGAGTATCGCCCCGACCTCCCTAGATGGCAGGCCGACCTGCTGCGGTGGGAGGAGAAGTGGGGCCGCACCCACCCGTACCGGGGAAGACTCTTCTGACCCAGGCGGCCTCGGCGACGGACGAGGGGCAAAACTCCTGACGTCAAGGTTTGGCCGCCTCAATTGCGGCACCGATCCGCGACCGCCTCGATCGAGAATAGGCTCGAGGGGAGCCGACCGGATTGATCGGCGACGACTGGGAATAGCGATGAACGTATTCTCTACCGCTTCCGGCACGAGCCGGCTGGCCATCATTCGAGGGAGCTCAGGCAGCGGGAAGAGTTCGGTGGCGCGGGAGGTGCGGCGCCGGTACGGGCGGGGATGTGCCCTGGTCGAACAGGACTATCTGCGGCGGATCGTCTGCCGCGAGCACGACATCAGCGGGATCGATCCGGTGGCGCCGGCCTTCATCGCTTCCACCGTGTGTCCGGAACACTGCGGTGAACACCTTCCGGAGAGTCAGATCGGTGCTGTGCTGATCGCGTACGATCTCCCGCAAACCGAACGCTGAGGCACCCGCATATCGAACATCAAGGCGCCGCATATCGAAAGTGGGTGGCCCCGCAGATCGAAACCGTGCAGCTATCATGAGGTGGTGCCCACACCGCACCTGGTCCCACGCCGCGTCGCCGTGCAGGTGAACGCCGCCCTGGCTGACACCCGTGTCGTACTGATCAGCGGGGCTCGCCAGGCCGGTAAGAGCACGCTGGTCCGCATTGTCGCTGGCGATCGGCTTGCCGAGCGCCGCGACCTCGACCGTGCTCAGGACCGAGCCGCCGCGACCGCCGACCCGGTCGGGTTCGTCGACTCCGAGGAGCTGCTGGTCATCGACGAGATCCAGCGCGTTCCGGAGCTGCTGCTGGCGATCAAGGCTGCCGTGGATGAGGACCCCCGTCCCGGCCGTTACCTGCTCACCGGCTCGTCGCGGCTGTTCGGGATGGTCGCCGCCCCCGACGCTTTGCCCGGCCGGATGGAAACCGTCGAACTCTGGCCGTTCTCCCAGGGCGAGATCGACACCGAGCCGGACGGGTTCATCGATGCCATCTTCGCGCTCGGTCCCGACCTGCGGCACGAATCGACGGTGACCCGGGCCGACTACGCGGCCAGAATCGTGCGCGGCGGCCTGCCCGAAGCGACGACCCGCGACGACCCGCGCCGCCGTCAGCGGTTTCTCGACGCGTACGTTCAAGCGCTCATCGACCGCGACGTCCGGCAGCTGTCCGACATCCAGCACAAAGGCGAGTTACGCAAGCTGGTACGCCTGCTCGCCGCCAGATCCGCGACCATCATCGCCGCCAACTCCTTGGAGTCCACGCTCGGACTGAGCCGGCCGACGGTGGCGCGTTACCTCCAGGCGCTGGAGGAGATCTTCCTGGTCAAGCGAATCCCGGGCTGGTCCCGCAATCTCGGGACCCGAGCGACCGCAGCCGCAAAATTGATCTTCGTCGACTCGGGCATCGCCGCCAACGAACTCGCCACTGATGCCCGCGCTCTGCTCAGGCCGGGGGCGCCGTTCGGCCCGCTGCTCGAATCGTTCGTCCTGTCCGAGCTCTCCCGCCAGCTCACGTGGTCCGAGCAGCAAGCCGACCTTTCCCACTACCGCGACCAGAGCAGGTACGAGGTCGACGCCGTACTCGAGAACAGATCCGGCCACGTCGTCGGCATCGAAGTCAAAGCCGCCACCTCCGTCGGTCTCGACGACTTTCGCGGGCTACGCCGGCTGGCCGACCGCCTCGGCGACGACTTCATCGCCGGCGTCGTCCTCTACACCGGCACCTCCACCCTGCCGTTCGGAGGCAAGCTCCGCGCCGTGCCGGTCAGCGCCCTGTGGCAGGTTCCCGCCTCGGCCTGATCCGGACATCTGGTCGGCTGTCCACGTTCCTCGAGATCGAAGGACCAGTGGGGCGCTGTGCGTGTCTCGGCCGACGACGGGCCTCCTTTCGCGGCATCGCCGAGTCCGACGGTCCGTGAAATCTGACAGTCGCGTTGTGATTGCTCAAGGCACGCCGACCGAAATGCGTACTAGATAACTTTTGGTATCCGCCGTTCGGCCGATTCTCAAATCGGGGTGTTCGCGAGAGCTGACAAAGGTCGGTTTGAGGGTGTGAGGGAAGTGGGCGGCGGCGTCGGAGGCTGCCTCCCGCAAGCGGCCCCACGCCGTCGATGATCACGGCGCTCGCCATTTCCGCGACCTATCCGCGCTCACGCCGCTCGCGAGCGCAACCCGACGTCGTTCCACTCGGGCAGTGCCCGAGGAGGTGCGCGATGCATCGACCAGCCCTCACGACACCCCATCGAACAACACTCTGGAGCCTTCGTGTCTACACATCCATCCACATCGGGCATTTCGCCCCGTTCACTCCTCAACTGCCATCCCGGCTTGCCGTCCGCTCGGATCCGTCACTTGTCCTCCCTGTTGACCTCCGTTGGGAAACGGACCCCTGAATCGGCATCACAGCGCAGCACAACGCGCCTTTCCTCTACCGCGGTCGTCCTGCGACAGACCCTCCAGTCTGGGTCTCTCCCCGGGGGACGACGCCATGGTTAGGTCGCTGCGGTACGTCGATCCCGTCCTGCGCGTGCAGTCCCAGATCACCGACCGGGATTGCGTCCTGCTCGACTGGCTCGCCGAGCACGGTGTGCTGACCTCGGTCCAGATCGCGCAGGCGTTGTTCCCGTCGCTGGACTACGCGCAGGAACGGCTGCGCACCCTGGTCGGCCTTCGGGTGCTGGAACGGTTCCGGCCGAACCGGGCCGGCGGCGGCTCGTTCCCGTACCACTATGTCCTCGCCCAGTTGGGTTTGGAGGTCATCGCGGCGCAACGCGGCGAGCGCCTTGAGCGCGGCTACCGCGACCGGGCCCGGCGGCGACGCTGGCAGTTGACCAACCGCGCGAACCTGGCGCACCTGGTCGGGGTCAACGGCTTCTTCACCGCCCTGGCTGGCCACGCCCGCACCCGGCCCGGCTGTGAACTGGCGCGGTGGTGGTCGGCCCGGCAGTGCCAGCAGATGGGCGCCTTCGCCGGCGAGGGCGCCGACGTCACCGAACGTACCTACATCCCCAGTTCGCGGCCCGACGGACACGGAATCTGGACCGAGGGCGGCTCGGAGATTCCGTTCCTGCTGGAGTACGACACCGGCACCGAACGGCCGCTCTCCCGCCTGGTCGACAAGATCGACGGATACGAGGAGTTCGCCCGTGTCACTGGGCGGGTGTGGCCGGTGCTGTTCTGGCTGCCCGGCCAGGTCCGGGAGCGCCGCCTCCACGAGGAACTGACCGATGCCGGTGTGCGCTATCCCGTGGTTACCGCGGTCCACGGCGTGGGCGACCCCGCCGATGCGGTGTGGTGGCTGCACCGCCGATCGGGGCGGCGCCTGCACCTGGCCGAGCTGGACGGCCACAACCTGATAGCCGTGGCGCGGTAAACGCCTGACCGGCTTTCCCGTAGTGACAGCCACCGCCGAGACCTTCCCGTGCCGGGTGACAGACGGCGCTTTCTGTCACCGCGCGTACGGCCGCGGTGGTGACAGACGCGGACGCTATCGTCTCGGCCCCCGTCGCATCGTCGCCGGCACGCCTGAGGGCTGGGCCCGCTTTCATCCATATCGACCGGAGGATCCACACCATGAAGTCCCGCCAGCACTTGCACACTCCCGCCTTCGCGTCCCGCCACGTCCCCGACGAGAACCATCGTCGTGAACGCCCTCCGGCGCGTACGGCACGGACCGGTCCGCGGGAGGTGGTCCCGTAGCAGCGCGTCGTTCGCCGGACCGGACCGTCCGCGCCAACCGCGCCGAGGGACTGGCCCAGATCCTGATCATGCTCGCGATCGGCACAGCCGCCGGAGCCGCGAGCTTCACCCACGTCCACAACGTCGCCGCGAGCCACGGCCAACCGGGCTGGCTCGCCTGGGCCGACGCCATCGTCCTCGAGTTGATGTCTATCGCCTCCGGCCTGGAACTACGCCGCCGGCGACGCGAACACACCTCACCCCGGTTCCCCGCCGTGGTGCTGGGCTGCGCGGTCGTGCTCTCACTGGCGGCACAGGTCGTCGAAGCCGAACCGTCGCCGATCGGCTGGACGGCCGCCGCCATCCCAGCACTGGGTTCCTGGTCATGGTCAAGGTCGCGCTCAGCCACACCGGTGGACCGTCCGCCTCGAAACTCGACGATTCCCCGGTCCGCGCAGAGCCCGCCGACGCACCCGCGGTCCGCAGCGCAGCAAACCCGGATCAGCGGTCCACACCGGACCGGCGCCGGTCCCGCGGACCGTCCGCCGAGGTGGAAGACCTGCGGACCGTGCTGCACGCCGCCCGGGCGATCAGAGACCGCCTGGCCGTCAGCGGCGAACCCCTGACCCGTGGCGCGCTCGCTCGCCAACTGCGAGCCGGTGGCACCAGCGTCTCCAACTCCAAAGCCTCCGCGCTGCTCAAGACGCTCAGGTCCGAGCGGAAGCCGCCACCGACCCGCCAGTACCGCGGCTCCGGTCCGGACGGGCAGCCCGAAAGCCCACGTCAGCGGCTTGATCACGGCGCTGACGTGAATCCCCGACAGGAGGGAGGTGATACATCATGACAGGCTTTCAGAACGCATCCCGGAGATCTTCCCGCCGGAACGTCCGGTCGTGGACCACGACGCCGAACAGTTCGCCCGGATATGGCTGCACGAGTCCCGCCGCCGCATCGCACGCACCGTGCCGGTGATCGCGGTGGTCCGCGAACTGGCGGCGACGCTGCGCGACGATCAGATCCCGCCACCGCAGGCTCTTCTTGCCCTGCGGCGCGCGGTCAGTCTGCTCACCGTGCTCGCCGACGTGGACCACGTCAACCAGCAGGTGGTCAATTACGGCGGTTCCGAATTCGAGGACAAAGTCGAAAGGAACCGGTTCCTCGGTCGCGAGGCGATCTCGCGGCCGGGGGAATCGACGCGGTTCGCCAAGGCGTGGCTGCTCGCCAGCCCCGCCGAGGCCATCCGTACCGAACCGGTGATCGCCCTCGTCGAGCAGCTGCTCGACATCCTGATCGTGCAGATGCCGGTCGTCGCCTAAGACTGCCTGCAGCAGGCTGTTCAGGTGCTCAACGTCTTCGCCCGCGAGGACGACACCACCGCCGGCATCGCCGGGACGGTGGATTCCACCGCCGAGTAACCCATCCATACCTCAACCGCCGAACGGGGCTGTCCCGCCGCCACAGGCAGGACGGCCCCGTCCCGGCCGCGGACAAACAGCCACTCACTATGTCGCCGTGAAACCCTTCAGTACGGCGGTGAGCCGCTCGTCGTGCGGATGGTGCCGCCGGCCCTCTTCCAGCACCGCCCGTGCCGGGCCGGCAAGGTTGTCGGCGAGAGCGACCACCGCGTCGACGTACTCCTGGCGTATGAGGTACCGATAGCCGGCCAGCCACAAGTACCCGGCGCCGTCGGCAAACGGCCCCGCATAGGCGTCCACCGCTCGGCGCAACGCCGCGACCCGCGACTGAGGGTCGGGTGCGGCCGCGGCGTCCGCGACAGCGTCGAGCATCGTCCACAAGTCGACGTCGAACCCGGCCCGGTCCAACACGTACTGATGCTGCCGCACCTTCAGGTAGCTGCCGTCACCGCCGAGCCGGGCGAAGACTTGCCGCAGGTTGTACGTGTAGGTGTGCATCCGCTCCACGGCCTTACTCCGGGACGGCTCAGGCAGCAGGTTCTCGAGGATGAGGTCCTGATGCACGCTGCCGCCGCACGCGATCAGGTACGTCAAGAACTCCAGGGAACGCTTCCGGACATGCACATCCGCGGGAACATCCAGAATTTCCGGCTTCCCGAGCACCCGCACCCTGATAACCGCACGAGAACCACCACGGGCGTCGGTTCCATTGGGCAGCCGCTCCGGACGGCCAAGCGCCGGGAGGGTACGGGCGTCCGGCCAGGAATCCACGTCACCAGCATCGCGACCGCCGGCCCGATCATGCATGAGCAGGACGGTAACGCATCAACCGCCAAAGCATGGACGTCAATATGTACGTGCCAACCCGCCATCCTGACTGGGAGACACCTTGACCGATCGTCGCCGCACCCGCACACCTGCCGGCCCTGAACCGCCCACCGATTCGCCGCCGACCATCGAGGACCTGAAGGCACTCGGCGCCACCACCGACGTGGTCACCGCCGGACAGTTCCTCGGCATCTCCCGCAACACCGCCTACCGGCTGGCCCACCGCGGAGCGTTCCCGCTGCCGCTCATACGCGTCGGCGCTCAGTACCGCGTTCCGACGGCTGCCCTGATCGCCGCTCTTCACTCGCAACCAGGAGAGCCACGCACTGTCAGCGGCGAAGCGCCGTAGCCACCGCACCAAGACGACTTGATCAATGTTAGGAGCAGAGCGTGAATGACGAGCGAACACCGAAAAACCGTTGCACACCAACCCTCATACGCTGGGAGCGTCCACCTCGTGGCCACCGATACCCCGTTCAAAGTCTGCCGTTGCAAGGACCCTGACACCGACCGACCACTGCGCAACAAATGCCCGAAACTGCGCCGCGCCAACCGATCCTGGAGCCTCACCCACGGCCAATGGGCATACCAGCTCGAAATCCCGCCGACCGCCGACGGGAAACGACGCCAACTGAGGCCCAGCACCGGCTTCGAGAACCGCGACGCCGCCCAGGACGAAATCGACCAGGTCCGCCGACTGCTCGACCTTGCCGGCAAAGACCCGAAACGGCTGACCGAAGTCGCCGACCTCATCCAGGCCTCCCGCCGCGCCACCGGCGACCTGCCCGACCTCGACACCGTCCGGTTCCGCCTGAAGACCGACACCGCCCTCGGCGGCATCCCCACCCTCGCCCAATACCTGACCGGCTGGGTCAACAACATCGAGATCGACGAGAACACCCGCCGCAGCTACGCCAACCACATCACCACCCACCTGATCCCGCACCTCGGCGACGTCGCCCTCGACCAACTCCGCCCCCACCACATCCACACCCTCATCCGCAAAATCAAAGAACGAAACGAGGACATCCTCGCCAGACGAAACGACCCCGACCCCGCCGTACGCAAGAGCGTCGCCGGGAAACGGCCCACCGGGGAGGCGACCCGCTCCCGTATCCGCGCCACCTTGCGCAAGGCGTTCAACGATGCTCTCCGGGAAGGCATCATCGCCGGCGTAGCCAACCCCGCCGCCCTGGTGAAGACTCGCAACAAACGATCCCGGCCGATCGTCTGGGAACCCGAACGCGTCGAACGCTGGCGAGCCACCGGCGAAGTCCCCAGCCCCGTCATGGTCTGGACCGACGAACTGCTCGCCGACTTCCTCGACTACGCCGCCGCCCACGCACCCGACATCCACCCGATGCTGCACCTCATGGCCTACCGCGGCACCCGCCGCGGCGAAACCTGCGGCCTCCTCGACGCCGAAGTCCGCCTCCGCAAAGCCGAAATAGGCATCATCAACCAGATCACCACCTACGGCGGCGGAAGCATTCGCCACAAGAAACCCAAGAGCGAAGCCGGCAACCGCGACGTCATCCTCGACCCCGACACCGTCGCTTTGTTCACCAGCTACAAAGTCCAGCGCGCGAAGTGGCAGCTGGCCGCCGGCCCCGCTTGGCCCGACACTGGCCTGTTCTTCGTCCGACCCGACGGCAGAGCCTGGCACCCCGCCTCGGTATCCCAGCGCTTCCGCCGACTCACCCAACGCGGCGGCTTCCCACCCATCCGCCTCCATGACCTACGCCACTGCGCCGCCACCATCGCCCTCGAAGCCGGCATCGACATCAAAGTCGTCTCCGAACAACTCGGCCACTCCACCACCACTCTGACCCGCGACACCTACCAGAGCGTCTCCAAGGAGCTGCACCACGAGGCCGCCGGAGCCGTCGCCGATCGCATCAAAGCCAAACGGCGAAACGCCGCCTGAGCAGGGTCGAGCTTTCGGAGAGCCCACCGGCCTCGAGCTAGTCAGCAGCAGGGTCATCCCCCGACGGCGGGCCTCAGCCATTCCTTGCTTACCGACGTGACAGCTCAAATCGCCGGGAGCGCGCCTTCCAATCGACCAGGGCGCTGCCGGGGCCGCTGACTCCCGGGTGCTTCGCCGCAGCTCGAACGCCAAGGCTCCGCATACCGAAACCAAGAGTGCCCGCAAATTGAATGCGGGCGGACATGATCATCGGTCCTGCACCTGGATCACAGCCGCGAATGTCGTGCTGCTCAGTCGATGTTGAGTGACCGGCCGACCTCCGGCTGAACCTCCGTGAGGAACCATCGAAGATGATCCAGCAGGGTGGCCCGCGCATGCGGGTCGGCGAGAACGGTCAGCGGGAAACCCGGCCGAAGGGCGATCTTGGCGGCCGGGATGTTCACTCCAGGCATCTTGTTGAGCCGCAGCCGGAGTTCCTCCCGCAGCGCGATGTCGTCGAATGGTGGGCGGGTGCTCAGGTATTGGAACACCACCTCGAACTTCCCGCTCGGGTAGATGGTCGCGGGCCAGATGTCGCCGGACTCATGTTGGCGGTCTCGCGCCATCAAGAAGCAGGAGGTCTCACCGGCGGCGCCGTAGAGCAGGGAGCCACCCAGCTCTGTCCAGCCGTCGATCGCGGCCAGTGTCGCCTCGGCGACCGCTGGTCCTTGCAGGGCAGCGAGCTGTTCTGCGAACCGTTCGGCCGGCGGTACGCCGTGTCCCGGGCGGGGGCGAGGAAGCCGTTTCGGTAGCTCATCGGGGGCCAGCCCGGCGAGCTGGGCAAGCTCTTCGACCCCAATGCGCTGGGCTTGGCTTGCGCGGCCGCGATCGTCGAACTCCACTCCTTCGGCCCGCAGGATCGCGGCAGGGTCGTCGGTCCGGCCGGGTTCGAGCCAGCGGAACCCGGGCGCGATGGTGCCTTCGACCTGAAGGACGCGGTGGGCGTTGGGGACGGGGTAGGTGGCTAGGCGGACGCCGAGGGGCTGCGGCGCCGTGCCGATCAGTGCCGCGAGGTCACCGTAGGTTGTCCACGAGCCGGCCGGAAGCTCGGCGAGTGCCTTGGCCATGACGTCCCACGACACCTCGGACCGCGTACCCGGTTGGCTGGTGGGTCCGGGCCAGATGCTGATGATGCGTTCGGCGAGTGTTTGAGATCGGGCCTGGATCTGCGGGCGTCCCCAGCGTTCCTGAACGGCGATTTCCTGGTTGAGGCGGATTCCGCTGCGGGCGAGGCTTGCGCGCTTGACGGCGAACGGGCTGTTGCTCAGTTCCGAGTTGTAGCCGGTCAAGGTGAGGTTTCCCAGCGTGTGCACGAGCGCTTCGTGAGCCTCGTCGACGTTCTCGTCAGGGCCGAGGTCGACAGCCAGCGTCTGTCGCCACTCCGCGGTCGGACTCTGCGGTAGCAGGTGCTCGATCGTCAGTGTGTCCGCGGCGACCGGCTCCTTGCTGCCGTAGGACTCCTCCAACCAGCGCAGCACCAGGTTGCGTTGGTGCGGGCGTCCGTTGAGGTAATACGGGATCGACCTGACCGCGTCGCGAACCGCCTCGTCGGCGGCGTAGTACTTGCGGCCTGCCGACAGGAATTGCCGGACCGCCTCGTCCACGGCGAGCTTCTCGTCCATCTCGGTGACGATCGACAGCAGGATCCGGTTGATGTTGGCGGTCGCCCGGCCGATCACCAACCGCCGCACCAGGAAGCTCTCCACGTACAGCATCGCCTGCGCGATCTGCTCGGACGTCGCGGTGCCCTCGTCGCGGCGGTCCAGCAGATGCAGGAGCAGTGAGTACACCGTCGTCGTCTGCCAGGCGTTCGAGCGTTCCAAACGACGCCGTACGCCCGGGTTCGTCTCCTGCTCAGGGTGCAGGATGACGTGCAGCAGCGCGCCGAGTCGTCCGAATCGGCGAACCTCAGCTTCGATCTCTTCCTCGGTGTGCAGTCGGTCTAGACGGGCCTGCTGACCCGCGTAGATGTCAGATTGCTTGGCGCGCGGATCGAGGCGCACGAGGTCCAGCCAGAAGAGCAACTCCAGCTCGGCCGGGGAGAGTGTCTGTTGAAGTGCGAGCCACAGCGACTGATAGACCGCCTCCGCCCGGGTCGGCAGTCGCATGAACAGGTAATTGCGCAGCAAGTCGGCCTGGGTGAGCTTCAGGCCGGTGTTGTTCAATGACTCGAAGATGCGGTGGACATTGTCGCCTTGCTGCGCGGTGACCGACACCAGTGCCAGGCCCGAGATCACCGCGTCCTCGATGCGCTGGATGTCCAGCGGATCGTCCGGGTCATCCGCGGCGACGAGCTGGGCTGCGAAGAACCGATACGCGGTACCGACGGGATCCGCGCCGCCGGCTTGCGGTGTGGCATCCAGGCACGCCTGGTAGGCGCCGCGGTCGGCTTGGGTGGGCACCAGCTTCAACCGCTGCTGCTCCGGCCGGTATGGATTGATCAAGTACTGCTGATTGAGCCGTTCCCGGTGCTCCGCCGACTCCTGCTGCGCGCGATGATCGCGGATGGCGCAGAGCAGAATGGACACTGTGGTTAGCCGCTGCTGACCGTCGACGACCAGGAACTGCGACACGCCGGACGGCCCGTTGCTCGGACTCTGCGCCAGCACGAGCGACCCGATGAAGTGGGTCGCGTTCGGGTGATCGGCGCGGTCTTCGGCGAGCGCGAGGATGTCATCCCAAAGCCGGGAGAGCTGCGGCTTGCTCCACGAATACGTGCGCTGGTAGAGCGGAACCTGATATTGCTTGGCACCTTCAAGTAAGCCCTGCAAGCTGGTCTCTGCTGCCGCGACCACGTCCGGGGACACCGCCTCACGTTCGACTTACGTACGTTGGAGTACTCAAAGTAGTGGCATCCGGTACAGGAAGCCGTCCGGCGAAACAGGTATTCGTGGCGGCCGTTCGGACGACCGCTACCGGCTTGAGGCGAGGTCGCCGTCCTCGTGGGTGAGGTCGAATTGGCCGCCGGACAATTCGGCGAGGCTCGCCGAAGCGTCCCTGACCAGGACGTCGAGGGCGGATGCGACCAGCCAGGGAGGGAACTCGTTCGGCCGTAGGAGACCCGCCAGCATGTGTGCCACCTCGTGCTTCCGCGGCCCGCCTTGCCGGCGACAAGTTCGGCCGAGGTGGTGTTGTATGCCGCCAAGGCACACGAATCCCGGAGAGCTGGCTCGGCGCTCCGTCAGCCCGGCCTTCGAGCCCGCCACCGGTAGCTGTCATGCCGGCGGCCGAACCGGCAGTACCCCGTCGTTTCCGGTGGGCGGCGAGATCATGCGCCCATTCCGCTGCTGCCGACCGGTATCCGTTTCGTAGTGCCGCCGACTTGGTCGGCCCTGCCGGCCCGCAGGACGCCACCTGCCGGATGGCGACTGGAGCCAAGTTGGGAGCCGGCTCCGGAGGGTTGGCAGTGGTGGGGTGCCGATCTGGGGTCGAGCACCTCGATCCCGAGGCTGCAGCGAGACCCGCAACCACCACCGATCAGAAGGTTAAGCAGCGGCGTTGCCGATCCGGTCGATCCCGTGTTCAGGTGCTTTGGAGATCCGGGTCCGACGCTGAGTAGTAACAGCTACGCCGTAATTGCCGCTTATGGTGCTCCTCATTGGGTAGGGGGACGGAGCAGCGAACTCGCCGTCTCAGCCGCTTGGTCGTGCGTTTGGGTGATAGCCGTATTCGGCAAGGCGGTCACGGGCGATCTGGAGTTCTTCGTCGGTGAACAGCGCCGACCAGGGCTCCTGCAGGACAAACGCCTCGACGGTGAGGTCGAGCCGTTTCTTCTCCCAGAGGGTGGTGAATCCGCTGGAGACCGACGAGGCGTTCAGGAGCTGGCGGGCCGCGCCAAGGCCGCCGGAGGTGGAGATCATTCGGATGTAGATGGTGGCGTTGTAGTTGATCTCGCGCTTCATGGCGCGATAGCCGTCGACGAGCGCCTGGTGGAATTGTTTCTCGAGTGCGGCGGTGTCGGCCGGAGGCGTGGTGCTTCGTTCCTGCGTTCGGGCGGCGGCCTGTTCCGGCGGCGTCGCTGTGGGCCGTGCGGCCGGTTGCCGTGGGCGGTCGGCTGGGTTGGGGCCGAGCGAGATGTGGTCGGCGAGGCCAGTGCCGAGGTGTTGCGGACGGGGCATGCTGCGGGCGTGCAGGCCACGGACGAGCGCGGTGTAGATGTCGCGCATCGAGAGCAGATCTCCGGCACCGGGGATGCCGTCGCGGAGTACCCGGAGCAGTTCGCCGGTGAATGCCGTGTACCGGTCGCCGGGTGTGGCGATCGAGGTCGAGTTGGCCGGCGCGGAGGTGACGGTGTAGGTGCCGCTGATGTCGATGGCTGCGGTCAATGCCGAGGAGACCGAGGTCATCGCGGTTGCCGCGCGGCCCGAGAAGCAGCAGTCGAGTATCAGGATCCGATTCTTCGCCGGGCTTTCGGCCAGGGCCATGCGTAGCCATTCGATCGGCACGGCGGTGTAGGCGACGCGGTTCGGGTCGGTGTTGGCGACTGCGAGATGCAGTGCTCCACGCGGGGTAAGCAGGCCGTGCCCGGCGTAGTAGACGATCGCGGTGTCGCCGGCCGCGTTGACGGTCTCGTCGAGCGCGGCACCGACCTCGTCCTGGGCGCGTGGGTTGATGAGCTGGCGGCAGCGGGCGGGATCAACCACGCCTGTCGCGGGATCGGTGAGTGCCTCGGCCAGGGCGGAGATGTTGTTGGCCACGGACGGCAGGTCGGTGATCGCGTCGCTGGCGAAGTGAGCCGCTCCGATGATCAGCGCATTGGAGCTGTGGGGGTTCGGTAGTCGCGTGGCCATCACGGTCCGCCGGTGGATGCGAGCGCCTCTTGCAGCAGTTCGGTAGCGGAGGCGGCGTTGGCGGCGTCGATCTCGACGCGGCAGGTCCGGTCGCCGTTCGTGACTTCGACGCTGACCTTGGTGCGTCGCGCAGAGATCCAGGCGTTCAGCGTGCCGCCCAGCGCGGCCACCGCACCGCCGCTGCTGAGTGCCACGGTCAGGGTCTCCGTGACGCCGCCCATGTCACCGGGTTTCAGGTCGGCCGTCACGGTCTTGACCCGGCCGCGGAACTCGTCGTCGTCTTGAAGCCAGGAGTAGAGCGATGTCAGCTCTTGCGTCTCGTTGTCACCGACCGCGATCTGCGCATGCACGCGGCGATAATCCTCGTTCCGCTGAGGGAACACCAGACGTCGATGGTGTCGGCTTGACGACCGGCGCATCCGACGCCGACGGCTTCCGTTAGCCCAGCCCTCCGATAGGTGGAATCACGGCGAGCACGAGGGTTCTCCGCGACGGTGACAAGAAGTATGTTTACGCCCACGGAGCGCGTCGAGTGGGGTCCTGGGGCAAGGTGGATGAGTTACGGCAAGTACAACCATCAAGGATATTTCGGCGAGAGCTTCGTGCGTGTCCTGGCCAGCGCCGCCGGCCTGATCGCCGGTCAGCAGGACATCGACCATACGGGCGTGGACTTCTCCATCGACTTTCCTGGAGTGCGTGGCACGGTCCGCTTCCCGAAAATCGAGGCGCAGGTCAAGTCGTGGTCCAGTCCCAAAGGGACCGACCTGCACTGGCACTACCCCATGAACGTGGACCACTACAACAACCTCGCCGGTGAGGGGTTCGCGGTGTCGCGTTACCTCTTTCTGATCATCGTTCCGTCGGATACCGATCACTACGCACACGTGGACGAGACATCTATGCGGCTCAGCCACTGTGGGTACTGGGCGTCGTTGCGCGATGCACCGGTTATCGACCAGGGTGCACGGCGCCACATCACGGTTCACGTTCCCAAGCGCAACCTGCTAACCATCAACGGCCTGCGGTCGCTTCTCGGCGTCGTCCCAGCGCAACGGGCACCCGCCTCATGATGCCGCGTGTTCTGGTAGGTGATGACGAGCTGCGTGCCGCCACGGCCCTGACGCCCGAGACATTGAGCCAATACCTGTCTTCCACCGGTTGGTCACCGGAGCAGCGTCTCGAGCGTGCGACCTTGTGGACGCGCCGCGAGGACGACGGCGATTTTCAGGTGCTGGTCCCCGGGGATCGCGCGTTGCGTGATTACGCGAGTCGCGTGTCCGACTTCCTCACCACCGTGGCGGCCGTCGAGGAGCGTCCGATCCGGCTGCTCCTCGACGACCTTGAAAACGGTGGAGCGGACACCCTTTCCTTCCGGCTGCTCCCGAGCGGTCCCTCCGGCACGATTCCGCTGTTCAATGCGGTGGACGCGCTGGCGGGCGTGCGAGAGCTGGTCGTGTCGTCCGCATATGCGCTGACGAGCGACCAGCCGATGCTGGTGCAAGGACGTCGGCCGGAGAGCGCGCTCGACTTCGCCCGCACCGTGCGACTGGGCACCCCACGGGCCGGAAGCTGGGCGATCGCAGCGCAACTCGCCGTGCAGCGCGTGGACGCGGAAGCTGCCCCGCCATTCGCCCGTCAAGTATCGCTGCAGATGCATCGAGCCGTTCGGGCGTGTTTCGCTGCCTCGGGCGAGGCGCTACGCGAGTTCGATCTCGAATTGTTTCTGCGCCGCACCGGTGAGGGCGTGTCGGCGAATGTCTGTGACGCGTTGGCCAAACTCGGCCGTGATGGTGTGCCATACGACGTACGGTTCAACTGGGCGCGTGAGCTGCCGTCATCCGTGCCGGCTCGGTCGTTCCGTTTCAGCACGCGGCGGATCGAGGTTCTGCACACGGCGGCGGAGCAGCTCAAGGTGGCAGTTCCGGACGGGGAAGTAACCGTTGAGGGGCAGGTCAGCAAGCTCCGGCGGGATATAGGCGAGGGTGGCCAGGCAACCGTGCGGGGTCCGATCCGCACCGTGTACGGCTCCTCGGAACGGTCCGTTCGGGTCATGCTGCCGGACGCCCTCTATCAACGGCTCGTCGATGCGCACGGGCGGCGGCAGCACGTACGGGTCACCGGGACGGCCGTGCGCGGGCGTATCGAGCGCGTTTCCCGAGTGGAGGTCCTGGACGGCGCCACCGAAATCTGACCGCTTTGCCTGCGGCGATTCCACCATTTGGGGGATCGCCGCGACTGATGATTGACGTGGGCGAACCGTATGTGCGGTTTCATCCGTCTCGGTTGATCTGGATACGATCGACTGCACCGATGGGCGCGATGGGGAGAGTGGGACGACTGTGAATAATGTCCGTTCCGAGGCGCCGCTTGAATTGGCGCCGGGCTCGGTGGTGGTCGTCCGGGATGAGGAATGGCTGGTGCAGACCGCGGAGGAAACCGCGGACGGGCTTCTCGTACACGTTCGCGGCTTGGGCGAATTGGTCCGCGACACCACGGCCAGTTTCTACGCCTCCCTCGACCGCATCGAACCCCTCGACCCGGCAGCCGCGAGCGTGGTGGCCGATGACAGTCCCCACTACCGCAAGGCTCGCCTCTGGCTGGAGTCTACCTACCGCAAGACCGCCGTTCCGCTCGCCGACCGCTCGCTCACGGTCGCGACGCAGGCCCTGGCGACACCCTTGAGCTACCAGCAGACCGCCGTGCGCAAGGCGCTCGACCCGGACAACCTGCGTCCCCGGATCCTGCTGGCCGACGCGGTCGGGCTCGGCAAGACCTTGGAAATCGGCATGATCCTGTCGGAGTTGGTTCGCCGGGGCCGAGGTGAGCGGATCCTCATCGTGACGCCCCGCCACGTGCTCGAACAGATGCAGCAGGAATTGTGGTCGCGATTCGCTTTGCCGTTCGTCCGTCTCGACTCCGCCGGCATCCAACGAGTCCGGCAGAAGCTCCCGGCTAACCGCAACCCGTTCACATATTTCCGGCGGGCGATCATCTCGATCGACACGCTGAAATCGGAGCGGTACGCAGCCGGCCTGAAAAAGCAGCGCTGGGACGCGGTCGTGATCGACGAATCGCACAATCTGGCCAACGCGTCCACGCAGAACAACAAGTTGGCCCGCACATTGTCGCGAAATGCCGAAACGCTGATCTTGGCGTCGGCGACCCCGCACAACGGCCGCAAGGAGTCCTTCGCCGAACTCGTCCGGCTGCTCGACCCGTCTGCGATCCCGCCCGGCGGCGACCTGGTGGCTGCCGAGATTGACCGGTTGGTGATCCGCCGCCACCGGCACAGCGACGAGGTGGCCGGCGTCGTCGGCGCCGACTGGGCGGAACGGCGCAATCCGGAGAACCTGCTGGTGCCCGCGAGCCCGGCGGAGAACGCGGTCGCCCGCGAACTCCAGGACGTGTGGCTGTGGCCGCCGGACAAGCGCACCCCCTACTCCGGGCAGAACGCGTCGCTGTTCCCGTGGACGCTGGCCAAGGCATTCCTGTCATCACCGGCCGCGCTGGCCGAGACCATCCGGCAGCGTCTGGGCCGTCTCGCGCACGACGCCGCAGCGGACATCGAACGAGCGGCACTGGAACGGCTGTCCGACCTCAACGCGGCAGCGCTGGCAGCAGGCTCGGCCAAGTACACCCGGCTGGTCCAGCGGCTCCGGGAGATTGGCGTCGCCTCCGGCTCGCCGATGCGGGCGGTGGTGTTCGCCGAACGCGTCGCCACCCTCACCTGGCTGCACAAACACCTGCCGGCCGACCTCGGAGTGCCCGCCGAGGCCGTTGCGATCATGCACGGTGGCCTGCCCGACGACGAGCAGCAGCGCATCGTCGACGCGTTCAAGCAGGAACACGCCCCGGTCCGTGTCCTGGTCACCGGCGATGTCGCTTCCGAAGGGGTCAACCTGCACGCCCAGTGCCACGAGCTGATCCACTACGACATCCCGTGGAGCCTGATCCGCATCGAGCAGCGCAACGGCCGTATCGATCGGTACGGCCAGCAGCACCCGCCCCGGATCACTGCCCTGCTGCTGGAGCCGGATGGCGACCGGTTCGCTGGCGACATCCGCATCCTGGCGAAGCTGGTCGACAAGGAGAACGAGGCGCACCGCGCGCTCGGCGACGTGGCCTCCCTGATGGGCCAGTACGACGTGAAGGGCGAGGAGGACGCCATCCGCGCCGTCCTGGCCGGGCAGCGGGACCTCGACGAGGTGGTGCGGACGCCGGAAGCGGTGCTGGCCGGCGACGACCTGTCGGCGATGTTCTTCGGCATCGTCGACGCCGACGACACCGACGAGGAGCCGCTGCCTGAGACGACCGTGACCGCCGGGTCCGGGCTCTACCCAGACGAGGTCGCCTACCTCGACGAGGCGTTGCACGCGGCTTTCGTCGATCCGACGAAGCCGTTGAGCAACAACGGCGTCGCCTGGCGCCGTGATCCGGCCTTCGGCACCGCCGAACTGACCCCGCCGCCCGACCTGGTGCAACGCCTCGACGTGCTGCCGCAGAGCTATCTCGCCGACCGCCGGGTCACCGACAAGCTCGTCCTTGCTACCACCCTGGCGCGCGGCAAGGACCGGCTGGAGCAGGCGCTGCGCGACGACACCGGGTCCAGTTGGCCGGACGCGCACTACCTGAGCCCGCTGCACCCGGTGCTGGACTGGGCCTCGGACCGGGCCCTGGCCGGGCTGGGCCGTAACCAGGTGTTCGCGGTTCGCGGCGACGTCGACAACCTGACCGTGCTGCTACTGGGCACGCTCACCAACCGGCGCGGACAGGTCGTCTCGGCGGCGTGGCTGACCGTCGAGTTCCCGATGCCCGACGATTCGTCGTTCGCACCGGTGACGCCACACCCGTCGGCCGCCGCGGCGCTGGCCGCGCTGGGCTTCGACACTGCGCGAGCCAACCCCGGCCCGGTGCCCGACGCGGACGCGCTGAGCCGGTTCATCGCCCCGGCCGTGCACCACGCCCGCGCGCAGATGCGTGAACTGTTCGCCGCGGCCGAGAAGGACGTCGCACACCGGGTCGAACAGTGGTCACACCGGCTCGCCCAATGGCAGCACGACGCCGACGCGCTCATCCAGCGCCGTGACCTCAAGCAACGCCGGGTCAGCATCGGACAGGAGCAGAAGCTGGTCGCCGACATGAACCCGGACCGGCAACTGGTGCGCCCGCTGCTGGTGGCTGTACCAACCACGGAGGTGCACCAATGAGCGTGTCCGACGCGATCCTGGTCGGTGAGGGCTGGATCTCCGAGCACTACTTCACCACCGACGCGACGAAGGAGTCGTTCCGCGCCCGAGTGCTGGAACGCCGCAAGACCTGGGACGCGGAGGCCGACGAGCGCCGGCCCAGCCCACGCAGCCGGTTCACCGAGGCCCGGCAGGAGCTGGAAGCCGACCTCGCCAAGCTCAGCGAGCTGACCGACGTGGAGACCGATCTCGGCGCGACCGACCCGCAGACCACCGCCGCCGCGGTCACCTCGATCTACCAGCGCATCGTCGACATTCTGGAGTTGCGCGACCACGGTCTCGTCGCCCGGGAGCAGGGCCCGATCCTGCGAGTGTCAGCACCCGGCATCACCGACCGGGCGCCGCTGGTTGTAGTGCTCGCCCAGCCGGTTGCCACGGTCGAGGACATCCTCGCCAAGGACGGCCCGACGCTGGCCGCTCCGATGCGCCTGGACGACGACGGCGACGAACTGACCTCCGCCGCGCGTCTGACCTCCGCCCTGTTCGTCGAGGACGACGCCCCCGACCTGGCCCTCATCCTGGCCGGCCGGTGGGCGGTGCTGGCCGAACGGGAACGCTGGGCCGAGGGCCGTTACCTCGCCATCGACCTGCAACTGATCTGCGAACGCAACGACACCAGGCGCGGCGGCGAGATCGACCGCGCCCTCACCTGCCTGTCCGCCGCGTCGATCGCCCCAGACGCCGACGGCAACCTGTGGTGGAACAGCGTCCTCGAAGACTCAATCAAACACACCGTCGGCGTCTCCAAGGACCTCCGCGAGGGCGTACGCCTCTCGATCGAGATCATCGCGAATGATGTCGTCGCCCGCCGCCGCGCCCGCGGCCTCGAACCGTTGCCCGCAACCGAGGCTCAGCCGCTGGCCAAGCAGGCGCTGCGCTTCCTTTACCGCATTCTCTTCCTGCTGTACGCCGAAGCGTCACCCGAGCTGGGCGTGCTGCCGGTCGGCGCGCCCGAGTACGACCGCGGCTACAGCCTGGACCGACTGCGCGAACTCGTCCAGGTCGAGCTGGCCACCCCGCGAGCCCGGACCGGAACGCACCTCTACGAATCGCTGGGCGTGCTGTTCCGGCTGGTCGACAAAGGCCACCAGAGCGCCGAACCGGACGACGAGGAGTCGCTGTCCGCGCCGGGGCTTACCTTCAACCCGCTGCGCGCCGACCTGTTCCGGCCCAGCGCCACCGCGCACATCGACGCCGTCGGCCTCGGCAACGCCACCCTGCAGGAGATTCTCACCCACCTGCTGCTGAGCAAGGAGCGGCGGGGCAAAGACCGAGGCTTCATCTCGTACGCGGAACTGGGCATCAACCAGCTCGGCGCGGTCTACGAGGGGCTGATGTCGTACACCGGCTTCTTCGCCGACACCGACCTGTACGAGGTGGCCAAGGGCGGTGACGGCAGTAAGGGCTCCTGGGTGGTGCCGGTGGATCGGGCGGACGGCATCGACGCCGCCGACTTCGTGAAGCTGGCTGACAAGGTGACCGGTGAGCTGCGGCCGGTGCTGCACCCGCAGGGCTCGTTCGTGTTCCGGCTGGCCGGCCGCGAACGCCAGCAGTCTGCGTCCTACTACACCCCCGAGGTGCTGACGAAATTCACCGTCGGGCAGGCCCTGGAGGAACTGCTCGACCAGAACGGCGAACGCACACCGGCCGCCGACATCCTCGGCATGACGATCTGCGAACCCGCACTCGGATCGGGTGCGTTCGCCATCGAGGCGGTCCGGCAGCTCGCCGAGCAATATCTGAAGCGCCGCCAGGAGGAGCTGGCCGCCGAGGGCAAGCGTATCGACCCGGACGACTACCCCAAGCGCCTGCAAGAGGTGAAGGCCTACCTCGCGCTGCACAACGTGTACGGCGTCGACCTCAACGGCACCGCCGTCGAACTCGCCGAGATCACCCTGTGGCTCGACACGATGGTCCAGGGCCTGTCGGCGCCGTGGTTCGGTCTGCACTTGCGGCGCGGCAATTCGCTGATCGGTGCCCGTCGGGCCGTCTACCGTCGCAGCCAGGTCACCGACAAATCATGGTTGGGCGCCGTGCCGGACGAGGTGCCGCTGACCTCTCTGGTCGACGACATTGACGCCGAGCGAGTCGCCACCGACGGCATCCATCACTTCCTGCTGCCCGCCAACGGCTGGGGTTCAGCCGCCGACGCCAAGGAGGCCGCGGCACTCGCGCCCGACGCGGCGAAGAAACTCAAGACCTGGCGGGGCAGCACCAAAACCAAACCCACTAAGCAAATCGTCGACGCGTACGCCGAACTGGCGCACCGCGTGGAATCGTTGTGGCAGATCGCCTACCGCCGCCTGGACATCGCCGAAAAGCAAGTCCGTCGGCGCATCCCGGTATGGGAGGCGGGCGAGCTGCCTGTCGGCGGGGCAGTGCAACGCGAGGAGATCGAGGCGGCCCTCGCCGACGACGAGGGCGCCTACCGGCGGCTGCGCCGGGCGATGGACGCATGGACGGCGCTGTGGTTCTGGCCGCTCACCGATGAGTCCGCCACCGTCGACGGCGCTGTGGTCGCGCCGCCGACCGTCGCGCAGTGGATCGCCGGGCTGCAGGCCCTGCTGGGCCGCAACCCAGAACTGCGCAAACGCAAAGCCGCTGGGACGATCCTGAGCACAGGGATGAGCTGGGACGAACTCAACGAGGCCGAACGGGTGGAGATCGGCTTCGCCGGAGCCAAGCCGATTGAGACAGTGCTGCGCGAGCACCCGTGGCTGGTGGTGTGCGAGCGCATCGCCCAGCGGCAAGGCTTCTTCCACTGGCAACTGGAGTTCGCCGTGTTCGCTCGCGGCGGCTTCGACCTCCAGGTCGGTAATCCGCCCTGGGTCCGCCCAATCATAAACGTCGATGCATTGATGGCTGAGGGCGATCCGTGGTGGCAGCTAGCAGTTAAGCCGTCTGAAGAGCAGCGAGAGTCGCGCCGCGCCTCGACGTTAGGAATAAAAGGAATCAAAAATCTCGTTATCGACGGCGTGGCTGACGTCAAGGCGACTGCCGAATTCGTTGGCGCAGCCGTTCGTTACCCTGAACTTGATGGTCTACAGGCGGACCTCTACCGCTGCTTTATAGTGCATGCTTGGCGATCGGCTAGTTTGCGCGGAACTGCCGGCCTGATACACCTCGACAGTCATTTTACTGATGACGGTGCCGGCCTATTCCGCGCTGCGACATACTTAAGACTTCGGAGACATTGGGAATTTATCAACGAGCTGAAGCTCTTCGAGATTCAGCACCAAAAGCATTTCAGCGTGAATGTATACGGTGCCCCTCTGGTTGAACCACGGTTCGCGCATGCAGTTTCGCTCTACCATCCCGACACGGTGCTGCGGTCATTGACGCATGATGGTTCCGGGCCGGAGCCGGGGTTGAAGGATCCTGACGGCAACTGGGATCTTCGCCCACACCGCAGTCGGATTGCAGAGGCGACCTTCGAGACACTTCGTACGTGGCACGCAATCGCAGAAAGCTCCAGTAGTCCCGTACTTAACACTCGCATGGCATACACAGTTAATACAGCATCAGCGATGGTCCTCGAGAAGCTATCGACGTTGCGTCGAATAGGAGAGCTGGAGTTCAGTTATTCGGACGGATGGCGGGAAAACACGCATCGCAAGAAGGGATACTTCAAGGTAGATTGGGGAGCGCCGTCGTCGTGGCGCGACGCCATACTTCAGGGTTCGCATATTTTCGTCGCTACCCCCATCTACAAGGTGCCGAATGCATCGATGAAAAACAAAGATGACTGGTCCGCCTCCGACCTGGAAGGAGTTGATTCTTACGCAGTCCCAGCGACCATCTACAAACCTTTGGGCGAGCGTCAAAGATATGACCGCGACTATCATCATTGGGGCGATATCAATAATCGGATCTCGGCTCGATGCTTTTACCGAGTGGCCTGGCGAACAATGGCTGCCAACACAGGTGAGCGGACTCTTATGCCAGCCGTAATCCCACCTGGTGCTGCCCATGTACACGCAATTCAGGC
The DNA here is from genome assembly GCF_055562135.1 of Actinoplanes sp. NPDC021490. Lineage (NCBI taxonomy): Bacteria > Bacillati > Actinomycetota > Actinomycetes > Micromonosporales > Micromonosporaceae > Actinoplanes > Actinoplanes sp. NPDC021490. The sequence continues at coordinate 442,597 of NZ_JBVHFW010000001.1, forward strand.
GCTTGGAAGTGTAAGCGGAGAAACGCGCACGATTGTGGCAGTCCAGGGAATTATGGGCTCACTTATAGCTGATTTCATCGTTAGATGCGTCCCTAAAAGTGCAATCAGCGCAAATGCCGTAATGCGCATTCCGTGGGCATTACCGTCGAGAGCACTTTCCAGCGCGCTCACACTTCGGGTCCTTCGACTGAATTGCATAACCGATGCATACTCCGACTTGTGGAGTTCATCCTACTCTGTCGATTTCTCCTCAGACGAGTGGGCTAGTGGATTCGCCCATGCAAAACGTCGGCGCCTTGGTGCGGTTGCTTCCGAATGGACGGATTGTACGCCGCTCCGAGTCGCCGCCGATCGCCGCCAAGCTCTGCTAGAGGTAGACGCCCTTGTCGCGCTACTACTCGGCGTAACCGTGGATGAGCTGTGCACTATGTATCGTACGCAATTTCCTGTTTTATATGGCTACGACCAAAACGAGTACACCTTTGACATGAACGGTCGCCTCGTACCAAACTCGGTGCTTGCTGTCTGGCGGAAGAAGGGCGACCGGATAACTACCGAGGAGCGCACCGCCACCAACCAGGCCGGCAACACGTACACGTATGAGCTGCCGTTCGTCACCCTGGATCGGGAGGCGGACATGCGGGAGGCGTACGCGGTCTTCGAGCAGCGCCTGCGGGAGCGTCAGTGACCGAGCTGCTGCCCACCGTCCAGGCCGCCAATGTCCGGCACAGCCTGGTCGACTACCTGACGACGACGTTCGCGCTGACCGAGGCGGATGCCCGCGATGGCCTCGACACGTTCCTGTCCGACCCGGTCAGTGGCATGTTCAAGGGCCCGTACGTACGCCTGCGGTTGCCGTTTCGTCCGGCCGAGTCGGGCTGGCGGCAGCACCTCGACTGGTATGCCGGCCCGGCCCCGTACGGTCATCAGGCCGCCGCGTTCGCCCGGCTGACCTCGCTGGGTGGGCGTCGCCCGCAGCCGACGCTGGTCACCACCGGTACCGGCTCGGGTAAGACCGAGGCGTTCCTGCACCCGATCCTGGACCATGTGCGCCGGGCCCGGCTGGAGGGTGTCCCCGGGACCAAGGCGCTGATCCTGTACCCGATGAACGCGCTCGCCAACGACCAGGCCGCCCGCCTCACCGGGCTACTCACCGGCCACCCTGAGCTGGCCTCGATCACGGCGGCGCTCTACACCGGGCAGAAGGACAAGCCGCGGACCATGGTCACCGCGGACGGGTTGATCACCGACCGCGGGATCATCCGCGACACTGCCCCCGACATCCTGCTGACCAACTACAAGATGCTCGACCAGTTGCTGTTGCGCCACGAGGACCAGAACCTGTGGCGGCAGTCCGCGACCAGCCTGCGCTACCTGGTGCTCGACGAGTTCCACACCTACGACGGCGCGCAGGGCACTGACGTGGCGATGCTGCTGCGGCGTCTCGGCCTGGCCCTGAAGAGCCATTGGCGCGACGGCGACCCGGCCGTCACCGATGAGGCCCGGTCCCGGCCGCTCGGGTTGATCACGCCGGTGGCTACGTCGGCGACCCTCGGGGACAAGGGCGACCCGGGCGCCATGCTGGGTTTTGCCGAGACCGTTTTCGGTGAGGCGTTTCTCGCCGACGCGGTGGTGACCGAGTCCCGGCAGGACCTCGCCGAGTGGGTCGGCGACGCGGAGATTGTCGTGGCCGAGGCAGGGTTCGCCGTTGCGGACGAGTTCCGGGCCGAGGAGGTACGGGCGGCCGTCGACGCGCTCGGCGCTGACCCGGACGGCGCGGTTCTGGCGCGTACCGTCCTCGGTTTGCTCTGGGCCGGTGACCGGGACCGGCTCGCCGCGGCCGCGCCGGATTTGCTGCTCGCCTTGGCGAAGGCGCACCCGTTGGTGCAGGAGCTGGCCTACGAGACCGCCGACGCGGTGAGCGTGGACGACCTGGTCCGGCGGATCGCCAGCCAGGCAGACCGGCGCACCTCCAGTCTCGCGGCGGGTGGTTTCGACACCGACTGGTCGCGGGCGATCACCGCGGTGGTGGCGGCCCTCGGGCACATCCGGGCGGTTGCCGGCCGTGACGCGCTCGCCGTCGACGTGCACCTGTGGGTGCGTGAACTCACTCGCATCGACCGGGCCGCCGACACCACCGCCCGGTTCCGCTGGGGCGACGACGGCCCGCCGGTGGCCGGTGGCGACACCGAGGACATCCGGCCGTCGTTCCCGGCCGTCTACTGCCGGTTCTGCGGCCGGTCCGGCTGGGGTGTCGCGCTCGCGCCGGTCGGCACCGGACTCGCCGTCGACGACGAGACCATCCGGCGTAACCACGCCACCCGCGAGGGCCGTTTCCGGGCTCTGCTCTACGCGCCGGCCGAAGCCAACGCCGCCTACGACGGGGCCGGACACCCCGACGGGCTGGCCTGGTTCTCGGTACGCGGCCGGGAACTGCTCACCGCCGCACCGGGCGACGACGACCCCGACCTGCGCGACGGGTGGATCCTGCCGGTGCTCACCACCGCCGGACGGGACGCCGACGAGGACGCGCGGCATGACACCTGCCCGTCCTGCGCCCAGCCGGACGGCATCCGCTTCCTCGGCAGCGCCATCGCCACCCTGCTGTCGGTGTCACTGTCCACGTTGTTCGGCTCGGCGGCCTTGAACGTACGGGAGAAGAAGGCCCTGGTTTTCACCGACTCGGTGCAGGACGCCGCGCACCGGGCCGGTTTCGTGGAAGCCCGCTCGCATACGCTGACCTTGCGCGCGGCACTCAACGCCGCGATCGCTCCCGGCAGCCTCACCTTGGACGCGCTGGTCGAGGATGCGATCCGGCGCACCGGTGAGGATGATTTCCAGCGGTACCGGCTCCTCGGCCCGGACTGCGTCGACCGGGAGTCGTTCACCCCGTTCTGGAAGTCGAAGACCCTGCGGGGGGTGCCTGCCCGGGTGATGTCCCGGGTCCGGAAACGGCTCGCCCTCGATGTGGCTCTGGAGTTCGGGATGAACTCGCGCACCGGCCGGACGCTCGAACTGACCGGGGCCGCGACCGTCGAGGTGGAGGCCGGCCAGCCGGCCCGGATGGCCGCCGCGGCCCGCACCGTGCTGACCGGGTTCGCCGTGCAGAACCCGCTCGGGCCGGACAACGCCGAACCGGCCGACGAGACGCTCGTGCGGTGGGTGCGCGGTGTGCTGGACCGGATGCGGGCGCAGGGTGCGATCGACCATCCCTGGTTCACCACCTTCCGGCAGGAGGACGGTAACCGCTGGTCCATCTGGGGTGGGCGGCCGAGGGGAGAGGGCATGCCCGCATTCCCCAACACCCGGCCGGCACCCAGCTATCCGCGCGTCGGCGGCTCGGCCAACCCGGTCCGCGACAGCGACCTGGACGCGGTCACCTCGGCGCAGTCCTGGTATGCGCGCTGGACCTCGCGGGCGCTGTCGGTCAGCCCCGCTGACGGCGGTCGGCTCACCCGGCTCCTGCTGGACCGGCTCGCCCGCGACGGTGTCCTCACCACCGTCACCAGCCAGAGCGGCGCCACCATCTACGCGATCCCGCCGTCCGGTGTCGTCGTCGCCCCGGCCGGGCTCGACGACCTCACCGCCAAACGGCACCTGCTGGCCTGCGACACCTGCCGGGCGCTGGTACCGGGCAGCCGCACCACCGTCGACCAGCTCGACGGCGCACCGTGCATGCTGGTGCGCTGCCACGGATGGCTGACCCGGGAGGCGCTGGCCGACAACTTCTACCGCCGACTCTACGCCTCCACGGACATGCGCCGGATCGTCGCGCGTGAGCACACCAGCCTGCTCGACGACGCCACCCGGCTGAGCTACGAGGACGGCTTCAAGAAGTCCTCGACCGAGCCGCAGGCGCCCAACGTGCTGGTCGCCACTCCCACCCTGGAAATGGGTATCGACATCGGCGACCTGTCCACCGTGCTGCTCTCGTCGCTGCCCCGCACCGTCGCGTCCTACCTGCAACGGGTCGGGCGGGCCGGGCGGCTCACCGGCAACGCCCTCAACCTGGCCTACCTCACCGGGCGCGGCGACCAACTGCCCAAGCTCGGCGACCCGTTGTCGGTCATCAACGGTGAGGTCCGCCCACCGGCGACCTACCTGAGCGCCGAGGAGATCCTGCGCCGGCAGTTCACCGCCGGCCTCGTCGACGGGATGGCCCGCGACGAGCGGCACACCCACCCGAACAGCGCGAGCAAGGCCATCGGAGCCAGCGAACCGGACTCGTTCCTCGGCGAACTCATCGCCGCCGCCGAAGCGGGTGGTGCCGCCGCGGTGCGCCGGTTCACCGATACCTTCGGGGCACTGCCCGAGGCCACCGTCGCCGCGCTCACCGACTGGGTCAACCCGGGTGCCGGAGCCGGCACCAGCCTGTTCGCCGGGCACGTGCACGCGGCCAGCCGCCGCTGGCAGCAGACCGTCGAGACGCTCAAACGACGGCAGACCGAGATCAACAAGGTGTTGCCCGAACTCGAGGCCCAGGCCGTGTCGCCGGCCGCCACCGACGACGACGAGCGGGCCCTGCGGTCAGCCAAGACCACCCGCAAGCTGATCGGTGGGCAACTCGGGCACCTGCGCGGCGAATACTGGATCAGCGTGCTGGAGGAGTACGGGCTGCTGCCCAACTATACGCTCCTCGACGACACCGTCACCCTCGCCGTCGGGATCAGCTGGACCAACCCTGACTCCGGCGAGTTCGAGAGCGACAGCGCCCAGTTCCAGCGCGGCTCGGCGCAGGCCATCCGGGAGTTCGCGCCCGGCGCCACCTTCTACGCCCGGGGGTGGGAGATCGCCGTCGACGCGATCGACCTCGGCATCGACGGCGAATCCATTCGCCCGTGGGTGTTCTGCCCCGCCTGCGGATACGCCGCCGACGTCGCCGCCACCGGCCAGGAACAGCAGATCGCCAGGTGCCCGCGGTGCGGCAGCATCGGCATCGCCGACACCGGTCAGCGCCTCGATGTCGTCGAACTCTCGCACGTCTCGGCCGAGGTGCGCCGCGACGAGGTGAAGATCTCCGACCGGCGTGACCAGCGCGACCACATCCCGTTCCAGCTCATCTCGGCGGCCGACATCGACCCGGCCGGCATCGCAGCGAAGTGGTTCGCCGAGAATACCGGGCTGGGCTGCACGTACCTGCGCAGCATGGACCTGCGCTGGCTGAACGTCGGCGTCCCCGGTCACGGCACGTCGCGGATCATTTCGGCCGACGAACGCACCGGCGCGCTGTTCCGGGTGTGCAGCGGATGCGGCAAGCTCGACACCGACTCCGGCCGGAACCGCCCGCACGAGCACCGGGCCTGGTGCCCGTACCGCAAGTCGGCCGTGGAGAACACCGTCGCCGTCGCCCTCTCGCGCACCCTGCGCACCCAGGGTCTGTTGCTGCGCCTGCCGTACGCGGTCACCCTCGGCGACGACTTCGCCGTGCCGAGCCTGGCCGCCGCCGTCCTGCTCGGGCTGCGCGAACAGATCGGCGGACACCCCGACCACCTGCGGGTCGAGCACGTCGTCGACCCCACCCTCAGCGACGGCACCGACAATCACGACGCCCTGCTGCTGCACGACGTGGTGCCCGGCGGCACCGGCTACCTGGCCGACCTGGCCACCCCGGATCGCCTTCGCGACCTGCTCGAGCTCGCCTGGCAGCGGGTGCACGACTGTGAATGCCGGCACGAGGAACGCCTCGCCTGCCACCGCTGCCTGCTGCCGTTCACCCCGCCCACCCTGCTGCGCCGCACGTCGCGCGCCTCAGCCGAACGGCACCTCGCTCACCTGCTCGGCCTGGACGAGGACGCCGATACCGCCGACGGCTCGCCGTGGACGCTGGTCACCACCCCACCGCAGGACAGCCCCGAATCGCACCTGGAACAACGCTTCCGCAAGCTGATCTCGCAGCGGCTCACCGCGATCGGGGCAGCCACCACCGAGGTGCCGAAACCGTGGGGCAACGCCCTGCGCTTCACCCTGCCCGGCGACCACCGCCAATGGACCCTCACCCCGCAGGTCAACGTCGAGAACTCCCGCCCCGACTTCCTGCTGGAATCCAACGACACCTCCGTGCCGGCCGTCGCCGTCTTCACCGACGGGCACGCCTTCCACGCCGTCGCGTCCCGCAACCGGCTCGCCGACGACGCCGAGAAACGACAGATCCTGCGCGACACCGGCCGTATCGTCCTGGCGGTGACCGCAGCCGACATCGCCGCGGCCGAGCAGCAACATTCGGCCGCCCCGGCCTGGTTCTCCGAGGCCACCGTCGCCAGGCTGATCAAGCAGGCCCCGTTCCAGGCCGCGCCCAGCGCGTACGAGGGCCTGCGGGCCGACCCGATCTCCTGGCTGCTCGCCTGGGTGTCCGCACCCAAACCCGCGGCCCTCGGGATCGTCGCGCGAGCCGTGCCGATGTTCCTGGTCGACGGCCAGTCCCGCCGCACCTGCGCCGACGGGATCAGCCTCGCCGCGGTCGGCCGGGCCACGCTGCTCGCCGAGGAACTGCCGCCCGGCGACCGGACCGTCCTGGTACGGCAGTTCGGTGCCCTCGCCGTCGTCGTCGAACCGACCAAGTCGGCAGTGCACGCCGCACTCGTGCTCGACGACCGGGAACAGGCCCTCGACGCCGCACACACCGACGCCTGGCGGTTATGGCTGCAACTGTCCAACGCCATGTCCCTGCGCGACTGGCCCACCACCATCACGACCTCCAGCCGAGTGGAGAGCCTGGTCACGGCTGCGGCCGCACCGGAACCGGCCACTTCCGACGGTCTCCCCGACGGGGTGGACGAGAGCTGGGCATCCGCGTACGAGTCGGCCGCGTCCGGCGTCGAACGCGACCTGATCCGCCTGCTCGCCGTCCACGGCGGCATCGAAGCGCCGCAGATCGGCGCGGAAGGCCCGCAGGGCATCCCGATGGACATCTGCTGGCCGCGCGTACACATAGCGGTCGACCTGTACGACATGCCCGACGAGGACCGAGCGGACCTCAGCTCCGCCGGCTGGCACGTGGTGCAGCCGGAACCGAACGCCATCGTCGCGGCACTGACCGGCACCACCGACCGCGGGGAGAGCTGATGCCGACGATCATCATGACCAAGTGGCCTGTCAAGATCGACGGCTCGGTCAAGGCCAAGGCGATGACCTTCCTGCAGAAACTTTCCGCCGACGACACCACCCCCGGCCTGCACGTCGAACCGATCGCCGGTGCGGCCGACTCGCGGGTGCGCACCGGCCGCGTCGACCAGTTCTGGCGCGCCGTGATGTTCCGGCTCGACGGCGCCGAGGAGAGCCATTACGTCATCCACGGCGTCTGGCCCCACGACGACGCCATCGTCGTCGCCACCCGGGTGCGTCTCAAGGTCAACCCGATCAACGGGCTGCCCCAGATCGAGCAGGCGGAACCCGCCGCTCATCCCGCGGTCCCGCCGATGTCGCGCGCCAAGCCTCTGCTGGGTCGGCTCGGGCGCACCCGCGGCGACCTCATCGACCGGCTCGGCGTTCCCGCCGACGTCGCTGATCTGGCACTGGCCGCGCCGGACGAGGACGCCATCCTCGACCTCGCCCAACAACACGACGGCTGGCTGGGAATGATCCTGGTCGACCTGGCCACCCCGGACTCGATCGACACCATCGCCGAGCGGCTGCAAATCGCTGCGCCAGAACAGACCGGCGACGAAGACGCCGACCTGTTGCGCTCGCTCAAGCAGCCCGCCGCCCAGGCGCAGTTCGCGTTCATCGACGGCCAGGAGGAACTTCGCCGGGTCATCGAAAAGGGCGACTTCGGTTCATGGCGGGTGTTCCTGCACCCTGAGCAGCGCCGCTACGCCGTGCGCCGGTACAAGGGCCCGTTCCGGCTCTCCGGAGGTGCCGGCACCGGCAAGACCGTCGTGCTCATCCACCGGGCCCGGGTGCTGGCCCGCGAGCAGCAAGACGCCCGGATCGTCCTGACGACGTTCACCACGAACTTGGCAGACGCACTTCGCGACGGCCTTGCCCAACTCGATCCGACGGTTCCGCAGGCGAGCGCCCTCAACCACCCCGGCGTCTACGTGACCGGCGTCGACGCCCTGGCCGCAGCCGTCATCCGTGCCGCTGGAACCGGCATCGCCGATGCCGTCCAGACCGTGCTGGGTGATGTCCGGTCCACCCCCACCGGGCGCACCCCGAACGGTCGGTGGCGCGAGGTCATCGAGGCGTCATCGTCGAAGTTGCCCTCGGAGATTGCCAACGAGACCTTCCTGAGCGCCGAGTACGCTCTCGTTGTCCTACCCAACCGGGTAAAGAACGAGAACGAATACCGCCGCATCCGGCGGCCCAGCCGCGGTGTCGCCCTGGACCGTGCCAAGCGCGACGGCGTGTGGGCGCTGATCGCGGCGTACCGGGCCCAGTGCCGCATCGACGGCACTCTCGACTTCGCCGAGGCCGCCGCTGTCGCCGCCGCCCACCTCGTCACCACCGGCGGCCAAGCCGACCACGTGCTCGTCGACGAAGGTCAGGACCTGTCGCCGACGCACTGGCAGATGCTGCGCGCCCTGGTCGCCGAGGGCGAGGACGACCTGTTCATAGCCGAGGACTCCCACCAGCGCATCTACGGCAACCGGACAGTCCTGGGCCGCTACGGCATCAAGATCGTCGGCCGCTCGCAGCGGCTCACCCTCAACTACCGCACCACCGCGCAGAACCTGCGCTACGCGATGGCGGTGCTCGACGGCGGCGACTACGTCGACCTCGAAGAGCAGGCGGAAGCCACCGGCTACCGCTCGGCTCGATCGGGGCCGACACCGGCGGTCGAGGCCGTGGAGTCGCTTGTCGCCGAACTCGACACGATCGCGTCCCGTATCCGTTCCTGGCTCGACAGCGGAGCGGCACCCGAGACGATCGCCGTCCTCGTGCACGACAAGTTCCAGCGGGAACGAGTGGTCAACGCGCTCAACGAGCGCGGCGTGCAGGCGCGAGCAGTCGACCGTGAACGGCCGGCGGAAGGCCGGGTGCTCGTGATGACTATGCACCGGGCCAAAGGCATGGAGTTCGCCAAGGTCGTGCTCTCCGACGTCGGCTTCCAGTCGACGGCGGAGAAGGCCCGGCTCGACGGCCTGGACGACGTCGAACGACAGGACGCCGAACTGCGGGCCCGGTCATTGGTATACGTGGCCGCCACCCGTGCCCGAGATGAACTCGTCGTGGTCCAGCGGCAATAGTCACTGTTCACTCGACGTCAGGAGGCACATGTCCAGGCGTATCCCGCCGATTTCGTCGGGCGTGACCCCTAAGCTCTTGCCGGGACCAAGGGGAGACGATGACTGACGACGACAAGGCAATCGTGCCGGTGTGGACGCTGGGGACCGGACACGGCCGGGTGCCGGCGCTGACCGGAGACGAGCCGATGACGGCTGAGCGCTTGTCGGAGCTGCGCGGTGCGTTGGCCGCGCTGGCCACCGAACCTATTGCCACACTTGAGGTACATCCGCTACCCGGCAATATCGATCGCAGCCGCGGTATCCCGCTCGATGCCGCGAGTCCGTTGGCGCAGCACCTGTCGCAGCTCATCACTCAAACAGCGCGAAGTTCCTCGGGGACGGCTGCTGCCGGCGAAGGCCTGTATCGCATGGTGGTTCCGGCAAAGGTTGCCGCTCAACTGGGTCAGGGCATCGTCCGCCCGATGGCGTCGAAGGCGGCGGCCGGTGGCATCTACGGCACACTCGTGAACTCGACAGGTATCGCAGCGAACGCGACGTTCGTGCCAGTCGGTAAGGCGGCAGCAGCCGGCGCGGTCGGTGGAGCTGGTGCAACGGCGGGTGCAGCGGTCGCTGGCAGCGCGGCGCTCACCGTAGCCGCGCCGCTCGTGCTCATGGCTGTAGCGGTCGGGGTAAGCGCGCACGCCGACTACAGGCGCCAGCAGGCGGTCGAACGGATCACAGAACTGCTGGAGCAACTGCACGACGAGAAGCTCGGTGACGAGCGCAGCGAACTCGACGGGTGCCGCGACGCCATCGACAAAGCCACCGCCATCCTCCTCGACCAGGGCAAACTTGGTGTCTCGCTCGGACTTGACTCGGCAGTGCATGCCATCGGCAAGGCATTGGCCGCGACCGACCGCCGCCTCGCCCGTTGGCAGAAAGCACTCGACAAGCTGCCCGACGGCAAGGCTGTCGAGATCGACACGCTGACCAAATCGTTTCCCGGCGTCGACGTGCACGGCGGCATCTTCCGCACTCACCTCGAACTCGCCGCCTTGGCCATAGCGTTGAAGAGGCGTGTCATCATCCTGCAGGCCGTGGACCACGCGCAGAGCGATCCGGGCAACTTGTTCGAGAATTTCACCCGGGCACTCAGGGCCGATCAGCAGCGCCTCGACAAACTGGAGTCGGATATAGCCGGTGTCCTGACACAGCTGTCGGCGCTAGATCTGGCACGTCCGCACGGTCTGCTGCCTGTCTTCACGACCGGTGAAGTAGATCGTCTGATGCGCGCGGCGAACCGGATTCACAAGCTGAGCGACGGGGTCGTCGTCAACAGCCGCGCCACGGACGTGGCTGTTGAGATTGCCCGCAACGAGGACGGCTCGGTGGTGGTGTTCCCCGCACTGACCGCGTAGGTGTGCCTGCGCTACTGCTGCTCCTACTGGCCCAGCAGTTTTGCCGCTGACCAGGACGTCGATCGCTCGACCCGCGGAGCATGCATTGAGCAATGGCTCTACAAATGCGGCGCCCTCGAGTGGCATTCTTGCAGGTAGTGCGCGCGAAGGCCCGACATCTGTCGGCATTAGGAAACCGATGCTCTATCCCCTGAGCTACGAGGGCCTACGGCCCATATCGTACCGACCTGGGGATACCCACGAGTGCCCGGGCGTCCCGTCGCGGCCCCAACGGGTGCCATCTGGTCGACCGGTGGGCAATTCCGTTGCTGGTGGGAGCAATTTCCGCGCACACGCGGCCCGGCGTGCCCGGCGGTGACCGCGGGTGCCATTCAATCGCCGAGCACCTTCGTAGCACTCGCGGCGACCTCTGAGCTCGAGGAACATTTTCGGCACGACTTGATGTTCGCGAGGGTCAGGCGATGTTCGTGCACCGGCACCGTGGGGTGCGCCTTCTGCGGCGGCGCGTGGCTTTCCGCCGCCACGACATGTTGACTTCAGCAAGACCGGGATGTCGGTCACTGGACCGGTGGGAGTCTTGGATCCGTGCCAATGGCAGCCTAACTGATGTGTGAACGGTAGCCTTTGAGACGCGTCTACGGTAGCGTTGCAATGTGTTGCCATATCAGTTACGGGCCGTCGATCAAGAGCTGGATGAGCTTCTCGGCGGCTTGCCTGCCATCAGTCTCGAGGGGCCGAAGGGCGTCGGGAAGACTGCGACGGCCCAGCGGCGCGCCGCCACCGTCTTCGCCATGGACGACGCGACACAGCGGGAACTGCTTACCGCCGACCCGCAGCGCCTCGACCGCGCATCGACACCGGTTCTCATCGACGAGTGGCAGCGCGAACCGGCAGTCTGGGACTTTGTGCGGCGCAGCGTCGACCGTAATCCCGCACCGGCCCGGTTCCTGTTGACCGGCAGCGCCACCCCTACGTCCGCGCCGACACATTCCGGAGCCGGGCGAATCGTCCAGCTTCGGATGCGACCGATGAGCCTTGCCGAGCGGGCCTTGGGGGAGCCAACGGTCAGTCTTGGGGAGTTGCTTACCGGACGGCGGCCGGCCGTGGGCGGAGGCACTGCGTTGAGCCTGGTCGATTACGCCGAGGAGATCGTGCGCTCCGGATTCCCCGCCATCCGTCAACTGCCGCCGCGCGCTCGCCGGGCACAGCTCGACGGCTACCTGAACCGTATCGTCGAACGAGACTTCCCCGAGCAAGGCCACCTGGTACGCCGCCCCGACACCCTGCGCGGGTGGCTGGCCGCGTACGCCGCCGCGACGGCAACCACCAGTTCCTACAACGCCATCCTCGACGCGGCGACACCCGGCGAGACCAACAAGCCGGCCAAGACGACAACGACTGTTTACCGCGACGTGCTGTCGCAACTGTGGCTGCTCGATCCCGTGCCCGGCTGGCTGCCCAGCCGCAGCGCGTTCAGCAGACTCGGCGCCGCACCGAAACACCACCTGGCCGATCCGGCACTCGCCGCCCGGCTCCTCGGTGTAGACGTACCCGCTCTGCTCGACGATTCAGCACCGGCCACGGCCGTACGCCGGCCCGGTCCCCTGCTGGGCGCCTTGTTCGAGTCGCTGGTGACGCTCAGCGCGCGGGTCTACGCGCAGGCAGCTGAAGCCACGGTTCATCACCTGCGCACCTGGGACAGTCGGCACGAGGTGGATCTCATCATCCAGCGCGCCGATCAACGAATCGTGGCGCTCGAGGTCAAGCTGTCTCCGTCGGTGAGCGATGACGATGTCCGTCACCTCACCTGGCTGCGCGGGCAACTCGGCGACGACCTACTCGATGCGGCGGTCATCACCACCGGGTCTGAGGCGTACCGCCGCGCGGACGGAATCGCGGTGATCCCGCTCTGCTTGCTCAAACCCTGACAACCGGCGCATGGAGCCAGCGACCTTCGGCCTCCTTGGACGGGCGTGGGAGGAGTAGTACTGGCACTTACTCACCGTGGTCTACCGTCCTGCCAGTGGTGATGCCGCCGGCGCCTGGAGCCGGTCCTGAACGACGCTCCGTGTCCGCCCCTGGTGGGAGCACGTCGACTAGACCTTCGCCTCGGTACCGCGGGGTGCGATTCCTGCGGCAGCGTCACTGGGTGCGTCACGCACGAGGTGCCTCGGCGCGTGGTTTCGACCGGTGACTGCTCCAACGGGCCGCGGCGTCAGCGAGTGGGCCGAGGTGACTGGCGGACGGTCGTTGCTGTTCGCGTTCGCGGCTCAAGGCGGCAATCCCGGCGGCGAAAGCATCGACGGCCTCCCGGCGAACGGCTGACCACACGGGGATCCCGCCGGCCCAAGCTTCTGCTTGCTCCGGGCTGTGACCGGCGCGAACCGGCCGAATGACCATGAGAGCGGTGTCGATCCACGCGGCTCCGCGGCATGGCATCGACCAGCCCACGAGGGTTACGCCGCCGTCATGGAGAAGGAAGTTGTACGGGGTGACGTCCGTGTGGATCAGTGTGTTGCCGTCGACCATCTCGGCTGGAATGTGGTCGGCCCATCGGGCGGTGGCCGACTGCACTTGGGCTGCGGGGCACGGCGTGAGCTTGGTTGCCGTCACGCTCAAAGCAGCCGCCACTGCGGGCAGATCAGGCGAGCCTGGGGCCAGATCAGGATGCCGACCTGCATCCAGCCCAGGGGATTGTCGGCGGCGACGCCTTTGCAGAAGACGCGGCCCGTACGGGTTCCCAGAATGACCGCGACGTCGGAGAGCACCCCGGCCTCGACCGGTGTCACCTGGGCTATCGGCCCTGTGCGGTTGACGACCTCTGCTCTGACGGCGGACGGTAGTTCGTGCCAGGGATAGCGAGGCACGGCTACGGGCTCCTCCCGTTCGCGGCTGGGGAGAGCGTACTTCCCGGCCGCGAACTGCCCGCACCCAGCGTGGCATCGGGTGCTACGGGTTTGTGGGCTGTCGTTTCACCGGGCGCCTGATCGAGGAGACCACTCGGGCGTCCCACCCGAGGTCCACGATCTTCGGCCGCGCCTGGGTGACCGGAATTGAGTTCTGGGTTTCGACTCGGTGGGGCAAGGTGTAGGGCATGGCCGACTACGCGTACTCGACCGCGGCTGAACTGGCGGCGGCGATGGGCCGCGGCGAGGTGTCGGCGGTCGAATTGACCGCGGCCGCGATCGCCCGGATCGAACGGCTTGATGGCGACATCAACGCGATCTGCGTGCGCGACTTCGAGCGAGCCCTGGCGGCGGCGCGTGACGCCGATGCGGCGCGGGCCAAGGGCGAGGTCGGGCCCTTGCACGGCGTCCCGATGACCATCAAGGACTCGATCGACGTTGCCGGGCTGCCCACGACCTGGGGATTTCGGCAGTTCAAGGATCACGTGGCAAACGCCGATGCGGTCGCGGTGGCCCGGCTCAAGGCGGCTGGGGCGGTGATCCTCGGCAAGGCGAATGTGCCGGTCGCGCTGGGCGATTTCCAGTCCTACAACGCGATCTACGGCTCCACGAACAATCCTTGGGACCTTGGGCGTACGCCGGGTGGCTCGTCCGGTGGGTCGGCCGCGGCCCTCGCGGCCGGGTTCGGCGCGGTGTCGATGGGGTCGGACATCGGCGGCTCGCTGCGTGTGCCGGCGCATTTCTCCGGGGTGTACGCGCACAAGCCCTCGGTTGGGCTGCTTCCGTTGCGGGGGCACACCTTCCCGGGCACCCGGCCGCTTCCCGAGTTCGGCGGCGACCTGGGTGTTATCGGGCCGATGGCGCGCAGCGCGGCCGACCTCGCGATGATGGTCCGCCTGCTCTGCGATCCCGACGAGGCCGGCCCGGGCCTCGCCTACCGGACCGCGTTGCGCCCGGCCCGGCACGACGACCTGGGTGCGTACCGGGTCCTGGTCCTTCCGGCGCACCCGCTCGTCCCGGTCTCGTCCGAGGTGAGCGCCGCGATCGATGACCTGGCCGCGCGGCTGGAGGCGGCCGGGGTGACGGTCCGGCGGCACAGCCCGCTGCTGCCCGATCTGGCCGAGGGCGCCCGCTGCTACATGCGCCTGCTGCAGTCGAGCATCGCGGCCGGTTTCCCGCCCGAGGTCTACGCGGCCGTTCTCGCGGCCGCGGACGCCCTCGACGAGTCCGATACCTCGCTGTCCGCCGAGCGGTTTCGGGGTATGGTCCTGTCCCACCGCGACTGGGTCGCGGCCGACTCCGTCCGTGCCGACCAGCGGGCCCAGTGGGCCGAGCTGTTCACCGACGTCGACATCGTGGTCGCGCCGGTGTTCTCGACCCCGGCCTTCCCGCACGACCACAGCGAGCCGATGTGGACGCGCACGATCCCGATCGACGGCGAGCAACACGACTACTTCGATCAGCTGGCGTGGGCCGGCATGGCGACGGCGCCTGGCCTTCCGTCGACCGCCGTGCCGGTCACCCGCTCGGCGCGAGGGCTGCCCATCGGCGTCCAGCTGATCGGCCCGCTCCTCGAGGACCACACCCCGATCCGCTTCGCCGAACTGCTCGACCGCGAATTCGGCGGCTTCACCCGGCCGCCCTCACTATGACCCCAGGTCGCCGGTCACCACGAACTCCATGACGATCGGCCGGGCCCGGCCGGTGCTGTTCTAACGGCATTCCGCCGTCCGCGACCGCAGCATCCGGACCCGGCGCGTCGGTTCTAACGGACACGAGAGTGACGCACACGAATCCTCGCGGGGAACACGTACTGCCATCAACCCCTGTCGACAGCTCCTAGATGACGGCGGCCCGCTCGACCGGCCGGCGGAGCTCCAGCTCCACGAAGGCGGAAGTCCGAGCGGTGGCGATCAGTGGCTCGGGCGCACCAACCGGGCCGCCCCGGGCGAAGTCGACGCCGTGGTGGCGTAGCCGCTCGATGGCGGCGTGATCCGGAACATCGTGCGCCGCGGTACGGACGCCGAGGTCACGGCACATCGGTAGGAGGGGCTGCAGGGCGATGCTGTCCGGGTAGCGAACGGTCACGAGGTCGATCGGCACCGAGCGGAGGTAGTCCTCAGCGGTTTCATCCGGTCGGAAGTCGTCGATCGCGAACAGGCAGCCCCAATTCCGCAGTTCCCGGGCGAGCCGCCGGGCTTCGCCGGGATTGCCGGCCAGAGCCGATCCGGTGATCGCGAAGGTCATGCACTCCGGGGCGACCCCGTGGTGCCCCAGGACCTGCTCGACATGACGAATCAGGTCGGGTACGGCGGTCAGGGAGTCGCCGGACACGCTGAGCTGGTAGTGCGAGGTCTGCGAGCTCTGGCCGATCAGCTTCAGCGCGGAGTCGATCACCCAGCGGTCGACCGGCGGGATCTCGCCGATCCAGGCGGCCGTCTCCAGCAAGGAGAGCGGTGGGAGGGCCCGCCCGGTGCGGTCGAGCACACGGAGGAGAACCTGATGCCGGCTGATCCGGTTGACCTCCAGGTCCAGCTGGGGCTGGGCGTAGAGCACGAACCGGCTGTTCGCCACGGCGGCGCGTACGCGTGCCGCCTGGAGCTTCCGCTGATCCTCGGCCGGACGTTCCCGGTGCCGCACGGCCGGCACGTCGGCGAGCGGCCGATCGCGGCGCCGGGCCAGCCGCGTGTGTTCCCGCCGGGCCGACTCCACGCCGCTCACGTCACGGCACGTGATGATCATGCCGTGCGGGCCGTCCTCGCCGGCGACGACCTCGACGAAGCCGCGGACGTAGCGGATGCCGCTGTCGGCGCAGACCACGCGGCAGGTCACCTCGGCTGGGGTCTGCTCACGCCATGCCCGCCGGACCACGCGGCAGACTGCCCGCCGGTCGTCCGGATGGACCAGGGCGAGCAGCTGCCGCCTGGAAGGACGTACGGCGCCGGGCGGATACCCGGTGATCATCGAGACTTCGTCCGACCAGGAGAGCACCCTTCGCCGCTTGTCCCACACGACCGCGCCGAGCTGCATCAGCTGCGCCGCGCGGGCTATCCGGGTGAGCTCGTCGGCGTCGGCCGTGAGCGGCGGGTACGACTCACTGTCGGACGTGACATCGGCCCCCTCGGCCCGTAACCGGCGGTACTCGGACTCGATGCGGGAGGTGGTGCGCCGAGCGCGGGCGAGCTCGATGGGACTCGGCTCGTCCCGGCGGGCCAGGGCCACGAGATCGTCGAGCTTCATGACGGCCTCCCGTCCGGTGGTGCCGCCTGCTTGGCGAGCTGCGTCATCCGCCGCTGAGCGTCGGCCCGGACGGCCCGGACCGTGGTGGTGGCCAGGTCCAGTTCCCAGGCGATCTCTTCGTCCGAGCAGTCGTCCATCATCATGGCGAACACCGCGCGTTCCCGCATCGGGAGGTGCTGCATCAACCGCAGCAGCAAAGGACCAGCCTCGCCGGCTTCGGGATCGGGATCGGGGCGATCCCGCATCAGCTTCTGGAGTTTCATGATCGCGGCCTTGCGGACCCAGGCCAGCGTCCGATCGGTCCGGGAGACATCCGCCCACTTGGACAGGGCGACGAGGAACGCCTCCTGGACCGCTTCCTCGACCATGGCGCTGTCCGGGCAGATCCGCGCCAGAAACCGTGTGACCAGGGGAATGCTCTCGTGGGCGAAGTCCCGGAACGTCGCGTCGAGGCTGTCCGGGGTCGGCGTACGGGGCACACCGGCCCGGGTGCGAACCCGATCGATGCCGGCCTGATCCACGGTTCCGGCTCCGGCCAGCGATCCGTGACGCAGCCAGTCCTCGAACTCGGTGAGGTCGGTGGCCGGCATCGAACGGGCGCTCGTCAAGGAGCGCGCGACCGCCTGGGTCGTTGCGGCGAAGGCCGCCGCGGCTGCGGTTGCGCTCGTCGGGTTGTTGCTCATGTTCGGGCCTCCTGCTGATCGAGCTGCTGTCGACCTCGTCGGATCAGCCCCTCAACCGCACGCACCGACCGGCCCATCCATTCCGCGATCTCCTTCTGGTCGTAACCCTGTGCCTGCAGATAGATCGCGGTTCGCTGGGGTGGCCGGAGCCGTCCGAGTCGTTCCCGCAACTCGTCCCGTGCGGCCTCTCCCGCACCGTCGAGCGCGGGCCGGACCGAGGGCAGCGACTCCGGCACCAGATCGTCGAGCGCCCGTTTCCGGTTCGCCGTCAGCCAGGCGCGGAACTGGTTGGGGAACTCGTCGATGCATTGACCCATGAAGTAGGTCGCGAGAGTCGCCCCGCCGGTCGGTGACCAGCCGCGGCCTTCCCGGGCTGACCGGTGGAAGCGCTCGAGGGCCCTGACCACCAGGCTGGACGCCAGTTCCTCGTGGTCCTGGGCGGTCCAGCTCGCCGGGGACCAGAGCCGGATCTGCGAGTTCCGTTCATGGCAGAGGGTGAAGATGCGTCCCGAGCCGATCGCGCTCTGCATTCTCGGCAGCGCATATCGGATCAGCTGGTCGACCAGCCGGTCGTAGCGAGGCCCGGAGAACTGGTCGCCGGTGACCGCCTCCCAGGCCTTGATGTCCCACGCCAGCCGCAGAGGATCGGCCGCGCGGTTGCCCGCGCGGCCGTCCTCCTCGTCGCCGGCGTCCGGGGGACCGGCCATTTGCCATCACCGTCTTTCGGGGCGCACTGATGTCGTGCCTTCTCTGTGCCGCCGATCGCCCGAACCCACGCGAACGTCACCGCCTCGAAGACTTTCCCGAGGACGTGGGCTCAGGCTCGTTCCGCTGACAACGAGGACGACAGCAGACCCGACCTCCGGAAGGCTAGACAATGGACAGAAACGTGCTGCTCACGACCCTCGTCTACGCGGTGGCGTTCGCCGTCGCGTTGATCGCCGGAGGGTTCGTGGGCTTCCTGCTCTGGGCCGAGCACAGCCGTCCGTCGGTGATCGCGCTCGGCGCCGGCGGGACGGTTGTGGCCTGCATGACTCTCGTCGCGACCCTCCTGTCGCCCCTGATCACCTGAGGCGACGCGAACGGATCACCAGCCGCCGACGCCGGCCAGCACTCGCTCGACCGGGACCGGCTTGCCCAGATAGAAGCCCTGGCCGAACGGCACGCCGCAGGCCACCAGGGCGTCCCGCTGGGCCGCCGATTCGATGCCCTCGGCGATCACCGTGCAGCCGTGCTGGTCGGCGAACTGGACCAGGGCCCGGATCGAGGCCTGGCGGGCGCCCGACGACTCGATGCCGGCGATCGAGTTCACGCCCAGCTTGAGGAACGCCGGGCGCACGTGTTCGACCAGGGACAAGGTTTCGTAGCCGGCGCCCAGATCGTCGACGGCCACCCGTACGCCGCCGCCGAGCCGGGCCACCTCGGCCGCCTCGGCGTCGCCGGTCTCGAGCACCAGGGGGCGCCGGGACTCGGCCAGCAGCTGGGCCAGTTCGTGTGGGTGGCGCAGCAGGTCGGCGGTGGCGTTGACCGACAGCCAGGTGCCGTTGGGCAGCGACTTCGACGAGGCGATCGCGGCCTGGATCAGGGCGGCGTCGAGCGCGATGTGCACGCCGCGGGCGGCCGCCGACGAGAGGGCCTCGCGCGGGTTGCTGCCGTCGGCGAAACGGGTGAGCGCCTCGTAGCCGACGACATGGCCGTTGATCATGTTGTAGACCGGCTGGAACACGGTGAAGAAGCTGTACTCCTCGAACGCGTGAGCCTGCGAGGACGACGAGGACGACGCTTTCCAGTCACCGGTCTGACTGCGCTGCAGCCGTACGGTGGTCTGGCCCGCGGTGGTTCCGGTCTCGTGGCGGTAGTGCAGCACCTGCGCCCAGTCGCCGACGCCGGCGGTCGGAGTGGCGGGTGCGATGGCCGCCCTTTTCTTGCTGGTGCGGCGCTTTCGACTCCGCTTCGGGGCGACCGGGCGGACCAGCCAATTGCGCAGGTGCGTGAGCAGGTCGACCACCGTGTTGCCCAGACCGACGAACGCCACCATCGCGTACAGGGAAAGGGTCAGGTTGAGGACGGCGAACACCATGTTGTTCCAGAGCTCGTGCTCGATGTCGACCCAGATGGTGTAGACGCAGAGTGCGATCAGGGCGAGCGGCAGAATCAGGAAGCTGCTTGCCGCCGTCGTGCGATTGCGGACCTTCGGCGTACGTTTGAAGGCGCTCTTCTCGCCGGTGAGCAACTGAAGTAGCGAGGCGACGCTGCCCGAGAGGTTGACCGGCAGCAGAATCAGGTTGAAGCCGTAGATGCGCAACATGTCCGACCGCTTGTAGCCCAGCTGCTTCAGGTCGGCCGACATCATGAAGAAGTACGGCACCGAAATGAGCAACAGGATCGGGTTGAGCAGCTCGTTGTTGAACGGGTAGGCCAGCATGACGATCAGGCACACGGAACTCCAGAAGATGGAGGCCATGTAGTTGACACGCAGGAAGTACTCGCCGAAGCGGTTCTTGTCCTCGCGCTTCGACTTCGCCCGGAACTGGTCCTTCAACCGCGACAGGATGAGCAGGCCGCCGTTGGCCCAGCGCTGACGCTGAATGCAGAGCGACCCGAAATCCGGCGGTGTGGCGCTGTAGGCCAGCCGCTCCGGATAGTTGTGCAGCAGCCATCCCCGTACGCCGAGGTCGATCGTCGATTCGGTGTCCTCGATGACCGTACGGTCCTGGATGTACCGTTTGATTTCCCAATCGCCCTCGTACGAGACTTCGCAGATCTCGTCCAGGGCATTCTTGCGCAGCACCGCGTTCGCGCCCACCCAGAACGTGGCGCCGTAATGCGTCATGCCCTGGTGCACGATGTACTGGATGTCGGTCGTGGCGCCGGAAATCCGCTCGACCCGGGTGGCCGAACCGGGATAGGCCGAATACGGCGTCTGCGCGACCGCGTGATGCGCGAACGCGCCCTGCTCGAGCAGATGAACCAGACGCAGGGCGTATTCCGGCAGAAGGACACTGTCCGCGTCGAGCGTGAGCACGTAGTCCGGGTTGGGCACGACCAGGTCGGCGCGGTTCGGCCCGGCCGTCACCAGCGCGGTGCCCAGCGGCGTGCTGACCTCCTGATACGCGCCGCCCATGAGCCCGATGTAGCTGTTCAGGTTCATCGCCTTGTTCGGCTCGTGCGACAGCGACACGTACTTCTTGCGCTCGAAGCTGCTCACCTGCACGTCGAAGATGGCCAGCAGCCGCTTGTAGAACTGGTTCATCCGCGCGATCGGCAGCGCGACCTGCTCGTCGGCGCCCTTGTTGAGCGCACCCGCGATCTGACCGAGTTCGGCCGCGAGCGGGTTGACGATGTGCTCGACGAAGAACGTGTCGGTGTGGTCGACGATCTGCTGACGGGCGCCCAGGTCGTACAGCCAATCGGAGGCGTACCGGTATTCGTCGGCCAGCCGGCGCATGTCCTCGATCACGACCAGATAGCCGCCGCGGATGCGCACCTGCTCATCGAAGTGCGCGAACGCATTGGAGACGCGATAGAACGGGACGTTGAGCTCGGCCTCGATCTGACCGGGCAGAGCACGGGCGGCCAGCAGCATGTCCCGCGCCACGCGCGTCTTCGGCTGCCGCGGGTCGTCGATCAGCAGCGTCACCCGCAGACCGGGATACTCCTGCAGCGCCGCGGACAGCAGTGTCGTGCGGTTGGTCCGCTCGTCCTCCTGATACGACGGCACGAGCACCGTCACCGACGGCATCTTCCCGCCGATGAACTCGTCGAGCATGATTCGCGGCGCCCGCTGATGGCCGCGCGCCCGATAGAAGTAGCCGATCCGCGTAATGAGATATGCGGTCGCCGACGCGGCCAGTCCGGTGACGACCAACATATACACGATCGCCTCGATCGTCAGCCGCACCGAATAGGCGTGGCCGGCAATGAACTGCTGAATGATCGTGTATGTGACGTAGCACGCCCAGACCGTGATAGTCACCACGATCGCGAGCCGGCCGCGAGTGATCCGGCCTTCGGAGATCGGCGGCGGAACGATCGGGTGAGGGTCCGTCCGCCGGTCGGCCCCCCATTGGCGCTGGGCGTCCCGTTTTCGCTGGTCCGCCGGTGTGCGTGGCATGCGTGTCTGGGCCTTTCGGTGCGATTTGCGGCGACACCGCGCGGCGATGTCCGCGGAATTGTCGGCCCATGGTCAGGATTTGCAGCTCCGGATTCCGGTTCGAAGAAAGACCCCACGCGCCCCACCGGTCTCGTCCTTTCACCCGATCGCGAAAGCCGCTCCGGTAGGCCAGCGTGTGGCGACCCGGAAAATCGAAAGGGCTTTCATGACGGACCGCGCCACACACGTAGCCGTGCGGCCCGAGTACGACCCGCTCAGGGACCCCCTGGCCGACCCGAACTGGCAGGAACCGGAGCAACCGCGGCACAGGCTGTCGTGGTCGCGGCTGATCCTCCTGCTGCTCGTCCTCGGCCTGGCCGGTGCGGGCGGCACGCTCGGCGTGGTGCACCTGCGCAACACCGCGGGCCCGACCGCGAAGTCGTGGGCGGTGCCGTACGTGGACGTCACGCTGACCCCGACGTTCCAGTTCCAGGACCCCACCGCGAACCCGGCCAACGACGTCGCGCTGGGCTTCGTCGTGGCCGACCCCAAGAACGCCTGCAGCCCGAGCTGGGGTGGCGCGTACACGCTGGACGGGGCGGCCAATCTGCTCGAACTCGACCGCCGGATCGCGCAGCTCCGCCAGGCCGGCGGCGACATCACGCTCAGCCTGGGCGGGCTCAACAACTCCGAGCTGGCCGTCGCGTGCTCCGACGAGCAGCGGCTGACCGCGGCGTACCGGGAACTGGTTGAAAGGTACGACGTGAAGACTCTCGACCTGGACATCGAGGGCACGGCGACGGCCGACCAGGCGTCCCGGCAACGACGGGTCAACGCGGTCGCGGCCGTGCAGAAAGAGCGGAAAGCCGCCGGCAAGCCGCTCACGGTGTGGCTCACGCTGCCGGTCAGCCCGAGCGGCCTCACCGACGACGGCGTCGGGGTGGTCCGGGGCATGCTCGAGGGCGACGTCGACCTGCGCGGCGTCAACGTGATGACGATGGACTACAACAACGGCGAGGCCCGCCCGAACATGCTGGCCCTGAGCATCAGCGCGCTCAACGGCACGCACAAGCAGCTCTCCGACCTCTACCTGCGCCTGGGCCGCAAGCTCACGTCGCCGCAGGTCTGGTCGCGGATCGGCGCCACCCCGATGATCGGCCAGAACGACATCGACGCCGAGCGCTTCACCCTCGCCGACGCCGAAGGCCTGGCCACGTTCGCCGTCGACAACGGCCTGGGCCGGGTGTCCATGTGGTCCCTGAACCGTGACGCCCCCTGCCGAGGCACGTTCGCCAACGTCGTCGTCCACTCCAACACTTGCAGCGGCGTCGACCAGGACGCGCTCGCCTTCTCCAAGGTCTTCGCGGGCCTCCCCGGCAAGGCCGCGGGCAGCGACAACTACGACTCGGTGGAGATCCCCAACCAGGCCACCACGGTCGACGACCCCAAGACCAGCCCGTACCCGATCTGGCGGATGACGGCCATGTACGCGGGCGGCTACAAGGTCGTCTGGAAGGGCGTCGTCTACGAGGCCAAGTGGGCCAACTCGGGCCAGGACCCGGCCGTCGCCCCACCCGCCGGAACCCAGAGCGCGTGGTCGGTGATCGGCCCGGTCAGCCCGGTCGAAAAGGCGCCGCGGCCCATTCCGGTGGTAACCGGGGTATCCGAGGTCTGGACCCCCGGAACCATCTATCGCCGAGGTAACCGCGTGCTGTTCACCGGCTTGCCGTACGAGGCAAAGTGGACAACAAAGGACGAGTCCCCGTCGACCGAGTTCCCCATCGACGCGGACGATCCTTGGAAGCCGCTCTTCAACATCCCGGGCGAGCCCAAAACCAACTAGCCCTTTTCGGTACGCCCGTCGCCGGCTTCCTGCCTTCCGGATAGTCGTTGCTGACGGTTCGGCGGAACGGTGAGGGAGAGGGCGGCCCGCGAATCGCCCTACGGTGCATTCATGTCCGTACCGTTTGATCTCTGGGGCCAGCGGGGCTGGGCCTCGATGGATATCGTCGGCGAATCGCACTACGCGAACGCGATCAAAGCCCTGTTCGGCGCCGGGCTCAAAACGGACGCGGGCGAGATGACCACCACCGTGCAGCTGCTCCCCGAGCCGTTGAACAAACACGACCGGAACGCGGTGGCGGTCTGGGCCGGCACGGGACAGGTGGGCTATCTGCCCCGGGACGAGGCCAAGCGTTACGCACCGGTGCTCATGGAGTTGGTGGCCCGGGGGTGGACGCCCCAGGTGTCGGCCCGGGTGTGGGCAGCGCCATGGCCGTCGGGCCACAGCCCGAGCGCATCGGTTCGTCTCGAGCTGGCCGAGCCGCACATGCTCGTGCCCGCGAACCGGGAGCCGGGGGAGGTCCATGCGATGCTCCCGGCCGGCGCCGCCATTCAGGTCACGGGCGAGGAGAACCACCTGGAGTCGCTGGCCCGGTGGCTGCGGCCCGAGGGAGAGTGCTGGGTTCATGCCACTCTGCACGAGACGACCGAGCAGCTGGCTCGAAGCTCACGCACCGTCGTAGAGGTCCGCATCGACGGTCAGCGGATCGGCCAGCTGACTCCGCGGATGAGCGGTGAGTTGCTGCCCGCCCTCCGGCACCTCGCCCGGCAGGAGCAGACGACCGTCGCCCGGGCGATTGTGAAGGGCAACCGGATCAAGACCGAGGTGGTGCTGTACGCGGCCCGCGCCCACGACCTTCCGGACAGCTGGCTCATGGCGCCTGCCGACGTGACGCGCCCGCCGGCCGCGGTGGCCCCGGCCGGCGTTCCCGCCGCGCCCGTAGCCAGCGTTCCGGTAGCTCCCGTGGTTGCCGTTCCGGCCCCTCCCGTGATCGCACCGAGCAGGGAGCAGGAACATGAGGCACCCGCGCCGGTGTCTCCGAATATCGGCGGCTACCGGTTCAATCCGCCGCCGAACTGGCCGCCGCCACCTCCGAATTGGACGCCTCCGGCCGGGTGGACGCCGGATCCGGCCTGGGGCCCGCTTCCAGCAGGATGGCAGTTGTGGGTCGAGGACGCGCCTGCCGCAGCGACGCCCGTGATCCCGGCGCAGCACGTCCCGGTCGCAGCGCCCGTTCAGCAGCCGCAGGAGCCGGTTCACCACGCGCCCGCTCAGCAGCCGCCCCCGTCCGTTCACCAGCCGTCGGCGTCTGTGCCTGCTCAGCGAACGGCCGCGCCCGACAGCGGCGAGATTCCGTTGTTCGGCGCCCGCGGACGAGCGCGCGAACTGGCGGCCGAGGTGACCTCGCTCCGGGCCGAGCTGGACGGTCTCCGCGCCGAGATGAACCGGCTCGGCGTGTTCGAGATCAAAGAGCTGGAGGACTATCGCCTCCGCCTTCGCAACGAGATCGCTGACCAGTCCGCCCGGGCCAGGACCGAGCAGGCCCAGCTTCGCTACCGTCTCGACGAGCTACGGCAGCAGGTCGTGATCACCGAGGAGAAGGCACTGCTGCAAGAAGCCGGGATCTACGAATACCAGCACCCGCTCAGCGACGCCGTCGCGTACCAGGAAGCTCTGGCCGGTCTTCAGGAGCAGATCAAGGTCATGGCCCGGCCGGACGGTGGTGCGGTGCACGTTGCCGTCGGCTGGGAGGTCAACGGTTCGGAGGCGCGCGGCCGCACGATGCTGCGTGATTACTCCAAGCTGATGCTGCGCGCCTACAACGCCGAAGCCGACAATCTGGTCCGTACGCTCAAGCCGTACAAACTGCAGGCCGCCGTCGAACGGCTCGGCAAGGTCGCCGCCACCATCGCGAGGCTCGGCAAGACGATGGACATCCGCGTTTCCGAGGAATACCACCGGCTTCGCGTACGGGAATTGGGTCTTACCGCCGACTATCAGGAGAAACTGGCGGAGGAGAAGGAACGGGAGCGCGAGGAGAAGGCCCGGCTCCGCGAGGAACGCCGACTCCAGCAGGAGATCGAGAGGGAACGGGCTCGGCTCGAGAAGGAGCGGCAGCACTACGCCAACGCCATGGCCGCGCTGGCCGCCAACGGGGACGCCGAAGGAATGGCGCAGCTCCAGCTGAGGCTCGAACAAATCGACACGGCAATCCAGGACGTCGATTATCGTGCCGCGAACGTCCGCGCCGGCTACGTCTATGTCATCTCGAACATCGGTGCCTTCGGCGAAAACATGATCAAGGTGGGGATGACCCGCCGCCTGGAGCCGATGGATCGCGTACGCGAACTCGGCGACGCCTCGGTGCCGTTCACCTTCGACGTGCATGCCCTGTTCTTCGCCGACGATGCCGTCGGCATCGAATCCCAGATGCACGGACGGCTGGCCGACCGCCGCGTCAACCTCGTCAACCAGCGCCGCGAGTTCTTCTACGCGACCCCGGCCGAGGCCAAGCAGCACCTCATGGAATTGACCGGCAACCTTCTCCAGTACGAGGAACTGCCCGAGGCGCTCGAATATCGCCAGAGCCGTACCCAGGCTTCCGCCGCCGGCTGACGGATCCGTTCACCTCGCGTTCGGACGTCGCAACTCGACATGGTCGTCGACGACCGTGACCACTGCCCGGCCCTCGGGGAAAAGCGGCAAGGCTTCCTCGGGGAGTTGGAGGCGGCCCAGGCCGTCGATGCTTACCGTTCTGTCCTGGCCTGATTCGTGTTCGCCGGAGAGGACGCCGTGGCGCAGGCGCAGGACCGTGTCGGCGGCGGCTATTGCTCGGGCGTCGTGGGTGGCTATTACTACCGCACTGCCCTCGGCGGCCCGGGAGCGGAGGAGACGTAGGACCAGGGCGGCTGACTCGTCGTCGAGTTCGGCTGTGGGCTCGTCGGCTATGAGGAGGGCGGGTGGGCCTACGCTGGCGGCGGCTACGGCCAGGCGTTGTTGTTCGCCGCCGGACATGATGCCGGGGTGGGCGGTGGCGCGGGACGAAAGAGAGACCTCGGCCAGGGCGGCGTCGACGTCGACGCGGACGCGGCGCAGCTGGGCTATCTGGGAGATCTGGCCTCGGGCGTCCAATTGGGGAAACAGGCTGTGGGTGGGGCGCTGGGCCACCCAGCCTATTTCGCGGCGGCGCAGTTTTTGCAGTTCCCGCCGGGACAGGGAAGAGACCAGCCGGCCGCGATGGCGTAGTTCGCCGCCGGCGGGGCGTTCCCGCAGGGCCAGCACGGCCAGCAGGGTGGATTTGCCGCTGCCGGACGGGCCGGTAATGGCGCTGACCCGACCGGCGACGACGGAGACATCGACGCCGCGCAGAGCCTGGGTGGGACCGGTGCGGGCGGCGTACAGCTGGAGAAGTTCGCGGCCCACAAGCAGGTCAGTTGTCACGGTAGGCCTCCTCCTCGAGACCGGGCGAACGCGCCGCGGTCACCAAGACTGCCAGCACGGTGGCCGCGGCCGCGGCCCCGGCGGTAATGGCTATGCCGGACGGGGAGAACTGGAACGAGAAAGCCGGTAACAAACCGGGCTGATCGTCCAGCAATCGGCCGCCCAGCGGCAGGAAAACGGCCACGCCGGCTACCGCGAAAGCGAAAGAGAGCGCGGCCAGAAGTACGAATTCCAGAGAACGGGCGCGGGTGATCCGGGCGCGGCCCAGGCCGATGCGGGCCAGCATGAGGTCGGACGGGCGGCGCAGCACGGCGGTGCGCTGGGCATAGATGCAGAGCGTCAGGATGGCCAGCAACGCCAAGTAACCGGCGATGGCCAGCTGATAGCCGCGGGCCCGGCTGGTGGCGACGTAGGCGCCCTCCTGCCGTAAGGCCTCGGCGGTGCTGATCCGCTCCGGCTGCACATCCTTGGGCTCGGTGACCGCCAGGATGCCGGGTTCGCCGCGTGAGCTCCACAGGAACGTCTGGATGACGAACAGGCCGGTGCCCAGCTCGGTGCGCGGCACCAGCCGGGGATCGTTGACGCCGAGCAGCGCGAACATCGGGTCGGCGACGACGACGTACATGGGACGGCCGCGCATGCCGGGGAACGCGTTGACACGGTGGGCAATCGAGAGGTTGTGGGCGTCGTAACCGATAGTTACCCGTACGAGGTCGACATCCGCGGTCGAGGGATCGGCGACCACGATCGCGCGCGGCATGCCGTCGGGCTCCGCGGGACGGGCGGCCAGCGCGGACACGGCGGCACGGGCGGCCGCCAAGTCGGGACCGGTGCCCCACAACGCGACGTCGCCGAACCGCTCGGGATCGATCACCAGCAGATCCCGCTGGCCGTCGTCGAGCGGCGTCGTGACGTCCACATGCCACACGGCCGTGCTGTCCGGGGGCAGAGGCGGCACCCGTACGCCGTGAACCAGCCCCTCGGGAGCGCGCTGGTTCGGAATCTCGGGTGGTTGCGACGGCGCCTGCTTGTCCAGCTCCCACGAACCGTTCAGCTTCGCGACCGCCTCGGCGCCGGCCGCCACCGCGATCCGATCGTCGGCCGACGACTCCGTGGAGTGAACGGCCGAGAGAGCGAACAGCAACATGCCGAGCCCGGCCGTCACGACCAGTACGGTGAGCCGGCGTTCGGTGCCACCCGAGCCGAGCCGCCGGCGGGCCAGCCACACGACCGCGCGCGACGAGGACGACGGGATCTTGCCGCCGCCGCTCAGCAGGGCGGGCAACCAGCCGGCCAGCACCCCGGCCGCGACGAGCACCAGCAACGGCACGAGCAGATCGACACCCCGTACGCCGTCGGCCTGCGACAGACCCGCCGCGGCGACCAGGGCCATGATGATCAGAACCGGACCCCACGGGATCGAGCGCTTCGCCGTGGCCGGAGGCGCCGGGCGTACGCGCCGGGCCGCCGCCACCGCACCGACCACCGCGACCATCACCAGGCCGGCGCCGGTCGCGCCGGCCGCGGTCAGCGCGGCCGGTCGCAGCGACTCCTCGATCGCGCCGGGCGGGCCGAAACGCTCGACGAGCTGCCAGGCGACAAGCCACCCGAGGGCGGTGCCGAACACCGCCAGCAGCGCGTTTTCCACTATCCACAGGCCACCCACGGTGATCGGTGACATGCCGACGGCCGCGGTGTGCCGCAGTTCCCTCTCGCGGCGGCGGGCCGACAGGAGCGCCACGGCCAGCACGGAGGCGAGCCCGACGCCGATCGCCGCCCACTCCACCGGCCGGGTTCGCTGGCGTACCGTCTCGGTCGTGGCCTGCGCCGTCGCGACGATCCGGCCGATGCCGCTCGCGAAATTCAGCGCCAGCGGATCTTCGCCGTCGTCGACCGGTCGTACGGTCGCGTAGTACCGCCGTTTGAGATCGACGCCGGCCGCGGTGCGCTCCGCCTCGTTCAGGGTGACGCCCCGCTCGAGCTCGGCCTCGACCGCCCACAAGATCTGATCTTCCACGGCCGTGGCCAGGCGCTCGACCGTCGCCACATCACCGATCAGCAGGTACGCCGGCAGGGTGCGGTATTCGGTGTCGCCGGGCGTATCGCCGTTCCGGAGCGCCCACTTCGTGCTGCCCTTGACGTCCCTCGGAAGCCGTCCGCCGGGGTCGACGGCGTAGACGCCGCTGACCTTCGCGGTCGCCCGCTTCGGTGTGCCCTGGCTGCCGGTGACGACGGCCAGGACGACCTCGTCGCCGGGCTTCGCGCCGAGCTCGTCGGCCACCGGCTCGGGCAGCCACAATCCGTCACCGCCGGTCGGGTCACCCACCGCGATGAGTTCCTCGGCCGGCTTACCCACGGCGAACAGCCGGCCGCGCTCGGTCCGGCCGCGCGTGCTGACGGTGGAACCCCAGAACTTGGGCTTGGCCAGCTCGGCCCCGATCGAGCCGCCGGTGAGGTCGGGCTCGGTCAGCCCGTCGACCTCGCGCAGATCGGCGATGACCTTCTGCTGGTCGAGGCTGCTGGGCCCGACGTTGGCCGACAGCCGCACCACCGCCGCGTCGTTCTGCCGCGCGGTCGCCGGAATCTGGTCGCGCCGCGCCTGAAAGGCCGCGTTGCCGGAAGCCTCGGCGAACATCGGCCCGGCGGCCGCGGCCGCCGCCAGAACCACGAACGCGCACAGCGTGAGCACCGTCCAGGCACGCTGCCGCAGCCCACCCACCAGCGCCGCAACGGCAAGCCGATCACCGAGCGCCATGGGCCTCCTCAGTCCGTCAACCTGCGGGGGCGACTGCCGATGAAGTTATCGCACTGGGTGCGCTCCCACGACCCCGCAACGGAAGATGCCGAGGCTCGGCCCTTACGAGGTCGGGGTGCCGTCCCATGTCCACGACGTCCGCCGGGGGTGGCCGGGCAGCTCCGTCCGGCCGGTGCACCACAGCAGGGCCGGCCACGGCTCATGGCCGGCGGGTGCGTCCGGAAACAGGCGGCGCAGCGCCCCCGTGCACAGGTAGGTCGGGGGCGACCAGTCGAGGCCCAGGCCGGCGGCCACGTCGTAAGTGTGGACGAGGACCTCGATGACCCCCATCGCGGCGAAGCCGGACGCGTCGGACGGCCCGTACCAGTGGAACGACACCCGGTCCGACGGAACCGTGGCGACCAGGGCCGCGAGCATGGCCGCGCTCGCCTCGAAGACCTGCAGCAGCCCGGCCGGGCCCTCCTTGCGGTCGACGAAAACGGTCAGCTCGGGGCCGCCCTCGCGGAATTGCTGCCAGCCGAACGGCACGTGCGTGGTGGTCGACGGGTGCACCGGCGCGAGCTGAGCGGCGTACGCGAAAAGGTCGTCGATCATGTGCTCGACGGTCTCCCAGCAGCTCCACTCCAACTTGCCCGCCGGCTGTTCCCAGTCGAGCTCGGTGGCCGCTGCGAGGGTTTCGCGGGCGAGAGCGGCGGCTCTGGTGACGTCTGCGGCGATCATGGAGCAATTAGGTGGGGCGGCCGACCGGGGTGCAATCGAATTCTTCGGCCGGAGGGGCGGCGGCGCGGCAAAATCGTCGAGCCGGCTTCGACTCAGGGGTATGGACGAGACGAACTCACTGCCTGCGGTGGTGTCGCGTGACGAGTGGCTGGTGGCTCGCAAAGAACTCCTGACAAGGGAAAAGGAAGCGCTGCGGGCCAAGGATCGGCTGAATGCCGCCCGGCGGATGCTGCCCATGGTCCGGGTGGAGAAGGAATATCGGTTCGAGGGGGCCGACGGAGAAGTGACCCTCGCCGACCTGTTTCTCGGGGAGCGGCAACTCGTGGTGCAGCACTTCATGTTTCACCCGGACTGGGATGACGGGTGTGGCAGCTGCACGGCCGCGGTGGACGAGCTGTCCGAGGGGCTTCTTCGTCACTTGAAGGCCCGCAGCACCACCTACGCCGTTGTCGCCCGGGCGCCTTTGAGCAAGCTCCTGGCGTACGGGGAAAAACGCGGTTGGGGTCTTCCGCTGTATTCGTCGTACGGGTCGGATTTCAACTACGACTACAACGTGACGATCGATGCCTCGGTGGCGCCGGTGCGGTTCAACTATCGGGAGGCGGACGAGCTTCGCGCGGCGGGGTTCGACTGGATGCTCAACCCCGACGATCAGCCGATGGAGCAGCCGGGCATGAGCTGTTTCGTCAAGGGCGGCGACGAGGTTTTCCACACCTATTCGACGTACGCGCGGGGGACCGAGCAGACCGGAGGGGCGTACGGGATCCTCGATATGACCGCCCTCGGCCGTCAGGAGGAATGGGAAGAGCCGAAGGGCCGCGCCGATGTTTCGCGAGGTCCCATTCCCGACTTCAGCTGACCGAGCCGGCCGCCGACGGAACGGCAATACGCAAGGCCTCGACCAGGCCGCGGTACAGGTCGTCGGAAGCCATGAGCGAATCGTGGGTGCCGACGGCCCGGACCCGGCCGCGGTCGAGGACGATGATGCGGTCGGCGTCGATCACTGTGGACAGGCGGTGGGCGATGGTCACGACGGCGCCGGTGGCGGCCCGGTCCCGTACGGAACTCTGGACCGCGGCCTCGGTCAAGGCGTCCATCTGGGCCGTGGCCTCGTCGAGCAGCAGGATCGCCGGGGTGCGGATCAGGGCGCGGGCCAGGGCGATCCGCTGACGTTCACCGCCCGACAGCTCGGCGCCGGAGATCGGGGTGTCGGCGCCCAGGGGCAGCGACGCGACCTTGTCGGCCAGGTGGACGCGGGCCAGCACCGACTCCAGCTCCTCGTCCGACGCCTCGGGGTGGCTGAACAGGATGTTCTCGCGGATGGTGCCCGGCACGACCGGGGCCTCCTGTTCCACGTACGCCAGCTCGCCGCGGATCTCGCTGTGCGTGAGCGACCGGTAGGGCCGGCCGTGCAGATAGATCTCCCCCGCGTCGGGGTCGAGGAAGCGCAGCAACAACGAGAACAGCGACGTCTTACCGGCTCCGGACGGTCCGACGATCGCCGTGTGGCCGTGCGCCGGGATCGACAGGGTGACGTCGTCGAGGGCGGGCGGACCACCGTCGGCGTAGCGCAGAGTCACCTCCCGTACGGACAAAACCGGCGCGTCGGCGACCCGCGTGCCCGGCGTCGGGGTGGACGTCTCCGACGACATCGCGTACACCTCGCTGATCCGGCGGGCCGCGGCGATGCCGGACTGCAGGGCCGTCACGTTCTGGGTCAGCTCGCCGATCGGGCCCATCAGCTGAAACGCGTACAGCAGAAAGGCGATCAGGCTGCTGACCTCGAGCAGGCCGGCGTCGGCCCGCCACGCGCCCACGCCGAGCACCGCGATGATGGCCAGCGAGACTCCGCTCCACGAGACCGTCCACACCCAGGCCGCCCGCCGCGCCGCGCGGATGTTGAAGCCGGCGGCCCGCCGCGCGTCCGACTCGATGCGGTCACCCTGGCGTTCCTCGGCCCGGCTGGCCTTCACCGTACGCATGGCCCGGAGCGTTCCCTCGAGCTCGCCGCCGAGGTCGCCCACCGCGTCCTGCGCCGCCTTCTGCGACTTGCTGATCGTCGGCAGCAGCACGGCCATGACCGCGCCCACGATCACCACCGCGGCCAGCGTGCACAGCAGCAGCACGACGTCGAGCGTGCCCATCAGCACCAGGGTCGCGAGGAAGGCCAGCGACGCGTTGATCAGGCCGACGATGCTCGACGACGCCTGGTGCAGCAGACCCGGGTCGGCCGTCACCCGGGTGACCAACTCGCCGGTCGGGCGGCCGGTCAGCTCGGCCAGCCGCGCCCGGAAATAGCGCTGGATCACCGAGAGTCGCGCGTCGAGGACGACCTGCTCGGCCAGCGTGCCCATCAGGATCCACTGCCAGAGCCCGATCACGGCGCCGATCACGACGAGCACGAGCAGCAGCGTGATCGGGCCGGCCAGCGCGTCGCCGGTGCCGAGCGTGTCAATGATCCGCTTGGTGGCCAGCGGGGCGGCGAGGTTGGCGGCGTTGGAGATCAGGCCCAGAAGCAGTCCGAGGACCAGAACGGGGAGGTGCGGGCGGAGGAGGCGCAGCAGAATCTGCATGATTCGTAGTGGAACATAGGTGTTCCATGGCGGGCAATGCCAATTCCCGTACAGTGTGGCCGTGACCTCCGGCATGAAGAACCGCACGCGGCAGGCGATCATCGATGCCGCGATCGACCTGCTGGCCGACAACCCGAGCTGCTCACTGGGCGACATCGCGGCCGCGGCGCAGGTCGGGCGCACAACGCTGCACCGGTATTTCCCCGAACGCGCCGACCTCCTCTCCGCGGTCGCCGTCGAGGGCGGAGAGCGTCTCGTACGGGCGGCGCGCCTGGCCGAACTCGAACGCGGCACCGGCGGCGAGGCGTTGCTGCGGCTCTGCCGGGAGTATTTCGACCTCGGCCCGCTGCTCTCCCTGGTCTTCAGCGAACAGGGCGGCGAATGCTGGGAGGCCCAGGACGAGACGTCCCTCAACACGGTGATCGAGCGCGGGCGGGGGGACGGCTCGATCGACCCGGCCCTGCCTGCTGACTGGGTGCTCAGTCTGTTGTGGTCTCAGCTTTATGCGGCCTGGTCTTATCTGGGGGAGCGGCCCGGGTCGTCACGCCACTATGTGCTCGATCTGCTCACGCGGACGCTGACCAACGCCCTGCGCCCGGGAGTGACGAGCTTGGCGGAGCCCGTACGGGGTGAGGGCGGCCGCGTCAAGTAGGCCGGCTTGTCGCGTTATCGGCTCGTCGCGTTGCCGGCCCACTGGGACAGCTCGCCGCGTTGCTCGCCCATTGCGTTACTGGCCCATTGCGTTACTGGCCCCACTGCATTACCCGCCCTCCCAGGGGGCCACCGGCCACGGCCAATTGTGGCGCAAAGGGCCGATCTTGGAATGGGCCGCTGTGGATAACTCGCGATTGTGGATAACTTCGGACGGGCGCTGGGACGCCGCTAGGGTCGGGGCATGGCGAGGACTTGGAACGATCGCAGTGCGGGGCAGCGGCGGCTGATCATCGGTGCTGCCGTTGTTGAGGCGGGCCTCAAAGCGGCGATGCTGATCGACCTCAAACGGCGGGGTCCAGCCGAAATCCGGGGCCCGCGATGGGTGTGGGCCGCCTCCACGCTGGTCAACTCCGCCGGCGTCATCCCGGCGGCGTATTTCCTCGTCGGCCGCCGCTAGAGGCACGTCGTGCTGAGGGGAACGCCGTGCTGAGGGAACGCCGTGCTGAGGGGAACGCCGTGCTGAGGGGAACGCCGTGCTGAGGGGAACGCCGTGCTGAGGGGAACGCCGTGCTGAGGGGAACGCCGTGCTGACGGGAACGCCGTGCTGACGGGACGCCGTGCTGACGGGACGCCGCGCTGAGGGGAACGCCGCATGAGAGGACGCCGTCTGTAAGGCCCGGCTAGAGGGGAAAGGTGTGGCCAAAACGGTCGACCTTGGTTTGCAGGTAGCGACGGTTCTCGGGCCTGACCGTAGGCGGCACGACCACGGTGGTCTCGATGTCAACGCCTCGGCTCATCAGCGCGGCCGCCTTGGCCGGGTTGTTGGTCATCAGGGCCACCGACGCGATGTTCAGGTCGCGGAGCATGCGGGCGGCGGTGTCGTAGGTGCGTTCGTCGGCGGCGTGGCCCAGCTGCTCGTTGGCCTCGATCGTGTCGGCGCCCGCCTTCTGCAGGACGTAGGCGCGCAGCTTGTCGGCCAGGCCGATTGCCCGGCCCTCCTGGCGCAGATATATCAGGACGCCGCCGGCGCCGGCGATGGTGGCCAGTGAATCGTGGAACTGCTCGTAACAGTCGCATGTGAGGGAGTGGAGGAGCAGGCCCGTGATGCACTCCGACTGGATGCGGACCGGCACGGCTCGTTTCCCGGCCACTTCGCCCCGCACCAGCGCGAAGTCGGGTTCGCGGGGGCGGCCCTCGTCGTAGCAGAGGATGCGGAAATCCCCGTACGCCGTCTGGATCTTCGTCTCGACGATTTCCATGACGGAGCTGTTCCCTGAGGTGGCTAGATCACTCAACCAGCCTGACTGTGAAGACGGTGCCCTGGCCGAGGGTGCTTTCGACGGTGATGGTGAAGTTGTGGGCTTCGGCCAGTTTGCGGGCGATGGCCAGGCCCAGGCCACGGCCGCCGGTGGCTCGGCTCCGGGATTCGTCGGCGCGCCAGAAGCGGTCGAAGATGCGGGGCAGGTTTTCGGGGGCGATTCCGACGCCGGTGTCCCGTACGGTGATGGCGGCCGCGCCGCCGCTGACCGTGACCGTGCCGCCCGCGGGGGTGTGGCGGATCGCGTTGGAGACCAGGTTTCCGACGAGCTGGCGCAGGCGTACGGGGTCGGCCGTGACGACCGGATCGCCGTCGACGTCGATGGTCAGGTGGACGCCGTTGGCCGCGCCGCGGTGGCTGTCGACCACCTGGGTCAGGACGTCGCGCAGATAGATCGGCTCGGGGTGGATGCGCAGCGTGCCCGCGTCGGCGGCGGACAGGTCGCTCAGGTCGTCGATGATGTGCTGCAGCAGCACCGCTTCTTCGTGCAGCAACGTGAGCAACTGCGCGTCGGTGGGGGCCAGGTCGTCCTGCGCGGCCTCGAGCCAGCTGCGGATGTTGGTGAGCGGGGTGCGCAACTCGTGCGCGACGTCGCTCACCATCGCGCGGCGCTGGGCCTCGGCGCGGTCGCGTCGTTCGGTGGAGTCGTTGAGCGCGCGGGCCAGGCGGCCGATCTCGTCTTTTGTGGACACCGCGGCGGGCACGTGCCGGTCGGCCGAGTCGGTCAGCGCGCGCAACGGCCGGACCAGGCGGCGGCCGACGAGCACGGTGACGACGATCGTGGCCAGCAGGACGGCGCCGGTCACGGCCAGGATCCGTACGGTGTTCTCGGTCGAGAGCGTGAACGGGTCGGGGTCGGATCGGGGGTCGGTGACGAAAAGCAGGGCGGGCGGGGCCACGTACGGCTGAAGAACTGCTCGCCGTGACTTCTCGACGCATCCGCCGAGGCGCGAGGCGTCCTTGGCCGGGAGCACACCCTCGGGCGCCGCGGTCACGCCGGCCACGGGACGTTCGGTCGGCCCCCGATCCCCGGCCTTCGCGAAGTAGGTCGAGAAATCTGGTCTGATACGCAGTTCGTAGAGGCGTTCGTCCAGTCTGAGGCAGCGGGCGACAGACCGGGCCAGCGACCGCAGGGCCCGGCTTTCGCTCTTGGTGACGATTGCTTCCAGTTGCGCGCACCCGGTGTCGAAGACGCCCGGCGACCGCTGCGTGATCACCAGCCGCCCGCTCGGGGTCTGGCCCACGGTCCCCTCCCCGCCGGATTTGCGCAGGCAGTTCAGCTCGTCGGCGGCCACCCGGCGCAGCAATTCCTGTTCGGCCGGCGGCACCCGGAACGGCCCGACGACGCGCCGGTCGATGCGGTTGCTGCCGCCGGTCAGGCTCAGGTCCAGGTGGAGCGGGTCGACCACGGCCGACGGGCGGGCCGTCCGCAACGAGGGACCCACCCCGGAGTCGACGATCACCGCCCGGTCCTCGGTCATCAGGGTGATCCGGCGGCCCAGCTTCTGCGCACGCTGCTGGATCAGGGCCGGCGCGCCCGTCCAGTCGGCGTGCGTGGCCGCGTACGTGACGAGCATGTCGTACACGCCCTTGTCGTCGGCGAGCGCGCGACCCTGCTCCTGGCTGATCGCCCGGGTGGCCGTGCGGACGGCGAGCCACGCGGTCGAGGCGATCCCGGCCACGGCGATCAGCACCGACGTGACCAGCAGCCGCGTGACCAGGCTGTGCCGCAGCGCGACCCGGCCGCGGCTCACGGCGTGCCCGCGGCCAGTTTGTAGCCGACGCCGTGGACGGTCAGCAGGTGTACGGGCCGGCGCGGATCGATCTCGATCTTGCGGCGCAGGTTCATCACGTGCACGTCGATCGTGCGTTCGGTGGAGCTGCGATCGATGCCGCGCGTGTGGTGCAGCAGCTGGGCGCGGGTGAAGACCCGGTCGGGCTGTTCCGCCATGGCCGACAGGATCGCGAACTCGCCGCGCGTGCATTCGATCGGCGCGCCGTCGACCGTGACCTGATGCCGTTCGCCGTCCACGGCTATCCGGCCGATCTGCCGCAACCGGGATCCCGCGGCCAGAACCCGGGGGGCCCGGCGCAGCAACGTCCGCACCCGGGCCATCAACTCGCGCGGGCTGTACGGCTTGGTCAGGTAGTCGTCGGCCCCGAGCTCGAGTCCGAGCAGCAGATCCTCCTCGGTTGTCCGCGCCGTCAGCATCAGCACCAGAACCTCCGATTCCTGCCGCAGGGTCCGGCAGACCTGCAGCCCGTCCAGCCCGGGCATCATCACGTCGAGCACCAGCAGGTCGGGGCGCAGGCGGCGGGCGCTGTCCAGGGCCGCATGCCCGTCGTGCACCACCACGGCCTCGTGACCTTCCGCGGTCAGGTAGCGGCGGACCACCTCGGCCTGACGGGGGTCGTCCTCCGCCACCAGCACCTGAGCACACATGGCGGCGATGATAGGTCCGTTCCGCACGCGTGATCCGGCTTCTCGCAATACCTGACGATTTCCTGACGAACTCCGGCCACGCTCGGTCGCCATGTGGAAACGATGGCTGATCACCTGCCTCGTGCTGGCCGGTGTGGCGGCCGGCGCGACGTTCGTGGCGACCCGGCATCAGGCCGGCCGGGAGCCGGTGGCCCGCGAGACGGTGGCGGTCACGACGGCCCGGCTCGAGCGGCGGACCCTGTCCACGGTCACGTCGCTGCCGGGGTCCCTCGGGTTCGGCGCGGGCCGGCCGCTCGCCGGGCACACCGAGGCGACCGTGACCTGGTTGCCGGCCCTGGGCACGACGATCCGGCGCGGCCACCAGCTGTTCCGCGCGGACGACAAGCCGGTGACGCTCTTCTACGGCGGGCTGCCGTTGTTCCGGCCGATCGCGACGCCCGCGATGAAGGGCCGGGATGTGCGCCTCGTCGTCGACAACCTGCGCGCGCTCGGCTATCGCACCGGCTCGCAGCGCAGCCGCGAGGAAGGCGAGCTCACTCCCGGGCTGATCGGAGCGATCAAACGCTGGCAGCGGGACCTGAAGGTGCCGGTCACCGGGACGATCGCGGTCGGCGACGTCGAGGTGCAGTCCGGAGCCGTACGGGTGGAGTCGATCGCCGTGCAGCCCGGCTCGCCGGCCAACGTGCCGCTCATGACCGTGACGTCGACCCGCAAGGTGATCACCGTGGCTGCCGAGCCGGCCGATGCCGCGGCCATCCGGCCGGGCGCCCGCATCACCGTTGACCTGCCCGACGACCGTACGGCGAAGGCTCGTGTCCTCTCGGTCGGCCGGAACGTCACGTCGAGCGAGGACGGCGGGAGCGGCGGTCCGCCGAAGCTTGCCGTCACGGTGACCGTGGACGAGCCCGCGAGCGTGGCCCGGCTCGACACCGCCGAGGTGCAGGTCAACTTCCCCGGGCGTACGCGCAAAGGGGTTCTGGCCGCGCCGATCGAGGCGCTCGTGGCCCTGAGCGAGGGCGGCTATGCCGTGCAGGGACCGAACGGACTGATCGCCGTGCGCACCGGCATGTTCGCCGACGGCTGGGTCGAGATCATCGGCGACGGCCTCGACGAGGGCACGGACGTGGTGGTCGCGTCGTGAGCGTTCTGTCGGTCCGCGACGCGAGCATGGTCTATCCGGGCGGCGTGACCGCGCTGGCCGGCGTCACCCTCGACATCGAGGCCGGTGAGCTGGTGGCGGTGGTCGGGCCGTCCGGTTCGGGCAAGTCGACGCTGCTCAACATCATCGGCACGCTCGACCGCCCGACCTCGGGCACCGTGGCCATCGCCGGTCAGGACGTGGCCCGGCTCCGCGATCGGCAACTGTCGCGCCTGCGGGCCCGTGAGATCGGCTTCGTCTTTCAGCAGTTCCATCTGACCGACGGGCTGAGCGCCGTCGACAACGTGACAACCGGGCTCCTGTACGCCGGGACGCCGCGCCGCCACCGCCGCGAGCTGGCCCTGCAGGCGCTGACCAGGGTCGGTCTCGGGCATCGCGCGGGTCACCGCCCGCAGCAGCTGTCGGGCGGTGAACGGCAGCGCGTCGCGATCGCGCGGGCGCTGGTCAACGAGCCGTCGCTGGTGCTCGCCGACGAGCCGACCGGCGCCCTGGACAGCGCGAACGGGCACGCCGTGCTGCAGCTGCTGCGCCGGCTCAACGACGAGGGGACCACGATCATCGTGATCACCCACGACCGGGACATCGCGGCGTCGATGCCCCGGCAGATCGAGATCCGCGACGGGCGGGTGGTGCGCTCATGAGCCCGATCGACGTGCTCGACCTGGGCTTTCTGGGGTTGCGGACCCGGCCCGCCCGGGCGGCGCTGTCCGCGCTGGGCATCGCGATCGGCATCGCCACGATGATCGTGGTCACCGGCATCCCGGCGTCCAGCCAGGCCGCGCTGCTCGACGAGCTGACCGCGCTCGGCACGAACACGTTGCAGGTGACGGCCGTGCCGGATCAGGAGCCGCCCACGCGCATCCCGGAGTCGGCGGTCGAGATGGTGCGCCGGATCGGTCCGGTCACCGAGGTCAGCGCGGTGGCCAACACCCATGCCCTCGTACGCCGCAACGACCGGATCTCGGACGGCAACGGCTCGGGGCTGACCGTGCTGGCGAGCCGGCTCGACCTGCCACGCACGATCAACGCGCGGGTGCAGTCGGGTTCGTGGCTCAACGGGGCCACCGCCCGTTTCCCGGCCGTGGTGCTCGGCTCGATCGCGGCGGCCCGGCTCGGCATCACAGGTCCCGGACCGCAGGTCGTGATCGCCGACCTCCGGTTCACCGTGGTCGGGATCCTGGCCACCACGCCGCTCTCGCCCGACATCGACCGCGCGGTCCTGGTCGGCTGGGAGGCGGCGCGCGGTTCGCTGGGTTTCGACGGGCATCCGACCGTCCTGTACGTGCGGTCCGAGGAGCCCGAGATCGAGCAGGTGCGCAGCGTGCTGGCCGAGACGATCTATCCCGAGCGGCCGGGCCGGGTGAGCGTGACCCGCCCGTCCGACGCGCTGGCGGCCAAGCGGGCCACCGAGAGCAGCTTTTCGGTGCTGTTCCTGGCGCTGGCCGCGGTCGCCCTGGTCGTCGGCGGCATCGGGGTGGCCAACACGATGGTCGTGGCCGTGCTGGAGCGCCGCTCCGAGATCGGTCTGCGCCGGGCGCTGGGCGCCACCCGCGGCCAGATCCGTCTGCAGTTCCTGACCGAGTCGGTGGTGCTGGCCACCATCGGCGGCCTGGCCGGCGCGGGGCTGGGTCTGGCCGCCACCGTCGGCTACGCCTGGTGGCAGCAGTGGCCCTTGGTCGTGCCGGTTGAGGCCGCCCTGACCGGGGCCGGGGGAGCCGTCGTGATCGGCGTGCTCGCCGGGTTGTATCCCAGCGTGCGCGCCGCCCGGCTCACCCCGACCCAGGCGCTGGCCTCGATCTAGTTTTTTGCGGCGACCTCGCGCTCGCAGTCGGGCGCGAGGTCCAAACCCATCCGGATCGAACGGGAGTCGTTCTGTTCGCCGCCGAACGCGTAACTGAGGCCGTCGTCGGCCACCTCGACGAGCTTGACGCCCTTGGCCTTCAGGCACTTCACCACCGCGACGGCGAAATCGCGGGCCTCCGGGTTGGCCGGGTCCTTTTCCCACGGGGGCAGCGGATAGAACTGCGCCTCGCAGACCCGGTACGCCTCGTCCATCGCCTTGCCGGCCGGTTGCGCGGTGAACCCGGCGTCCTCGGCCGCTTTCCGCTTGAGTTCGTCGGGGGCGAAGCCCTTCTGCTTGAGGCATTTGTTGTACGGCCCGAGCATCGCCTCGAACTCTTCCGGGGTGGTGTCGAGCCGTTCCCGCGGACGCTGCGCCGCCTTGTCCGACGCTTTGGCCTGCGGCGCCGTGCTCGTCAGCGTGGCGACCTTCCCGGTGCCGCCGCCGCCGTCGTCGTCGCCGGCCTCCTTGGACCCGCACGCCGACACCGCAGTCAGCGCGATCGCCGCGACCACCAGCGCATGACTTCTCCGCATGAGACAACCTCCTTGCCCGTACGCCCGTCGCTGTGTCGCTCCGTGGCGAACGGCCAGCCTTCCGGCCGGAAGTGAGGAAGCTGTCAGGTTCAGTTGTGCTGAACGGTCAGGGCGTAGAACTTCACCTTGGCCCCGTTGGAGGTGCTCTCGGAGGACGACTGATTGTACGAGCCGGCCTTGAAGTACTGCTTGTACGGGTTGAACGACGACGGGATCGTGTAGTTGGTCCGGTTCCCGTTGATGGTCAGACTGGCCTTGTTGCCGGACACGTTGATCACGTAGGTCCACCGCTGGCCGATCGGCACGTTGCCCAGCTTGTGCAGCGTCTGGCCGTCGGTCGGGCTGCGCTGCTGGCCGAGATAGATGTCGCCGTTGGCGCGGTAGTAGAGCTCGAGCAGCGGCTTGGTCGACGTGCCGCCGGTGCCCAGCTTGACCTGGCCGACCGCGACGTTCTTGGTGACCGACACGATCCGCAGGTCGGCGCTGAGCGTGTGGTTGCCGGCCAGCGACCAGTTGGCGGCCGAGCCGTTGGAGTTCATCTCGCGTAGCTCCGAACGCGCGTACTTGGAGTTGGGGGTGGTCACGCCCTTCTCCGGCGCGAAGAAGGTCATCGAGCCGTCGTTCTTGTCGGTCCAGAAGTAGGCCGGGTTGGTGTACCCGTTGGCCCCCTTGAGCTGGGCCGGTGAGATGGTGTCGGGGCTGCCGGGGGAGCCGATGGGCAGTTGCAGCGACCAGACCGAGAGGTTGAAGTTGCCGCCGGGGGCGACGGCGGGGTTGAGGGCGGCCGCATTGGCGTTGGTCACGCCGAGGAGGCCGAGTCCGCCGACCACCACTGTGGACAGCGCGGCGGCGAGCAGGGTGCGCTTCTTCATGGGGGATACCTCTTTGCCTCTTGGGGGATTGGCAAGGTGGTTAACAGTAAAGAAGTCTATCGATCGTCTGTCAATGGAAAGCGCTTGCCAACCTCGGCCACCCCCTACGATCCGGGCTATGCCGACCGACCGGTTCAGCGAGACCGTCCACCTCGCCGCCGCGCCCGCGACCGTCTACGCCCACCTGCTCGACCCGCACAACTACCTCGGGCTCTCCCCGCTGATCGTGGCCGTCCGCGACATCCGCCACACCCCGGCCGCCACCACCTATGTGGCCGTCGAGCGTTTCCGGATCGGCCCGCTCCACCGGGACAACCACATTCGCGTCACCCTGACCGGCGAGATCCCCGACGTGCGCCTGGTCAGCGACGTGGTCAGCCCCGGCGCCGTACGCCTGCGGGCCACCGTCGACCTCGCCGCCACGGCCGACGGCACCGCCCTCACCGAATCGGTCGAGGTCAGCTCCCCGTCGCTGCTGCGCGGCTTCGTCGTCAAACAGGCCACTTCCGTGCAGAAGGTGCGGCTGGCCGAGCTGGCCCGTCGCTTCACCCCGTGAGCGGCCGGCCGATCGCCGGCCCGCCGACCAGGCGATGCTCCGGCCATGACCAGTCGGGCGCGTCGATCGGCCAGTCGGCCGCGTCGTCCCGCGGCTCGTAGCCGATCGCTTGCGCGCCGGCGCCGGAGAACCAGCGGTCCGCGTTGGCCGAAATGCCCCACACGACGTGCCATCCGTCCGCCCGCAGCGACGCCTTGACCAGGCGGGCCGCGTCGTCGGGGGACAGCCACAACGCCCGGTCCCGGGGCTCGCGCGGCTCGGGGAAGCACGCCCCGATCCGCAGGCAGACGACGTGCAGCCCGTGATGGTCGTGGTACATCCGCGCGAGCGACTCCGTGGCGGCCTTGCTCCAGCCGTAGTACGAGTCCGGCCGCGGCGTGACGTCGTCGGGCAGCCCGTCCGGCCCGGCCTCCTCGCGCGACCAGTAACCCGCCGCGTGGTTGCTCGACGCCAGCACCACCCGCGGCACGCCGTTCGTGACCGCCGCCCGGAGCACGTTTTCGGTGCCGCGTACGTTGACCGACAGCACCTCGTCGAACGTCCCGCCACCGGCGATCGCCCCCAGGTGCACGATCGCCTCCACGCCCCGCGAGGCCTCCACGACCGCGGTCGCATCGGTGACGTCGACCGGAGTGAGCCGCCAGGCAAGGTCGAGCCGCTCCCGCAACATGTGCCCGATCCGCCCCGAGGCGCCGGTCATGAGAATGTCCGCCATGCTACGGATTCAACGTGATCCAGGACCCCGAGGCGGCGGATTGCTCCATGGCGTCCAGCGCCTCGGCCGCCCGGATCGCGTCGACCAGCGTTGCCCCGTACGGCTTCCCGTCGGCCACCGAACGCAGGAACCGCG
This sequence comes from Actinoplanes sp. NPDC021490, assembly GCF_055562135.1. Lineage (NCBI taxonomy): Bacteria > Bacillati > Actinomycetota > Actinomycetes > Micromonosporales > Micromonosporaceae > Actinoplanes > Actinoplanes sp. NPDC021490. The sequence goes on from NZ_JBVHFW010000001.1 coordinate 485,661, forward strand.
CCGCCTCGATCACCTTGAGGTCGTCGTAGCCCATCGGAATGCCGGCCCCCGGCTGGAATGCCCCGAAGTCCGCGTCGAGAGGACCGGCGAAGACAGTCTGCACCGGTTCGTCCTGATACGACGAACCCGCGGCGACCCCCAGCTCGCCCATCCGGCGGAAGTCCCAGAAGAGCGCGCCCCGGGTGCCGTGAATCTCGAAGCCGTAGCTGTTCTGTTCGCCCACGGCGACGCGGCTGCAATCGAGCATCACCCGCGCGCCGGAGGTCATCCGCAGCAGGCTGCCGAAATAGTCGTCGTTCTCGACCGGCCCCGGCTCGCCGCTGCCCCGTTCGTGCCCGGCCGTGGCGGCGGTCGGACGCGGCCTGGAAGGAATGAAGACCGCGGTGTCGGCGACCAGCGAACCGATCTCGCCGAGCAGGTAGCGCACCAGGTCGACGCCGTGCGCCCCGAGGTCGCCGAGCACCCCGTTGCCGCCCCGCGCCCGCTCAAACCGCCAGCTCAACGCGCCGTCCGGGTGGGCCGCGTAGTCGCTGAGGAACCGGAACCGGGCATGCGTGACCGTCCCGATCTCCCCGCCCGCGATCAACTCCCGGGCCTTCTCGACGGCCGGCGCGTTCCGATAGTTGAACCCCACGGTGACCTGCACGTCCCCGACGATGGCGCGGGCATCGCCGGCGCTCAGCCCGACCGGCTTCTCGATCCAGATGTGCTGCCCGGCCGCCGCGAACGCGCTGCCCATCTCGCGGTGCAGAAAGTTGGGGGCGGTGATGCTGACGGCCTGCACCCGCGAATCCCCGACGAGCGCCCGCCAGTCCAGGGCCGGCTCCGCGAACCCGAACTGCCGGGCGGCCTGCTCGGCCCGCCCCGGCACCTCATCGGCCACCGCCACGAGCCGGACCGGACCGATCGCCGGAAAGTGGTGCGGAACGCGCGCATAGGCCTGCGCGTGCACCCGTCCCATCCAGCCGAACCCGACAACCGCGACGCCGACGTCCATCGACGGAGCCTAACCGTTATCTTTCAGTGCGTTTTAGTAAGCACATGGTCGATAGTCCTGCCTTGCGGTGGGACGGTCCCGGTCTGACCCGTTGATGCGGTGCCGGGTTCACGCTTCACGGCCACCTGCCCGCGGACGCGGGTCTTCTGGTCGGCTCCACGTGCTGCCACCGGGCCACTCCCGGCGGTGTCGAACTGAGCCGCGAGGGCAGCCAGGTTGAGTGAGGCGTTGTGGTCGCGGTCGATGACCAGGCCACACGCCTGACAGGTGTAGGTGCGTTCGGACAGGGACAGCTTGGTTTTCACCGTGCCGCAGCCCGAGCAAGTTTTCGAGGACGGATACCAGCGGTCGGCAACGAGCAGCCGGCCACCGTTCCAAGCAGTCTTGTAGGCCAGTTGCCGGCGGATCTCCGCGAACCCGGCGTCGGCGATGTGCCGGGCCAGTTTCCGGTTGGCGAGCATGCCGGTGACGTTGAGGTCTTCGATCACGACCGTGCCGTGCGTGGCCTCGAGCCGGGTGGTGAGCTTGTGCAGACCGTCGCGGCGCAGGTTCGCCACTCGGGCGTGCGCGCGGCTGAGCCGGGCTGTGGCGCGCTCCCAGCGCTTCGAGGCGCGTCGGCCGGTACGCCGATCTGGGCTGGTCTTACGTGACAGCGCCCGGCCAAGCGAGCGCATCCGCTGCTGCGCGGTCACCAGGTGACGCGGGTTGTCGATCAGCTCGCCGGTGGACAGCACCGCGAGGTGCTTGATCCCGACGTCGACACCCACCGTGCTGCCAGGCCGGGCCCAGACGCGTTCGGCGCGTTCGATTTCGACGGTGAACGACACATGCCAGCGTCCGCCGTCACGCCGCACCATCGCGGACATGATCCGGGCCGTACCGTTGTCCAGGCGGCGGGCCAGCTTGCGGGCCGACTCGTGCAGCTTCAACCGGCCCAGCCGGGGAAGCACGACGTGCATCCGGTCGGGCTCGACCCGGACAGCGCCGGTCGTGAACCGCACCGACGGTGTGGTGCGGCGGCGGGACTTGAACCGCGGGAAGCCGACCGGCCTGCCCGCGCGTTTTCCGGCACGGGATTCGGTCCAGTTCTTCAGCCCGCGGGCGAGCGCATCGAGGCCGGTGTTGAACGCCTCCTTGGAAACCTCCGGCCACCACGGCGCCACCTCGGGCTTCGCGGCGTTCCATGCCTTACGCAGCCCGGCCAGCGACCAGGACAGCGACGGCGTCAACTGTTCGTCCGGCACACCGTAGGAACGCTCGGCCGCCCGCTGGTCCATCAATGCCTTGACCTTCGCGAGTGCCCAGTTGTGCGCGACCCGGGCCGCCCCCGCGTGCGCGAGCACGTCGCGTTCCTGGCCGGCACTGAGGTCGAGGGCGAACCGGTACGCCTGGATCGTCTTCACGCCGGATCCTCGATGGCGGCTTCGACCGCGCGGCGGGCACGGTCCGCGGCAGCGCGACGGCCGTACAGCCGGGCACACAGACTGGTGAGGATCTCGGTCACGTCGCGGACCAGGTCGTCATCGACCGCGGCCGGGTCGACCACCAGCAGGCGGCGGCCCTGCGCGGTCAGCACCGCTTCGACGTACTCGGCGCCGAAGCGGGCGAACCGGTCCCGGTGCTCGACCACGATCGTCGACACGGCCGGGTCACGCAGCAGGGCGAGGAACTTCTTCCGGTGCCCGCTCAACGCGGAACCGACTTCGGTGACCACCCGGTCAACGCCGAGCTTCTGACTGGTGGCCCACACGGTCACCCGGGCGACCTGCCGTTGCAGATCCGGCTTCTGATCGGCCGACGACACCGGGCATACACCACGGTCTGCCGGGCTACGGCCGACGTTCCGGTAACCGGCTCGCCGACCATGATGAGGCGGCCGATCCGGTAGGTGGGAACAGGCAGCGTCCCGGCCGCGTACTGCCGCCGAGCGGTGATGTACGCGACGCCGGTCGACGCCGCCCATTCCTTGAGGTTCAAGCGAGCATCATAGCTGCCTTAAAAGCGCCAAAGATGCACGAAGCGCCAACAGCGAGCCGCCCTTAAGCCCTCCGGTGGCGGGCGAAGAGGAAGCCGCCGAAGGCCAGCAGGGCCAGGACGATGACGCCGAGAATGACGAAGGTTCCCGTGTTGCTGTCGTCCGACTTGCCGGCGGCCAGGTCGGTGGTGGGGGCCGGCGCCGGGGCGCTGCTGGCCGGCGGGGCCACGGCGACCAGGGACTCGTCGGCGGCGGGGGTGGGCTCGGTGGTCGGCGCGGCCGTGGCGGTGGGGTCGGCGACGGTGAACTTGTAGGAACCCTGGACCGTGTGGCCGTCCAGCGAGACCACCCGGTACGCCACTGTGTAGGCGCCGTTGGTCAGCGGGTCGAAGTTGATCGTGGCGGTGGCCCCGTCGACCTTGGGCTGCGAGATTTCGATCTTGGCGGCGCTGCTCAGCGTGACCGTGGTGTATTCGGCGTTGAGCTTCTGCAGGAACTTGAGCTTGACGCTCGTCGGGGCCTTCTTGACCGTGGACCCCTTGGCCGGGGTGGCCTCGGCCAGCGCGTTGTGGGCGAGCGCCGGCGCGCCGGGCAGCAGCACCGCCAGCATCGCGGCCAGGGCGACGAGCAGGCGGGTCACGGGCTTGGTCATGGGTCACAGGTCCTTAGGTCCGGGACAGGGGAGTGGTTGGTCGCTCCCCGGAGCAGAAAAGTTCCCGGCCGAGCTTAGGGGAATCTCACCGATTCGCCTGGGGTGTGCGCGTCCATAGTCTGCGTGCGTGCCCTTCCTCGACGACCTCCCGGCCGGCCTGGCCCTGGCTGTAGTGGCTGTGCTCGTGGCGACCGAGGGGGCCGTGCTCGCCGGTCTGGTGCTGCCGTCGGCCACCGCCCTGGTCGCGCTGGGCTTGCTCGCCAACGAGGGGGTGGTGGGCATCGTCCCGGCCGCGCTGGTCGCGGTGGGGGCGGCGCTGCTCGGCGGCACGGGGGGATATTTCGCCGGGCGGCGCCGCGGGCCGCGGTCGAGGTGGGTCAAGGAGCGGCACTGGCGGCGGGCCGAGCGGATCTTCGAGCGCTACGGCGGGCGGTCCGTCTTCTTCGGACAGTGGGTGGCCGGGGCCCGTACGCTCGTGCCCCGGCTGGCCGGGATGAACGGGGTGCCGTACCGGAGGTTCGCCGCCTTTCACAGCCCGGCCGCGGTCGGCTGGTCCCTGTGGCTGGTGCTCGGCAGCTACCTGGCCGGCGCCTCCTACGACGTGCTGGCCGCCCGCGCGGGCCGGGCCGGTGGCGCCCTGGCCGTCCTGACTGCCCTGCTCGTGGTGCTCGTGCTGGCCGGCCGCTGGTTGGGCGGCCACCCGATGCGGGTGCCGGAGGTGCCTGTTCTGGCCGACAGCCGTGCCGCCCGGGTGCTGACCAGCCTGACCGCGCTGGTGCTGTTCGCCCTGCTGCTGGTGTTCGTCATGCCGCTGATCGTCAAGCTGAGCGGTCTGTCCGCGGCCGACGACGCGGTCACGGAGTGGGCGCGCAGCCAGTGGACGTCCGACGGCTACCGGTTCGCGCTCGAGCTGGCCGGCTCGGTCAGCCCCGAGATGCTGCTCGGGGTGGCCGCCGTGGTCGTGCTGGCCCGGGCCTGGTGGCGGCGCTCGGGACTGCTCGACGGCCTGGCCCCGCTGCTGCCCCTGGTCGTTCTGACGCTGGTCCTGGCCATCATCGACCCGCCGTCCTGGCAGGGTCCGCCCGAGGTGTTGTTCCCGTCCGCCGCCGAATACGGCGGGCCCATGCCGCTGGTCCTGTCGGGTGCGGGCGAGGCCGTGAGCGACGCCGGCCCGTCCTTGGCGGCCCTCGCGGCGGGTCAGACCGCGCAGCTGGCCGCGGTCGTCGGACTGGTGGCCTGGCTGTTGTCGAGACGCCTGACCTGGCCGCGGCGGGTCACGGTGGGCACCCTGGCCGCCGCGGCCCTGGTGCTCTGCGCCGGCTCGTGGGTCTATCTGGGCTGGAGCAGCCTCAGCGAGACGATCGCCGCGGTGCTGCTGGGAGCCGCCTGGGCGGTGCTCAACGGGGCGATCTGGGCGTCCCGGACCTCCCGGCCCGCCGATGTCCTAGTGTGACGGGCTATGAGCGTCGATGGTCTGCGCCGCCGGGCGCATGTCACCGTCGACGGCCTCCAGCGGCTGCTCGGCGGCTTCGGCACGGCGGCCCTCGCCCTGGGCACGGTCTTCTGGCTGGTCATCGTGGCCCTGTTGTGCCCGGTCGGCCTCGGTCTGCTGCTGATCCCGTACGCCCGCCGGGCCGTCCGCTCGGTCGCCGACCGTGAACGATCCCGGCTGTCGCGCTGGGGTCCCGAGATCCTGGGCCCGGTGTCCGAGAAGTTCAGCCGGCGGGAACTGATCTGGCTCGTCGAGCACGCCACAGCCGGGTTCTTTCTCAGCGCGTTCGGCCTGATCGTCCCGGTCTCGTCGGTGCAGACCGTCACCTATCCGCTGTGGTGGTCGCTGGCCTCGCCCGAGTCGGCGCCCGGCCTGGTCTTCTGGCGGGTCCACGACCAGCTCGGGGCGCTCCTGGTGGGTCTGTACGGCCTCGGCTGGGTCGTGTTCGGCCTGGCCACGGCGCCTCTGCTGGCCCGGGCGCAGGCCTGGCCAGGACGCCGCCTGCTGGCCCCGCCGCCCGGCACCGACCTGTCGTTGCGGGTGGCCGAGCTGACCGCCACCCGGGCCGCGGCCCTCGACGCGCACGCGGCCGAGCTGCGCCGCATCGAACGCTCGCTGCACGACGGCGCGCAGAACCGCCTGGTCGCGGTCAGCATGCTGCTCGGCGCGGCCCGCCGGGCGGTGGCGCGCGACCCGGCGTCGGCCGGCCAGATGCTCGACCGGGCCCAGGACGCGGCCGAACAGGCCCTGGCCGAGCTGCGTACGGTCGTGCGTGGCATCCTCCCGCCGGTGCTCGACGGCCGGGGGCTCGACGGCGCGCTGGCCGGTCTGGCCGGTGACTCGGGCGTGCCGTGCCGCCTCGACGTCCGGCTGCCCCGCCGGTGCGCGGCGTCGGTCGAGGCGACGGCCTATTTCGTGGTGGCCGAGGCGCTCACGAACATCAACAAGCACAGCGGGGCGACCGCCGCCTCGGTCACGGCCCGCCTGCACGGCGAACGGCTCGAAGTGACGATCGAGGACAACGGCAGCGGTGGCGCCGACGAGCACGGCGGGTCCGGGATCACCGGGATCCGGCGCCGCGTCGAGGCGTACGACGGAAGCCTCACCCTGACCAGCCCGGCCGGTGGGCCGACGACGATGCGAGTGGAGCTGCCGTGCGGATCGTGATCGCCGAGGACGATGCGCTGCTGCGCGAGGGCCTGGCGCTCCTGCTGCGGGCGGAGGGGATCGACGTGGTCGCCACGGCCGACGGCCCGGCCCCTTTCCTGGCCGCGGTCGAGGCCCACAAACCGGACGTGGCCATCGTCGACGTGCGGATGCCGCCCACGCACACGGACGAGGGCATCGTCGCCGCCGTCGAGGCGCGCCGGCGGTTGCCCGGGCTGGCCGTGCTCGTGCTCTCGGCGTACGTGGAACAGGCTTTTGCCACTGATCTGCTGGCCGGTGGCGCGGCGGGGCTCGGCTATCTGCTCAAGGAGCGGGTGGGCCGGGTCGAGGAGTTCCTGGAGGCGCTGCACCGGGTGGCCGAGGGCGGCACGGCCGTCGACCCCGAGGTGGTCGGGCTGCTGCTCTCGCGCAACCGCTCGGACAACGGCCTGGAACGGCTGAGCCCCCGCGAGCGCGACGTGCTCGCGCTGATGGCCGAGGGCCTGGGCAACGTGGCGATCGCCGAGCGGCTGGTGGTCACCGAGGGCGCCGTGCACAAGCACATCCGCAGCATCTTCGCCAAGCTCGACCTCGCGCCGAGCGATCGCGCCGACCGGCGCGTGACCGCCGTGCTGCGTTACCTGGAGGTATAGCCTGCTGTACCGCGAAGAGGCCAGCTGTCTTCATCGATCTTGACCACTGCGATAAATAGCGTTCTTGGTGTCAGCGAAACGCACACCGAGAGGCGCAGTGATGGACGACATGGTCGCGGTCCGGGTCGAAGGACTCACCCGCACGTACGCCACCGACGGGCAACAGGTCGTGGCCCTGGCCGGGGTGGACGCGGCGTTCGCCCGCGGCACGTTCACCGCCGTCATGGGCCCGTCCGGCTCGGGCAAGAGCACGCTGCTGCAGACCGCCGCCGGTCTCGACCGCCCCTCCTCGGGCCAGGTCTGGGTCGGCGGCACCGAGCTGTCGAAGCTGTCCGAGACCAAGCTGACCGAGCTGCGGCGGGACCGCATCGGCTTCGTCTTCCAGGCGTTCAACCTGATCGGCGCGCTCACCGTCGAGGAGAACATCCTGCTGCCCGCCAAGCTGGCCGGTGAGAAGCCGGACCGGCAGTGGGTGGCGAGCGTGGTCGAGCGGGTCGGCCTGACCCAGCGGCTGTCGCACCGCCCGGCCCAGCTCTCCGGCGGTCAGCAGCAGCGCGTCGCCATCGCCCGCGCCCTCGCCGTACGCCCCGACGTGGTCTTCGCCGACGAGCCGACCGGCGCGCTCGACACCGGGACCGCGGCCGAGGTGCTGACCCTGATGCGCTCGATGGTCGACGAGTTCGGCCAGACCGTGGTGATGGTGACGCACGACCCGGTGGCCGCGTCGTACGCCGACCGCGTGCTCGTGCTGGCCGACGGCCGGATCGTCCGTGACCTGCCGCAGCTGGGCGCCGAAAAGATCGCCGAACTGCTCGCGACCCGGTGAGAGGAGCGAATCCCATGTTCAACCTGGCCATGCGCCTGCTCCGGCAGCGCCCCGGCACGTCCATCGCCACCCTGTTCGCCCTGGCCGGCGGCGTGATGATCCTGATGACCCTGTCCGTGTTCATCGAGTCGGGTCTGCGTTATCAGCCCGAACCCCAGCGGTACGCGGCGGCCGACGTCGTGGTCGCGCACCGCCACATCGAGGTCACGACCAAGGAGTTCGACGGCGAGGTCACCACCTCGAAGGTGCCGCTGCCCGAGGGCAAGGTGCCGCCCGAGCTCGCCGACCGGATCCGGGCCGTCCCGGGGGTGACCGACGTCCAGGCCGACCCGCAGGCCATCGCGGTCAAGGTCGCCTCCCCGGACGCCATCCGGCAGATCGATGGCCTGGCCAAGGAGGCCGGAGTCGAGGCGTACGCCGGGAAGGACCGCGGCTGGGCCGAGTCGTCCACCTCAATCGAGGCCCGCTCCCTGCTGCTCGAGGCGGGCAGCGCGTTCGGCGGGTACGTGGTGCTGCTGATCGTCTTCGTCGTGGCCGGCACCGTCGGCCTGTCCGTCCGGCACCGCCGCCGCGACCTGGCCCTGCTCCGCGCCGTCGCCGCCACCCCGCGGCAGGTACGCACCCTGGTCGTCGCCGAGGCGGCCGTGGTCGGCCTGGCCTCGGCCGCGATCGGCATCCCGGCCGGGCTCTGGTCGACCGCCTGGGTCCACGACGAACTGGTCGCCCGCGGCTTCCTTCCGGACAGCTTCCCGATCGTCAACCCCGCGATCGCCGCTGCCTTCGCCACCCTCACCACCTTGCTGATCGCCCTGGGCGCGGCCCGGATCGCGGCCCGCCGGGTGGCCCGCATCCGCCCGGCCGAGGCGCTGGGCGAGATCGCCGTCGAGCCCCCTCGCGGCGGCCGCATCCGGCTCGCCTCCGGCCTGTTCACGCTGGCCGCCGCGGTGGCGTCGACGTTCTTCGCCGCCGGAACCTCGGGCACGGCCGCGATGGCCGCCGCGGTCGGCATGCTCTACCTGTTCGTGATGGCGGTCGCGCTGCTCGCGCCCTGGATCAACGAGTACGCCGCCCGGCTGCTCGCGCCGGTCCTGCGTACGGTGTGGGGGGTCTCGGGCGACCTGGCCGTGGCCAACCTGCGGGCCAACGCGCGGGGCATGGCCGCCGTGCTGAGCGCGCTCGTGCTGTCGGTCGGCTTCGGCGGCTCGGTGTGGTTCCTGCAGGACAACCTGGAACGCCAGACGGTCACCCAGAGCCGCGACGGCATGCTGGCCGACCGGGCCCTGGTCACGCCGGAGGGCCTGCCCGCGTCGACGGCCGACCGCGTGCGCCGCACCGCGGGCGTCCAGGCGGCGACCGGGGTGCAGCACACCTCGGTGGTGGTCCGCGTCTTCGACGGCGCCGAGCCGGTGGTGGCCCGGGCGGTCGAACCGGCCCAGCTCGCGTCCACCATGGACCTGAAGGTGCGCGAGGGCAGCCTCGACCGGCTCACCGGCGACACGATCGCGGTCTCGGCCCTGCAGGCGTCGTCCTCGGGCTGGAAGGTCGGCGACCAGGCCGAGATGTGGCTGGCCGACGGCACCCCGGTCAAGCGCGAGGTGATCGCCGTCTACGACCGCGGGATGGGCTTCGGCGACGTGGTGCTGCCGTACCGGTCGGGGCCGTACGACGAGATCCTGGTGCGCACCGACGGCCGCGCCGACCAGCAGCTGGCATCGTTCGGGCAGGTGCGGACGTCCGCCGAACTGACCGGGCAGCTGAGCCGTGACCTGGCCGTCAGCGCCTGGCTCAACAAGCTGCTGATCACCGTGATGGTGGCGTACGCGGCGCTCGCGTCCGGCAACACGATGGTGATGGCGGCCCTGGCCCGCGGCCGCGAGCTGGCGGTGCTGCGGCTGGCCGGCGTGACCCGGCGTCAGGTGCGGCGCATGGTCAACGCCGAGCAGGTGGGGCTGCTCGGGGCGGCGCTCACGGTGGGCGTGGTGATCGCCGGGATGACGCTGGTGGCCGTGGTGCGGGCGCTGACCGGCTCGCTGGTGCCCTACGTGCCGCCGATGGGCTGGGCGATCGTGCTGGGCGGCGCGACCGTGCTGGCCCTGGTCACGACGATCCTGCCGGTGAGCCGGCTGCTGCGGGTTCCGCCCGTGGAAGCAGCGGGCACCAAGGAATAGCGGGGAGGATGGCGGGATGGACACCCTTCCTGCCGCGCTCCCCGCCTGGCTCCTCGCCGAGATCGAGACCGTGCCGGCGTACGAGGCCTTCGCCGGGGTCGACGAACTGCACGCCGGACTGCGGCGGGTCGCGGAACGTCACCCCGGCGTCGCCTCGTTGCGCCGGTGCGGCAGTTCCCGGCAGGGCAATCCCCTCTGGTCCCTGACGATCTCCGACGACGGCGCCGACCTTCCCGAAGCCCTCGCCTTCGGCCTGCCGCACCCCAACGAGCCGATCGGCGGTCTCACCGCCCTGCACCTGGCGGAACGCCTCTGCGCCGACCGTGAGCTGCGCGAACGCCTCGGTCACCGGTGGCGCGTGGTGGACTGCGTCGACCCGGACGGGCTGCGGCTCAACGAGGGCTGGCTGCGCGGCCCGTTCACCCGCAGCCACTACGCCCGGCATTTCTATCGGCCGGCCGGCCGCGACCAGGTCGAGTGGACGTTCCCGATCAACCACGGGGACGCCTACTTCGACGAGCCGATCCCGGAGACGCAGGCGCTGATGCGGCTGATCGACGCGCATCGGCCGGCCCTGGTCGCGTCGCTGCACAACAGCGAGCTGGGCGGCGCCTACTACTGGCTGAGCCGCTCCGAGCCGGCCCTGCACCCGGTCCTGCAGCGGATCCCCGAGCATCTGGGCATCCCGCTCGATCGCGGCGAACCCGAGGCGCCCGACCTCGAGATGCTCGACGACGCGATCTACGAGGCCACGCCGCTGGCGACGGTCTACGAGCGCACGATGGCCCGCCGCCAGCCGTGGATCTTCGAGGGCGGCAGCACCACCTGGTACGCCGAGCGGTGGGGCGCGCTGGTGCTGGTCAGCGAGCTGCCGTACTGGCTGGACCCGCGCGCGGGAGACACCGCACCGGCCGGGGTGGCGTACGCGGAGGCTCTGGCCGGCAACGCCGTCGCGCTGGCCGATCTGGGCGAGCTCCTCACCCGTACGCTGGCCGCGGTCGAGCTTTTCCTGATCGCGCCCACCTCGCCGTACTGGCGGGCGGCCCGCTTCTACGCCACGGTCGTGGAGGGCGCCGCGCAAGAGCGGCTCGCGCGCAGCAAGGACCCGGTGTCGCAGCGTCCGGCCACTGTGGCCGAAGCCAACTCGCTCGAGCTGAACGTGCACGAGTGGCGGCTGCGCTACGGCGGAATCCTGCTCCGGGCCCTGCGGGGCGAGGCCGCGGTGGGCAATGTGCGCGCGGCCGTCCGCTCCGCACTGGCCGAGGTGGAACAGCGCTACGCCGAATGGCTGGACGAGGACGCCCGGGTGGCCGAGTTGGAGCCGATCGAGATCCGGCGTCTCGTCGGCGTGCAGTACGCGGCCACCATCGCCGCCGCGGCTCAATTAGCGGGACGTTTGCAATTGTGACCTTCATGGCTCTCACTTGCGGATATGGTTCTGGCCGTTAGGTTAGGCTCACCTTTGAAGACTTATGGAGCCTTGATGCGACTTCCGTTTTCCCGGGCCGGCCGGCTTGTCCCGGTCGCCATTCTGAGCGCCGTGGTGGCCCTTTCCGGCTGCTCGACGACCGGCACGGAGGACGACGCCGCACCCGATGCGGGCACGTCGGCCGCCGCGGCCTTCCCGGTCACGATCACCACCGCCTTCGGCGACGTCACGGTCAGTAAGCAGCCCGAGCGCGTCGTCGCTCTGGGTTGGAGCGACGCCGACGTCGCGCTGTCGCTCGGCGTGCAGCCCGTGGGCGCGGCCGACTGGCTGGCCTTCGGCGGCGACGGCCAGGGCCCGTGGAACGCCGGCAAATACACGACCCCGCCCGAGATCCTCGGCACCCTCGAGCTCGACATGGAGAAGGTGGCGGCCCTCAAGCCCGACCTGATCCTCGACACCCGCTCGAGCGGCGACAAGGCCCGGCACGATTCGCTGGCTAAGCTCGGCGTCCCCGTGGTCGACGTCCCCAAGGGCGGCGAGATGTATCTGACCACCTGGGAGCAGCAGCTCGACATGATCGGCAAGGCGCTCGGCAAGCAGACCGAGGCGGCCAAGCTCAAGACCGACCTGGACGCCAAGTTCACCGCGGCCGCCGCGGCCAACCCGGGCTTCAAGGACAAGACCGTCGCCGCGATCGCCCGCACCGGCGACGGCTGGGGCGCCTACGTCACCGGTGACGGCCGGGTCGACTTCCTCACCAAGCTCGGCTTCAAGAACGCGCCGGCGATCGAGGCCCTCAAGAAGGACTCCTTCTACATCACGCTCTCCAACGAGCAGCTCGACCTGGCCGACGCCGACGTCACCGTCGTGTTCCTCATCCAGGCCACGCTCGACCAGGTCAAGGGCGACAAGCTGTTCCAGGCCGTGCCGTCGGTCAAGGCCGGTCACGTCGCCTACATGGACGACAAGGACATCTCGAACGCGTTCTCGAGCTCGTCCGTCGCCGGCCTGTCCTTCGCCGTGGACAAGGTCACCCCGCTGCTGGCCACCGCCGCCGGCTGACGTCCGGTGCCGGACCCCCGTCACCGCAGGGCCGTCGTGCTCACCACCGGGCTGGTGGTGATCGCGGCGGCCCTCGCCGGAGCCGTGCTGCTCAGCCTGGCCGTCGGCGCCCGCGACGTACCCTTCGCGACGGTCCTTCACGCGCTCGTGAACCCCGACCCGAACTCCACCGAAGACCTCATCATCACCCAGAGCCGCGTTCCCCGTACGATCGTCGGCCTGCTCGCCGGGGCCGCGTTCGGCCTGGCCGGCGCGGTGATCCAGGGCGTCACCCGCAACCCGCTGGCCGACCCGGGGATCCTCGGCGTCAACGCGGGCGCGGGCCTGTTCATCGTCATCGCGATCAGCTTCTTCGGCGTCACCGACCTGACCGGGTACGTCTGGTTCGGCTTCCTCGGCGCGGCGATCACCTCGATCCTCGTCTACACGATCGGGTCCATCGGCCGGGGCGGCGCGACCCCGGTCAAGCTGGCCCTGGCCGGCGCCGCGGTCACGGCCGCGCTGATCTCGTTCACCACGGCCGTGCTCATCACCGACGTGGACGCGTACGACCAGTTCCGTTTCTGGCAGGTCGGCTCGCTGGCCAACCGGGGCACCGACATCGCCGTGCAGAGCCTGCCGTTCCTGATCGCCGGGATGCTGCTCGCCCTCTACTCGGCGCGTGCCCTCAACGCCCTCGCTCTCGGCGACGACGTGGCCACCTCGTTCGGCCAGAACGTCATCGTGGCCCGGCTTATCGCGGCCGGCGCCGTGGTGCTGCTCTGCGGCACAGCCACCTCGATGGCCGGCCCGCTGGTTTTCATCGGCCTGGTCATCCCGCACATCGCCCGGGCCGTCACCGGCCCCGACCACCGCTGGCTGATGCCCTACTCGATGCTGCTGGCCCCGCTGCTGCTGCTGATCGCCGACGTGATCGGCCGGGTCGTGGCCCGCCCGGGCGAGGTGCAGGTCGGCATCGTGACCGCGATCATCGGCGCGCCCATCTTCGTGGCCCTGGCCCGTCGCGAAAGGCTGGCCGAGCTGTGAGCGCCGGGGTGGTCCGGACGACCCGCCGACGCGAGACGGCCCGGGCCCGCCGGGTCGCCGTCGTGCTGTTCGCCGCGGTGGTCGCCATGTTCGCGCTCTCACTGTCCTACGGCGACTTCCAGATCTCCCTGCCCGACGTGGTGCGCTCGCTGCTCGGCCGGCCCACCCCCGCCGGGGTCGACTACATCATGCGCGAGCTGCGGCTCCCCCGGGCCTCGGTCGCCACGCTGGCCGGGTTCGCCTTCGGGCTGGCCGGCGCGATCTTCCAACAGTTGCTGCGCAACCCGCTGGCCAGCCCCGACGTGATCGGCGTGAGCCAGGGCGCGACCACCGCCGCGGTGGTGACCGTGCTCGTGCTGGGCATCGACGGCGGCCTCGTCGCCGCGGCCGGTCTGGCCGGTGCGGTGGTCACGGCCCTGACCATCTATGCCCTCTCGTGGCGCAAGGGCGTCGGCGGCTACCGCTTCATCCTGGTCGGCATCGGCATCGGCACGGTGCTGACCAGCATCACCTCGTACATCCTGACCCGCTCGGACGTGAAGGTCGCGGCCGAGGCGATGATCTGGCTGACCGGCAGCGTCAACGGCCGCACCTGGGCTCAGATCGTCCCGCTCGCCGTCTCGATGCTGATCCTGGTGCCGGCCGCCCTGATCCTGGGCCGGGTGCTCACCGGCATGCAGCTCGGCGACGACCTGGCCAAAGCCTTCGGCGTACGCGTCCAGTCGAGCCGCTTCGCCCTGCTGATCGTCGCCGTGTGCCTGGCCGGCATGGCGACCTCGGCGGCCGGCCCGATCGCGTTCGTGGCCTTCATGTCCGGGCCGATCGCCGCCCGCATGGTCGGCGGCGGACGACCCGTCCTGCTCCAGGCCGCCCTCGTCGGCGCTCTTTTGGTGCTGGTCTCCGACTTCATCGGCTCACACCTGCTCGGCGCCCGCCAGTTCCCGGTCGGCGTCGTCACCGGCGTCATCGGCGCCCCCTACCTGCTGTGGCTGCTCGCCACGGCCAACCGCTCCGGCCGAGGAGGATGACCGTGCCCCTGGACCTGAAGGCCGACCGGCTGTCGCTGGGATACGGCGAGCGGACCGTCGTCCGCGACCTGGACATGCACCTGCCCACCGGCAAGGTCACCATCATCGTCGGACCCAACGCCTGCGGGAAGTCGACGTTCCTGCGGGGGCTGGCCCGCCTGCTGCCGGCCTCGTCCGGGCAGGTGCTGCTGGACGGCAAGTCGATCCACTCGACACCCAGCCGCGAGGTCGCGCTGCAGCTCGGCATCCTGCCGCAGGGGCCGATCGCGCCGGACGGCATCACGGTCACCGACCTGGTCAGCCGGGGCCGGCACGTGCACCAGGGCTGGTTCCGGCGGTGGAGCGGCGACGACGATGACGCCGTGACCGCGGCCCTGACCGCGACCGGCACGCTTGGGCTGGCGGCGCGGCCGGTCGACGAGCTCTCCGGTGGGCAGCGGCAGCGCGTGTGGATCGCGATGGCGCTGGCCCAGCGCACGGGGATCCTGCTGCTCGACGAGCCGACCACCTATCTAGACATCAGCCACCAGGTCGAGGTGCTGGACCTGCTGACCGACCTCAACGAGGCCGAGGGCACGACCGTCGTGATCGTCCTGCACGAGCTCAACCTGGCCTTCCGCTACGCCGATCACCTGGTCGTGATGAAGGACGGCGCGGTAGTGACGGCGGGGGACCCGAACGAGGTGCTCACCGAGGAGATCATCGGCGACGTCTTCGGCATGCGGTGCCGGCTCGTCAACGACCCGATCTCGAACACCCCGATGATCGTCCCGATCGGCCGGCACCGAGTCGGCTGAGCTGCCCGTTTCGCTTCCGGAAGCGTTCCGTCCGGATCAGGGTCTAGCGTGCCCGTATGGCTGAGTTCCACGGCGACGATCTGACCGGTTCGGTGTTCCGCGACGTCAACTTCTCCAAGTCGACGATGCGCGGCGTCGACATGTGGGACGTCACTATCGACGGCGACCTCCACAACCTGGTGATCAACGGCGTCGACGTGGTGCCGCTGATCGAGGCCGAACTCGACCGGCGCGACCCGGACCGGCCGAAGATGCGCCCGACCGGCCCGGAAGGCTTCTGCGAGGCGTGGGACATCGTCGAGCGGCTCTGGGCCGGCACCGTCGAGCGGGCCCGCAAGCTGCCGCCCGCGCTGCTGCACGAATCCGTGGACGGCGAGTGGTCGTTCATCGAGACGCTGCGGCATCTCGCCTTCGCCACCGAGTCGTGGGTGTCCCGGGCCATCCTCGGCGACCCGTCCCCGTGGCACCGGCTGAGCCTGCCGTGGGACGGCATGCCCGACACGCCCGGTGTGCCGCGCGACCGAGAGACCCGGCCGTCCCTCGACGAGGCGCTCGCCCTGCGACTCGACCGCATGACGACAGTGCGCCGTGTCATCAACGGGCTGACCGCCGAGTCGCTGGCCGCCGACACCGTGCCGGTCGAGGGCCCGGGCTGGCCGTTGCCGAGGGCCTATCCCGTACGCAAATGCCTGTTGACGGTCCTGAACGAGGAATGGCACCACCGCCTCTACGCCGAGCGCGACCTGGACGCCCTCGAAAAGCGCCCAGCGTAGTCACCCTTTGCGCGCCCGGTCGTCTCTCAGCGTCAGGCCGGGTTCACTGTTGCGCCGGCCGGGCTCTCGTCCGCGTTCTGGGCGGCTCGGTCGGTGTGGCCGAGCGAGCGTCCGGGCGCGATACGGTCGCGCACCAGTCGCTTCAACTCGGGCAGTTCCGGGAACCCGCCCTGCTGCTTGCGGGACCACAACAACTCGTCGTCGAGCCGGATCTCGAACACACCCCCGGTGCCCGGCACGAGCGCCACCTCACCGAGCTCCTTCTGGAACGTGGTGAGCAGTTCCTGCGCCGTCCAACCGGCCCGCAGCAACCACCGGCACTGAGTGCAGTATTCGATCTCCAACCGAGGCGTCCTCACAACTGATCAGTATCCGCCCCCGCCGGTTGTGTTCCGTCCCGGTGCCACGCCGGGTCCGTCGTGTGCCGCGGATACACCTCGCTCGCATGATCAGCGGGGCAGAACTCAGGCCGGTTCCAGCACCGGCTCCTCGTCCTTGATCGTGGGCTCGGCCGGCTTGACCGAGCGAAGCGCCCACAGCGCGATCGGGACGCCCACCGCGACCAGGGCCGCGGCCACCACCAGCGAGACCTGGTAGCCCTCGAGGTATCGGTGCAGCTCGGAGCCGGACGCCGCGTTCGAGCGGTTGGTCAGGATCGCGCCCAGGATCGTGATGCCGAGCAGGCCGAAGACCTCGCGCGAGACGTTGAGCATGCCCGACGCGATCCCGGCCCGGTTGGCCGGCAACGCACCGAGAACCACATTGTTGAGCGGGACGAGCATGCCGCCGCCCACGCCGTAGACCAGGAACCAGGGCAGCAGGTCGAGATAGGTCGTGCCCTCCCCGAACGAGGAGATGCCCACGACCGAGAGGGCCATGAGAGCGAGCGCCGTCGCCACTGTGCGCCCCGCGCCGAAACGAGCCTCGAGCCGTGGCGCGACCGTGGCCATCACGGCCATGACCAGCGCCATCGGAACGAACGCGGCCCCCGCCTCGGTGGGCGAGAAGCCAAGCACGTTCTGCATGTAGATCGCCGTGTAGAAGTAGATGCCGAAGACGCCGAAGGCCCACAGGCCCATCGCGAGCAGCCCGCCGGTGAAGACCCGCAGACGGAAGAAGCTGAGGTCCATCATCGGGTTGGCCGAGCGGGACTCGATGACCACGAAGGCGATCGCGCCGGCCGCGGCGACGGCGAAACCGGCCAGGATGCTGCCGCTGGTCCAGCCGCGCGACTCGCCCTCGATCAGCGCGAAGGTGAGGGCGAACAGGGCCAGCGACGAGGCGACCAGGCCGGGCAGATCGAGGCCGCGGCTCGTGCCCCGCCGGCTCGCCGGGATGCTCAGGGCACCGACGATCACGGTCGCCACGCCGATCGGCGCGTTGATCAGGAAGATCCAGCCCCAGGACGCGTGCTCGCTGAGCCACCCGCCGGTCAACGGACCGAAGGCCAGCGCCAGCGCGCCGACACCGCCCCAGATGCCGACCGCCGTGGCCCGTTCGCGCGCATCGGGGAACAACTGCGTCAGCAGTGCCAGCGAGGCCGGGGTGAGCAGGGCCGCGCCCACGCCCTGAACGGCCCGGGCGCCGATCAGCATCTCCGGATTCTGCGCCAGACCGGCGACCACCGAGGCCACCGTGAAGACGGCGAGGCCGCCGAAGAACACCCCGCGCATGCCGAGCACGTCGGCGATGCGGCCACCGGCCAGCAGCAGGCCCGCGAAGACCAGGATGTACGAGCTGGCGATCCACTCGAGGCCCTCGATGCTCAGCTGCAGGTCGCGCTGGATCGACGGCAGCGCCACGTTGACCACGTTGTTGTCGAGGTAGGTCATGAAGGTGCCCAGCGCCACCGCCACGAGCGCCCACCACCTGCGGTTTGTCTCCGTTGTTGTCGCCACTCGGGCCTCCTGTACAGCGTCCTTGTACGGCGTACATGTACCGCGTATATGAGACCTGTACGTTGTATGGTTGTCAAGTGGCAGCCGAACGACTCAGCAAGGCGACCGTCGCCGAGACGGCCCTGCGCCTCGGTGACGAGCAGGGCCTGGAAGCGGTGACCATCCGCCGGCTCGCGCAGGAGCTCGGCGTCACCCCGATGGCGCTCTACTGGCATTTCAAGAACAAGGACGAGCTGTTCCTGGGCGTGGTCGACCACGCGCTGGCCGAGGTCCGCGCCGATCGCAGCGCGTCCGACCCGTGGCCGGTCCAGCTGCGCGCCATGATCGAGTCACTCGTCGGCGCCATGCGTCGGCATCCGATCCTGCCCGACCTGCTGCACCAGTCCGACAAGGCCCGGGCGACCAGCTTCAGCCGCGCCACGGAGGACGCGCTCGTCCTGCTCACCCAGGCCGGCTTCACTCCCCGCGAGGGCTACTGGGTCGGCAGCTATCTGCTGCACGGCGTAATCGGTCTGGTGCACGGCCAGTTCGAGACGCCCCCGGTCGGCGGCGGCTGGGAGGTCAACGAGTGGCGCCGCCGTCGCCGGATCGAGCTCGAATGCCTGCCGATCGACCAATTCCCGATGATGGTGCGGCTCGGCGCCACATATGCCGAGGAGCCCGATCCGGAAACCTATTACGCGTTCGGGATCGAGCTCCTGATGGCGGGCGTCGAGTCGATGGCCCGGGCCCGGTCGGCGGCTAGTTCGTAAAGGTGAAGTACTGGTAATTGCCGTAGGTCGTGGCGTTCAGCGTGTCGCCCGACTTGGCGTACAGGTAAATCGCCCGGAGCCGGTATTTCACGCCGGCGGTGTGCGTGCCGGTCAGCTCGTTGTAGAGATTGCCGTACTGGTTGAGCTGGAAATACCCGGCCTGCCAGACCTTCCACTGCTGGCCGTTGAAGTATTCGAGTTGCAGATAGACGCTGCGCCCGGAAACCGCGGGGCTCTTCGTGGTGATGTAGGGATTCACCGTCGTGCGCAGGTGGTGGTAGGACACTCCGCCGATCGGGGCGACCTTGTAGGCCCGGGCGACCGAGGTGGTCACGCTCGTCTTGGCCGAAACGGTCGTCTTGACCGTGCGCGCGGCGGTGAAAAGGTCACCCCGGAAGATCGCCGAGAACGTCGTGTTGCGGGTGACCTTGAAGGTTGCCGTGACGACGCCCTGGCTGTTCGCGGTGGCCTTTTTCACCAGCCGGTCCGTCTGGTCGGCGCCGAACGGGTCGGCCCAGATCTCGACGGCGCGGCTCGAGTGGGTGGCGCCGAGCTTGGCAGTCAAAGTCACAGTGCCCCCGTACGCGAGAACACCGCTGCCGCTGCGGGCCAGCGCGAGCGTCGTGGCCTTGGTCGTGCCCACGCCGAATGACTTGGTGACGGTCGCCGACGAATGGCTGCCGTTGGCCGCGAACGCAACCGTGTACGTCACCGTGCCGGTGCGGGTGGGCTTGTCGGAGATCGTGAACTTGCCGTCCGCCGGGACGGTCGTCGGCGAGACCTGTCGGCTCCCGGCCGCGTCCTTGCGGGTGATCACCACGGGCAGGCCGGCCGGAATCGGCGCCGCGAAGGCTCCCGTGATCGTGGCCGTCCGGCCCAGCTCGATCTTGGTGGGCACGGTGAGCTCGACCTTGGTGGCCAGCACGGCCGGATCGCCGAAGATCTGCAGGTCGAACTGGCCCGCCTGGCCGGACACGCCGAACAGGCGCGGACCGGCGGGCTCCCAGGCCAGACCACCCGCCTGCAGAGCGCCCGCGGTCTTGATCGTGAACTGCTTGTTCGAGGTCGCCGACCCGGACGCGAACACGGACACGGTCTTGTTCGTGCCGACCGCCACGCTTCCGGTCGACCCCACGGCGACCGCGTTGTTGTCGGCGGCCGCGGTGTAGTTCTGCAGCGTGCTCAGGTCGGCCGGCTTCAGGGCGCGAGCCAGGCCCTGACCTCCGGCCGCCAGCAGACGGCTGCCGTCCGCGCTGAACGCGAGGGCCTTCGCCTGGCCGGTGCCCGCCTGCGCGGTGACGACGACCGGCGTCGCGGTTGCCACATTCGCGACGGCGACGACACCCGGGACGGCCGACGGATCGGCGGCGGCGATCAGGTTGCCCGCTCCGATCAGCACCGGGGTCGAGGTGAATCCGGTGGTGACGACGTCGGGGACCAGGTCGGGTTCCTCGCCGCTCCGATCGAGGCGGCCGATTCCGCCGTCCGCCTCGCCGAACCAGACGTGGCCGCCGGCCGCGGCCAGCGTGACCGGCTTCGTGTTACCGGACGCCGGGAAGGTCTGGAGGCGCGTTCCGTTGTCCTTGAAGGCGATGATCGCCTTCTCGTCGGGGACGGCGGCGTAGACATCGCCCTCCTCGGCGTCGAGCGCGAGACCGGCGATGCTCGGCAGCTTGTCGGTCGTCTTCTGCACCACACCGGCGTAGTCGGTGACGATCAGCTTGCCGCCGGCCGGGTCGGTAATGAAGATCCGTTGGCTCTTGGGGTTGACCACGATGTCGCCGAACGAGCTGATCGGCAGGGAGACCGCCAGATCGGCGGCGTGGGCCGGCCCGGACACGCTCAGGGCGAACGCGGTCGATCCCGCGACGAGGGCGGACGACAGCGCTGCGCGAACGATCCGATTCGACACGACGGGCATCGTAAGGGCGCTGACCATACGAGCTGATCATCCGAACGGACTCTCCCGGCCACCGGATTTCTGTCGGACCCGGTCGATAGCGTTGATCACATGCAATCGAGCCGTACGCGTGCATGGGTCGCCCTGGTGGCGCTGTCGCTCGGGGCTTTCCTGTACGTCACGGTCGAGACGCTGCCGATCGGCTTGCTCGCGGCCATGGCCGGCGACCTCGGCGTCAGCGAGTCCGCGATCGGCCTGCTGGTCACGGCGTACGGGTTCGTCGTCGTGGTGGCCACGGTGCCGCTGACCAGGCTGACCGCTAAGTGGCCGCGCCGCCGCCTGCTCGTTCTGCTTCTGGCCGTCTTCGCCGTGTCGGCGGCCCTGTCTGCCCTGGCCATGAACTATCCGTCCCTGCTGGCGGCCCGGGTCGTGATCGCCCTGAGCCAGTCCGTCTTCTGGGCCGTGGTCACCCCGGCCGCGGCCGGCTTGTTCCCGCAACATCTGCGCGGCCGCGCGCTGTCCATGGTGTTCGCCGGCAGCTCCACCGCACCGCTGGTCGGCGTCCCGCTGGGCACCTGGCTGGGTCAACAAGTCAGCTGGCGGGCACCGTTCCTGGCCCTGAGCCTGCTGGGCGTCTTCGTCCTGGTGGTCGTGCTGGTGCTGCTGCCCGAGACCGCGCGGGGCGAGAGCGACGCCGACCGGGGCACGGCCCCCGACGCCGGCCGTTACCGCACGCTCGTCGTGGCCAGCGCCGTCACCTTGGCCGGGGCGTTCGCCGCCTTCACCTACGTCGACCCGTTCCTGACCCGAGTGAGCGGCTTCGACCCCGGCGCCCTGGGGCCGATCCTCCTCCTGCGCGGCGTCGCCGGCCTGATCGGCGTGTTCGTGGCCGGTCTGGTCGTCGGTCGCTGGGGCTGGGCGAGCCTGCTGGTCGCCACGGTCGTCCAGGCCCTGGCCCTGGGCGCCCAGTTCGCTTTCGGCACAGACCAGCTGACCGCGGTCGTCACCGTCGCCGTGGCCGGTTTCGCCCTCTCCGGCATGAGTTCGATCCTGGGCACCCGGGTCCTCGAGGTGGCCCCCGGCAGCACAGACATGGCCGCCGCGGGCACCTCCACGGCCTTCAACGTAGGCATCACCGGAGGCGCCCTGCTGGGAAGCGCCCTCCTGACCGGCTCAGGCCCCCGCTTCCCCGTCCTGGCCGGCGCCGTACTGACCACAGTCGCCGTCTTGGTGGTCCTGTCCGAGCCCCGCCTGGCCACTTCCCGCCGCGCCCGGCCCGTCCCCGAGCCATCCCGCTGACCACGGCGGCCGGTCGCGCCGCTTCACGGTCGGGGCGAGTCGCGCATCTTGAAGCCGGCGGCACCGACGTGCCCGCTGCGCGACCGGCTCAACGGGCCCGAGCGCTCAGCCGTGCGATCAACGGAACCGGCCACCGCGTCAGGCGAACGGGCTCCCGGCGCACCTCGGCGAACTCTCTGTCCGCGGCTCGGCGGGCGCGGCTCAGGCTCCAGCGGACGTCGTAGATCCAGAGGCGCCCGCCGGGACGCAGCACCCGGCGCAGGTCCCGGATTCCGCCGTCCACGTCCGACCAGTGGTGCTGGCTCATCGACGAGACGATCAGGTCGAAGGTCTCGTCGGGGTAGGGGAGCGCGGCCACATCGCCGACCGTGAAGGTCACTCGGTCGGCTGCCGGGCCCTGCTGGCGGGCGTACTCGATCATCTGGGGTGAAAGGTCGATGCCGTCGAGGACCCAGGTGGGCTCCATCGCGGCCAGCGCCCGGGGAATGCGACCCGGGCCGGTGCCCACATCGAGAACTCTCGTGCCGTCCGGCAGACCCATGGCATGTGCGTCCGCCACCACACGGTCGTACAGCTTGCGGCCGACGTGCTGGGCGTGACGGTCGTACTGCTCCGCATGCGTGAACATCTGCATGATCGACTCCTGAACATCGTGTTCGCTTCCGAACATCGTGTTCGGTTACGGTGAGAGGGGTCAACGGGCGGAACACCGCGTCCGTCCGGAACCGAACAGATTCGGGAAAGTGGCCCGGAGGGCGAGATGGCGACGGTGGAGGACAGGCGGGTCCGGCGTACGCGGACCGCTCTTCGCGAAGCCCTGGTCGAGCTGGTGGTCGAACGTGGCTACGACCGTGTCACCGTGCGGGACGTGCTCGACCGCGCCGACATCGGCCGGTCGACGTTCTATGCGCACTATCGGGACAAGGACGCCCTCTTCGCGTCCTGCTTCGAGGACCTCCGCAACGACCTGGAACGCGAGATGGGCCTGCTCGCCGGCGGTCGCCGGGCCGGCAGCCCGGCCGACCCGGTCAAGCCGATCACCGTGATCTTCGAGCACGCCCACCGGCACCCGCAGATCTACCGCGCGGTCGGCACCGCCCACCTGCACCAGATGATCTTCGAGGTCATGCGAGACCATCTCTGCACCCACGACAACCTGCGGCTGCCGGTCGACGTGGCCGCCGAGTATCACGCGAGCGCCCTCGTCGGAACCCTCGGCTGGTGGGTCCGCGCCGGCTTCCCGCACAGCCCGGCCGAGATGGCCCAGATGATTCGCGAGCTCACCACCGGCGGCATCCACAGCGGGTGACCCCGCGCCTGCACCGGCGGCGGCATCCACAACCGGGTGACCCGCGCGAGCAACGCCAGTGGCAGTACAGCCGGGCGGCCAGCGAGAGCACCGTGGGGCGGCATGACGGGCACGCTTCCTCCCCGGGCTTACTGTCGGCGGCATCACGGTTACGTCATCGCGGGAGGCGGCAGACTGTCGGGATGCGCGCATTCGTGATCACCGGGCCGGGACGCTCCGAGGTCGTCGAGGTCGACCCGCCCGTCGCCGGGCCCGGTGAGGTCGTCGTCGATGTCGAGCGGGCCGGTGTGTGCGGCACCGACATGGAGTTCCTCACCGGCGACATGGCCTATCTGGCCAGCGGCGACGCCACCTACCCGGTGCGCATCGGCCACGAATGGAGCGGTGTCGTGTCGGCCGTCGGCGGCGGCGTCGACCCGTCATGGCTGGGCAAACGGGTCACGGGCGACACCATGCTCGGGTGCGGCCACTGCGCCCGCTGCCTCAACGGCCGTCAGCACCTGTGCGCCGACCGCTACGAGATCGGCATCCGGCACGGGTGGCCGGGTGCGCTGGCCGAAAGCCTGCCCGTCCCGGCCAAGGCCCTCTTCGAGCTCCCCGATTCCGTCGACCCGACCCTCGGCGCCCTGGTCGAGCCGGGCGGCAACGCCCTGCGTGCGGTGCGGGCCGCCGACCCCGCGCCGGGCAAGACCGTGCTGGTCATGGGGCCGGGCACGATCGGCCTGCTCGCCGCCATGTTCGCCCGGGCCGGCGGCGCCGACGTTCACCTGCTCGGCGCCACCTCCGAGTCGCTCGCCTTCGCCCGCGATCTCGGCTTCGCCGACGCGTGGACCCGCGCCGAACTGCCGTCCGTGCCGTTCGACTCGATCATCGACGCGACCAACGCGCGTGATCTGCCGGCCTTCGCCGTCGACCGCGTCGAGCCCGGCGGCCGGGTCGTCTGCATCGGCCTGGCCGGCGAGCCGTCCCTCGTGGACACCCGCCAGGCCGTGCTCAAGGACCTCACCGTCGTCGGCATTCTGAGCGCCTCCGGCGGACTCGGTGAGACCATCGAAACGTACGCCTCGGGAGCCGTTGATCCCCGGCCGCTGGTCGCCGAGACGGTCGGACTCGACGAGGCGGCCGACGTGCTCGCCGGGCGACGCAGCGGATCGGCACCGAAGATCCACATCGATCCGCGCGCCTGAGGCCCCGTCCGCTGCTTGCTCTATTCATCGCTTCAAGTTCCGCCTTCACTTCTAAAGACGCTTCGAGCCGCCGGATCCGCTTACCGCGGCGGCTGCCGTGTTTGAGGAATCCGGCGGGACGACCCCGAACGCCTCGCGCAGATGGGGGAGCGCGGCGGCCAGCGCGGGGCTGACCCGTGGTCGCCAGACGAGGGCGAGCAGCGCGGGGATCCGTACGGGATCAATGGGAATGGCCTTGAGCTGCGGAAAAGCGGTGGCCATGGACTCGCTCAGCACGCCCACGCCGAGACCCCGGGACGCGAGCTCGGCCACCGCGCCCGGTGCCGAAGCGACCAGCACCACGTCGGGAAACAGGCCGGCGGCCAGGCACGACTCACTCAGTACGGTGCGGATGCCGGTGCCCTCGGGCAGGGTGACCAGGGGATGTGTGGTGAGGTCGCTCAGCGTGATGCGGTCGAGCCGGGCCGGCTCGGAATCCCAGGGGACCAGCGCGGCCAGCCCTTCGCGGACGATGACCTGCGACTCCAGATGTTCTGGAGGGGCGCCGGCGACTCCGACCAGGGCGATGTCCACAGTGCTCACTCGCACGCCGGCGACGAGACGGTCGGAGTTGTCCTCGATCAGGTCGAGCTCGATCGCCGGATGCGCGTCATGAAAGGCCGCCAGCGCGGCGAAGAGGGGCTTCACCTCGCAACCCGTCACCATCCCGACCGTGAGCTGCCCCCGCACCAGCCCGCGCACCTCGTCCACCGCCAGTCGCAAGCCCGCGGCGGCCTCCAGAGCGGCTTTCGCGTACGGGAGAGCCGCGGTGCCCGCCTCGGTAAGGCGTGCCGTCCGTGCGGAGCGGTCGAAAAGCGGCGCCCCGATCTCGCTCTCCAGCGCCTTGACCTGCGAACTCACGCCCGACTGGCTGATACGGACGCGCTCGGCGGCGCGGGTGAAGTTGGCCTCCTCGGCGACGGTCACGAAGTACTCGAGCTGACGAAGTTCCATAACTGTGAATTCTAGTAGCTATAAGAACTATGCGTTGGACTTGTGGATCCGCCCGGAGCAAGGTGGTGCCATGACCGAACGCGAGAAGGCCCACCGTCCCGAAGACCTGACCCGCCTCTTCGTTGAGCGGGCGAATGCCAAAGACGCCGAAGGCCTGGCGCTTCTCTATGAGGAAGACGCCGTGATGGCCTATCCGCCGGGGCGGCAGACCGTCGGGCGGGATGCGATCCGGCGGCTCTGGGCGGAGGCCCTGCCGCACATGCCCACTTTCACGCCCGAGGAACCGCTGCCCACGCTGACCAGCGGTGACCTGGCCCTGACGTCGACGCCGCCGAGTGACGGCGCCGGCGCCCGGGCTCAGGTGGTGCGCCGCCAGCCCGACGGCACGTGGTTGCGGGTTCTCGACCAGCCCGAGTTCGTCAGCCCGAGTGGGTCGACGTAATTTCGCCGGCCGCCGGCCGGCGGTCAGAGGGCGAGCGGCTGACCGGGATAGATCCGGTGCGGGCTGCTGAGCGAGGCACGGTTGAGACGGTGCAGCGCGCGCCAGCCCCCGGGGTAATTGGTCCGCTTTGCTATCACGACGAGGGTGTCGCCGGCACGCACGATGTAGGTGCGCTTTGCCGAGGGTGCCGGCGTCGGGCTCGCGGCTGCGGCCGTCGGCGCTGCCGTTGCCGCCCGGGCGGCGGCCTGGGTCGCGGTGGCCCGGGCAGTCGCCCGGACAGCGGTCAACTGCCTGGCCCGGGCGGTGGCGAGCTGCTGGGCTCGGGCGGTGGCGAGCTGCTGGGCTCGGGCGGTTGCGAGTTGTTCGGCCCGCGCGACGGCCAACTGCTCGGCTCGATATTGCTTGGTCGATGAGGCCCGGCGGCCGCAGGTGGGCCAGGCGCCCAGGCCCTGGCCGTCACGCACGCGTTCGGCGATCGCGATCTGTTCGGTCCGGCTGGCCTGGTCGGCGGTGCCGGCGAAGCGTGACCCGCCGTAGGCGCGCCAGGTGCGGCGGCTGAACTGCAGACCTCCGTAATAGCCGTTGCCTGTGTTGATGCTCCAGTTGCCGCCCGACTCGCACTCGGCGATGGCGTCCCAGTTGACGTCGGTCGTGGATGAGGGAGCGGCGTTGGCCGGCGCCTCGGCGAGCGGCCCGATCAGGGAGGTGATGCTGGTGATGCCGGCCGCGGCGAGAACAAGCGCGGTACGGGCAGGTTTGCAGACTCGTGCCATGACAGTGGACCCTCCACGCCTGCGAGGTCAGCTGTCGGGTTCGGGCTGAGGTGCCCGGCCGCGTGAGTGTGGCGGCTTCACCCCGAGGCGCGCGGACGCGCCGAGGAACTTGGGTCCCCCGCTCCATGCCATGAGTGTCTGTCCCGTCGGGCGGCGGCAGGACTCGGCGTTCCGCCCGCGGGGTCCGCAATCCGCGGACAGGGCCGGTTCGGGCGTCGCAATGAGCCCGTAACCAGCCGATTCGGTATAGGAACAAGCGGCTTGAGACTAAACCGCCCAAGCAGATTCCGGGGCGCTGATGCAGAATCCTGAACCATGACCGACCAAGCCAGAGATCACGATATTGTCGTCTACGGCGCCTCCGGATTCGTCGGCGCGGTAACCGCTCGCTACCTCGCCGAACACGCGCCTGCGGGCACACGCCTCGCCCTGGCCGGCCGGTCCGAGTCTCGCGTCGCCGCCGTCCGCGACAAGCTCGGCGTCGACTGGCCGATCCTGGTGGCCGATGCCGATGACACCGAGGCCCTGACACGGTTGGCGGCCTCGACCCGGGTCGTGCTGACGACCGTGGGGCCTTACCTGAAATACGGCAAGGCGCTGGCCCAGGCGTGCGCCGAGGCCGGCACCGACTATGTCGACCTGACCGGCGAAGTCGTCTTCGCCCGCGCCAGCATCGACGCGAACCACGAAGTGGCCGCGCGGACCGGCGCCCGGATCGTGCACTCGTGCGGCTTCGACTCGATTCCGAGCGACCTCGGGGTGTACGTCCTCGCGCAGCAGGTCGCGGCCGACGACGCCGGGGAACTCACCGACACCACGATGGTCGTGACCAGCATGCGTGGCGGCGTCAGCGGCGGCACGATCGACTCGATGCGCCAGCAACTCGACGCGGTCAAGAACGATCGCCAGTTGCGCCGGCTGGCGGCCAGCCCCTATTCGCTGAGTCCCGACCGCGCCGCCGAACCGGACCTGGGCCGCCAGGGTGACGTCACCACCGTCCGCGGTGCCGACGTGCACCCGAAACTGCGGGGCACCCTCGCGCCGTTCTTCATGGCGTCCTACAACACCCGTGTCGTCCGCCGCAGCAACGCTCTGCACAACTGGCGGTACGGCCGTGGGTTCCGCTATCGCGAGCTGATGAGCGTCGGCGCGTCCCCGCTGTCCCCGCTCGTGGCCAACGGGGTCAAGTTCGGCTTCGGCGCCCTGGTCGCGGGCATGATGCTGCCGCCGACCCGGTTCGTCCTCGACCGCGTGCTTCCCAAGCCCGGCAGCGGCCCGAGCGAGCGCGCCCAGAAGGACGGCCACTTCACCATGGACTTCTTCACCACCACGACAACCGGCGCCCGCTACACGGCTCGTTTCCGCGCCAAGGGCGACCCCGGATACGCGGCGACGTCCGTGATGCTGGCCGAGTCGGCGCTGGCCCTGGTCCACGACCGCGATGCGCTCCCGGCCTCGGCGGGTGGCGTGCTGACCCCGGCCACCGGTCTGGGCGATGCCCTGGTCAACCGGCTGCGGGCGGCCGGTGTGGAGATCAGCGCCCGGCGGCTCTAGCTCCTGTTCCGGAGTTCACTGAGTGCGTGCGCTGGGTGAACTCCGCAACGGGCCTTACGTGACCCGTCCGGTGGCGGTTGTGGCCAGGGCGAGGGCGATGCCGGTGAGGTGTTCGGCCAGCTGGTCAGGGTCGCCGTTCATGTCGTGGGAGATCCAGTCGATGATCACCTCGCTGAGGCCCGACACCAGGGCGAGCAGCGTACGGTCGAAGCCGGTCTGGTCCTCGGGGTCGCCCACCGTCCGCCTCACCATGGCCGCGACGAACTGGGCGTCCTCCCGCAGGACCCCACGTCGGCGCGTCTCCATCCGCGGGGCGTTCACGTAGATGACGCGAGCGCTCTCGGGGTGGGACTTCAGCATGTCGATGAGCGTGTGCAGAGCCGGGCGGAACAGCTCCGCCAACGTTGCCGGTCGCGGGGGCACGGCCGCCGCCACACCGCGCAGCAGCCACTCGTTCTCTTCGCGATTCACCTTGAGCAGCAGGTCGGCGCGATCCTCGAAGTGTTCGTAAAAGTACCGTTTGGACACCTTCGCGCCGGTGCAGATCTCGGCGACGGTCACGTCGTCGTAGTCGCGCGTGCCGAACAGGTGCACCGCCGACGCCATGATCCGGGCGCGGCGTTCATTGGCCCGCTGCTCGCGAGATCTGCCGGCGTAAGTTTCGCCGCGCCGGGTCGTCGTGGTTCGGTCCTCCACAGGGTTAACGTTACGGCTCCGCCGATCAGCCCACTCGTTAACCCTCCACATTGGGCACAGGTGGAAGTTGCAAGATCCGTGCATCATCTCGCGAACGGGCCGGGAACAATAGCGGCTATCCGACGTTCGCGGCATGACCAATCACTCATGGGCTTCATATGCTGCGCTACTGGCCGCAACCGGTCCTTACGGGCAGGATTCAATCATGGCCGCCAGCCGTCTGCCCTACCCGCTCACACTCAAGGGGGACGGCATCATCCTGCGCGAATGGCGGTCCGAAGACCTGGATGACCTGGTCAGCATGTTCGACGAACCCGAGATCGCCCGCTGGTCGCCCATGCCGTCGCCGTTCGACGTCGAGGCCGGCATCGCGTACCTGAAACGCTGTTATCAGAATCGCGTCACCGGCCGGCGCATACAGCTCGCGATCACGGCCGACGGCTCGCGGCCGCTCGGCGAGGTCACGCTGTTCGGGGTCGACCTCGGTCTCAAGGAGGCCGAACTGGGATATCTGGTCGACGTGCGCGAGCGACGGCGCGGGCTGGCGTCGGGCGCATTGTCACTACTTTCGGCGTACGCGCAGAGCAGCCTTCACCTGAGCCGCCTCCTGCTGCGTATCGATCCGGGCAACGTCGGCAGCACGGCCGTGGCCCGGCGCTGCGGTTATCGGCTCACCGGCGAATCGCCGATCCTCCAGGAAGGGCCGCACGGCTCGAGCCGCCTGGAGACGTGGGAGCTGGTCGAGCGGCAGACCGACACCCGTCGTGACCGCCTGAAAAATGTCGCAGCCCGGCGGTACGGTCGTCGCACCTAAGCTCTTCAGGGGGTGCCGTGGTCAGCGTCGATCGTGCACAAGCAATGGCCTACCGGGTCGCCGCGTCGGGCCTGGCCGAGCGTAGTTCCGCCCGGCCGGCCGACCTGCCCGTCCTCGATCTCGGCGTGCAGGAATACACGCCCGGCTCGGCCCAGGTCGCGCTGGCCGCCCGCACCAGCGCCGACCCGGCCGACCAGCGGCTGATCACCGTCTGGGCCACGCGCGGGGCGCCGCACCTGCATCGACGCGCCGATCTGGCCGCGCTTGTCCAACAGCTGTGGCCGATCAGCGACGCCGACGCGTCCGCGCGCATCAAGAGCGGCCAGATCCCCGACGGCATGAAACTCGGGATCGAGGCCTTCCGGGTCACGGCCGAGGCATTTCGCGAGGTGGTGCACGAGCCGATGCCACGTGGCGAGGTGAGCACCGAGGTGAGCAGGCGGGTGCCCGAGGCCCTGACTTACGAGTGCCGCAGTTGCCGGGCGCGGCACATCGCCGGCAACGTCTGGCAGCATTCGGGCCTGGCCGGCGGCATCGAGATCCAGTCCCGCGGCCGCGACGCGATGCTCGGGCCGCTGCCCGAGGCGCCGCCGCTGCCGACCGGAAACGCCGGAATCGACGAACTGATCCTGACCTATCTGCGCTTTCTGGGTCCGGCCGGTCCGGTCGAGGTGGGGAAATATCTGGGCAGCTCGACCGCCGAGATGAAATCCGTCTGGCCCGAGGAGCGGCTGACCCCGGTGACCGTGGAGGGCCGCAAGGCATGGCTGCCCACCGACGCCGTCGACGCCCTGAAGTCCGCGTCCCACCCGTCCGGTGTCCGGTTCGTCCCGCCGATGGACCCGCTTCTGCAGGCCCGCGATCGCGACGTGCTCGTGTCCGACCGCGACAGGCAAAAGGAAGTTTGGCGCACTCTGGGCAATCCGGGAGCGCTGCTCGTCGATGGCGAGGTGGCGGGGGTCTGGCGGGCCAAGATGTCCGGCAAGAAGCGGGTCGACCTGACGGTGATGTCGTTCGACTCTCTGCCGGCCACCCGTCGCAAGCAGATCGAAGAGGAATCGGCCGAGGTGGCGCGGGCTCGCGAAGTGCCCGAGGCCAGGGTCACGTTCGAATGACCGCCGGCCCGGTCGCCGGTCCACTTCTTGAGATTGGTGGGGCGTTCGCGGGCTGCGCCAGCGCCCCGGATCCCGATCGGTGAACCCAGCCGAATTCTGGAGGTATCCGAAAGGCAACGCGTAGGTAACAATGGCATTGATCGGAGTGCGTGCCGTTCGATCGAGTGTGGCCGCGGCCCGACGGAGGTGGCGACATGTTGAGCAGGGAAGACAGCCGGCGGCTGGCGCAGTTGGAGCGTCAGCTGAGGCGTGACGACCCCGAGTTCTGCGCCCGCATGACCAGCGGGCGGCTAGAACCGCCCCGCCCCAAACGCCCGTCCTTGTCGCTGATCCTCACCGCCGTGGTCATCTGGACCGCCGCCGTCATCCTCGGCGTGCTCGGCTGGTGGGTCGCCGCCGCGGCCGCCGCGTTCTTCGCCACCCTGGTGATCGCCGTGGCTCTGCTCCGCCGCCCACCGGGACGCCCGCGCCGCATCACCCCCGACCAGCTCCCGCCGGAGTACTGACTCCACTTCAGCATGCGGCCACCGCGTCAGACGCGAGCTGCGAGCGGCGCTGAGTGCGGATGGCCGGCGGCGGCGCTGAGTGCGGATGGCCGGCGGGCGCCGCTCAGGCCCCGCTTGAAGACGGCTCGGGGGTGGCCCGCCGGGGGCGGAAGACCCAGATTCGTAGCAGGAGGAAACGGACCGCGGTGGCCAGCAGGTTGGCCAGGATCAGGACGGCGAGTTCGACCGGCTTGGCCGGGGCCGAGTGCATGGCGTTCAGCACGGCCAGGGAACCGCTGGTCAGCCCGAGGCCCACGGCGAAGACGATCAGGCCCTGGGCCTGGTGACGCCACGCGCCGGTGGTGCCTCGTACGTTGAAGGTCAGCCGGCGGTTGGCGGCCGTGTTGGCGATCGCCGTAGCCAGCAGGGCGAGGAAGTTCGCCCACTGTGGGCCCAGGCCGAGCCGCAGCAGGGCATAGAGCGCCAGGTAGGCTAGGGTGCTGGCCGCCCCCACGGCGGCGAAACGGATGAGCTGGCCGGTCAGTCCGGTGGGCACGCCGTCGACCGGGAGCGGGTTGCGGCCCAGCTGTTCGCGCAACGTGGCCAGGGGCAGGCGGCCCGAGCCGAAGGCTCGCAACAGACGCACGATGCCGCGCAGGTCGGCCAAAGCCGTCGAGACGATGTCGACGCGGCTGTCGGGGTCGTCGACCCAGTCGACCGGCACCTCGTGGATGCGCAGGCCGGCCCGCTCGGCCAGCACCAGCATCTCGGTGTCGAAGAACCAGCCCGTGTCCTCGACCATCGGCAGCAGCCGCATCGCCACCTCGGAGCGGATCGCCTTGAAGCCGCACTGTGCGTCGGAGAAACGGGCGGCCAGGGCGCCCCGCAGGAGGAGGTTGTAGCTGCGCGAGATGAACTCCCGCTTCGCCCCGCGCACCACTCGGGAACCGCGGGCCAGCCGCGAGCCGATCGCCAGGTCGGAGTGACCGCTGATCAGCGGCGCGACCAGGGGAAACAGTCCACCGAGGTCGGTCGACAGGTCCACGTCCATGTACGCCAGCACGGCCGCGTCGGAGTGGGTCCACACGTATTTCAGCGCGCGCCCGCGGCCCTTCTCGGGCAGGTGCACCCCCTCGACCTCGGCCAGTTCGGCGGCCAGTCGATCGGCCACGGACGCCGTCGAGTCGGTGCTCGCGTTGTCGGCGATCGTGATGCGGTAGCGGTACGGGAAACAGGCCGCCAGGTATCCGTGCAGCCGCCGGACGCACGGCTCGAGGTCGATCTCCTCGTTGTAGACGGGCACGACCACGTCGAGCACCGGGGCGTCCAGACGGGTCGCGGCCGAGCCCGGCGAGGGCTGCGTCAAGAGGCTCATGCGACCACGATGATCGCGTCGGCTGAGGGCGATTTGTGGCGCTCCTGTGCCACGGCTGTGAGGTGCGAAAACACCGAAGAACGGCCGGTTCCCGTACGGGGAAACCGGCCGTTCTTTTAATGTGACCAGTCACGCCGTGGTGCCGGACGACGCCTGGGTCAGGTCGTAGACCGTGGTGGTGCCGACGGTCTGGGCCGTGAAGTTCTCCGACACCCAGGTCGCGATCTCCGAGCCGGCGCTGCTGCCGCTCGAGCCGCGCCCGCCGGAGCCGCCGCCCCCGATGAAGTAGTGGATCCGGCCCGCGGCCACGTACTGCTGGAACTGGGCCAGCGTGGGCGACGGGTCGCTGCCGTTGAAGCCGCCGACCGCCATGACCGGGTCGCCGGTCGCCAGCTGGTAGCCCGACGCGTTCTGCGATCCGACCGCGGCCGCCACCCAGGTGTACTGGTCGGCGTTCGCCTCGAGCAGCGCCTTCATCTCGTCGCTGACCGTTGCGGCGTCGAGCAGACCACCCATGCCGCCCCGCATTCCGCCGCCGCCGTTGCCACCCGGCGAGTTGCCGCCCTGAGCATTGCCGTTCTGGCCGGCGCCACCCGGGACGCCGCCGCCGGGGAAGCCGCCTCCCGGCAAGCCGCCGCCGGGGAAGCCGCCCTGACCGCCGCCGGGGAAGCCGCCGCCGTTGCCGCGCCCACCTCGGAAACCGCCCCGCCCCGGCCCGCCACCGAAGCCACCGGAAGTCTCGGGACCGGCTGACGGAATCGACCCGCTGTGCCCCTCGGATGCGGTCTGCACCGCGTACGCGGCCGGCCCCGCCAGCACAGCGACCAGCGAAACCCCCGCCGCCAGCGCGGCCACCCGGGCCGGCAACCGGAGCGTGCCCAGCAGCGCCACCGCCCCTACCAGTCCGCCGATCAGCACGACCCACCGCAGCCAGGGCAGGAAGTCCGCGCTACGGCCCAGCAGGTGATAGGCCCACCAGGCGCTGACGGCCACGGTCGCCGCCAATGTCACGGCCGCCACCACGTTGCGCCGCCGGCGCCAGAGCAGCACCGCACCCATGCCGACCACCGCGCCGACCGCGGGCGCCAGCGCCACTGTGTAGTACGCGTGGAAGATTCCCTGCATGAAGCTGAAGACCAGCCCGGTGATCAGCAGCCAGCCGCCCCACAGGATCAGCCCGGCCCGCTCGCGGTCGGTGCGCGCCCGCCGAGCCGTGATGACCAACCCGGCCACCAGCACGATCAGGGCGGCCGGCAGCAACCACGAGATCTGGCCGCCCTGGCCGCTGTCGAACATGCGGGTCAGTCCGGTCGACCCCCACATGCCCCCGCCCGCGCCGCCGAAGCCACCGCCTCCGCCGCCGACGCTGCCGGTCTCGTCGCCGTTGAGCCGCCCCAGGCCGTTGTAGCCGAGGGTGAGCTCGAGGATGCTGTTGTTCTGCGAACCGCCGATGTAGGGCCGCATCGACGCGGGCACCAGCTCGACGATCGCGATGTACCAGCCGGCCGACACGATCAGGGCCAGACCCGAGAGCAGCAGCTGGCCGATCCGCTTGCCGAGCTTGGGCGGGCCGGCGAACAGGTAGGCCAGCGCAAACGCGGGCACGACGAGCAGCGCCTGCAGCATCTTGGCCAGGAAGCCGAACCCGACGAAGACCCCGGCCAGCACGATCCACTTCGTGGAGCCGTTCTCCACGGCCCGTACGGTGGCATAGGCCCCGGCCACCATGAGCAGCACGAGCAGCGCGTCCGGGTTGTTGAAGCGGAACATCAGCACCGCGATCGGGGTGAGGGCCAGCACCGCGCCCGCGATCAGGCCCGCGACCGGGCCGTACCAGCGGCGCACCGTGGCGAACAGCAGACCGACGCTCGCGACACCCATGAGCGCCTGCGGCACCAGGATGCTCCACAAGTTGACGCCGAAGATCCGAGCCGAGAGCGCCATCGCCCACAGCGCGGCCGGTGTCTTGTCGACCGTGATCGAGTTGGCCGCGTCGGAGGAGCCGAAGAAGAACGCCTTCCAGCTTTCCGAGCCGGCCTGCACGGCGGCCGAGTAGAACGCGTTGGCCCAGCCGTTCTTGCTGAGCCCCCAGATGTAGAGCACGCCGGTGGCCAGCAGCAGCGCCACCAGGGCGGGCCGCACCCAGACCGGGTTGTCGGAACGGGTGCTGGCGGGCGCCGGAGGCAGATCCGGCGCGACCGGCGGCGGGACGGGCAACGTCGTGGTCATCGAGGCTCTCCACAGAAAAGCGGACTTTTACCTCGACCAGATTCGGCGTCCGCCCTGTCCCGCCGTTATGCCGACCCTGTGCCCTAGCTGTGAGTTGTGCGCCGCTTGGCCGACGCCACGGCGAGGCGCTCGAGCACCCCGACGGTCGGGTCCCAGCCCATGCAGGCGTCGGTCACCGACTGGCCGTAGACCAGCGAGCCACCCAGTTCCTGGCGGCCGGGCACGAGGAAGCTCTCGAGCATGACGCCGCTGATGCCACGCTGCCCGGCCTCCATCTGGCCGGCCACGTCCTCGGCCACGATGGGCTGGCGCAGGTGGTCCTTGCCGCTGTTGCCGTGCGAGCAGTCGATCACCAGTCGCTCGGCCAGGCCGTCCTTGCGCAGCAGGGCGAGCGCCGCGTTGACGTCTTCGGCGCTGTAGTTGGGCTTGCCTCCGCCGCCGCGCAGCACCAGGTGGGTGTCCGGGTTGCCGGTGGTGTGCAGGATCGCCGGGGTGCCGGAGTAGTCGATGCCGGGGAAGACGTGCGGCACGGCGGCGGCGTGGATCGCGTCGATGGCGGTGGAGATGCTGCCGTCGGGGCGGTTCTTCATGCCGATCGGCATCGACAGGCCCGACGAGAGCTGCCGGTGCACCTGCGATTCCACCGTACGGGCTCCGATGGCGCCCCAGCTCACGGTGTCGGCGATGTACTGCGGGGTGATCGGGTCGAGGAACTCGACGGCGGTCGGCAGGCCCTTGCCGACGATCTCGAGCAGCAGCCGCCGGGCGATTCGCAGGCCGGTGCCGACGTCGCCGGTGCCGTCCAGCGCCGGGTCGTTGATCAGACCCTTCCAGCCGACGGTCGAGCGCGGCTTCTCGAAGTACACCCGCATGACGACCAGCAGGTCGTCCGAGAAACGGTCCGCGGCCCCGGCCAGCAGCGAGGCGTATTCGCCGGCGGCGACGGGGTCGTGCACGGAACATGGGCCGACGACGACGAGCAGCCGCGGATCTCGGCCGTTCAGCACGTCCTCGACCTGGCGGCGGCCCTCCAGCACGGTGTCGTGCAAGTCGCTCGTCAGCGGCAGCTCGTGGTGCAGCAGCGCGGGGCTCATCAGCGGGACGACGGCCTCGATGCGCTGGTCACGAACGCGCTGAACCTCGGGGGCAGTCACGGTGGTCTCCACTTCTGCGCCGACCCCCACCCTGAGAGCCGGCAAACAAAAAGGCAGCGACATCGTGTCGCTGCCCGGGCCGGCTCTGGCGTGGTGTCTCAGATCATGGTCATGGCTGAGGCACCGGCGGGAGCCGGCTCCATAAACCAATACCAACGAGACACGTCGGAAAGCATAGCGCCTCAATTCGACGGGGGAGCGATCTGAGCGAACTGCTCAGCTGATGGGACGGCGGGGACCGCGGGACGGCCCAGCGGCAGTTCGACCGTGAAGACCGTACGGCGGGGTTGGCTGTCGACCGAGACGTGGCCGCGGTGCGACTGCACGACGGCGTGCACGATCGACAGGCCGAGACCGGTGCTGCCGGCCGCGCGCGAGCGTGAACTGTCGCCGCGGGCGAACCGCTCGAAGATGTGCGGCTGCAGCTCGCGGGGGATGCCCGGGCCGTTGTCGCTGACGTGCAGCACGGCCGAGCTGGGCGTCGAGGTGACCGTGACGGTCACGGTCGTGCCCTCGGGCGTGTGCGTCCGCGCGTTGGCCAGCAGGTTGGCCAGCACCTGGTGCAACCGGCCGCCGTCGCCGATCACGGTGACCGGCTCTTCGGGCAGGTCGAGCTGCCAGAGGTGGCCGGGCCCGGCGGCGTGCGCGTCGCTGACCGTGTCGACGACGAGCATGGTCAGGTCGACCGGGTCGTGGGCGAGCGGCCGGCCGGAGTCGAGGCGGGCCAGGAGCAGCAGATCCTCGACCAGGCCGGTCATGCGCTTGGCCTCGGACTCGACGCGGTTGAGCACGTGCGCGATCTCGCCGGGGACCGGGGCACGGCTGCGCCGGCTGAGCTCGGCGTATCCGCGGATGGCGGCCAGCGGCGTACGCAGCTCGTGGCTGGCGTCGGCGACGAACTGGCGTACCTGCATCTCGCTGGCGTGCCGCGCCTCGAGCGCGTTGCCGACGTGGTCGAGCATCTGGTTGAGCGCGGCCCCGACCTGCCCGACTTCGGTGCGGGGGTCGGTGTCGCGTTCGGGCACGCGCTGGGCCAGCCGCACCTCACCACGGTCGAGCCGCAGCTCGGAGACGTTGGTGGCGGTGGCCGCGACCCGGTCGAGCGGGGCCAGGGTGCGGCGCACGATCAGGGCGCCGGCCCACCCGGCGATGCCCAGGGCGATCAGCACCGCGCCCCCGGTGACCAGGGCGACCCGCAGCAGCGTGAAGTTCGTGTTCTTGAGCGAGATGGCGGTGACCCGGATCGTGCCCTCGTTCGTCGTCTCCGAGACCACCCGGTACGACCCGTAGCCGTCGAGGCTGACCGTCGACTTCTCGCCGTCGACCGGCACGGCCAGCAGTTCGGCGTTGGCGACATCGCTGAGCGTCTTGTACCGCGTGTCGGGGAAGCCCTCGGTGTTGGTGAACGCCTCGACCAGGCCGCCCTCGATGTCGCTCACGCCGGTGTAGGTGATGGTGATCGACCCGGGCTCGGCGCCGCGGAAGGGGTGGGTGTCGTCGAACGGGAACTGGAACTTGCCGCCGCCGGGGCCGGGCCGGCCGGCCGTGTCGAGCTTGGCGTCGACCTGGGTGTAGAGCGTGTTGCGGAGGAAGAAGAACGCGGTGCCGCCGACCGCCAGGCCCAGAACCGTGAGCAGCACCATGATGATGGCCACGATCCGCGTGCGCAGCGGCCAGCCCGCGGGGCTGCGCCAGCGCGACGGGCGGGTCGAGGCCGTCTCAGTCCGCTGGCTTGAGGACATAACCCGCTCCGCGCATCGTGTGGATCATCGGTGCGCGACCGGCGTCGATCTTCTTACGCAGGTACGAGATGTAGAGCTCGACGACGTTGGCCTGCCCGCCGAAGTCGTAGTTCCACACCCGGTCGAGGATCTGGCTCTTGCTGAGCACCCGGCGCGGGTTGCGCATGAGATAGCGCAGCAGCTCGAACTCGGTGGCGGTCAGCGTGACCAGGTCGCCGCCCCGGCGCACCTCATGGCTGTCCTCGTCGAGCGTGAGGTCGCCGACGATCAGCTGCGAGTCGGTGCGCATGGGGGCGTGACCCATCCGGCGCATGAGGCCGCGCAGCCGGGCCACGACCTCCTCCAGGCTGAACGGCTTGGTGACGTAGTCGTCGCCGCCCGCGGTCAGGCCGGTGATCCGGTCCTCCACGGAGTCCTTGGCCGTGAGGAACAGCACCGGCACCTCGGGCGTCTCGCCGCGCAGCCGGCGCAGCACCTCGAGCCCGTCGATGTCGGGAAGCATCATGTCGAGGACGACGGCGTCGGGACGGAACTCGCGGGCGGTGCGCACGGCGGTCTGCCCGTCGCCCGCGCTCTTGACGTCCCAGCCTTCGTAACGCAGCGCCATCGAGAGGAGCTCGGCCAGCGTCGGCTCGTCGTCGACCACGAGAACCCGGACCGGACCCCCGTCGGGCCGGCGAAGGTCGGTGCTGGAGTCTGCGTTCGCCATCGTCATGCCCTAACTGTCACGGGCCAGGCTATGCGCTTGCTTTCGGCTTCCTGTGTACCACCTGTGAGGCGCGTGAGCGAAGCGGTCAGCCGGAGGTGGTGGCCAGCGCGGCGTCCCGCAGCTCCGCGGCTCCCTGCTTGATTCGCTCGGAGTAGTAGGGCCGCGTCCAGTCGGACCACCTGACCTGGCCGACCGCCTGATCGGTGCCCGAGGCGATCAGCGACACCGTCACCCCGGGGCTGACCTGGGTGGTCAGCTTCCCGTTCCGGGGCACGGCCACCCGATGGGCGGACGGGTCGGCGAAGCCCAGCATCGACCACGGCACCCGTACGGTCAGGTCGTTGTCGTCGAGATGCCAGAGCGCCCGGCTGTCCGCACGTTCGTCGTCCGGCTCCCAGGTGCCGTGCCGCAGCTGCCCGGCGTTCTGCAACTCGACCGGCAGCTTGGCACCCAGCCGGGGCACGGTCACCGCGCGGTTCACGACCAGCTCGAAGGGCTTCCAGCCCTCCGGGGCCGGGCCCCGCTCGGCGGCCGGCACCGAGAAGTCCAGCTTCATCGGGTCGATCTGATTCCGGACGTACGCCTGCCCGCTGTGCCCGACCAGGTTGAGCGCGAAGACAGCGTCGGGCCGGCGGTCGGCGCTGCCCGGCATCGGCGCGCCGGTCACACCGGGCAGCACGTCGAAGCCCACCATCATCGTGCCCGGCGCCGACTCGGCCAGCTCGACTTGCAGGGTCAGGTACGCCTCGTCCACCCGCGCGTCGACCGTCCGCGCCGGCCAGCCGTCGGTGTCCAGCAGGTGCTGCTCCGCGGCGTCCGGCGCCCCGTCCGCGTCCATCGCGAGCACGCCGAAGCCCTGCTCGTTGGTCATCGGGTCGTGCCACAGCTGGCGGCGCCGCGGGTCCTGCGCTCCGGCCGTGTTCCAGGTGTAGCGCCACCACTCGTCGGCCCAGCTGAAGACGAAGCCAGCCCCCAGGCCCTGATCGTGGATCATCCGCATCAGCTCGGCGTTGATCCGCATCGCGTCCTGCTCGCTGTGGTTGCCCTGGGTGCGGCCCAGGGGGGCGTTGTGGGCCGAGCCGATCGACGACGGCACGCCGAACTCGGTGATCAGCGTGGGCATCGTGGGGTGGTGCCGGCGCAGGTCGGCCAGGTATCCCGCGTACGGGTCGCGGACCCCGCCGTACTCGTAGTTGATCAGGTCGGGCTCGTGCCGCAGAAAGTCCGGATAGAACGGGTACGCGTGGTAGCTCGCGAACGTCCCGGCCGGCCAGTCCGCCGTGGGCAGCACGTGGTTGGCGTCGATCCCGATCAGGTCCTCCTGCTCGAGCGGTTCCTCGGGGTGGCGCAGCGGATCGGTGGTGGGCCAGTTCACGAACGCGATCGGCTGGCTGACCCCGTGCCCGGCGACGAACCCGGCCAGGTCGTTCATGCGGGCGGCCAGCCAGCGCTCGGTCGGCGTCGACTTGGGCGTGTTCCGGAAGTACTTGCCCGCGAACCGCGGCACGTCGGCGTTGCGCTTGTCCGAGGCCGCGGCGGCCGCCGGGTCGATCTCGTCGCCGACGATCCAGCCGGCCAGCCACGGCGAGACGTCGGTGGTCCACGTGCCGCCAGCCCGACCGGGCACCGTGGTGCGGCGATAGTCGCCGGTCACCACCTGGGCGGCCGCCCGCAGCTCCTGGCGGAACGCGGTGGTCACCCGCTTGTCGAAGAGGTTGCCCTTGGCCACGTACGTCTGGTCGGGCAGCGCGACGCCCTGCACGAAATACAGCGGGCGGTCCGGGTTCGCCTCGTTCCAGGCGGCCAGCTGGTCGTAGAACGCCGGCGGGTGGATCGAGTAGATCCGCACCACGCGCAGGCCCAGATAGCTCATCGCCGCGAACCAGGCCCGGTACTGCGCGGCCGAGATCGCGCCCTCGCCGGGCAGGTGGCCGGGCGTGGTGTCGCCGAGGTCGACGCCGGGCAGGAAGGTCCGGTCGCCCCCGGCCGTGTGCAGCTCGAAGTCCTGCCCGTCGGAGCTGGCGATCATCCGCAGGCCACCGGCCTCGCGCGGCGCGGGCGCCCACGAGGTGCCCTGCGGCGGCGACGGGATCTCGTTCATTCCCGCGATCAGGAACGCGGGCGAATTCAGCGCCGGCGCCGCCGCGCCGCCCGCGAGCAGCGCGCACAGGCCGAGCACGAACACGCCGATCGCGGTCGCCCTGAACCGCCCGAATCGAGGACGGGCCGGTGCGGTCACGAGATGGCTCGGAAAGTCCCCCACGCAGGCATTGTCTGACGACCGGGTGGCCTTTGGAGCGTTTTGTCGGGAAGCTTGGGTGATCGGACTCGCCGTTGGCGCGTCGTTGTGCCAGCGTTAAGTTGGGTTGGGCGCGAACGTGAGGAGCTGTTGGTGGATCTTCTCGAGGAATACCGCAGGGCCACCTTCTTCTTCGAGTCCGGCGACCCGCTCGGGGCGGCCAAGCTGCTCGAGCCGATAGTCGAGGCCGAGCCGGGCAACGCGGCCGTCCGCCAGCTGCTGGCCCGGGCCTATTTCAATTCGGCCCAGCTCAACGGGGCCGAGGAGCAGCTGCGCAGGCTGATCGAGCACGATCCGTCGGATCATTACGCGCACCACGTGCTCGGCCGCACCCTGGAGCGGGGCGGCCGTTTTCGTGAGGCGCTGCCCCACCTGCGGCTGGCCGCGGCGATGAAGCAGCATTCCGATTACGAGGACGCAGTGCACCGGGTCGAGCAGTGGCTCGGCAAAGCAGAGGACTCTTAAGTGAAACTCAAGCTCGACCTGCACGACATCTTCAACCGGGGTCAGGAGATCGACCGGGCGTTGCGCGGGATCATCGACGAGGCGGTGCAGAAGAAGGCCAGCACCGTCGAGATCATCCCGGGCAAGGGCAGCGGCGCGCTGAAGAAGAAGGTGCTGCGCTTCCTCGACCAGAAAGAGATCAAGCAGCTCTATCACCGGGTCGAGAAGGACGGCGACAACTGGGGCCGCCTCTTCGTGCACTTCCGTCACAACGAGTCGACCGGCCGCCGCGGCCGCGGCCGTTAGAGCCGCTCGCGCTCAGAACGTGTACGTCTTGGCCACCGCGAGCAGCTCGCTCGTGTGGGAGCCGACGATGCCGACACCGGCCGGGCGGGGCTTGAAGCCGGGCAGCTCGCTCAGCCCGTCGCTGCCGTCCATCGCCCGGAACTCGGCCGGACCGGCACCGCGCACGGTCAGCGTGATGCCGACGCCGTCGGCGGGCGGGGCGTGGAAGACGAAACCCCAGCCCCACACGCCCTCGGTGGGGGCCTGCACGGGCATCGGCCGCCCGCCCACGGTCGCCGATTCGACCCGCGTCCCGGCCGCCACGTGCAGGGTGACCAGGCGGACCTGACGCTGCGGTTTCAGCCGGAGCCGGAGGGTGCGGGTTTCGCCCGTACGCGTGTCCGCCTCCACGGTCAGTTGCGGCGCGGGCAGATCGGCCGCCGGCGCCTCGCCGGTGCGCACCTGGTGCGGGCCGAACGAGGGCATCGTGTCGTCGACGCGGCGCGGCTCGCCCTTCACGAACTGGCTGGTCCACTGCTGGACGGTCGATTCGTCGCTGATCCAGCGGGCGGTGTTGTCGTCGGCGTCCAGCGCGTACATGAGCTGGGTCAGGGCCGGTCGCTCGGCGTCGAACCGGTCGACCGCCAGCCCGGCGACCGTGCAGACCAGCGCGGCCACGGCAGCGGCGAGCGTGGGCAGCGCGCCCAGCCGGCGGCCGCGCAGCGCCTCGAGCCCGCGCTGACCACCGGCCGTCGGGTGGATCAGGTCGATCACCGGCAGCAGGGCCAGGCCGAGCAGGACGGTGAGGAACGCCCCGGCCGCGTCCAGGCCCAGGCCCAGGGCCGGGAACAGCAGAATCACCGTGGGCAGCAGGATGAGCGTGGACACCGCGCCTCCCAGCGTCACCGCGATCACCGGCCACCAGCCGCGGGTGGCCACCGCGACCAGGCCGGTCAGCGCGCCGGCCAGGGCGGGCAGGGCGGCCAGGTAGGAGCCGCCGGGCATGGACGCGGCCTGCGCCAGCCCGAGCACGGCGAGCCAGCCCAGACCGGCGATGGCCAGGGCGGCCGGGCCCAGCCGGCGGCGCAGCAGCGCGAACCAGGCGAGGACCACGGCCGTGGCCAGCAGGATCACGGCCAGCCGATAGAGCCCCGGGCGGTACGGGTCGATGGGCATTCCGGCGTACTCGGGCCGGATCTTGGTCAATACGAACCAGAGCGCCTGGGCCAGCATGAGAGCGAGCACGATCGGCACCAGCGTCAGCGCGCCGGCGATCAGGACGCGCCGCCCGGTGATCAGCCTCCGCCGGCGGGCCAGCCAGGCCAGCGCGGTCACCGCGACCAGGGCCAGAATCGCGATCGGCCAGACCAGCGAGCCGGGATAGCGGACGAGCAGCCCGGGGACGGGGAAGTAGGTGGCGTCCGCGCCGTCCGTGCGTTTCAGCGACGCCAGGTCACGATCGCCGAGCTCGCGCACCACGGCCAGCGTGTTGTCGCCGTGGTGCTGCAGGCTGGCCCGATTCACCGCGGCGGGCACGTCGGTCGGCGCGTGATAGAGCGCCGCGCCGTCGATGTAGGCCGCGTTCATGCCCGCGAAGCCCGCCTCGCGGAACGGGGTGAAGTCGGTGTCGTTGGGGAGCAGGCGATAGATCTCGACGGCGAACGACGTGCCCACCGGCTTGGAGGCGTGCGCATAGGCCTCGACCAGCCCGCCGTTGCCGGCCGAGGTCTCGAACATGATGGCCGGGCCGCTGCTGCCGCGGGCCTCGATGTTGATCACGACGCCGCCGTCGCGGGCCAGCGGGTGCTGATCGACGAAGGCCTTGGCGCCGCAGAGGCAGGCCTCCTCGCCGTCGGTCAGCACGAGCACCACGTCGTTGCGGAGCCGGGGCGAGGCGAGCAGGGCCCGGGCCGTCTCGAGAATCGTGGAGGTGCCCGCCGCGTCGTCGTTGCCACCCGGCGCGACCTGCGCCGAGTCGTAGTGGGCGACGACGAGGACACGGCCGGTCGAGCCGGTGCCGGGGATCCGCG
Organism: Actinoplanes sp. NPDC021490; assembly: GCF_055562135.1. Classification (NCBI taxonomy): domain Bacteria; kingdom Bacillati; phylum Actinomycetota; class Actinomycetes; order Micromonosporales; family Micromonosporaceae; genus Actinoplanes; species Actinoplanes sp. NPDC021490. The sequence continues at coordinate 529,169 of NZ_JBVHFW010000001.1, forward strand.
CGATCACATTTCGTACGCGGGCCAGCCCGGCCCCGCCCTCACTGGCCGACAGCCCGGCCCCCTCGACCGACACCGTGTCCTGCACCTCGGGGGTCAGGCCCATCCCGCGCAGCGTGGTCAGCAGATGCTCACGGACCTCGTCGTTGGCGGCGCTGCCGACCGGATGAGGCCGCCCGGCGATCGCCTCGACCTGCTGGAGAGCGCGCTCGGCGCTGAACTGCGTGGCGGGCGCCGAGGCGGGACGCGATTCGGGCGGCCGCACCGCGGCCAGACCGGCCGCCCCGGCCAGCGCCAGCACGACGACGGCGACGACGGCAGCCAGGGCGCGGTGCGCCGGGTCGGCGAGGGCGGGAGCACGCATGGGTGTATCTAAGCGGTTGGGTACGACGCCGGGTAGCCGGAAGATCGTTTAGGGCGTGGCCTAGCGTTGTCGGGGTGAGCACGCCGTTCGACCCCGCCGCCGTGGTGGCCGCCTTCATCGACGCCGTCGCGCCCTACGACCCCCAGCCCGAGGCCGGGCCGGTCGCGATGGTGGGGGTGCGCACGGCCATGGGCGAGGGCGTCTTCCCGGTCAGCGACCATGTGATCCGGGCCATGTGCAAGGCGCTCGCGGCCTATCGCGACCCGGAAGACCGGGGCACTTGCGTGGAGTGCGGCGGACGTCACCTCGACGAGAATCTGCACTGCCGTGAGTGCGGACGGCTGCACGGCATCCTCGGAGAGGTCATCGCGCAGCACGCCCGTCGCGTGGCCGCCGAGGAGGCTACGTGAGAGTGTTGTGCGCCCGCGCCGAGTGGTACACCATCAGCGGGCACAAGCGGGTGGGCGGACAAGGTGAGGGGTCGGCATGACTGAGCGCTCGGTCGCGCCCCGGGCCCACCCCGGCACCCCGGCCTATCAGGAACGCCTGCACGTCCTGCTGGTCGAGGACGACGAGGGCGACGCCTTCCTCGTCCGCGAGCTGCTGCACGAGGCCGAGGCGCCCTTCGACCTGCAGGTTGCGACCAGCCTGCGCGAGGCCCGCGGCCTGCTCAACGGCATTCACTGTGTGCTGCTCGACCTCGGCCTGCCCGACGCCGAGGGCATCGACGGGCTGCGCAAGTTGCTCGCGGTGGCGGGCAGCGCCGCGGTCTGCGTGCTGACCGGCCGCTCGGACGAGCACCTGGGCGTGGCCGCGGTGGCCGAGGGCGCCCAGGACTATCTGGTCAAGGGGCAGGTCGACGGCGTCCTGCTGACCCGGGCGTTGCGCTACGCCGTCGAGCGCAAGCGGGCCGACGAGAACGCCCAGCGGCTCCGCGAGATCGAGCTGCGCCAGGCCGAATCGGCCCGCCTCGAACGCGGTCTGCTGCCCCAGCCGCTCATGTCCACCGAGCAGGTGGCGGTGCACACGTTCTATCGCTCGGGCCGCGCGATGGGCCTGCTCGGCGGCGACTTCTTCGACGTCGTCCAGGTGGGAAGCAACAAACTGCAGGTCATCGTCGGTGACGTCTGCGGACACGGCGTCGACGAGGCGGCGCTCGGCGTCGAGCTCCGGGTCGCCTGGCGCGCGCTGGTGCTGGCCGGCGTGCCCGACGAGCAGATCCTGCCCTCGCTCGAACAGGTGCTGATGAGCGAGCGCCGCGCCCGCGAGGTCTTCGCGACCGTGGCCGCGGTGACGCTCGACCTCGACGTCAACAAGGCCGTCGTACGGCTGGCCGGCCACCCGCCCCCGGTGCTGCTCAGCGGCGACCGGGCCGGCCCGGTCGAGGCACGCAGAGGGATCGTGCTCGGGGTCAGCCCGCGGCCCACTCCCGCCACCGAGGTGGAGTTCTTCGGAGATGACTGGTCCTTGCTGATGTACACCGACGGCCTGATCGAGGGCCACACCGGCGTGGGTAACGAACGGCTCGACGTGTCCGGCCTCTGCGACCTGCTCGACGAGCCGGCCGCCCGCACGGTGCCGCTGCCCGCGCTGCCGGCCTGGCTGGTCGGCCGGGCCGAGCACGCCAACGGTGGCCCGCTGGCCGACGACGTCGCGATGCTGCTGATCTCGCGGGGGAGCGGCCGATGAACCCGTTCGACCTGAGCACCTGGACCCTGCGGCGGCGCATCGTCGCGCTCTGCATCACGGTCGGGGTGCTGCTCAGCGCGCTCGGCGTGTTCGCCGCGATCACGGCCGCGCAGAACAACCGCCAGCTCGACGACGTGCTCAACCGGGCCAGCCCGATGCGGGCCGCGGGCGAGACGCTCAACACGGCGTACGTCGATCAGGAGACCGGCATCCGGGGCTTCGCGATCACCGGCAACGAGGACAACCTCCGGCCGTACGCGCAGGGCCTCGCCGACGAGCAGCGACTGATCGCCCGGATCGACGACCTGCTCAACCCCGAGGACACCCAGATCCGCGAGGCGCTGCAGCTCGTCGAGCAGCGAGCCGCCGAATGGCACCGCGAGGTGGCCGAGCCGGTGATCGCGCTGATCCGCGCCGACGGCACCCAGGCCGGTCAGGACCGCCTCAAGGGCACCTCGACGGCCCGGTTCGACGCACTGCGCGGCGCCATCGCGACCATGCAGGACGACATCCAGGTGCTGCGCACCCGGTCGGCCGACTCGGCCAAGGCCAGCAGCCGCACCATGGTGGCCATCCAGATCGCCGCCGCCGCGATCATCATCCTGGCCGGGTCGGCGCTGCTCCTGCTGCTCGACCGGATGGTCAGTCGCCCGGTGACCGAGCTGGCCGAGCAGGTGCGCGAGGTGGCCGACGGCGACTACGACCGGCACATCAGCAGCACCGGATCGCCCGAGCTGGCCAGTCTGGCCGACGACGTCGACGGCATGCGGCGCAAGATCTCGGCCGAGCTGGCCGAGGTGCGCGAGGCCCGCAGCCAGATCGAGTGGGTCAACGACCAGCTCAAGGTGCAGGCCGAGGAGTTGACCCGGTCCAACCGCGACCTCGAGCAGTTCGCCTACGTCGCCTCGCACGACCTGCAGGAGCCGCTGCGCAAGGTGGCCAGCTTCTGCCAGTTACTCCAGCGCCGCTACTCCGGTCAGCTCGACGAGCGCGCCGATCAGTACATCGCCTTCGCGGTCGACGGCGCCCAGCGGATGCAGCGCCTGATCAACGACCTGCTCGCGTTCTCCCGGATCGGGCGGCTCACGGCCGGGTTCACCGAAGTGCCGCTCGACCGCGTGCTGACCGAGGTCAAGTCGCAGCTCGAGGTGCGGGCGGGCGAGGACGCCGAGATCACGTGGTCCGGCCTGCCGACCGTCGAGGGCGAGGAGCCGCTGCTCACGACCCTGTTCGTCAACCTGATCGGCAACTCGCTGAAGTTCCGCCGGCCCGACGTGCCGCCGGTGATCCGGGTCAGCGCCGAGCGCGAGGCCGACGAGTGGCGGATCAACGTACGGGACAACGGCATCGGCATCGAGGCTGAGTTCGCCGACAAGGTGTTCGTCATCTTCCAGCGGCTGCACGCCCGGGACGCGTACGAGGGCACCGGTATCGGATTGGCGATCGTCAAGAAGATCGTCGAATATCATGGCGGACGGATCTGGCTGGACCTCGACGTCGAGGAAGGCACATCGATCTGGTTCACCCTTCCGGTGCTGCCGGGCCTCTCCGACGACGAGGAGCCCGCGGCGCCGGCGCAGGAGACAAGGAAAGAGGTCACGGCATGACGGCTGCGATACGGGCCGACGGCACCCCGATCGAGGTGCTGCTGGTCGAGGACGATCCGGGCGACGTGCTGATGACCCAGGAGGCGTTCGAGGAGCACAAGGTCCGCAACCGGCTCAACGTCGTCTCCGACGGGGCCGAGGCGTTGTCCTACCTGCGGCGCGAGGGCCGATACGCGGACGCCGTCCGCCCCGACCTGATCCTGCTCGATCTCAACCTGCCCAAGCGGGACGGCCGCGAGGTGCTGGAAGAGATCAAGAAGGACGACGATCTGGGTCGCATCCCGGTCGTCGTGCTCACCACCTCGGCCGCCGACGAGGACATCCTGCGCAGCTACCAGCTGCACGCCAACGCGTACGTGACCAAGCCGGTCGACTTCGAACGGTTCATCACGGTCATCCGGCAGATCGACGAGTTCTTCGTCAGCGTCGTGAAGTTGCCGCCGCGTGCTTGATCAGGTCGGCGAGCTCATCCGGGAGGTCGCGGCGACCATCGTGTTGCCGCGTTTCCGTCACCTGTCGACCGACGAGGTCGACCAGAAGGCGCCCGGTGACCTGGTCACCATTGCCGACAAGGAATCCGAGCAGGCGCTGACCCGCGGCCTGACCGCGCTGCTGCCCGGCTCGACCGTGGTCGGCGAGGAAGCGGTGGCCGCCGATCCGCGCGTGCTCGAGCGGGTCGGTGACTCCGGCGCGGTGTGGATCGTCGACCCGGTCGACGGCACCAACAACTTCGCCGCCGGCAAGACCCCGTTCGCGGTGATGGTGGCCCTGCTGCGCGACGGCGAGCCGGCCGCATCGTGGATCCTCGACGTGGTCGGTGACCACATGACGATCGCCGAGGCGGGCTCGGGGGCCTACCGCGACGGCGTACGGGTGAAGACCCGCACCGACAATCCCGGCGCGGGCGCGTTGCGGGGCGTCGTGGCCACCCACTACCTGCCCGAACACCTGCGAAAGGTGGCCGCGTCGCACACTTCGTCGTTCGGTGAGGTGACCAAGGGTCATCACTGCGCCGGCTACGAATACCCGGCGGTGGCGATCGACGAGCAGCAGTTCGCGCTGTTCTGGCGGATCCTGCCCTGGGACCACGTGCCCGGTTCGCTGATCATTCGCGAGGCGGGTGGCACGGCGTTGCACCTCGATGGCGAGCCCTACCGCCCGACCGACAGCGAGCGCGGTCTGCTGGTCGCCGCGAACGACGACATGTGGCGTACGGTCCGCGACACGCTCTTCCCCGACACCTCGGTGCTGTAGAGCGTGTCGGCGTACCTGGAAAGCATTTTCGGTCTGGCCGGTCGCACCGCGATGGTGACGGGCGGCAGCTCGGGCATCGGGCGCGCGATGGCGGTCGCACTGGGCCGGGCCGGTGCGCGGGTGCTGCTGGTGGCCCGCCGGCCCGAGCCGATGGCCGAGGTCGTCGACGAGCTGCGCGGTTTCGGCGCCGAAGGACACGCGATCCAGGCCGATCTCGCCGAGCGCCGGGCCGTCGCCGTCCTCATCGAGCAGACCCTTCGCTCGTACGGGGCTCCGGACGTTCTCGTCAACTCGGCCGCGGTCAATCGTCGTCCGCCGCTCGACGATCTCACCGAGGACGACTGGGACGTCACCCTGGCCGCCAACCTCACCGCCCCGTTCCTGCTCGGCCAGGCCTTCGGGCCGCGGATGGCCGAACGCGGCTGGGGCCGGATCATCAACGTGGCGTCGCAACAGGCCTTCCGCGCGTACGGGAACAGCGGGGCCTACGGCGCATCGAAGGCGGGCCTGGTCGGGCTGACCCGGTCGCAGGCCGAGGCCTGGTCGGCGCGGGGCGTGTGCTGCAACGCGATCGCCCCCGGAGTGGTGCACACACCGCTGACCGAGCCGATCTTCGCGGACCCGGCGATCGCCGCCAAACACGCGGCCCGTGCCATGATCCGCAGAAACGGCGTACCGGATGATTTCGGGGCTTGTGCGGTCTTTCTGGCCGGCGATGCCGCCGTCGCCGTGACCGGCCAGACACTGTTCGTCGACGGTGGTTACTCGGCCAGTTGATCGATCTGCCGCTCCCCTGCGTATCACGGTAGAGTCTGCCCGCGCTGACGATGGGGAGGTATCCGTGGCGGCGGTTTTCCAGCGCCGGCTCAGTGGTGTGCTCGTGCTGCTCGTGGCGGCCTGCGCGCTTCTGCTGACGGCTACGTCGGGGGTGGCATATGCCGATCCGGACGAGGGTGACGACAAGACGCTGCGCAGCGCGCTCGAGTCCGCGGCCAAGGGTCAGGCGGTCGCGATCCAGAAGCTGAAAGCGTCGAAGAAGCGGGCCGTGCAGCTGCAGAACACGGTCAAGCAGGCGCAGGCCGGCGCCAAGGCCATGGAGTCCCAGGTCAACCAGATCGCCAGCCGGTCGTACCGGCTCGGCCGGCCCAACACGGCGTCGATGCTGCTCGACTCGAGCTCGCCCGACAACTTCCTTCAGCGCATCCAGCAGCTCGACATGATGGCCCAGCTCGACGGTCAGATCCTGGTGCAGTATCGCAGCGCGCTCGATCGGGCCAAGGCGGCCAAGGCGGCGATCGACAAGGAGGTCGGCGAGCAGACCAAGCAGGTCGCGGCGCTGACCAAGAAGAAGAACGAGGCTGCGGCCGCACTGGCCAGTGTGGGCGGTGGCCAGGTCGCGGGCGGCTTCGTGTCGGTCAACTCGCCGCTGGCCAAGCCGGCGCCGCGCAACTCCGACGGCTCGTGGCCCGACGAGCGGTGCACGATCAAGGACCCGACCAGCTCGGGCTGCCTCACGCCGCGCACGCTGAACGCCTACCAGCAGGCGAAATCGGACGGCTTCACGCGCTACACGGTGTGCTGGAGCCAGCGGAACTCCGGCGAGCATCCCAAGGGCCGGGCCTGTGACATGTCGTCGAACCGGACGACCTACAAGACTTCGCCCGCGACCGGCGACGACCGGGCGTACGGGGATCGGCTCGCCGCGTACTTCGTGAAGAACGCGGACCGGCTCGGTGTGATGTATGTGATCTGGTTCCGTCAGATCTGGTTGCCCGGTGACGGCTGGCGCAGCTACAGCGGCAGCGGCGGGGCGTCGGCGGAACACACCAACCATGTCCACGTCTCGATGCTGTAGTGGCGGTCAGGTTCTTCGCAGGTAACGGCGGATAGCATCCGGCGGATGGAAACCCCGCCGCGTGCGCTTCCGTCCGGTCTCGCCACCGCCCTGGTCTTCGGCACGAGCGGGGCGGTCCTGGTCCTCGAGATCGTCGCGTTGCGGCTCGTCGGACCCTATGTCGGCGTCACCCTGCAGGTGAGCAGCTCGGTCATCGGCATCGCGCTGGCGGCCATCGCGTACGGGACGTGGCTGGGCGGGCGGCTCGCCGACCGGTACGACCCGCGCTCGCTGCTCGTGCCGGCGCTGCTGCTCGGAGCCGTCTTCACGGCGGTCACCCTGCCCCTGGTCCGCTTCGGCGGCGAGATCCTGCGGGGCGGGGCCGCGCCGGCCGTGCTGCTGCTCGCCGCACTGGCTGTCTTCCTGCCCGCGTTCATCCTCTCGGCGGTCACCCCGCTGGTGGTCAAGCTGCAGCTCAGCGATCTCAACCGGACGGGTTCGGTGGTCGGGCGGCTGTCCAGCATGGGCACCCTGGGGGCGATCACGGCCACCCTGGCCACCGGGTTCATCTTCGTGGCGGCGGTGCCGTCGAGCTGGATCATCATCTCGCTGGCGGTGCTGCTCGCCCTGGCCGGCGGCGGGCTGGCCTGGTGGCTGCGCGGACGCGGCGGGGCGCCGATGCCCGGCAAACCCCGCACCCGGGCGGTGCTGGTGTCGGTCGGTCTGGTCGGCGCCGGGCTGGGGGTGGCATCGCCGAACCCGTGCGACGTCGAGACGGCCTACCACTGTGCCCGGGTGCAGACCGACCCGGCCGAGCCCGGCGGTCGCGAGCTGATCCTCAACTCGGCCCGGCACTCGTACGTCGACCTGGACAACCCGCGCCACCTCGAGTTCGCCTACATCCAGTGGATCGGGGCGGTGACCGACGTGCTGCCGGCCGGGCCGGTGGATGTGCTGCACCTCGGCGGGGGTGGCTTCACGATGCCCGACTACGTGCGCGACACCCGGCCGGGCAGCGACCAGCTGGTGATCGAACTCGACGGCGGCCTGGTCGACCTCGACCGCGAGAAACTGGGCCTCGAGACCGGAACCGACCTTCGCGTACGGGTCGGGGACGCGCGCGTCGGGGTGGCCGACCAGCCGTCCGCGTCGTACGACTTCGTGATCGGCGACGCCTTCGGCCACCTGACCGTGCCGTGGCACCTGGCCACCCGCGAGATGGCGCAGGAGATCGCCCGGGTGCTGCGGCCCGGCGGCATCTACGTGCAGAACGTCATCGACTATCCGCCCGACCGGTTCATCCGGGCCGAGCTGGCCACGGTGGCGGCGGCGTTCCCGCACGTCGCCGTGATCAGCAGCCGGCAGGCGCTGGACGGTGAGGTGGGGGCCAACTTCGTCATCATGGCCTCGGCCGCTCCGCTGCCGTCGGAGGAGGTGGCCGAGCGGGTGGCCGCGGTGAAGGATCCCGCGGTGCTGCTGACCGGGCCGGCCCTGGATGACTTCGTCGACAACGCCCGGGTGCTGACCGACGACTACGCCCCGGTCGACCAGCTCCTGGCCGGATAGCGGCTCCCCGGTTCACTGATGCCGGCCGTGCCGGTCTGCTGCGGCGGGCGACTGTGGTTGTCGCGCGAACGTTCGTGACGGCTCACCGGCGTGTTGGCGAGCACCTCGGCGCGGCACTTGACGCCGTCGACGGCAAACGCCAGCGGCAGCGGGTTGTAGTCGCGGTACTCGCCACGCAAGGTGAACGACTTCAGCTTGCCGTGACCCTTCGCGGTCACCTTGCGACCCTTCTGCGTGACCGCTTTGGACGAGCCGGTGAGTTGCTGACTGCCCGGATAGAGGAACTGCACCCGCCACGAGCTCTGCGCCAGCTCCTGCGTCGTGGACACGGTCAACTGGGCCTCGTAGTCGCGCCCCGAATCGCGCCGCAGCTGATAGCGCACCGAGCACCGGCCGTCGTCGTCCGGCCCGGCTGCCACCACCCCGGACCCGGCCGCCTGCGCCTCCTGCACGTCCGGCGTCTCCTGGGCCGCCGCCCACCCGACCCCGGCCGTCGCGGCCACGGCCAGCGTGACCAGCGCCGTCTGCACCCGATGCCGCTTGCGCGTTTCACCGGCGTTCATTCGGCCGTGCGCTTTGCTGACCGGTCCGCCGGCGTTCATCCGGCCGTGCGCTTTACCGATCACTCCGCCGGCGTTCGTCCGGCCGGCCGCGAACAGGCCCCCGCCGAGCGGGCGCACCCCGCCGAGCCGCAACGCCGCCCCGATCCTCAGCCCGGCCCGCAATCGCAGCTCCCGGGCGGCCGGCCGCGGCCCCGGCGCGCCGCCCGGCAGGCCGAGGTAGGCCAGCAGCACCCGGCCCAGCCCGGCGCGGCGCCGCGGAACGACCGCCGGCGGGTAGGCGGCCCCGCGGATCGGCTCCGGCGCGTCGGCCGCCCGCTCGACGACCGGCGGGATGATCGGCTGCACGCCGACGACGACGGCCAGCTCGCGGGCCACCTCGGCCGCCGTGGGACGGTCGGCCGGATCCTTGGTCAGGCAGCGCAGGCACAGGTCGGCCACGGTCGCCGGCATGGCCGCGATCGAGGGCAACGGCTCCGGGTCGGCGTACAGGTGAGCGCGGAGCGCCTCGGACGTGGTCTCGGCCGGCCAGGGGAGGCGGCCGCAGAGGGAGCGGTAGAGCAGCAGGCCGAGCGCGTAGACGTCGGCCGTCGCGGAAACCTGCGCCCCGCCGAGCCGCTCCGGCGCGAGATAGGCCGGGGTGCCGAGCAGGCTGCCGTCCGGGGCGGCGTCGCGCTGGCCGACGATCGCCGAGATGCCGAAGTCGACGACCTTGGCGCCGGCGCCGGTCAGCATCACGTTGGCCGGCGTGACATCGCGGTGCACGACGCCCCGCGCATGGGCCGTGGCCAGCGCGGACGCCACCTCGACGACCACGGTCACGGCCTCCCGCCAGGGCAGCGGGCCCCGACGCGTGATCCGGCTCGCCACCGATTCGCCGTCGTTCAGCTCCATCACCACGTACGGGAGGGTCAGCAACTCGTCGAGGGGTGACTCGCCGAAGTCGAAGATCCCGGTGATGTGCGGGTGGGCGAGACGGGCGGCGGCCAGCGCCTCCTGCCGCATGCGGTCGCGGAACATCTGATCGCCGGCGAGGCGTGGCGAGAGCACCTTGACGGCGACCGGGCGGCCCAGGGTCTCGTCGTAGCCGCGCCACACCTCGGACATGCCGCCGGTGCCCAGCTTCTCGACAAGCCGATACCGCCCGATACGGAGCGATCCGATCTGCCCTTTTCGCTCCGACCGCCCCATGTGCCGATTGTGACCCGAGGGACGGGCCGCCCGGAGCCGTCCGGGGAAACCCGCGACGCTCGTGCCCAGATGACGGTATTGCCGCTAGGTTGTCCGTGTTCCCTGTCCTATTTTTCTGCCCTTTCCGGACGGAGGGTTCGCATGCAACGCACCTCGGTGATGGTCTTCGCCTCGACGCGAGGACGTGCCACCGCCCGCTAGGGCTCTCTCTCGCACGTCACTCCTCGCCTCGGGGCGGTCGCCGACCGTTCCCTTCGCTTGAGGAGCTCCTTTTGCGTGCCCTTTTCGCCGCACCCATGGGTGCGGACTTCTGGAAACTCTGGACCGCTTCCGCCGCCACCAACCTGGGCGACGGCATCACCATGGTGGCCGGCCCCCTGCTGGTCGCCGCGATCACGTCGAACCCGGCCGCGGTGGCCGCCGCCGTCTTCGCCCAGCAACTGCCCTGGTTGCTGTTCGCCCTGATCAGCGGCGCGTGGGCCGACCGCCTGGACCGTCGCCGCCTGGTCGTCGCGGTCAACGTGGTGCGCGCCACGTCCCTCGCCGTGCTGGCCTTCGCGGTCGCCGCCGACGTCGCCACGGTCCCCCTGATCCTGGCCGTCTTCTTCGTGCTCGGCACCGGCGAAACCTTGGCCGACACCGCCGCGGCCGCCTTCATCCCGGCGATCGTGCCCCCGTCGCGACGACCACAAGCCAATTCCCTCATGTACGCCAACTTCAACGTCCTCAACCAGTTCGCGGCGAAGCCGTTGGGCGGTTGGTTGTTCCTCGTGGCCGCCGCGGTGCCGTTCGCCGTCAACGCCGTGACGTTCGCCATCTCGGCGTCCCTCATAGCCACGATCCGAGCCGTCTCACCCACTTCGCCCCCGCCCGCCGACGCCCCGCCCGCCGGCGCCCCGCCAGCGGCCGCGGACCGTCCCCGCCTGCGCGCGGAGATCGCCGAAGGCGTGCGATGGCTGATGCGCCACCGCTTGCTCCGCACCCTGGCGTTCACGATGGCGGTCGGCAACATCGCCTTCTGCGCCGCCTTCGCGGTCTTCGTCCTCTACGCCGAGCAGCGCCTGGGCCTCACCGAGGTCGGGTACGGAACCCTGCTCGTGTCGTTCGCGGCCGGCGGCTTCCTAGGGACGCTGGCCGCCCCCACCCTGATCCGCCGCTTCAACGCATCCTCGCTGCTCAGGCTGGGCCTGCTGACCGAAATAGCCCTGCACACCACCCTGGCCCTGACCCGCAACCCCTTCACCGCCGCCACAATGATCGTCATCTTCGGCGTCCACACCACAGTCTGGGGCGTAGTCGTAACCACCCTCCGCCAGCGCGACGTCCCCACACCCATGTTCGGCCGCGTAACCAGCGTCTACTCCTTCCTGGACCTGGGCGGCGCCGCCCTCGGTTCCCTGCTGGGCGGCCTGATAGCTACCGCCTTCGGCCTGGTAGTTACCTATTGGGCGGCAGCCCTGGCCATGACCCTGGTGGCCGCCGCAGCCTGGCGCCCTCTCCGTTCCGCCTCGCTCCGCCCCCAGCCGGATCCCACACCCACCCCCTGACGGGCCCGCCCGGGAGTGCCGGCAGCCGGCCGGCGCTCCCGGGCGCCGTGGTAGACCGCGTAGTGCCTCGCTGCCTTCCGCGTGTCGTGGCGATCCCGCCCGGCCTCGCTGTCCCGCCTGCTCCATTGGTGCGCCGGTGGAGCGGCGCGCACGTCGATAGGGTTGGGGGCATGTCGAGGCTTGCGGTGGTCAGCGGTGGCGGTACAGGTATCGGCCGCTCGACGGCAGGAATGCTCGCCGGCGAGGGCTACGACGTGATCATCGTCGGCCGCCGCCCCGAGGTGCTGAAGGAGGCCGTCGCCTGGATCGGCCCGCAGGCGTCCGCGGTGACCGCCGACGTCTCCGACCCCGCCCAGGTCGCCGCGGTGGTCGCCGCCGTCGCCGGCCGCCCCGTCGACGTCCTGGTCAACAACGCCGGCGCTTACGTGCCCGGTGACCGCTCCACTCTCGACGACGTGGCGGCCCAGTGGCGAGCCAACTTCGACTCGAACGTCCTCACCGCCGTGCTCTTGACCACCGCCCTCCTGCCCGGCCTGCGCCGCCCCGGCGGCCGGATCATCCTGACCAGCTCGATCGCCGCCCAGCGCGGTGGCGGCGGTCCCTACTCCGCCGCCAAGGCCGCCCTGCACGGCTACGTGCTCGACTTGGCCAAAGAGCTGGGCCAGGAAGGCATCACCGCCAACGTCATCGCCCCCGGCTACGTCACCGACAGCGAGTTCTTCGCCGGCCGGATGACCCCCGAGGGCCACCAGAGCCGGGTCGACGCGACCCTGCTCAAGCGCCCCGGCGTGCCGGACGACATCGCCGAGGCCGTCCGCTGGCTGGCCGGTCCCGGCGGCCGCTACGTAACCGGCCAGATCGTCAACGTCAACGGCGGCTCAGTGCTGGGCCGCTGACGCCAGGGGCCCTACTTCGGGCCGCCGGTGAAGCGCCCCTCGCCCTCACGGTTGGGCCGGAAGCGCAGGCCCGACCAGCGATCGTCGATCGCGACCTGCCCGCACGGGCGCATGTCGAAGTCGGCGACGATCGGCCACAGCGAGTCCCGGTTGATGTCGGCCTTGTTGCCCTTGGGATAGGCCACCCAGAACACCCCGGGCTTGTCCAGGTCGGCTCGGTGCTCGGCCAGCTTCTCGCGGGCGCCGGCAGCGTCCTCGACGAAGAGCACCGCCGTGCTCGCCGTGGCCAGCATGTCGACCTCCCGAACCCCGTCCGGCATCGGCGTCAGAAGTGCCACATGGGCGGGATCCGACAGCCAGACCGTGGAATTCGGCTTGATCAGCAGCTTCTCGGCAATCGACTTCGACATGATCCGAGACTGGCACCGACAAGAAAAGTTGTCAAGGATCTTCCAGGTATCCACCCTGCTCAGCGCCTCGACGCGCCAGGGCTCGCCAACCACTCCCGGGCCACCGACCGGCTGAAGCCAACCGACAGGCCCGAGCTCACCGACCGGCTGAAGCCAACCGGCAGGCCCGAGCTCACCGACCGGCCCTGATCCGCCGATCCGCCCACGCCCGCCAACGACGCCGGTCGCGCCAATCGGTCCGGACGGACGTGCCGCTCCGAGCACGCCCGACGGTCGCTGCCTGCCGACTGGGTCGAGCGGTTTCACTGGCCCGAGTGGATCCTTCGGCCCGTCCTTGCCGATCGGTCCGAGCCGGCCGACCGATCCGAGCGCGCCCAATGGGCCGAGCCGGCCAATGGGGGTGACCCAGTCAAGAGGGCCCACGCCGAGTGGGCGTTTGGCCTTGAGCCTGTCGATCTGCTTGGGCTCGTTGATCGGGCCGCGCGCGCCGAGGGGGCTTGGACCGGCGCGCCGAGGAGGACGGTCGACGCGTTTGCCGGCCGCGTCATGTTCGTCGCCTGAATGTTTGCGACCGCCGTCTCGGCTGCTCCGGATGCGCCGCAGGGCCAGGCGCCCCACCGCGCCGGGCGTCGGCGAAGGAGCATCCGGTTCGAAGCCATGCCGTGGCGCGGAGCCACCGCGCTCGTCGGCAGCACCCTCACGCTCGTCAGCCGAGCCGCCGCTGTCCTGTTCGACGAGACGGAGGCGGCGCGCCGGGACGGCCGGTCGGGCGCGTGGCCCGGTCGGCCACAGCGGCAGGGGATTGCCCATGTTGTCGAAGAGTTCCGCGCCGGACTGTATTAGCGCCCGGGCCCGGCGTCGGCGGCCCAGCGAGGGGCCCTTGCCCGTGGTGGCCTGACGTGCTGACCTGGACGAACTCGGCTGAGGGGTCACGGCTCGCTCCTTGCTCGGAGGTGCGGGGCGAGCAGATTCTGAACCGGCCCGGCCCGGCGCCGCGCAACTTTCTTCGCTGCCTGTGGATAACGAAGGCGCCTGTGGATAACTGGGGGTTCTGTCGGACCGGGCTGATAGACATGCCGGGTGACCGAGACCCGAGCGACAGCCACCCCAGCCGAGCCAGCCGCCGCAGCCGACCGTGCCGCCGTGCGCGAGCGGGCCGAGGCGGTGCTGCGCCGGCTCGCCGGTGATCACGCGGTGCTCCGCGAGGATCAGTGGCGGGCGATCGAGGCGCTCACCGTCGACCGCAGGCGGGTGCTGTGCGTGCAACGTACCGGGTGGGGCAAGTCCGCCGTCTATTTCGTGGCGACCGCCCTGCTGCGACAGGCCGGACAGGAGGCGGGCGGGGCCAGGGCCACCGGTCCGACGGTCATCGTCTCGCCGTTGCTGGCCCTCATGCGCAACCAGGTCGATGCGGCCGCCCGCGCCGGCATCCGGGCTCGCACGATCAATTCGGCCAACCTCGACGAGTGGTCCGAGATCGAGGAGGAGATCCGCGCCGGCGAGGTCGACGTGCTGCTGATCAGTCCCGAGCGGCTCAACAACCCCGACTTCCGCGACAACGTGCTCCCCGGCCTGGCCTCCGAGACCGGCCTGCTCGTGGTCGACGAGGCGCACTGTGTCTCCGACTGGGGCCACGACTTCCGGCCCGACTATCGCCGGCTCCGCACGTTCCTGGCCGGCCTTCCCAGCCGTACGCCGGTGCTCGCCACCACCGCGACGGCCAACGCCCGGGTGACCGCCGACGTGGCCGACCAGCTGGGTGACGCGCTGGTCCTGCGCGGCCCGCTCGACCGTGACTCGCTGCGCCTGGCCGTGCTCGACCTGCCCAACCCGGCGCACCGGCTGGCCTGGCTGGCCGACCACCTCGACCGGCTGCCGGGCTCCGGCATCGTCTACACGCTGACCGTCGCCGGGGCCACCGAGACGGCCGACTTCCTGCGCTCGCGCGGGTTCGCCGTGGCGTCGTACACGGGACAGGTCGAAGACTCCGAGCGCCGTGCGGCCGAGCAGGATCTGCTGGACAACAAGATCAAGGCCTTGGTCGCCACCTCCGCGCTCGGCATGGGCTTCGACAAACCCGACCTCGGGTTCGTCGTGCACCTGGGCGCCCCGCCGTCCCCGATCGCGTATTACCAGCAGGTCGGCCGGGCGGGCCGAGCCGTGGAACATGCCGAGGTCGTGCTGCTGCCCGGCAAGGAGGACGCGGCGATCTGGCGATACTTCGCGTCGCTGGCCTTCCCGCCGGAGGAGCAGGTGCGGTCCGTGCTGGCGAACCTCCGGACCGATCGGCCGACCTCGACCCAGGCGCTCGAGCCGCTCGTCGACCTGCGCCGCAACCGCCTCGAGATGATGCTCAAGGTGCTCGACGTGGACGGTGCGGTCCGCCGGGAGCGTGGCGGATGGTTCGTCACCGGGGAGCCGTGGACCTACGACAGCGCTCGGCTGCGCCGCGTCGCCGAGGCTCGGGCCGCCGAGCAGAAGACCATGATCGAGTACGCCTCCACGGGCGACTGCCGCATGGAGTACCTCCGCCGCTGCCTGGACGACCCCGAGGCCACGCCGTGCGGGCGATGCGACAACTGCGCCGGCCCCCTGTTCGACGCCGAGGTGTCGGCCGCCTCGGTCGCCGCGGCGGACGCGTTCCTGGGCCACCCGGGCGTCGTGATCGCCCCCAAGAAGATGTGGCCGACCGGCCTGGCTGCTGTGGGCGTCTCGCTCAAGGGCAAGATCGGTGTGGGCGAGCAGATCGAGCCCGGTCGCGCCGTCGGCCGGCTGTCCGACCTGGGCTGGGGTCATCGGCTGCGCGGGCTGGTGGCACCCGAGTCGCCCGATGCGCCCATCCCCGACGATCTCGCGGGCGCGGTGGTCGAGGTCCTCAAGGACTGGGCGCACGGCGACGGCGCGTGGGCTCTGCGGCCGGCCGCGGTGGTCGGGGTCGCGTCGAGTCGTCGTCCCACGCTGACCAGCACGCTGGCTGAGCACATCGCGAAGATCGGGCGGTTGCCGTTGCTGGGAACGGTCGAGGTCACCCCGGGCGCGGAGGCCGAAGGGCGGGGCAACAGTGCCCAGCGGGTCCGGGCGTTGCACGACGCGTTCACGGTTCCGGCCGAGGTGGCCGCCGAGTTGCCCGGCCTGTCCGGGCCGGTGCTGCTCGTCGACGACCTGGTCGACTCGGGCTGGACGATGACGCTCGCCGGTCGGGCCCTGCGCCGCGCCGGTGCCGGAGGAGTGCTGCCGCTGGCGCTCGCGGTCGCGGGATGAGCGGCCGGGCGGTGGTGAGGCGGTCTCCGGTCCGGCCGGGGTCGTGCGGGATTGGATACGGGGAGGGGGTATGCTGGCGTCATGTCCGATGAGTCGACGCCGCAGCATGGTCCGCATGGCTACTCCGGGGACAAGGCGGCACTGCTCGGGCGCCTCAGGCGCATCGAGGGGCAGATCCGCGGGCTCCAGCGGATGGTCGACGAGGACACGTACTGCATCGATGTTCTGACCCAGATCTCGGCGGCCAAGAGCGCCCTGCAAGCCGTGGCGGTCGGGCTGCTCGAGGATCACCTGGCTCACTGCGTCGTGGACGCGGCCCGTGCCGGGGACCCGAGCGCCAAGGTCAAAGAGGCGTCCGATGCGATCGCCAGGCTCGTCCGCTCCTGAGGAGTCTGCGTTCCGTCAGCGCGAGATCCGTCCTGAAAGGCTTTCTGCCATGGCTGTGACCAGCACCTACACCGTGACCGGCATGACCTGTGGGCACTGCGTGCAAGCGGTGACCGGGGAACTGTCCGCTCTTCCGGGAGTGGACGCTGTGCAGGTCGACCTCGCCTCGGGCGCGGTCATCGTGACCAGCGAGGCGCCGCTCGAGGACGAGGCCGTGCGGGCCGCGGTGGACGAGGCCGGCTACGAGCTCGCGAATGCCTGACGACCCAATCCGCGACCGGGCCGCCGATCCGGGCACGCCGGCTGCCGCGAAGCCGTCGGCCGAGCGGGCGACGCCAGCCGCCGGTGAGCCCCCGGTCGAGCGGGCCACGCCGGACGCCGGGGAGCCGCTGGTCGAGCCAGGCGCACCGTCCGGGGGCGAGCCGGTCGGGGAGACGCCGGTGGGGGATCGGGCCGGGTTCCGGTTGGCGGCTTTCGGGGCGGTGCTCGTTGTTGTGCTGTTCGCGGGCTACGGACTGGGGCGTCTGAACAACTCGACGGCCTCGGCCTCGGCGCCGCCCCCGGCCGGGATGGCGGGGATGACGAGCCAGACCGCGACGCCGGGCATGACGATGGACGAGAGCCAGCCGCATACGCACGACTCCAGCGGTACGGCCAGCCAGCCCGGGACGGCGATGCCGATGGGCGCGGCCGTGGGCGGGCTTTCGCTGAGCTCGGGCGGGTTGACGCTGGTGCCCGAGGCGACGAGCTTCGCGGCCGGCAAGAAGCAGCGGCTTGCCTTCCGGGTGGCCGGGGCGGGCGGGGCGCCCGTGACGACGTACGCGATCGTGCACGACAAACCGCTGCACCTGATCGTTGTGCGGCGGGACCTGACCGGGTTCCAGCATCTGCATCCGGAGATGGCCGCGGACGGCACCTGGGGCATCGACCTGACCTTGGCCGAGCCGGGGATCTACCGCATGATCGCCGACTTCACCGCGATCGTCGGCGGCCAGCAGGTCGCCACCACCTTGGGCGGCGACCTGACCGTGGCCGGCGACTATGCGCCGCGGGCGCTGCCCGAGCCGGGGCGGACCGACAAGCCGGACACGTTCACGGTGTCGTACGAGGGAACGCCCAACACGCAGGCCACCCAGCCGCTCCTGATGACCGTGACCGGCGCCGACGGCAGGACCGCGAAGCTGGATCCGTATCTGGGCGCGTTCGGCCACCTGGTCGTGATGCGCGAGGGCGACCTGGCCTACGTGCACGTCCACCCGGAGGCGACCCTGGTCGACGGCAAGGTCAAGTTCTGGGTGACCGCCCCCAGCCCCGGCACTTACCGCATGTTCTTCGACTTCCAGGTGGACGGCCAGGTGCACACCGCGGCCTGGACCTCCAAGATCGAATAAGAGGCCGGCGTTGAAGGGCGTCAGGCAAGCATCTTTTCCAGGGCCGGGGTCACGCCCCACTCGGAGGTGAGGGCCTCGTACTCCGCTCGCTGCGCCTCGGTGGGCGGAGCGGCGGTGCGGCGGGCTCGCAACAGCAGGTTGCGCGGGGTGTGGGCCGAGTCGATGAACTCGACGACCTCGGTCTTGTAGCCGTTCAGGCGCAGCAGTGCGGCCCGTAGCGAGTCGGTGAGGACGTCGGCGAAACGCTCCCGCATGATCGCGTGGCGGGTCAGCTCGCCGAACGGTGCCGGGGCGGGATGGCCCTTGAGCTGGGCGGCGATGTCGTGATGACAGCAGGGCGCGGCCAGCACCCACTGGGCCTTCCAGTCCACGGCACGGGCCAGGGCCTGGTCGGTGGCGGTGTCGCAGGCGTGCAGCGCGAGCACCAGGTCGGGCTCGAACGGCAGTTGCGCGTCCTCGATCGTGCCGGCGACGAACGTCACCTCCTCGGCGCAGCCCAGCGAGGCGGCAACGGCCGTGTTGCGTACGCGCTGGTCCTCCCGGACATCGACCCCGACGACCCGCACCGAGTCGACCCGCTCGGCCAGGTAGCGGTAGGCGGCGAACGTCAGGTACGCGTTTCCGCAGCCCAGATCGACCACCCGCAGCGACGACGGCAGCGACTTGGGCAGCGTGGCGGCGAGCGCCCGCAGGAACGCGTCGATCTGCCGCCGCTTGGCCGCATTCCCACCGATCACATGGAACAGCGGATCGCCCGGATCGAGCAGCCACTGCTTCGGCCGATCATGATCTTGGAAGAGGGCGGGCGCCGCGGCGGGAGAGGCCGCGGCGGGAGAGGCCGCGGTGGAGGAGGTCGCGGTGGAGGAGGTCGAGGCGGCGGAGGAGGCCCCCGGCGTAGGGGAGGCGGCAACGGACGGCGAAGGTGAGGACGGGGAGAGCGCCGGCCCGGAAGGAGCCGGGGCGCGATGGACCTGGGCGTCACCCTTTTTGGTTACTCGCAGTTGCAGCGTTACGGCCGTGGTCTCCACGTGCCAGTTGCCGAACGGGACGGCCAGCAGCTCGTCGACCACGGCCGACGCCTCAGGGCCCGGAGCGACGTTGCGGGTGAAGGGGCGGGAACCGTCGTCGGTCACGATCTGCAGTCGCGGGCCACCCTTGAGTGTCACCGGTCGCACCTCGGCCCTGGTCACCGATGGAGTGAATCCGCGACGGCGCCCCGCCGCCACGGCACGGGTCAATCCGGGGCCCAGCAGTAGTTCCCGGACTTCGGCCAATGCGGTATCGAGCGGTTGTGGCATGCCTCTATTCTGCCGCGCGTCCCGAGGTAACGATCGCCGCGTAAGATCCCGGCCCACACGAGGCGTGAGGACCGCCGTCGGCGGCTGGTGGATCTATAGATAGGCTGATGGGCCGGGAAGCGAGGTGCCTTGCCGATGTCGTTGATGGCCGATTTGCCGGGAGCCGACCGGCTCTCCGTTCGTGTGCGCCGCAACACGTTCGGCGACCACGACGAGGCCCAGCGCAGCGGCTTCCTCGACGCGCTCGCGGCCGGCCGGCTGCCCTGGGAGGCCTACGCCGACCTGACCGCGCAGCACTGGTTCGTCTACGAGGCGCTCGAGTCGGCCGCCACCACGATGGCCGACGACCCGGTGGTCGGCACGTTCCTCTTTCCCGAGCTGCGCCGGCTGCCGTCGATCGAGTCCGACCTGCGCTTCCTGTACGGGCCGCGCTGGGCCGACCACCTGTTCGCGCTGCCCGCCACCACCGTGTACTGCACGCGCCTGCGTGATGTGGCCCACCTCGCGGCCACCGGCTTCGTCGCCCACCAGTACACGCGCTACATCGGCGATCTTTCCGGCGGGCAATATCTGGGTCCGGCGATCGCCCAGTCGTACGGGCTGCCCGGCGCCGAGGGGCATCGCTTCTTCATCTTCAACGGCGTCGACCCGATGGCCTTCAAGACCCACTACCGCGGACTGCTCGACACGGTGCCCTGGTCGCCGGCCGAGCAGGACGAGTTCATCGCCGAGGTGACCGAGGCATACCGGCTCAACATCGCCATGCTGGGCGAACTCCAGAGCCGCTGGGGCCGACAGGAGGCACGATGACCGATCCGTTTCCGCCCGAGGTAATCGATCAGATCGCCCGGCACATGAACGACGACCACGCCGACGACAACGTGCTGATCGTGCGCGCGCTCGGCGGCATGCCGACGGCGACGGCCGCGCGCATGTCCGGTCTGGACGCCGACGCGATGGAGTTCAAGGCGGTGGTCGACGAGATCGAGGTGCCCGTCCGGGTTCCGTTCTCCGAGCGGCTCACCGAACGCCGCCAGGTGCGGGCCGAGACTGTCCGGATGTATCGCGTCGCCTGCGCCGCTCTCGGGGTCGAGCCCCGCCACTGACCACGCAAAAGCCCCTCGGCCCGTGATGAGGACCAAGGGGCTTTCCGCGTACGAGGGTCAGGCCGTGGTGCCGACCCCGGCCTCGGACCCGCCGCTCATCTCGGCCGGCGCGGCGTCCTCGGAGGCCGAAGCGGCCGAACCGGATCCGCGGCTTCCCCGGCCCCCGCGACGGCGACGGCGGCGCGGACGGTCGGTGCCGTCCTCAGCGTCCTCAGCGTCCTCGTCGGAAGCGTCGGAAGCGTCGGAGACGTCGGAAGCGTCAGAAGCGTCAGAAGCGTCGGCGGACGTGTTCACGGAGATGTCCACCGAGACGTCGACAGCCGAGGCGTCGGCCTCAACTTCGCCGTCCGAGAACACCGGCGTGGCCGCGCGACGACGTGTCCGCGTACGGGCGGGGCGGTCCTCACCCGAAACGGCCGGAGCGTCCTCGATCGGCGAGTCGGCCGAGGTCACCTCGGACGGTGCGTCGGAGTCGACCCGCCGCCGGCGACGCTGCCGCTTGGGACGGTCGGTGTCGCCGCCCTCGGACGCGGGGGCAGGAGACTCGGGGCCGCTACGTGACCGTCCGCCGCGTCCGCGCGGGCCGCTCGGCTCGCGGCGACGACGGCCGCCACCCAGGTCTTCCTCGATCTCGGCCGACAACCCGGCCCGGCTGCGGTCGGCGGTCGGCAGCGTGCCCGACACGTCGGTGGGGATGTCCAGGTCGCTGTAGAGCGCCGGGCTCGTGTGGTACGTCTCCGGGGGCTGCGGCATGCTCAGGCCCATCGACTTGTCGATGAGGACCCAGCGCGGCATGTCCTCCCAGTCGACGAAGGTCACCGCGACGCCGGTCGCGCCCGCCCGGCCGGTGCGGCCGATGCGGTGCGTGTAGGTCTCGGGGTCTTCGGGACAGTCGAAGTTGATCACGTGGGTGACACCCGAGACGTCGAGGCCGCGGGCCGCCACGTCGGTGGCCACCAGCACGTCGATCTTGCCGCTGCGGAACGCGCGGAGCGCCCGCTCACGGGCGCCCTGGTTGAGGTCGCCGTGCACCGCGGCCACCGCGAAGCCGCGGAAGTCGAGGTCTTCGGCCAGCCGGTCGGCGGCCCGCTTGGTGCGCGTGAAGATCATCGTGAGGCTGCGGCCGCGGGCCTGCAGGATCCGCGCCACCATCTCGACCTTGTTGAGCGGGTGCGTGCGATAGACGACCTGCTTGGTCAGCGGCGACGGGCCGCTGTCGGCGGTGTGGCCGGCGTGGATCGTCACCGGGTGCCGCAGGAAGCGGCGGGACAGCGCGACGATCGGGTCGGGCATGGTCGCCGAGAACAGCATGGTCTGCCGCTTCTCGGGGAGCATGGCCAGGATCTTCTCGACGTCGTCGAGGAAGCCCAGGTCGAGCATCCGGTCGGCCTCGTCGAGCACCAGCGCCTGGACCGAGTCGAGCTTGAGCTGCTTCTGCTTGGCCAGGTCGAGCAGGCGGCCGGGGGTGCCGACGAGGATCTCGACACCCTTCTTGAGGGCATCGACCTGCGGCTCGTACGCCACGCCGCCGTAGATCGGCAGCACGCGGACGCCCCGGGTGCTGCCCGCGGCGGCCAGGTCGCGGGCGACCTGCAGGCCGAGCTCACGGGTGGGTACGACGATGAGCGCCTGGGGGCGTCCGTCGGCGCCTTCGCTCGGCGCGGTGAGGCGCTCCAGGATGGGCAGGCCGAAGCCCAGGGTCTTGCCGGTGCCCGTGGGCGCCTGACCGATCAGGTCGGTGCCGCGCAGGGCGATCGGCAGCGCGTATTCCTGGATGGCGAAGGCGCGGTCGATGCCGGCCTTGGCCAGCGCCTCGACGGTCTCGGCGCGGATACCCAGCTCGGCAAAGGTGGGGCTGTCCGGACGGACGGGCGCGCGGCTGGTGACAGGGACCAAAGCGGGTTCGGTGTTGTTTTCGATGTCGGTCATGAAGTTTTACGGGTGCCTCTCGTGGTGCGCCCGTGGAGTGTCTTGGGGCGCGGTGTGGATAGGGCGCGGGCCACACGCTGGCTGGGTTGTCCCAAGCACAACGGGCCGCACGCGCAGGTCACCGCGGCGATCGGTGAAGATCGACGTCGACGGCAACACTTCTACTCTACCCGACCGGACGATCGTGCACCTCAGAGCGGACTTCGGAGCCCAAAGCACGCCGAGGGCACCCCCGTTGCAGGGGGCGCCCTCGGCGTATGGGGAACTATTTTCAGCGCACCGTGAAGCCGAACGGACGAGCGTTCGACTCGGCGATCTCCACGTACGCCACCTTGGCGATCGGGATGATCACCTTGCGGCCCTTCTCATCCGTGAGCGACAGCACGCTGTCCTTGGCCATCGCCTCGGCCACGGCCTGCTCAACCTCCGCCGGGGACTGCGCGCTCTCGAGCACCAGCTCACGCGGCGTGTGCTGCACGCCGATCTTGACCTCCACGGGGCCCTCCCTTTTCGTGGCTCTTACCGTCGAAAAGGTTATCCGATTTCGGCCGGTGTTCCGCCGGATGCGCCGCCCTGGAGCGGGAAGCTGGCGATCCCGCGCCAGATAAGTGCAGCTACGAGGGCTTCCGCTTCAGCTTTAGGCGTACGCCGTCCGTTGGCCAGCCAATACTGCGCGGACTGCCCGGCCGCCCCCACGAGGCCCGACGCGAGCAGCTGGGCCGCGTCCGAGCTCAGGTTCGTGTCCGAAATGATGGTGTCGGTCACGGCGGCGATGCAGCCCTGCTCGACCCGCTCGACGCGCTGGCGCACCTGCGGGTCGTTGCGCAGATCGCTCTCGAAGACGAGGCGGAAGGCTTCGCTCTCGTGATCCATGAAGTCGAAGTACGCCCGTACGGCGCCCTTGACCCGCTCCTTGTTGTCGCTGGTGGCGAGCATGGCGTCTCGAACCTTGGCGATTATCGCGTCGCAGTGCGTGTCCAGCAGCGCCAGATAGAGCTCCAGCTTGCCCGGGAAGTGCTGGTAGAGCACGGGCTTGGAGACCCCGGCGCGTTCGGCGATGTCGTCCATCGCCGCGGCGTGGTAGCCGTGGGCGACAAAGACCTGCTGGGCCGCGGCCAGCAGCTGCTTGCGGCGCGCAGAGCGAGGCAGACGGGTGGGACGGGCCGTCTGAGCTCCGCCGGACGCAGCGGTCATGTGTCTCGTACCTCCAGGGGGTCGGTACCCCGTTTGCCGGCGCGGATTGCCCGTATCGGCGCGTGTTGCTTCCTTGAGCAATTGTCGCGACGCTGCAACTTATCGCCACTGCAAGCACACGGTAGCCTCAGCGGGGGCGAGCAAGGAGCACGCGGTGGATGAATCAGGGCATTCCGGCGACACTGAAGCCGCAGACGGCGGCGACGGTGGCGATGCGCGCGAGCGTGCCCGGATGAATGGCTGGGCGACGGCCGACAGCCCCTGGTCCTATCAGGGGACGGGTGCCGAGACCGATAATGACGTGCCGTCCTGGCGGCGTTCGGGCGCGGAGACGCGTTCGTTTCCGCGCAATCCGGCATTTCCGTCATCGGCGGTTCCCGTCTCGGTTCAGCCCTCGTCGAGTGTTCCCGCGCCGGCCCCACCGGGTTTTGTCGACGCGAAGCCGGATGGCGAAATTCCTCTGTCCGGGGAGTCCTCGGCCGGCTCGCGCTGGGACAGGTCCCGCTTCTCCGAGCTGCTGAGCCCGCTCAACCCGGCCCGGGAACAGCCCCGCTCCGATCTGCCCCGCTCCGATCTGCCCCGCCAAGATCTGCCCCGCCCGCAGGCCGCACCCACCTCGCCCGCCCAGCCGACCCCGCGCGAGCCGACCCCACGCGAGTCGGGGCTGCGCGAGCCGGGCCTGGGAACCGGTGATCGCCGCGAGTCCGGCCCCGGCCCGGGTGAGCGCCGCGAGCCCGGCCTGGGCACGGGTGGCATTCTGGGCTCGGGTGAACGTCGCGAGCCCGGCCTCGGCACGGGCGCCGGTGAACGTCGTGAGCCCGGTCTGGGCACGAGCGGCCGACCGGCCGAGCGTCGCCCCGGCATGGGCGTGGGCGAGATCCGTGAGCCGGGCCTCGGCACGAGCGGCCGGCCGCCCGAGCGCCGCCCCGGCATGGGCCCGGGCGAGACCCGCGAGCCCGGCCTGGGCAGCGGGGGCCTGAACCCGGGCCGTCCCGCGCCGTTGCGCTCCTATGAGGTGCCCACGCCGAACAGCGCGCCGCCCTACCCGTACGAGGGTGACCTGGACGAACAGCCGCCCCCGCCGCCGATCGTGCAGCAGCGCGCCGCGGTCCCGCTGGTGCGCCCGTCCACGCCCGGCGGTGGCCGGCGCGCCGATTGGGGCACGGCCGAGCACAGCACCACCGACCCCCGGCACGCGCTCAGCGGCGGCACCCCCGTCCAGGGCGTGCCCCGGGTGGCCTCCGACGAGCCGGGTCCCGTCCGCCCGGCGTACGACCCGTCGAGCTTTCCCCGCCGCCTCTCGTACGAGCCGCCGCCGACCCCTTACGAGCCGCCCAAGCCGTACGAGGTCCCGAAGCCGTTCGAGCAGCCCGAGACGACGTATTCGGGGTTCGGCGAGACCACGGCGCGCCTCGATCCCGCCGAGGAGCGGGGCCTGCCGCAGCGCGTTCCCGCGCAACCCGACGTGCCCAAGGGCGTACCGGAGCCGCCTCTCGTGGAAGCCACCGCCGAGACACCCGCCCTCGCCCGGATCGCCACCCATCTGAGACGCGGTGACGTGTTGCCCGCGCAGGAACGCCAGGAGGGCTTCGACGTGCAGGCGATCCTGGGCGCCGTACGCGAGGTCGACGGGGTGCGGGACGCCTCGTTGCGCTCGACCCCGACCGGCGCCCACAGCTTGCGGCTCGACCTCGCCGAGGGCGCCGACCCGGCCGAGGTGAGCCGCCAGGTGGCCCGCCTGCTGCAGGACCGCATGGGCCTGGACGCGGCCATGCCGGGCGAGACCCCGCCGGCCGCCGAGTCGCCGGCCGCCGCGGCCCCGGTGTCGCCGTCGGCGCTGATGCCACGGGCGCGCCAGGCCGAGCAGATTTCGGCCCCACCCGCGATGGCGCCGCTCTCGTCCACACCGCTGGCCGACAGCATCGCCCCCGACCTGGAGCGCGAGACCCGGGAGCGTGAGACCCGGGAGCGTGAGACCCGGGAGCGTGAGGCCCGCGAGCGTGTGGCTCGTGAGCGTGTGGCTCGTGAGCGTGTGGCTCGTGAGCGTGTGGCTCGTGAGCGTGAGACGCAGGAGCGGGAAACCGAAGAGCGTGAGACCCGGGAGCGTGAGACCCGCGAGCGCGAGGCCCGTGAGCATGAGGCCCGGGAGCATGAGGCCCGGGAGCGTAACGACCGGGAGCGCGAGACCCGGGAGCGCGAGCGCGCGAGGGAGAGCGAAACAAGGGAGGCCCGCGAGCGCGAGGCCCGCGACCGGCACGCCGCCGCGGCCCGGCTGACGCCCGAGGTCGAGGAGTCGGCCGAGGTCGTGCCGACCGGTGTCGACTGCGGACCGCCCCGCCCGCTCTATCCCAACGAGCACCCCGGCCCGCGGGTGGTCATCGAGAACGTGCACGTCAACACGTTCGGCGCGGACGCTACGGTGGAGGTCAGGCTGGCCGTCGGCGGCCGTACGGCGTCCGGGACGGCCAGCGGTCCTGCCGTCGACGGATATCTGCTGCGGCTGTGCGCGATGGCCACGGCCGGCGCGGTCGACGAGTTGCTGTCGCATTCCGACCACCCGGACGGCCCGGCCCGCTGCTTCGTCGAGCACGCCGCCGCCGTCCCGTTCGGAGCGTCCCAGGTCGCGGTCGTCGTGCTGCTGCTCTCGTGCGGCGGCTGGGTCGAGCAGCTGGCCGGCTCGGCCGTGGTGACGAGTGACGATCGGCACGCGATGGTGCGCGCCACTCTGGCTGCGGTGAACCGCCGGCTCGAGGCACTCTTGACCCGATGAAAGGCGCCATCCTGGCCCCCGACAGCGCGCTGCTGCCGGAGGGCGAAGCACCAGCACCCTGGCCCGCGCGACGGGTCACCATCGGTGGGGCGATGCTGCACGTCCGCGACACCCCGGGGACGCGGCCGGACGCCGAACCGGCCGTCTACGTGCACGGGCTCGGCGGGTCCTCGCAGAACTTCACGGACGTCGCGGGACTGCTCGCCGACCGGTTCGACGCGCAGGCGGTCGACCTGCCCGGCTTCGGCTACAGCGATCCCAGCCCGCGCTATTCGATCCCGGCCTTCGCGTCCACGCTGATCGGCTATCTCGAGCACGACGGCCGCGGGCCGGTGCACCTGGTCGGCAATTCGCTCGGCGGCTCGATCGCCGTGCGCGCCGCCGCCCTGCGGCCCGACCTCGTACGCACGCTGACGTTGATCTCGCCGGCGATGCCGTTCCTCGACGTCCGGCGTACGGCTCAGGCCCGGGCCTTGCCTCTGCTGGCGTTGCCGTACGCCGATCGGGTGCTCGGCTGGGCGTTCGCCCGCCTGACCGCCGAGGAGATGGCCGAGCAGGTGCTCGCGGCGTGCTTCGGCGACACCCGCAAGGTCACCCCGCAGCGCCGCGCGGAGGCGATGGAGGAGATCCGGCTGCGCTACACGGTCGAGCACTACCCGAAGGCGTACCTGGGCACCCTGCGCGGTCTGGCGTCGAGCTTCCTGCGGGCGTATCTGCCGGGGGAGAACTCGCAGTGGCGGCTGGCCGCGCGGGTGCAGGCGCCGACGCTGGTCATCGGCGGCCTCAACGACAAGCTGGTCGATGCCCGGGTGCCGGCCGTGGTGGCCCGCACGATCCCCGACTCGCGCCTGCTGATGCTGCCCGGCGTCGGCCATGTCGCCCAGATGGAAGTGCCGCGCCTGGTCGCCCGCGCGGTGGTGGGAATGCTGGACGACATCCACTCGCCGGTAGCTGGTTAGGACCCAGATCTCACAAGATCCATTGGGGCAGACAGCCTTCCCCGGGGTATGCGACGCTGACGGGCGATGATCGACGAAGTCACGGCGCCGCCCGCAACCCGGCCGCCGGCCGGTCGGGACCGGTGGCGGCAGTGGTGGCTCGCCTCGTTCGCGCTGATCGTCCTGATCGCGGGGGGCTTCGCGGTGGGCCGGCGCATCGAGCAGAGCAACGCCGCGGCGCTGCCGGTCGTGCCGTCGCCGGCGTCGTCGAGCACCGCCCCGGCCCCGGTTGCGCAGAGCACGCCGACGCCGACCCCGTCGAAGACTCCCGAGAAGGCCCGGCCGGTGGCGAGCACGCTGCAATTGCCGGGCGCGGTGCCCACTCGCGGTTCCGGCCAGTTCTCGTACGCCACCTCGCGCGGCCCGGTCTTCGGCCGCAAGGGCGAGTTGCGGCGCTTCCGCGTGGCCGTCGAGAAGGGCAGCAACGAGAACCCCGAGGATTTTGCCACGCAGGTCGCCGACACTCTCGGGGATCCGCGCAGCTGGACCGGCGGCGGCCAGGTGCGCCTGCAACTGGTGAGCGGCTCGGATCCGGCCGACTTCACCGTCTATCTGGCCACGCGGGAGACGGCCGGGAAGATGTGCCTGCGGGGCGGGACGAACATCCGAGTCGGCGGACGCCCGTACACGTCGTGCCGCACCACCGGGAAAGCGATCATCAACCTGGACCGGTGGCGGCGCTCGGCCACCCCGTTCGTGAACGCCAAGGTGGCGCTGAGCACCTATCGGCAGTACGTGATCAACCACGAGGTCGGCCACGAGCTGGGACACCGGCACGAGAACTGTCCGCGGGCGGGTGGTCCGGCGCCGGTCATGGTGCAGCAGACCCTGACGATGCGCGGCTGCAAGGCGTACGCATGGCCTCGTCTGAATGGGAAGATGTTCAGCGGCCCTCGTCTGTGAACAACCTGGAAAATTCCCATGTCCCGCATGTCGGGCCGGTGTCCAACGTCATGGCCGTTCCGCGCGGTCGCGAGTGACAATGGTGACCGATCCTTACCGTCAACCCGGGGAGTTAACGTGGCACTGCCCCCGCTCGTCGAGCCGGCCGCAGAGCTGACCGTCGATGAGATCCGCCGTTATTCTCGGCACCTGATCATCCCGGATGTCGGGATGGACGGCCAGAAGCGGCTGAAGAACTCGAAGGTCCTGGTCGTCGGCGCGGGCGGCCTCGGTTCGCCGGCGCTGCTCTATCTCGCCGCCGCCGGTGTGGGCACGCTCGGCATCGTCGACTTCGACACGGTCGACGAGTCCAACCTCCAGCGCCAGATCATCCACGGCGTCTCCGACATCGGCCGGCCCAAGGCCGAGTCGGCCGCGGCGAGCATCCGCGAGGTCAACCCGCTGGTCAACGTGGTCATCCACAACACGGCGCTCGACCGCGACAACGTCAAAGAGCTCTTCAGCCAGTACGACCTGATCGTCGACGGCACCGACAACTTCGCGACGCGTTACATGGTCAACGACGCCGCCGTGCTGCTCGGCAAGCCGTACGTCTGGGGTTCGATCTATCGCTTCGACGGCCAGGCCTCCGTCTTCTGGGAGGAGCACGGTCCCTGCTACCGCTGCCTCTACCCGGAGCCCCCGCCGCCCGGCATGGTGCCGAGCTGCGCCGAGGGCGGCGTCCTGGGCGTGCTCTGCGCGTCGATCGGCTCGATCCAGGTCAACGAGGCGATCAAGCTGCTGACCGGCATCGGTGAGCCGCTGGTGGGCCGGCTGATGGTCTACGACGCCCTCGAGATGGAGTACCGCAAGATCAAGGTCCGGAAGGACCCGAACTGCGCGCTCTGCGGGGACAACCCGACCGTCACCGACCTGCTCGAGGACTACGAGGACTTCTGCGGCGCGGTCTCGGCCGAGGCCGAGGAGGCGACTCTCAACGCCACCATCACGGCCCGCGAGCTCAAGGACTGGCAGGACTCGGGCAAGGACCTGTTCCTGGTCGACGTCCGCGAGCCGGCCGAGTGGGAGATCAACCGGATCCCAGGCGCGACCCTGATCCCCAAGGGCGAGATCCTCTCCGGCGAGGCGCTGTCGCGCTTCCCGCAGGACAGGCAGATCGTGCTGCACTGCAAGTCGGGTGTGCGTTCGGCCGAGGCGCTGGCGGCCCTCAAGGCGGCCGGCTTCAAGGACGCCGTGCACGTCCAGGGCGGCATCGTCTCCTGGGTCAACACCGTTGACCCTTCGCAGCCGTCGTACTGATCTGTCTCACGCTGGGAAGTCACAGTGTGGCTTCCCAGCGTGACAGAAGCGGACCAGGGCGCAGCGCTTTCCCGCAACGCGCTGTACCGTCACCGATGTGGTAGATATCGACGCCGCAATCGGTTACGTCGTCGCTCACGGCGACCCCGTGGAACGAGCGCGCCTGTCATATCTGCGCACCGGTCAACCGCCTGATCCGCTCGTCATCGGGCGCATCACCGCCGGGCAGTCCGAGGCCGGTGGCTGGCCGGCCACCGCCGACGCCGCGTTCGACTCGATCGACGCCACCTGCTTCCGCCTCAACGAGCTCGACGACCTCGGCGGCCTGCACGGCGAGCCGGTCGACCGGGCCCTGGCCTGGCTGGCCAGCGTGCAGCGTCGCGACGGCACGTGGCAGGAATCCGAGGCGCTGGCCGCCGAGGCCCCGGCCTGGGCGATGCCGGGCGATCCCGAGGCCACGCTCTATCTGACGGCCGTCGCGGGCTTCTGGATGACCCTCGCCGAATACGAGGCGCACCCCCACTTCGACGTTCCGGCCCGCTACGCCCACACGCTCGGCGCGGCCGCTCAGTGGGTGGTGGGCCGGCTCCACCCCGACGGCACGTGGCCGTCCTTTCTCGCCACCGGCTGGCACGCCGCCGGTCTGCTCTACGGCCAGCAGTTCTTCTACGAGTCGGCCCGCGTGCAGCTCGTGCTGGGCGACCGGCTGGCCGACATGGAACCGGCCGACATCGCCTCGATGGCCGCGGCCCTGCGCCGGGTCAACCTCGGCGACGACTGGCTGTTGCAGAACGCCCGCAAGCGGCTCGGCGAGACGCAACGCACCGACGGCGGGTGGGACAGCGCCGAGGGTCCGAATTTCGACGTGAACACCACGCTGACCGTCCTGCGCGCCTGTCGCTGAGAGTCAACGCCTGCAACCGACTTGCACCCGTAAAAGTCCGAATGGCTACCGTTCGGCTACCCGGTCGACGTCACGCTCTGTCACATAGGTCGTTGAGCGACGGCTCCCCGATGAGGCACAGTTCTCCTCAGGCCCGACGGGGGCCAGGCGAGACGAGGATCCGCTGGGCGATGAAGTCTGGTCGCCACAGTCCGGCGGGGAGTCAGTGGCGAAACCGGCGCCTACGAAGATTTTCTACTTCGGAGGAACGTCGAGCATGCGAAAGTCCACCAAGCGCGCCGCTGTCATCCTGACCACCCTGGCCGTGACCGGCGCCGCGAGCGCCGCCTGGGCGTCGTGGCTGGCCAACGGCGAAGGCAACGCCTACGCGCAGGCCGAGACGGCCAAGGAGCTCGTGATCAGCGAGGCCACCACCAGCGCCACGCTCTACCCGGGCGCGACCGGCGACGCCTTCATCAAGATCGAGAACCCGAACAAGTACCCGGTCCGGGTCACCACGATCAAGTGGAACCCGACCGATGGCGCCAAGGGCACCGGCGGCAAGGGCACCTGCAACAACACCGGCGTCTACTTCGGCGACTTCAGCGGCGGCCCGGTCGGCACGAACGGCCTTCTCAAGGACCTGAAGCTGGACCTGGGCGCCAAGGAGGCCAGGACCTTCACCCTCAAGGACGCGGTCCGCATGATCAACAACTCCGAGGACGGCTGCCAGGGCGCGACCATCAGCCTCCCGGTCAAGGTCACCGGCGCCAGCAACGCCAGCTGATCCGAGCCGGCGGCGGGGCGTCCCCCTCGTCCCGCCGCCGGTTCTTTCTTCCCGCTCGATGACCCGCTGCTGGAGAGTTCATGAGACTGACGCGCGGCGCTTACGTCCTGACGAGCGCGGGCCTGATCGCGGGCGCCCTGGCCCAGCCGGTGGCCGCCTCGGCCGCCTGGGACGCGTCCGTTACCAGGGCGGACTCCTCGGCCACGGCCATGGTGCTGCCGCCCATGCGGGCCCCGGAGGTTCGGGCGGCCGGCGCTTCGGTGCAGGTGGACTGGCCGGCTTACACCGGTCCGGCCGTCCGCGGCTATCGCGTCACGCGCACCGACCAGGCGACCGGGAAGACCGTGCCGGCTGAGCGTGGCTGCGCGGGCGTGGTGACCGGGACGCAGTGCACCGAGGGGAGCGTGCCCGACGGCACTTGGACGTACGGGGTCGTGGCCCTCGTCGGTGCCGACTGGCGCTCCGCCGCGGGTGTCGCCGCGCCAGTGAAGATCGGCAAGGTCGCCCCGAAGCCGCCGGCCCCGGCACTGTCGGCTCCCGTGCCCGTGCCGCCGACCGGGCCGACGCCCAGCGCGCCGACATCGACTGAGCCGACGCCAAGCAAGCCCGCACCGACATCGACCACGCCGGCGCCGACCACGCCGAGCGAGCCGGCGCCGACCGTGAGCCCGGCACCGTCCGCCGGGCCTGCGAAGACGCCGGCACCGGAACCGGCCGCCACGAAGTCTGTGGTGCCGGTGCCGGAAACGACGCCGTCGGAGTCGCCGAAGCCGAGTCTGGAGATTACGGCCGAGGCGACTCCGGCGCCGTCACCCGCGGAGTCCTGACCGGCTCACTGTCGAATGTGGCCGTTGCCCGTGACGACGTACTTTGTCGAGGTCAGCTCGGGCAGGCCCATCGGCCCGCGGGCGTGCAGCTTCTGGGTGCTGATGCCGATCTCGGCGCCGAACCCGAACTCGCCGCCGTCGGTGAACCGGGTCGACGCGTTGACCATGACCGCGGCCGCGTCGACGCGCGCCGTGAACCGCCGCGTCGCCGTCACCGACTCGCTCACGATGGCCTCGGTGTGCCCGGTGCCGTAGCGGCGGATGTGGTCGAGCGCGTCGTCCAGCGAGTCGACGATCGCCACCGACAGGTCGGCCGACAGGTATTCGGTGCCCCAGTCCTCCTCGGTGGCCGGCACGACCGCCGGGTCGTACGCCACCACCTGCGGATCGCCGTGCACGGTGACCCCCTTGTCGAACAGCTCGGGCAGCACCAGCGGCAGGAACCGGTCGGCGATCGCCGCGTGCACCAGCAGCGACTCGGCGGTGTTGCAGGTGGACAGGCGCTGCGTCTTCGAGTTGACCGTCACGGCCAGCGCCTTCTCGAGGTCGGCGTTCTCGTCCACATAGACGTGACAGTTCCCGACCCCGGTCTCGATCACCGGCACGGTCGATTCCTCCACCACCGTACGGATGAGGGAAGCGCCACCCCGCGGGATCAGCACGTCGACCAGGCCACGAGCCCGCATCAGTTCCTTGACCGAGTCGCGCGTGGTCGCGTCGAGCAGCTGGATCGTGTCGGCGGGCAGGCCGCTGTCGGCCACCGCCTTGCGCAGCACCGACACGATCGCCGCGTTCGAGCTGAAGGCCGAGCCCGAGCCGCGCAGCAGCGCCGCGTTGCCTGACTTGAGGCAGATGCCCGCCGCGTCGGCCGTCACGTTGGGCCGGCCCTCGTAGATGATGCCGACCACGCCGAACGGCACCCGCACCTGCCGCAGCTCGAGCCCGTTGGCCAGCGTCGAGCCGCGCACCACGTCACCCACCGGATCGGGCAGCGCCGCCAGCTCGCGCAGCCCCTCGGCCATCGCCTCGACCCGGGCCGGGGTGAGCGTGAGCCGGTCGATCATGGCCTCGGACAGCCCGCCCGAGCGCGCGTTGGTCACGTCGACCTCGTTGGCCGCCACGATGTCGGACGAGCGCTCGATCAGGCGGTCGGCCATCAGCAGGAGGGCGCGATCCTTCTCGGTGCGGGTGGCCGCGGCCAGGTCGATGGCGGCCACCCGGGCGTCGGCGGCCTGCTGCAGGACGGTCGTCATGGCGAATTCCTTCATAGGAGGACGAGGTCGTCGCGATGCACGACCTCCCGTTCGTATCCCGGCCCCAGCGCGGCGGCCAGTTCACCGGTGGTGCGTCCGAGCAGGGCGGGCAGCTCGATCGCATCGTAATTGACCAGGCCGCGGGCGACCGGCGCGCCCGAACCGGCGTCGACCAGATCGACCGGGTCACCGGCGGCGAACGAGCCGTCGACCGCGGTGATGCCGGCGGGCAGCAGCGACTTGCGCCGAGCCACCACCGCCGCGACCGCGCCCGGGTCGAGATGAAGGCGTCCGCGCGGGGAGGTGGCGTGGGCGAGCCAGAACAGGCGCGCGGCCGGACGGCTGTCGGCCGGGCGGAACAGCGTGCCCACCTCGTCGCCGGCCAGCACCGCGCCGGCCAGGGGAGCGGCGGTGAGCACGACCGGGATGCCGAAGCCGGTGGCGATGCGCGCCGCCTCGACCTTGGTCACCATGCCGCCGGTGCCGACCTTGGACCGGCTCGGCGTCGCGATGTTGATGCCTTCCAGATCAGAATCGTTTCCCACGTACGCGATCCGGCGTGACGAAGGGTCCGAAGGGCTGCCCGTGTAGAGGGCGTCCACGTCGGAGAGAAGGACGAGCAGGTCGGCGTCGACCAGGGCGGCCACCAGGGCGGCGAGCCGGTCGTTGTCGCCGAAGCGGATCTCGTCGGTGGCCACCGTGTCGTTCTCGTTCACGATCGGCAGGGCGCCCAGGTCGAGCAGTTTGCGCAGCGTGCGGTACGCGTTGCGATAGTGCGCACGGCGGGTCACGTCGTCGGCGGTCAGCAGCACCTGGCCCACCTGCAGGCCGTGCCGCGCGAAGCCCGCCGCGTACCGCCCGATCAGCAGCCCCTGCCCGACCGAGGCGGCCGCCTGCTGGGTCGCCAGGTCGCGCGGCCGGCGCGGCAGGTTGAGGGGGGACAGGCCCGCGGCAATGGCGCCGCTCGAGACGAGCACCACCTCACGTCCGCCCGCGGCCAGCCCGCCGAGCACGTCGACCAACACGTCGACGCGCTGGTCGTCGATCCCGCCGGCTGCCGTGGTCAGCGAGGACGAACCCACCTTGACCACGATCCGCCGCGCTCCGGTTACCAGTTCACGCACCGGCCAATTGTGCTCGGGCGGGCCGACAGAACCGGGCCGAGATCCCATATCGTGGCCCGAGTGACACCGCAGGAGTACGTCGAAGAGGTGCTTTCCCTCGTGGAGCGCATCCCCGAGGGCCGCGTGATGTCGTACGGCGCGGTCGCCGACGCCCTGGCCGACGTGTCGGGACGCAACTCGGCCCGGCAGGTCGGCACGATCATGGCCCGGCACGGCGGCGGCGTCCCGTGGCACCGCGTCGTCACCAGCGCGGGCCGCATGCCGCCCGGTCACGAGCAGGAGGCCCGCCAGCGGCTCCTGTCCGAGGGCGTACCTCTGAAGGGTGAACGAGTGGACATGGCCCGAGCGGGATGGCAGCCCTGATGGAGGCCGGACAGCCCAGCCGCACGGCGATGAGCGCGGCCCGTTATCGCGCGGTGCACCAGATCGTCGACGACGGCAACATCTTCGAAGACCCGTTGGCCGTACGCATCCTGGGCGTCGACGAGCGGGAACTGGCGGCCGACGCGCCGCGCCGGGGCATGCGCCTGTTCATCGCCGCCCGCACCCGCTTCGCCGAGGACGCCTTGTCGGCCGCGGTCGCCAGGGGCGTACGGGAAATGGTTGTGCTCGGGGCCGGCCTGGACACGTTCGCCTACCGCAACCCCCACCCCGGCCTGCGCGTGACCGAGGTCGACCACCCCGACACCCAGGCCTGGAAGCGGGCGCGGCTGGCCGAAACCGGCATCCCGGTGCCGCCGTCGCTGACCTATCTGGGTGTCGACTTCGAGAAGGAGTCCCTGGCCGACCGGCTCGTGCTGGAGGGGCCGGCGTTCTTCCTCTGGCTGGGCGTGGTGCCCTATCTGACCCGCGAGGGGTTCGACGCGACGCTGGCCGTGGTGGCCGCGCGCGAGGGGAACGAGGTCGTCTTCGACTACGCCCAGCCGCCCGGGGGGATGCCGGAGGAACGGCGCGCCTGGCTCGAGGCCCGGGCCGCGCGGGTCGCTCGTCTGGGTGAACCCTGGCTGACGTATTTCGAGCCGCCCGAGGTGGCGTCGCTGCTCGGCTCGTCCGGCTTCGGCGAGATCGAGGACCTCGGACCGTCCGAGCTGGCGTCCCGGTTCTTCGGCCGGACCGACGTCCCGCCCGGCACGGCTGGTGGGCACGTGCTCAGAGCTCGTCGCTGAGCCCCATCAGGTAGGCCGCCCCGCGCATCTGAAACTCGAAGAAGCCCCGCCGATCCTCGTCGACCGACTTGGCGAGCTGCCCGAACAGCTCGCCGCTGATCGCTCCGCTGAGGTGGAGGAAGGCCGACATCGCCGCCGCGACCAGCCGGGGTGGCGCGCCCTCGGTGTAGTGCTCGGCGACCACGGCCAGTTCCTCGGCGTACCGGCCGGTGATCGGCGGCCGCCCGGCGATCCGGCCGTTCCGGTAGGCGCTCTCGACCAGGCGCGCGATCAGCAGGATGACCCTGGTGGCGGGGCCGATCGTGTCCTGCGGCGCCTGATATCCGGGTACCGGGCTGCCATAGATCAGCGCCCACTGGTGCGGGTCGTTCAGGGCCCATTCCCGTACGGCGTGGGCCATCGCCAGAAACGCCGCGAGCTCATCGGCCTGGTCCGCGGCCGCCTGCTCGGCCTTGTCGCCCACCGAGTTGTACGCGTCGATGATCAGCGCGGTCAGCAGCTCGTCGCGGCTCGCGAAGTACCGGTAGACCGCCGACGAGGCCATCCCCAGGTCCCGGGCGACCGCGCGCAACGACAGGTTCGCCCCGTCGGTCGCGAGATGCCGGCGAGCCACGGTCTTGATCTCTTCGGTCATCTCGGCCCGCACCCGGGCGCGTACTCCTGAGGCGCTCATGCGACCAGTGTGCCATAACGAGAGCACTGCTCTTGCTTTCTGTGTCAAGCCGTGGAATCGTTGTTCTCAACGGAGAGCACTGCTCGCAAAGGAGAACAGCAATGTCGCTTCACGTCATCGTCGGTTCCGGCCCGGTCGGTTCCTCCATCGCCCGCCTGCACGCCGAGCGCGGCGACCGGGTCCGCATGATCACCCGTAGCGGCGGCGGCCCCTCGCACCCGTCGATCGAGCTGGTGGCCGCGGACGCCTCCGACACCCGCCGGCTGACCGAGCTCACCCAGGGCGCCGAGACGCTCTACAACTGCGCGAACCCCAAGTACACCGAGTGGGAGAAGCTCTGGTTCCCGATGAACGACGCGATGATCGCCGCGGCCAAGGCGGCCGGCGCGGTCTACGTGATCACCGGAAACCTGTACGTCTACGGGCCGCAGCCCGGCGGGCACATGACCGAGAACAGCCCGCTGGCCGCCGTCGGCCGCAAGGGCAAGGTGCGGATCAAAATGTGGCGGGACGCGCTGGCCAGCGGCGTCCGCACGGTCGAGGTGCGCGGCTCCGACTACATCGGCACCGGCGCCATCGGCCTCTTCTCGTACAGCATCCTGCCCGCCCTGAACTCCGGCCGCGCGGCCTGGATGCCGGGCAGCCCCGACCTGCCGCACAGCTTCACCTATACGGGTGACATGGCGAGCACGATGGTCACGCTCGCCCGCGACGAGCGGGCCTGGGGCAAGGCCTGGCACGCCCCGACCGTCCCGGCCATCTCGATCCGCGAGCTGGCCGACCGCTACTGCGACCTGGTCGGCCGGCCGCACCTCAAGATGCACAAGATGCCGCGAATCACGATGCGCGCGGCCGGGCTGTTCGTGCCGATGGCCCGCGAGATGGCCGAGATGGACTATCAGTTCTACCGGCCGTTCCACCTGGACAGCTCACTGACCGAGCGCACCTTCGGCCTGCAGCCCACCCCGATCGAGGTCGGCATCCGCGAAACCGCCGCCGACGCCGAGGCCATCGCCGCCCGCCGCATGTGACCGCCCGCTCGCAGGACGTGGCCGCCGGCCCGCTGCCGCATGAAAGGCCCGCCCCAAATGACCGCCGCGCCACCGAAAATGATCGTTGTCAGGAGCAGCCGCCGCCTCCCCCGCCCGCCCAGGGAAATGGGGCAGAACCTACTCCCTGTCAAGCCGGAAGAGCGGGTTATCCACAGGGCGTCAGGCGATTCACAGCGACAGCCCGACGCCGGCGCGGCGGGGGTCGCCGGCGGCGCCGGCCTGGCCGACCGCGGTCACCCCGCCGAAGTAGTGGTTGAGGGCGGGCCACTGCTTGACCTGCCAGCCGGCCGCGACCAGCGCGCTCAGCTCGTCGCGTGGATAGCCCGGCTCGACGTGGACGGTGTCGTCGACGACGTGGAAGCGCGGCCGCGCGATCGCCTCCGCCATGGTCAAACCGTCGACCAGCGTCCCGAGCAGGGTGTCGACCAGGGCCGTACGGATGCGGCTCGCGCCCGCCGACCCGGCCGCCACCGCCAGGTCGCCGTCCGGGTCGATCACCACCAGCGGGCACATGTTCGACGACATTCGCTTGCCCGGCACCATGTCGTCGGTGACCAGTTCGCCCTCGCCCAGCATGGAGTTCAGGTTGATCCCGAGGCCGGGCAGCCAGACCCCGGCGCCGAGCCCCAGCGTTGTCGTGATCACGCAGGCGTTGCCGTCGGCGTCGACGACCGAGACGTTCGTGGTGTCGCCGATCTTCTGCCGGCCCTGGTCGCGTAGGGCGGCGGCCACGCTGACGGCCCGGCCCGGGCGGGACAGGTCGGCCGGCAGCCCGGCGATCGTGTCGACGGTGCGGTTCATGTCGTGGCGGGCCAGCACCCGGTGGCCGGCCAGCGTCGCGTGGTCGACCGGCGTCTCGAGCACCCGGTAGTCGGCCAGGTCGCGCGGGCCGAGACAGCCGCCGGCCGCGCGCACCGCGTCGACCATGACTTCCGCGTAGTCGCCGGTGTAGAAGATCTCCGGCCCGGCCTCGGCCAGCCTCGCCATCGCGGTGCCGAGTCCATCGTGGAACAGCAGGTCGCCGCCCTGCAGTTGCCGGCCGTTCGGGGTGTAGACCGCCGCGCCCTCGCCCCAGGCCAGCGCGGGAGCGCACGAGTCCAGCGTCTGCGCGTGCGCGGCCGGAACCGGGACGCCGTCGGCCGCCAGCGCGGCCGCCGGCGCGACGACCTCGGCCCACGGCAGCCGTCCCCAGCGCCGGTGCACCTCGCCGCAGCCGGCCGGCACGCCGGGGACCGCGACGCTCGCGCCGCCGATCGAGTAGACCTGCGGCATGCCGCCGAAGAACACGTCGACCGCGACCATCGGGCCCGGCTCACGGTCACCGTCAGTGCCCGGAACCGCGACGAAGAAGTCGAGGCAGGTGACCTCGCCGCTGCTCGCGTCGAAGTAGGTGGCGAAGCCGCCGCCGCCCATCCCGGTATAGATCGTCTCGGCCGCACAGCAGGCCAGCACCGCCGCGACCGCGGCGTCGGCCGCCGTTCCGCCGTCCCGCAGGATCCGCAGCCCGGCTCCGGCCGTGGCCGGGTGACTGGCGGCGACCCCCGCCGCAACCTTTTTCATCTGGCGAAGCGTAGGCGGGATCACATGATCGTGGTTACCATCCGCGTTCATGACGCCCGCTGGTCCCACTCCCGAAGTACGGCCGGCGGCCGCCCTGCCACGTCGTGTTTTGGCCGGATATTCACTGGGTTCGCTGGTCACGGGCGCCTTCGGAACCGTGCCGGGATTGCTCCTGCTGCCCTATCTGACCGATTCGTTAGGTGTGGCGGCCGGTGTCGCGGGCCTTCTCGTGCTGCTGCCGAAGGCGTGGGACGTCCTCGTCAACCCGATCGCCGGCCGGATCTCCGACCGACGCGGCGACCGGCGGCCGTTCCTGCTCCTGGCCGGTCTGCTGCTGGCCGTGCTGTTCGCCGCGCTCTTCGCCGGGCCGGTGGGCAGCGGAGCCGGCGCGGGCGCGTACGTGGCCCTGACCTTTCTCGCCGCCGCCACCGCGTACGCGTTCTTCCAGGTCCCGTACGTCGCGATGCCGGCCGAGCTGACCGACGGCTACGGCGAGCGCACCCGCCTGATGACCTGGCGCGTCGCCGTGCTGGCCCTGGCCATCCTGATCTCCGGCGCGCTTGCCCCGCTGGTCGTCGAGCAGACCGGCGGCGGCGTGCCCGGGCACCGCTGGTCGGGCCTCTTCGTCGGCGCGCTCATCGTCGTCGGCACCTTGGGCGTCTACTTCGGAACCCGGTCCGCCGATTCCCGCTCGGTCGAGGCGGTCGAGCCCGACTTGCGTACGCAATTGCGGGTCGCCCTGGCCAACGGTCCGTTCCGGGCCCTGCTCCTGCTCTGGATCATCCAGGCGGCCGGGATCGGCACGATGCTCGCCGGGGTGCAGTATTTTGCCGACCACGTCGTCGAGCGTGACTCCGGGGCCACCTTCCTGTTCGCCGCCTTCGTCGGCCCGGCCCTGCTGGTCATGCCGCTCTGGAGCCGCGTCGGCCGTCGTCTCGGCAAGCCCGCGTCGCTGGCCGTCGGATCGCTGCTGTTCGCGGCGGGGGCCCTGGCCCTGCTGGCCGCGCCCGCGCTGTCCCCGGTGGCCGTCTATCTGCTCGTCGCGGTGATCGGCGTCGGCTATGCCGGGCAGCAGGTCTTCGCGCTGGCGATGCTGCCGGACTGCATCGCCTACGACACCGAGCGCACCGGCCGCCGCCAGGCCGGCGTCTTCACCGGTCTGTGGACCGCGGGGGAGACCCTCGGACTGGCCCTGGGTCCCGGCCTCTACGCGCTGATCCTCCAGCTCTTCGGATATGTGTCGTCGGCGACCGGCGAGGCCGCCCGGCAGGACGACACCGCCCGGCTGGGCGTGCTGCTCGGCTTCACCGTCGTGCCCGCCCTCCTGGTCGGCGCCGCGGTGGTGCTGCTGCGCTCGTACCGCGACGTGATCCGCCGGGCCTGAGCCGGCCGCGGGCTGGGATAGCGTGATCGGCATGTTGGAGGCGCTGCCCGAGAAGGGCGTCCCGGGGGAGCAGATCCTCGCCGAGCTGAGCGAGCTGCGGACCGCCGACCTGCCCACGCACGGCGGCCGGCTGTTCGCCTACGTCTACGACCCCGCGCTCGACGGGCTCGACGAGCTGGCCCGCCAGGCCTACGCGATCTCCGCGCACGTCAACGGTCTCGACCCGACCGCGTTCCCGTCGCTGCTGGCCATGGAGAACGCCCTCGTCGGTGCGGCGGCCCGGCTCCTCGGCGGGGACGACGGCACGGTCGGCAGCGTGACCAGCGGCGGCACCGAGTCGCTGATCCTGGCGGTCAAGGCCGCCCGCGACTCCCGGCCCGAGCTGACGACCCCGCGCCTGGTCATCCCGTCCACCGCCCATGCCGCGTTCGCCAAGGCCGCGCACTATCTGCGGGTCGCCCTCGACGTCGTGCCGGTCGGCGCCGACTTGCGAGCCGACCCGGCCGCGATCGCCGCGAGGATCACCGCCGACACCGTGCTCGTCGCCGCGTCCGCGCCGTCCTACGCCCACGGTGTGGTCGATCCGATTCCCGAGCTGGCCGCGATCGCCGCCGGGCGGGGGGTGCGGTTCCATGTGGACGCCTGCTTCGGCGGCTGGGTGCTGCCCTACCTCCGCCGGCTCGGCGCCGACCTGCCCTTGTTCGACTTCGCCGTTCCGGGCGTCACCAGCATCTCGGTCGACCTGCACAAATACGCGTACGCGCCCAAGGGTGTCTCGGTCCTGCTGCACCGGGACGAGGCGCTGCGACTCCCGCAGTACTTCGCGTACGCCGGCTGGCCCGGCTACACGATGATCAACCCGGTCATCTCGTCCACCCGCTCCGGCGGTCCGATCGCGGCGGCCCTGGCCACCCTGCGTCACATCGGCGACGCGGGCTATCTCGAGCTGGCCACCCGCACCCGGGATGCGGTGGTCACGCTGGCCGAGGCGGTGGAACAGACCGACGGCGTACGCCTCTACGCCCCGCCCGAGACGAGCGTCGTCTGCCTGACCTCGGACGGCGACGTGGACCTGTTCGTGCTGGCCGACGAGCTCGCCGCGCGCGGCTGGCACACCCAGCCCCAGATGTCGTACGAGGCGATGCCCGCCACGATCCACCTCACCGTGACCGCCGCGGTGGCCGCGACCGCCGCCGACTTCGGGCCCGATCTCGCCGCGGCCGTGACCGCCGCCCGTGAGTCGGGTCCGGCCGGTCTGCCGCCCGCGCTGCTCGAGGCGGCGGGCTCGCTCACCCCCGAGATCGTCACGCCCGAACTGATCGCCGGCCTGGCGCAGGGCCTCGGGCTGGGCGGGGGCGACTTCACCCGGATGGCCGCGGTCAACTCGCTGCTCGACGTCGCTCCGCCCGCCCTGCGCGAGGCGCTGCTCACCGGCTTCCTGAGCCTGCTCCAACGACCGCCGCGCGAGACGGAGTAGGTTGACGTCGTGGCCGGTCTGCCAGGAGTGCTCGGGGAACCCATCCGGTTCGTGCTGAACTGGGGGCGGCGCTATTCGCTGTGGGTGTTCAACTTCGGGCTGGCGTGCTGCGCGATCGAGTTCATCGCGTCCAGCATGAGCCGGCACGACTTCATGCGGATGGGCGTCATCCCGTTCGCCCACGGCCCGCGCCAGGCCGACCTCATGGTCGTCTCGGGCACGGTCACCGACAAGATGGCCCCCGCGATCAAGCGGCTCTACGACCAGATGCCCGAGCCGAAATACGTGATCTCGTTCGGCTCCTGCGCGAACTGTGGAGGGCCGTACTGGGATTCCTACTCGGTGACCAAGGGCGTCGACCAGATCATCCCGGTCGACGTCTACGTTCCCGGTTGCCCGCCGCGGCCCGAGGCCCTGCTGCACGGCATTCTCCGTTTGCAGGAAAAGATCGCCGCCGAGCAGTCCGGCCCCGGTGGTGTCTCCCGGCCCGATCCGCTGGCCTTGACTGCCCCTTTGGTGACTCCCCCGGGTGCAACTGGGGACTAGTCTCCGCACTATGACCGATCGGTACCGTGCGGACTTCATCATCGACGTCCTGACCAGGGAATTCGGCGAGTTGATCGCCATCGATCCAGCCGCCTTCCGGCGTAAGTTCCGCAAGATGGCCGCGTCGCCGTTCGCGTTCTACCGCGGCAGCGCCTCGCTGTTCTACGCCGACCTGTCCGGCTCGTCCGACGGCTCGTACGCCGACAACAGCTTCCTCGACGACCGCACGAGCCGCGTGTGGATCCACGGCGACCTGCACGCCGAGAACTTCGGCACCTACATGAACGGCTCCGGCCAGCTCGTCTTCAACGTCAACGACTTCGACGAGGCGTACGTGGGACCCTTCTCCTGGGATCTCAAGCGCTTCGCGGCGAGCGTGGCCCTGATCGGCTACTCGAAGGCCCTCTCCGACGATCACATCAGCGCGCTGGTGACCGGGTTCGCCCGGTCCTATCTGACCGAGTTGCGGGCCATCGCGCAGGGCGGCGACGACGCGATCGGCTCGATCACCCTGGAGAACGCGGACGGCGCGCTGCGCCGCGTGCTGCAGGAGGCCCGGCTCAGCACCCGCATCGACCTGCTCAACGGGCAGACCGCGATCGAGGACTACGAGCGCCGGTTCGCCCTGGCCGACGGCGTCTACGAGGTCGACGAGGTCACCGGGGCCGCGGTGCTCGAGGCGTACGAGCGGTATCTGCCGACGCTGCCGGCGAAGACGCGGCCGGTGGCCAGCAACATCAAGGACATCAAGCTGCGCAAGGGCGTCGGCATCGGATCGGCCGGCCTGCCGTCGTACAACCTGCTGCTCGAGGGGCACACCCAGGCGCTCGAGAACGACGTGATCATCTATATGAAGCAGGCGCAGGTCCCGGCGGTCGCACGCTGGATCGACGACGAGCGCGTCCGGTCCTATTTCCAGCACCAGGGCCACCGTACGGCCGAGTCGCAGCACGCGTTGCAGGCGCACGCCGACCCGTGGGTGGGCTACACGACGCTCAACGGCGTGGGTCAGCTCGTCGCCGAGGTCTCGCCGTACGCGGCTGACCTCGACTGGTCCGACGTCAACGAGCCCGACGAGCTGGCCGGGGTCATCGCCGACCTGGGCCGGGCCGTCGCCCGCATGCACTCGGTGGCCGACGACGAATCCAGTCACGACCTGGTCGACTTCTCCACCGAGGAGGCGATCGTGGCCGAGGTCGAC
This sequence comes from Actinoplanes sp. NPDC021490, assembly GCF_055562135.1. NCBI lineage: Bacteria > Bacillati > Actinomycetota > Actinomycetes > Micromonosporales > Micromonosporaceae > Actinoplanes > Actinoplanes sp. NPDC021490. The sequence goes on from NZ_JBVHFW010000001.1 coordinate 572,553, forward strand.
AAGGACGAGGCCGGTTTCGTGCGGCACCTGGTCGAGTTCGCCCACCGCTACGGCGACCAGGCCCGCGAGGACCACCAGGACTTCGTCGACGTCTTCCGGAACGGCCGCCTCACCGGCCTCTGACCGCCGGCCGGGATCATAGGATGACCGCATGACTCCCGAAGAGGTCGGCGAGCGGCTGGTCGCGCTGCTGACGGACGACTCCCCGGACGCGCCTCCGGGCGAGATCGTCGCCGGCCTGTCGGGCGGCGGCCCCGGTCACGAGCGTGCGGTCGTCGACGTGCCGGTCGCCCGCTGGTGGGAGGTCGTCGGCACGGCCAAGCACAACGGCGCCCTGGGCTGCGACTACTTCGACTGGCTGTCCGCCGTCGACGAGCTGGATGACGGCTTCCGCGTGATCGCCCACCTCTGGTCGATCCGCCGCCACCACGCGCTGCTGCTGCGCACGCTCGTGCCCCGCGACAACCCGGTGATCGAGTCGGTCGTCGAGCTCTTCCCGGGCGCCTCGTGGCACGAGCGGGAGACGTACGAGATGTTCGGCATCACCTTCGCCCGGCATCCCGACCTGCGTCCCCTGCTGCTGCCGCCCGGCTTCGAGGGCCACCCGCTGCGCAAGGAGTTCGTGCTGGCCTCCCGCGTCGCCAAGGCGTGGCCCGGCGCCAAGGAGCCCGGCGAATCCGAGGCGGGCACGGCGAAACGGGCCCCGATGCGCCCGCCCGGTGTTCCCGGCCCCAACGAGTGGGGTCCCCGCGCCGGTCAGGAGCCGCCTGCTCCCGCCCGTGCGGCCCGTCCGCCGCGCCGACCGGCCCGGGACGACTCCTGATGCCGATCTGGCTCGACCTCATCGTCCGGGTGGTCGCCGTCGTGGCGGCCTTCCTCGTGCTGCCGCTCGTCGTCGGGCAGGCCGAACACAAGGTCATGGCCCACATGCAGGGCCGCCTCGGTCCGATGTACGCCGGCGCCTACCACGGCTGGGCGCAGCTCGTCGCCGACGGCGTGAAGTTCGTGCAAAAGGAGGACGTGGCGCCGGGCGCGGCCGACCGGCGGGTCTTCCGGCTCGCCCCGATCGTCGCCCTGTTCCCATACCTTCTGGTCTTGCTGGCCATTCCGCTCGGCCCGAACGGTCTCGTCGCCCAGGCGCTCGACGTGGGGCTGTTCTTCGTGCTGGCCGTGCTCGGCGTCGGCGTGCTGGCCGTTCTGATGTCGGCCTGGGCCTCGGCCAACAAGTACAGCCTGCTCGGCGGTCTGCGCGGCGCGGCCCAGCTGCTCGGCTACGAGTTGCCGCTGGTGCTCGCCGCGGCCAGCGTCGCCATGGCCGCGGGCACGCTCAGCCTGCCCGGCATCGTCGAGGCGTGGCGCCCGTGGTGGCTGCTCTGGCAGGCCCCGGCCGCGATCGTCTTCTTCGTCGCCGGTCTGGCCGAGATCCGCCGCCCGCCGTTCGACATGCCGATCGCCGACTCGGAGCTGGTGTTCGGCTACATGACCGAATACACCGGGCTGCGGTTCGCCTTCTTCCTGCTGGCCGAGTACGTCGGCATCGTCGTGATCGCCGCGCTCACCACCGTGCTGTTCCTCGGTGGCTGGCACGGCCCGTTCGCCGACCAGCTCGGCTGGTTGTGGACGCTGGTCAAGGTGTTCGCCGTCTCGTTCGTGATCATCTGGCTGCGCGTCAGCTATCCCCGGCTGCGCGAGGACCAGCTGCAAAGGCTCTGCTGGCTGGTCCTCGTGCCGTTGGCGCTGGCTCAGCTGGTGCTGACCGCAGCCGTCCGGGTGCTTACGTGAGCAGCGTGACCGAATAGTTGGTCGTGGTGCCGCTGGCCGTGTAGGTCGCGGTCTGCCCGTTCGCGCAGTACGACACGAACACGTTGCCGGTCACGTCGTTGCCGGCCGTCGCGTGCACCAGCGGGCGCACGTCGACACCCTCGGCGAACGGCGTCGAGGCGAGGTCGACGATCCGCCACTGGTTGATCGGGTAGGTGTCGGTCGGCGCCGACAGCTGCCCGTCCCGCGTGGTGAGCTGGAAGTTCATCACGAAGCCGCCGTTGTTGACGACGCCCACCTTCTGCACACACGGCGTGGCCAGCACTTCCGGCGCCGCCGCGGCCGGCGCAGCCAGCGCGCCGACGAGTCCGGCCGATCCCACGAAGGCCAAAGCCACTCGTCCGGTGTTGCTCATACGAAGATTCTCCGTTCGCTCGGATGAAGCGGTCAGCCGTGTAGTAACCGGACACCCGGGCAGCAAACAGATGTTCTTCTATATAAATCACTTTTACTGTTATGCCGTCTAAGAATCGCAAACCACCCATCCCGTACGCCTCGTCGGCTTCCCCGGAAGCACCAGGACAGCCCTCCGCCTCCGGCGGCTGCCGCCCGCGAGCACCGGGAGACGAACGGCCGTAGCGCGCCACCGGGATGTTCCCGGTGGTCACGCCAAGGGCCGAGGCCGGTCGGTCAGAGGTTGCGGGGGCGGATCGAACTCAGGGCGATCTCGATCGGCCAAGGCTGATCGACCCGGAGGGTGTCGTCCCCGGCGAAGGTGCCGGTCAGTTCGTAGCCCTGGGGGTCGCTGTCCAGGGCGTAGGTCATCACCGTGAGGCCGTCGGCGGTATCGATCAGCCAGTAGAACGGGATGCCGGCCTGCGCGTAGAACGACGGCTTCACTACCTGGTCGATGTTCTTCGTGCTCGGCGAAACGATCTCCACCGCCAGGGCGACGTCTCTGGCGTGGAATCGGCCCGTTCCGGTCTTCGCGGCCGCGAACGTCACCGCCAGCAGGTCGGGGACAAAGCATCGATTGGCGCTGATCTCGACGTCGTTCGCCTGGCTGACGAAGAGATGTTCCGGGCAGGAAGCGGACAGGGCGTAGAAGAGGAGGCCGGACAGCGCCTGGTGGACGCTGGAGGGTGAGGGGGTCACGTGAAGAACTCCATCGAAGATCTCGCGACGGATGCCGTCCTCAGGGAACCGATCGAGATCATCGGAGGTCCAGTCGGCCTTGGGTGGCATGTCGCTGGCAGCAGCGGTCATGTGAGGCCTCCCGGGCGCTGGCCAATCACTCCGGCAACAACTTACCGGAAGATCTGATGGGGGTGTGCTCGCATCAAATGGGGCGACGGGGCAGGATATGCGTTTGTGACTGACGACGGGGAGCGGAACACGCCCGGAAAGGGCCTTGTGCAGGGCCTCGCCGTCACGCTCAAGACGATGACCCAGCGGTCGACCACCCAGCAATATCCGGATGTCGAGCCCGAGCTTCCCCCGCGCAGCCGTGGGGTGATCGCGCTGACCGAGGAGAACTGCACGGTCTGCATGCTCTGCGCCCGCGAGTGCCCCGACTGGTGCATCTACATCGACTCGCACAAGGAAGAAGTGATCGTCCCCGGCGCCGCGCGGTCCCGGCAGCGCAACCAGCTCGACCGGTTCGACATCGACTTCTCCCTGTGCATGTACTGCGGCATCTGCATCGAGGTCTGCCCGTTCGACGCGCTGCACTGGACGCCCGAGTTCGAATACGCCGAGACCGACGTCCTCGACCTGCTCCACGACAAGAACCGCCTGGGCGACTGGATGCGCACGGTCCCGCCGCCCCCGGCCCACGACGTGCTGGGCGAGCCCTCCAAGGAGGAGGCGACCGCGGCCCGCAAGGCGGCCGGCCCGGGCGCGGCGACCGCGGCCAAGACGGCCCGGCCCGCCGTCCGCCGGCCCCCGGCCGCGTCCGACGAAGCGGAGCGGGAGCGGTGACCGTTGCCGACGCGCTGATGCTGGCTCTGGGCGCGATCGCGGTGGGCTCCGGCGCGCTGGTCGTCACCAGTGCGCATCTGGTCCGTGCGGGCTTCTATCTGGTGGTCAGCCTCGGGGCGACCGCCGGGCTTTATCTGGTGCTGGGGGCCGAGCTGGTGGCCTGGGTGCAGATCCTGGTCTACGTCGGCGCGGTCGTGGTGCTGCTGCTGTTCGCCGTGATGCTGACCCGGGCGCCGATCGGCCCGTCCAAGGATCTCGACCGGCCCGCCCTTCCCGCGGCCCTGATCGGCGGCGGCGTCGGGCTCGGCCTGACGGTTCTGCTGGTCGACGCCTTCCGCTGGACCGAGTTCGAGCTGCCCCCGCCCGGCACCGGCCGTCGCGTCGGCGAGCAGATCTTCGGCGCCTGGGTGCTGCCCTTCGAGGTGCTCTCGATCCTGCTGCTGGCCGCCCTGGTCGGCGCGATCGTGCTGTCCCGGCCCGACATCGGCGCCCGCCCCGACCCCAACGCCGGGGCCGCGCTGCCCCCGCCCGACCCGGTCGGGGAGTCGCCCGAGGTGGCCGCTCGCCTGGAACGGATCGCCGCCCGCCAGGCCGCCGCCCAGGCACGGGTGCGGGCCCAGCGCGCCGCCGAGCAGACGGCCGAGGCGGGCGAGCCGGCCGGCGGCACCGCGACGCGCGAGCCGACCCGCGAGGACGTCCTCAAGGACCAAGCCCGCGACGTTGTCTTCCGCGCCCGCGAGTCCGGCCCCCAGCTCGGCGGGCCGTCCGGCTCCGAGCCGGACGGCGGGGAAGACCCCCGGGTCATCGAGGGCACCAGCACCGAGACGAGCCGCGGCCGGCCGGCCCTGCCGAGCGCCGAGCGGAGCCGTCCGAGGGAACTGCCCGAGCCCGGCCGCCCGCGAGAGCTGCCGCCGTCCCGCACCGACGACGAGGGGGCCTGATGCACGCGGTCATCCCTTACGTCGTCGCCGCCCTGCTCTTCGCCCTCGGGGTCTATGGCGTGCTGCGCCGGCGCAACGCCATCCTCGTCCTGATGGCCGTCGAGCTCATGCTCAACGCCGTCAACCTGATCCTCGTGGCGGCCGACAGCACGATCAAGACCGCCCTCACCGACGTGCGGCCCGAGGCCTGGGCCTATCCCGTCACCGAACCCCGGGCCGGTGCGATCTTCGCCCTGTTCGTCATCGTGCTGGCCGCGGCCGAGGTCGGCGTCGGGCTGGCCATCGTGCTGCAGTACTACCGGCTGCGCCGCGCCGTGGTGCTCGACGAGGTAGCGCTGCACGAGCACGACCACGAGCGGGTGACCCCGTGACCGCCGCCGCGCTGATCCCCGGCGTACCGCTGCTCCTCGGTCTGGCCGGTCTGCTGCTGCCCCCGGACGATCGCGCGGACGGCCGCCGGCCCGCGGCCACTCTCGGTATCGCCGGCGCCGCCATCTCACTCCTCGTGACGCTGGGCGTCCTCCTGTTCGCCGTCGAGCCGGCCAAGCCGGTCGAGTGGAAAACACACTGGGTGAGCCTCGGCGACATCCAGCTGACGCTGGGCATCAGCGCCGGCCACGCCGCCCTCTACATCGCCCTCGCCGTCTGCGCCGTCGCCCTGGCCGTCCAGGTCTATTCGGTGGCCTACCTGCACGACGACCCCCGCTACGCCCCGTATGCCGCCCAGATCAGCCTGTTCACCGGCGCGATGCTCCTGGTCGTCACCAGCGGCGACCTGATCACGCTGCTGATCGGCTGGGAGGTGATGGGCGCCTGCTCCTACCTGCTGATCGGTCACGACCGGCGACTCCCCGAGGCCCCGGCCGCCGCGGTCAAGGCCTTCCTGGTCACCCGGGTCGGCGACGTCGGCTTCCTGCTCGGCGTGGCCGTCCTGATCGTCGACGCGGGAACCAGCGAGATCGCCGTCGTGCTGGCCGGGCCGCCGCACACCGCCGCGCTGATCCTCATCCTGGCCGGGGTGGCCGGCAAGAGCGCCCAGTTCCCGCTGCACACCTGGCTGCCCGACGCGATGGCCGGCCCCACGCCGATCTCCGCGCTGATCCACGCGGCCACGATGGTCGCCGCCGGGGTCTACGTCGTCTTCCGGCTCTATCCGCTCTACGACCAGTCCCCGGCCGCGCTGGCCGTACTCGGGGTGATGGCCGCGATCACGATCCTGCTCGGCGCGCTCAGCGCGATGGCCCAGGACGACCTGAAACGGGTCCTGGCCTGGTCGACGGTCAGCCAGATCGGCTACATGACCGGCGCGCTGGCCGTCGGCTCGCCCGCCGCCGCGCTCTTCCACCTGCTCACTCACGCCGCGTTCAAGGCCCTGCTGTTCCTCGCGGCCGGCGCGGTCATCCACGCCGTCGGCACCAACTACCTGTCCCGCATGGGTGGGCTCCGCGCGCACATGCCGCTCACCTTCTGGTCGTTCGTGGTCGGCCTGGGTGCGCTGGCCGGGCTGCCGCCGCTGGCCGGTTTCTGGTCGAAGGAGAACGTGCTGACCGCGGCCGCTCACGCCACCGAGGGCGGGGAGGCGACGCCGGTGTGGGTGGGCTGGGTGGTCTGGATCGCCGCGCTGTTCGCCGTCGGCATCACCGCCTGGTACGCCACCCGCCTGCTGCTCCGGGCCTTCTTCGGCATCTCGCGCGCGCACGGCCCGGACGGCCCCGACTGGGAGGTCGGCTTCGACGACGCCCGCTACACCCAGCCGGCCGAGCCGCACGATCCGCCCGAGGCCATGCGCTGGCCGATCCTGCTGCTGGCGGTTCCGTCGGCTCTGCTCGGCCTGGCCGCGTACGCGCCGGGTTTCCGCACCGCCCTCGAACTGGAGGACCCGCACCTCAGCGTGGCCGTCGTGCTGCCGCTGATCCTGCTGGCGGCCGGGGCGACGGCCGCCTGGTGGCTCTGGCGCGAGGTGCCCGGCGTCGATCCGGCGACGGCCCTGGGGCGCTCGCGGCCCCTGCTGGCCTCCGGTTTCCGGCTCGACGAGATCCAAGACCGTTTCCTCGTACGCCCGGTTCGTGCGCTCGCTCGAGCGGTGACCACGGTCGACGACAAGGTCGTGGACGCGGCCGTCGAGGGCACCGGCACCACGACCTCGACCGTCGGCGCCGCCCTCGCCTACGCCCATCGCCTCCCGCTGCCCGCGGCGGCCGTGACCGTCCTGGCCGGCGCGCTGCTGCTGGGCGCGGCCGTGGTCCTGTTCGGAGCGGCCGGATGAGCGCGCTTCTGATCGCTGTGCTGCTGATCCCGGCCCTGGGCGCGGCGGTGCTCGCGCTGATGCCGAGGTCGCGGGAGCACGCCGCCCGCGTCACCGGCACGATCTTCGCCGCCGCCGCCCTGCTCCCGATCATCGCGCTGCCCTTCGCCCGGGACGACGCCGGGACGTCCTATTCGGCCAACCCGGCGGCCGTACGCCCGTGGACCGAGATCGACCTGTCCTGGGTTCCCGCCCTGCGCCTCGACTTCCACCTCGGTGTCGACGGGGTGTCCTACCCCCTGATCGCTCTGACCGGCCTGCTCACCCTGCTCTGCTGCGCGTACACCGTCCGCAAGGTCCCCGACGGCGGCTCCGGCCGTACCCTCGTCGCCCTGCTCCTGGTGCTCGAGACCGGCATCCTCGGCACGTTCCTGGCCCTCGACCTGATCCTGTTCTTCCTGTTCTTCGAGGTCGTCCTGCTCCCCATGTACGCGGTCATCGCGGGCTGGGGCGGCCCGGAGCGGCGGCGGGCCGCCCGCAAGTTCGTCCTCTACACGCTGTTCGGCTCGGTCCTGCTGCTGCTGGGCGTGGTCACGGTGGCCGTCAACGCGGGCACCGGTGACCTGGCCGAGCTGGCCGGGGGCGCCGGTCTGAGCCGGTCCACCCAGTACGGGGCGTTCGCCCTGTTCGCGATCGCGTTCGCGGTCAAGGCGCCGCTCTGGCCGCTGCACTCCTGGCTGCCCGACGCGCACACCCAGGCCCCGACGGTCGGCTCGGTGATCCTGGCCGGCGTGCTGCTCAAGATGGGCACGTACGGCCTGATCCGGATCGGTGTCGGCGTCACCCCGCTGGGCGCCGAGTGGGCCGCGCCCGTGCTCGGTGTCCTGGCCGTCGCCGCCGTGCTGGCCGGGGCGCTGATCTGCCTGCGCCAGACCGAGCTCAAACGCCTGATCGCCTATTCGAGCGTCGGCCACATGGGATTCGTGTTGCTGGGCATCGCCACGCTGACCGCGACCGGGCTGCAGGCCGCGCTGCTCGGCAACGTCGCGCACGGCCTGATCACCGGCCTGCTGTTCTTCCTGGCCGGCGCGATCAAGGACCGGGCGCACACCGGCGAGCTGGCCGAGCTGGGTGGTCTGCGCGAGTCGGCGCCCCGGCTGGCCGGCCTGCTCGGCTTCGCGGCGATCGCGTCGCTCGGCCTGCCCGGGCTGGCCGGTTTCTGGGGCGAGGCGTTCGCCGTGGTGGCGGCGGTCGAGCGGGGCGGCGGCCTGTGGGTGACGCTGGCCGTGCTGGCCGCGATCGGCGGCGCGCTCACCGCCGCGTACTTCCTGCGCCTGCTGCGCAAGGTCACCCACGGCCCGACCGGCCCGGCTGTCGTCCCCACGGGGATCACCGGCGCCGAGTGGCTGGCCTGGTCGCCGCTGGCCGTCCTGACCCTGGCCGTGGGGGTCGTGCCGGCTCTGGTGCTGGCCGCGACGAGCGCGCCGGTGCGAGCCTTGACGGAGGCGATCCGATGAGGGCCCAGGCCGTCGACCACGTCTCGCTGCTTCCCCTGTACGCGGCGGCCGGCACCGCGGTGCTGGTGCTGCTGGCCGATCTGCTGGTCGCCCGCAAGAACGCCGTCTTCGGCGCCCTGGTGCTGGGCGGGCTGGCCACCGTGGCCGGCGCGATCATCACCGGTTCCCGCGCCGGCACGTTCTGCGACCCCGCCGGTGGCGCCTGCTCGTGGGTGCCGGGACCGCTCGCCGCCACCGCCGCCGTCGTGTTCGCCGCCCTGACCGTCGGGGTACTGGCGCTCTCGATCCCCTCGCTGCGCCTCGGCACGGCCCCGGCCGGCGAGTTCTGTTTCCTGCTGGCCGCCTCGATGACCGGCGGCGTCGTGGTCGGCTACGCGGGCGACCTGATCACCCTGATCGTCGGCCTGGAAACGCTGACCCTGCCGCTCTACCTGCTCGTCGGCCTGCGCCGCTTCGTGCCGGGGGAGCGGGTGAGCACCGCCTCCGCCTCCGCGTCGGTCACGTTCTTCCTGATCAGCGTCGTCTCCACGGCGATCGCCCTGCTCGGCGCGGCCCTCAACTACGCCGCCACCGGCGCGGTGCACTTCGACCGCCTGATCGAGGGAACCGGCCTCACCGCCCCGGTCGCCCACGCCGGCGTGGCCCTGCTCGTGATCGGCCTGGCCTTCAAGGTGGCCGCCGTCCCGCTGCACGCCTGGGCGCCCTCCACATACGAGGGTTCGCCCCTGCCGGTCGCCGCCTATCTGTCCACGGCCTCCAAGCTGGGCGGCGTGCTGGCCCTGGCCGCGGTCGTGATCCGCCTCGACGCGGCCTCGCTGACCGCCCTGCTCGCGCTACTGACGATGACGGTCGGCAACCTGGTCGCACTGCGCCAGACCCGCATGGTCCGCCTGCTGGCCTGGTCGTCGATCGCCCAGGCGGGCTACATCCTGGCCCCGCTGGCCCTGGGCGCCGACGGGGTGCGAGCCGCCGCCGCATACGCGGTGTTCTTCGTGGTCCTCGAGTTCATCGCGTTCGGCGTGATCGTGGCGCTGCGCCCGCCCGGAGCCGACGGCGGCGACATCCTGTCCTACCGCGGCGCCGCCCGCCGTTCCCCCTGGCTGGGCGCCGCCCTCGTGCTGGCCCTGGCCGGACTGGCCGGTCTGCCCCCGGGCCTGGCCGGCCTGTTCGCCAAGGTCACCATCGTCGACGCCCTGATCGACGGCGGCCAGACCTGGCTGGCCGTGATCGTGGCCCTCAACGCCGTGGTCGCCCTGGCCTACTACATCCGGGTCGCGGCCCTGCTCTATGCCGCTCCGCCCCGCGTCGGCATCGCGGTCGCCGACCCCGAGCTGCTCGAGGCGGCCACCCACCCGCGCCTTCCGGTGACCCGGCCGATCGCGGCCGCCCTGATCACCGCGGCCACCGTGGCCGTGACCCTGGGCTTCGCCCCGCAGCTCCTCTTCGACGCCCTGTCCTGAGCCGCCCGGAGTGCGGCCCTGTCGTGAGCCGCCGGTTGTGCGCCTAGTGGTGAGCAGCCGGTTGTGCGCCTTGTGGTGAGCCGCCGGTTGTGCGCCTTGTGGTGAGCAGCCGGTTGTGCGCCTTGTGGTGAGCCGTCTGGAGTGTGGCCCTGTCGTGAGCCCGCGGGGGTGTGCTTGTGGTGAGCTGCGCGGGGGTGCGCTTGTGGTGAGTCGTCCGGAGTGCGCCTTGTGGTGAGCCGTCCGAAGTGCGCCTAGTGGGAGCCGTCCGGAGTGCGGTCGGGTCACGTGCTGCGGGATCGTCGACCGGCGGGCCGGCTGAGGGCGGCCCGCCCGGCCAGCAGCAGGGCCAGCACGCCGAACCCGGCGGTCAGGGTGGTCAGCGAGGCGACCCCGGCGACCAGCAGCGGCCCGCCCGCGTCACCCAGTTCGCGGCCCAGCTCGGCGGTGCCCATCGTCTGACCCAGCCGGGCCTCCGGAGTGGAGGCGGCCAGGGCGGCGAAGGCCACCGGCGTGATCAGGCCGGTGCCCACTCCGGTCAGGACGGCCGCAGCCAGGATGCCGGTCAGGCCGGGCAGCACGACCGCCGCGAGACCCGCCGTGGTCAGGATCAGGCCGATGAACAGGCCGGATCGGGTGGTGAGGCGGCCCTGGTCGAGCGCCCGCCCGGTCCGCGGCTGCACCAGCGCGGCGCACAAAGCCAGCACCGAGACCGCGGCGCCGGTGGCGATCGGGCCGAGCCCGGCCTCGCGGCCCAGGACGGGCAGGAAGCCGACGGCCACCGACAGGGCCGCGGTCGCCGCGGCCAGGGCGCTCGTCGGGCCCAGGAACACCGGGTCGGCGATGCGCCGGGCCAGGTCGGCCACGGTCTGCCGGGTCTTGGGCAGTGGCGGCACGCCGGGCACGGCCACCGCTGCCCACCCGGCGACCGCGAGGCCCATCACGGTCATGACCAGGAACAGCAGCCATAGACCGCCGGCCCAGACCAGCACGCCGCCGAGCAGCGGTCCCAGCGTGTAGCCGATCGATTTCCAGAAGCCATACGAGCCGAACGCCCGCCCGTGCCGGGCCGCCGGGTTGAGCCGGGCCACCAGCGCGGACGCCGACGGGCTGAACGCCGAGGCGGCCGCGCCCTGGCCCAGGCGGGCGGCCCACAGCCAGCCGGGGCTGTCGGCGACCACATAGACGGCCGAGGCCGCGGCGAACGCGATCAGCCCGCCCAGCAGCACCGGGCGCAGGCCGATCCGGTCGGCGAGACTGCCGAAGATCGGCTTGAGCAGCACCTCGGCGCCGTCGTAGAGAGCGAGCAGCGCGCCGAGCAGCAGGAGCGAGGTGACTCCGCCCAGGTTGGCGGCGATCGCGTGAGCGCCGAAAGCCGTGGTGAAACCGGCCGCGTAGAGGGGCCACATCCGCACGACACAGACCGTACCGGCTCAGCCAACTCACAGCTCGGGATGGATGAAACGCCAGGTCGCCGACGTTCTATGGGACGTGGCCCTACCGGGTCTCATGTCGAAGGAGTTCCTGTTGCACAGCCATCACAACGGCCTCAAGACGGCCGCTCTGCTGGGTCTGCTGTCCGCCCTGATCCTCGGGGCCGGCTATTGGCTCGGCGGCAGTGGCGGTCTGGTCTTCGCGGTTCTCATCTCGCTGGCCATGAACGCCGGCACCTACTTCTTCTCGGACAAGCTGGCCCTGCGGGCGATGCGCGCGCAGCCGGTCAGCGAGGCGCAGTTCCCCGAGCTCCATCAGATGGTGCGGGAGCTGTCGCAGGCCGCGCGGCAGCCGATGCCCCGGCTCTACGTCTCGCCGACGTTGCAGCCGAACGCGTTCGCGACCGGCCGCAATCCGCAGCACGCCGCGGTCGCCGTGACCGAGGGGATCGTCCGCACGCTCAGCCCGCGTGAGCTGCGCGCGGTGATCGGGCACGAGCTGTCGCACGTCTACAACCGCGACATCCTGATCTCGAGTGTGGCCGGCGCCCTGGCCGGCATCATCACGATGTTCGCCCAGCTGGCGATCTTCCTGCCGCTCGGCGGGTCGGACGACGAGGACAGCCCGAACCCGGCCGCCCTGCTGCTCATGCTGATCCTCGGCCCGCTGGCGGCCTCGGTCATCCAGCTGGCGATCAGCCGCAACCGCGAGTTCCAGGCGGACGCGGACGGCGCCACGCTGACTCGTGACCCGCTGGCCCTGGCCAGCGCGCTCGAAAAGATCCACTATGGCGCGCAGCGGATGCCGCTGCCGGCCGACAACCAGCTCACCAGCGCCGCGCACCTGATGATCGCCAACCCGTTCCAGGGTGGCGGCCTGGCCAAGCTGTTCTCCACGCACCCGCCGATGGAGGAGCGCGTCGCCCGCCTGCGTGAGCAGGCCGGCGCCGTCCAGTACGCCCGCTGATCCGGTTACCGGAGGGCCGCCCGTTTAGGGGCGGCCCTTCTGTGTTTCCGGACACCACTCCCGGTATTGCGGATGTGTTGCGAGCCCCCGAGGCGTTAGGGTCCGAGTGCCGTAACAAGCGTTACCGAATGAGGGAGGCGGCGAAGTGACCGCGTTGCGTCAGTACCTGGGCGTTTGGCATCTGCCGGGCGGGCGGGTCCTGCTCAGCGTAGGAATCCTGGCCCGGCTGGGGATCGGCATGACCCCGCTGGCCCTGTTGCTGCTCGTCCAGCAGGCGACCGGCAGCTACGCCGCGGCCGGCCTGGCCGGTGGCGTCTACGCGCTGGCCGGCGCGGCCCTGAGCCCGGTCGCGGGCCGGCTGGCCGACCGCATCGGCCCGTCGCCGATCCTCGCCGCCACCGCCGTTCTGCACCCGCTCGCCCTCGTGGCCCTGGTTCTCACCAGCCGCGGCGGCGCCGGCGTCCTGCCCTGGATCTTCGTGATCGCGGCCGTCGCGGGCGCCACCTACCCGCCGCTCAGCGCGGCCATCCGGCGGGCGTGGACCGACATGACCGAGCCCGGTGGCGGGCAGCACCATCTGCGCGGCGCCGCCATCGCCGCCGAGACCTCGCTGTTCGAGCTGGTCTTCGTCCTCGGCCCGATGCTGGTCGCGGCGTTCGTCGTGCTCACCAGCCCGGCCACGGCGCTGCTCGGGGCGGCCGCGGCGACCCTGATCGGCACCCTCTGGATCTCCCGGTTGCCGGTCATGCGGCGCCGCCACCGGCCCGAGAGCGACGACGCGGCCCGCGGGCTGGGCCCGTTGAAGGTGTCGGGCTTCCCGGCCCTGCTGCTGTGCGTGATCGCGCTCGGCATCGGGTTCGGCGCGGCCGGCGTGATCGTCCCGGCGTACGCGAGCCAGCACGGCGGCGGCGACGGCCTGGGCGGCGTCCTGCTCGGCATCTGGGGCGTCGGCAGCGCGATCGGCGGCATCTGGTTCGGCACCCGCCGGCCCGCGATGGAGCTGCCGCGGCAGTTCGCGTGGCTGCTGGGCGCGGTCTCGCTGAGCTTCCTGGTTCTGGCCTTCATGCCGAGCCCGCTCTGGCTGGGCGTGGCTCTGGTGCTGGGCGGCGCGGTCATCGCCCCGGCGCTGACCGTGGAGACCAACCTGGTCGGCCGTCTTGCCCCGCCCGCCATGATGAACGAGGCGTACACCTGGGTCGTCACCGTCTCGGTGGCCGGCAGCGCGGCCGGTGGCGCCGTGGCCGGCGCGATCGTCGACCAGCCCGGCGGCCTCGGCTGGGCGTTCACTTTCGCCGCGGCCGTCCTCATGGTGGCCGCGCTGGTGGCGGCCGTCCCGCACGGCTCGATCGCCCGGGCCGACCGCCGGGCCACCGACCGACTGCGCGAGGCGCTCGGAAGCTAGACCGCCTTCACCAGGGTCAGGGCCTGGAAGCGGATGCCGGCCCGGTCGTCGTAGACGTGGAAGTCGAGCACCTCGAAGACCCGCTGGGCGTACTCGAGCAGCTGCCGGTCCGAGCGGAACGAGAAGAACCGGGCCGGCACCTGCTCGTCCTCACCGGCGATGCCCTCCTCCTGGTCGCCGCCGAAGACGCCCAGATAAAAGAGCCCGCCGGGGGCGAGCACGGCCCGGATCCCCCGCAGGGCCGCGTCCAGTTCGGCGTTGGGCACGTGGAGCAGCGTGTTCATCGAATAGACCGAGTCGAACGACCCCTCGGGGAAGCCGAGAGCCATCACGTCGCGTACGAAAGCCTCGATGCCCTTGGCCTTGGTCTTCTCCACCATGGCCGGGGACAGGTCGACCGCCGTGACCCGCAGGCCCTCCTGCTGGAAGAACGCGCTGTCCTGGCCGGTTCCCGAGCCGATCTCGAGCAGCGTGCGGGCATCGGCGGCCCGCAACCGGTCGAGGAAGGCGGCCCGCTCGTCGGTCTTCCAGCTCGATTTGGGATGGGCGTCCCGCCAGGCGGCGGCGTCCTCCCCGTACGAGGCCCGGTTCCGCGCGATGACCTCGTCGTAGCCCGCCTGCCCGGCGTTCTCGAGACGCAATCTCATGGTTTTCCCCCTGCCGGTCGTTCGTGCCGCTCCGATAGCCTGACCCGACTGACGGGGGTGCGTAAAGGAGCGTCCGATGGCGAAAGAGGTCCGGGCCGACATCGAGACGATGCGGGCCGCCGACGCGGATCGTCAGAAGGTCGCCGACCAGCTGAAGACCGCGCTCGACGAGGGCCGGCTCACCCTCCACGAATACGACGAGCGGATTGCCCTGGCCTATTCGTCGAAGACCTATCAGGAGCTGCTGATGCTCCTGACCGACCTGCCCCGCCCCGGCCTGAGCGCAACCGAGATGCGAGCCCGTCACGAGGCCGCCCAGCGCCGGGCCGCCCGCCGCCTGCCGGTCGCGATGCTGGTGCTGTGGACGATCTGGGCGTCGGTGACAGTGGTCAACCTGGTCGTCTATGCCCTGGTCGCGCTGGGCGCCGACGGCGAGGGCGTCTATCCCTGGCCGGTCTGGATGCTCGTCCCGGGCGCGGCGCTGGCCGCGGTGACCGTGGGAGTGCAGGTCATCCGCCACCAGCAGCGCTGATCACCGCGCCGGGAAAAGCGCCCGGTCGAGCAGGGGTGAGATGGCGTGGGCGTAGGCCAGCGTCATGTGGCTGTTGTCCTTGTAGACCAGGACGTTGCCGACCACGATCGGGCACTTGGTCGCGTTGCAGAACCACGGTGTGGGGTCGATCACGCGGATGCCGGCCGTGCGGGCCGCCGTGGCGACCAGCGTGCGGCGGTTCTTCTCGGCGATCGCCTTGGTCACCGGCCGGTCGCATTTCGCCAGACGGCGGGCGTTCTCGGCCGCGCACTCGGGAGCGTCCTCGGCGGGCCACGGGGTGTCCTGCAGCAGCACCTTGGGGATGCCGTCGAACTTGGCCCAGGTCTGCTTCCACCGCTGCACCCAGATCGGGTCGTCCTGGGTGCCGGTGCGCTGGATGGTCTGGCCGTCGGGGCCGACGATGCCGCCGTTGTCGAGGTCGTTGGAGGCCATCACGAGCAGGTCGGGCTTGGCCTCGGCGACCCGCTGGACGATCTGGTCGCGCCAGGTCACGCACTCGGTGTAGTTCCGCTTGAGCGCCGAGTTGAAGGTCAGCACCTGCGGCAGCTGGCAGGCCGCCTTGGTCAGCGCGACGAGCTTCCAGCCGTGGGCCTTGGCGACGTCGTCGACGGCGGGGAACCAGTGCGCCGCGTGCGAGTCGCCGATCAGATACATCGTCTTGGCCCCGGCCGGGTCGCCGTAGACACATTCCTTGTTCTGATTGACCTGCGTGTAGTTGAAGTGGCACTGATCGTCGTAGATCTGCGGGCTCTGCGCCCCCGCGTCGGTGACCTTGGGATTGAGGTTCTTGGGCAGCTTCGAGGCGCCGAGCGAGCTCGTGATCAGCTCGGTCATGCGGGCCTGCGGGTCGGCCGCGGCGGCCACCTCGGCTTGCGTGTCGGCGGCGGCCGGACCGGCCGGAAGGGGCGGGGTGAACTGCCCGATGACCAGCGCGAAGATCGCCGCCGAGACCGACAGGACCAGGCCCAGCGTCAGGCCGTTACGGGCGCGGCTGCGCAGGAAGGGGCGGGTGCGGACCGGGTTTTCGACTGTGTGGTAGGTCACCCAGGCCAGGCCGAGCGCGGCCACCGCGAAGACCAGGTTGCTCTTGATGCTGGGGTCGCGCGAGAACGCCGCGGGCCAGATCATCAGGACCGGCCAGTGCCACAGATACCAGCCGTACGACAGCTTGCCGATGAACCGGAACGGGCCGGTGCCGATCAGCTTGCCGGCGCCCCAGCCCTCGGCGCTCGTCCCACCGGCGATCACCGCGGCGGTGCCGAGAACGGGCAGCAGGGCGAGGTAACCGGGGAACGCGGTCGACTCGTCGAAGGTCACGGCCGCGACCACGACGGCCACCAGCCCGCCCCAGGTGAGGATGGCGGCCAGGGCTTTCGGCGTACGCCGGAGGAAGCCGCCCGTCACCGCGACGAGCGCGCCGATGCCCAGCTCCCACGCGCGGGTGTGCGAGCCGAAGTAGGCCCAGGGAGCGGCGTCGGCGGTCTGCTGCACGCTGACCACGAGCGAGACGACGACCAGGGCGCTCAGCGCGAACAGCGCCCGCCGGTTGGCCCGGCGCCCGGCCCACACCGCGAGCAGCAGCAGCGGCCAGATCAGATAGAACTGCTCCTCGACCGCGAGCGACCACAGGTGCTGCAGCGGCGAGGGCGCGGCGGTGGCGTTGAGGTAGTCGGTCCCCTCGTACGCGAGCCGCCAGTTGATCCCGTAGAACGTGCTGAACAGCGCGTCGAGCGAGATCGACTTGAACCGGGTCGCGGGCAGCCAGAGCCAGGCCGCGACGACGGTGGCCACCAGCACCACGGTCGAGACCGGCAGCAGCCGGATCGCGCGCCGGGCATAGAAACCGGGCAGCGAGATCGTGCCCGTCTTGCCCAGCTCCTTGAGCAGCAGCGTCGTGATCAGGAAGCCGGAGATCACGAAGAAGACGTCCACACCGACATAGCCGCCGGCGAAGGTGCTGATGCCCGCGTGGCTGAGCACCACGAGAACCACCGCGATGGCACGAAGGCCTTCGATGTCCGGCCGGAACCCGATGTGCGGGCCTTCGGCGCGCGGGGGCGCCGGGGGAGTCCCGGAACCGTGGCTGTCCTCCGTCGAGGACGGCGGCCGCTGGCCGACGATGGGGGTATGGACTGAATAATTCATGGTCGCCGCACAAGATACTCATGAGCCGGGCGCTGGTCGACCTGAACCGGCTCGTGCTGGGGTCGAAATGTGACCTGGATCGAACGGGCTCCACCGTTCGTTCCCGACCGGGCCACTGTCCGTGAAGGGCCCGGCAGTTCTGGGTAGCAGAGCGGCACAAGATGGTTGCCGCATAGAAGAACGATTCGGGTCGGATCGGGTGGCGTCCCCGCGGGCCGGGCCGTTCGCCATTCTCGAAGCACTCCATCCGGGACGTATCGGCGTCCGGGGGCTTTGGGGGGCTTTAGGCGACGCGGGGTCGCGCGCTCACGCGTAGCGACGACATGATCGCTCTATGAGCTGGCAGCTGACCGACGACGTCGAGACCTTCGCCGCCACGGCCGGAGACTTCCTGCGCTCCCGCCCGATCGAACACACCACTCTGCTGAGCGTGCTCGGCACCTTGCAGCGGAGCGGCCGGCACGCGTACGGACCGGCCGATCCGGTCATGGGCTGGTGGAGCACCCCGGCCGGGCAGGTCTCGGCGGTGCTGCTGCAGACGCCGCCGCACCCGATGATGTTCAGCGAGCTGCCGCCCCGAGCCGGGCCGGCCGCGGTGCTGGCCCTCAGCGGCCGCCCGCTGAGCGGCGCCAACCTGCGTGCGGACGCCGTGGACGGGTTCGCCGCGGGGTGGCGGGGCCGCACCGGGGCGCGCACCCGGGTCGTCCGGCGGACCCGGCTGCACCGGCTCGAGTCGCTGATCTTCCCGCCCGAGCCGCCGCCCGGTCACGCCCGCTATGCCGGGCCGGACGACCGCGCGCTGCTGCAGGGCTGGCTGCTGGCGTTCCACGACGAGATCGGCGAGCGGCGGCCGGGTGATCCGCTCGCGATGATCGACGACCGGTTGGCGTACGGGGGAGTGCTCCTCTGGGACGACGGCGGGCAACCGGTGTCGATGGCGATGTCGTCGCGGGCCGAGGCCGGCATGGTGCGCATCCAGATCGTCTACACGCCGCCCGTACGCCGTGGGCGCGGCTACGCCGGGGCGGTGACCGTGGTCGCGGCGCAGGCCGCCCTGGAATCCGGGGCCCGCGATGTCGTGCTCAATACAGACCTGGCCAACCCGACCAGTAATGCTTTGTATCAGCGGCTGGGTTTCCGCCCGGTCGAGGACCGAGTGATCGTGGAGTTCACGAAATGACAGACGGCAAGGTTCTTTCGGTGAACGTGGGCGTCGCCCGGCCCAATCCGGCCAAGCGCAACACCGGCCTGACCGGCATCGACAAGCTGCCGGTCGAGCACGCCGTCGACGTGCGCGCCCCCGGCCCCAAGACGACCGGCCTGCACAGCGGCGTGGTCGGCGACCCGATCGGCGACATCCGCAACCACGGCGGCGACGATCAGGCCGTCTACGCGTACTCGCGCGAGGACTACGACTGGTGGGAGGAGTCGCTGGGCCGATCGCTGCCGGCCGGCATGTTCGGCGAGAACATGACCACCGTCGGGCTCGACCTCAACGAGACCCGGATCGGCGAGGTCTGGCGGATCGGCGACGTGCTCGAGCTGCAGCCCACGTTCGGGCGAATTCCGTGCGCCACTTTCCAGGTCAAGATGGGCGAGAAGCACTGGCTGAAGCGGTTCGCCCAGGAGGCCCGCACCGGCACCTACCTGCGGGTGATCACACCAGGCCCGCTGCGCGTGGGTGACCCGATCGAGATCGTCCACCGGCCGGCGACGAGCATCGGCGTCTCGGAGGCCTTCGACATCTATATGAACCGCTCGGAGGAACTGCCGCGCCTGCTGGTGGCCGAGGACCTGCCGACCGACCTGCGCGACGAGATCGAGCGCCGGTTGGCCCGGGGCTGACACGACAAAGGCCCTCGACCGGAGTCGAGGGCCTTGTGGTGCACCTGGTGGCGGGTGAAGGATTCGAACCTTCGAAGCTTTCGCGACGGATTTACAGTCCGCTCCCATTGGCCGCTCGGGCAACCCGCCTGGGCACACCACCACGGTTGCCCGTGGCAGCGGAGAACAGCTTAGCCGTACCTCGGAGCGGTTTTGCAACCGGGTACGGTCGGCATGTCGGCGCCCGTTTCCCGGGTTCCGCCTTCATCGACGAAGCCAGCATCGCAGGAGTTCTGATCATGGCAGCCAGCCCGTCCTTCGACATCGTCAGCAAGGTCGACCAGCAGGAAGTGGACAACGCGTTCCACCAGGCGGAAAAGGAGCTCGGCACCCGGTTCGACTTCCGGGGCACGGGCACCAGCCTGGCCAAGTCGGGCGACTCCGCCGTCACCATCACCTCCGAGACCGAGGAGCGGGCCAGCGCGGCGCTCGACGTCTTCAAGGAGAAGCTGGTCAAGCGCAACATCTCGCTCAAGGCGCTCGAGGCCGGCGAGCCCCGCCAGTCCGGCAAGACCTACAAGATCGACTGCAAGGTCATCGAGGGCATCGAGACCGACAAGGCCAAGGCGATCAGCAAGAAGATCCGCGACGAGGGCCCCAAGGGCGTACAGGCCCAGATTCAGGGCGACCAGCTGCGGGTCACCGGCAAGAAGCGCGACGACCTGCAGGCCGTGATCGCCCTGCTCAAGGCCGAAGACTTCGGTGTCGCGCTCCAGTTCACCAATTACCGCTGACTGACCCTCGCCCGGGCCGCAGACTGGGGCCATGGACACCAGTAGCTGGACCATGCTGGCCGGCGGGTTGGCCGGGGCCGGACTGGCGGTGTTCGGCCTGGTCATCCTCGTGACCGGCCGGGCGCCGGCGGCGACCGCCCGGGCGTTCCGGACCGTACGCGACGCCGGCTTCTATCACTTCCTGTTCGGCACGGCCCTCGGCCTTGTCGTGATCGCCACCGGCATCGACAGTTCCGTCGTGACCACCACCATCACCGTGCTGGCGGTCGTCATGGCGGGCACGGCCCTGGTCCGGTTCCGCCCGCGGGGCCGGGCGAGACCGGTCAACCGATAAAGAGAGAGGTCGTCGTGATCGAGCCGGTCGTCAGCCCCGAGTGGGCCCGCGAAAATGCCGGCCGGGTGGTCCTGGCCGACGTCCGCGCCTACCTCGACGGCCGGAAGGGCGCCGACGCGTACGCCCGGGGCCATCTGCCGGGCGCGGTCTTCGTCGACCTGGACACCGATCTCGCCGCCCCGCCCACGGCCGTCGACGGACGCCATCCGCTGCCCGATGCCGCGCACTTCGCCGAGCGGATGTCGGCGCTGGGCATCGGCGGGGACGACATCGTGATCGCGTACGACGACGCGGGCGGCGTGATGGCGGCCCGGCTCGTCTGGATGTTGCGCGCGCTGGGGCACGAGGCGGCCCTGCTCGACGGCGGTCTGGACGCGTACGGGCCGGAGCGTGAGACCGACGGTCCGCGGCGTCCCCGGGCGGTTTTTCCCGTACGCCCGTGGCCCGCCGACCGCCTGGCCGGCCTGACCGACGCCATCTCGGACGGTTCCGTGGTGCTCGACGCCCGCCAGGCCGAGCGTTTCCGGGGCGAGACCGAGCCGATCGACCCCCGCGCCGGCCACATTCCCGGCGCCCGCAACGTCCCCTGCCGCGAGAACGTGGACGAGCGGGGCCGCTTCCGGCCGGCCGAGATTCTGCGCGAGCGTTTCGTCGCCGCCGGGGTGACCGAGGACGCGGACGTGGTGTCGTACTGCGGGTCGGGTGTCACCGCCTGCCACAACCTGCTGGCGCTGGAGCGGGCCGGCTTCGCCCCCGGCCGTCTCTACCCCGGCTCCTGGTCGCAGTACAGCGCCACCGACCGGCCCGCCGCGACCGGCAGTTAGCCTGCCAATCGGCACGCGAATTGCCCTCACTTCTCCCAATATTTCGGACGTAAAGTCGTCAATTCTGCGTGGAACCGTGGGGGTAGCCACTCAACCGTTCGGTCAGGATTTCGGAATGTGCGGTTTCGACCCGCCGGTGGACACTGCCGGTCGCACATCCCGTGTGGCACCATCATGGAACCCCCCCCACCCGGAACGCGTAATAACAGCAGGAGTCAACATGTTCGCAAGGAAGCTGGGCCGTTTTGCCGGCTTGGTTTTCGTGCTCGTCGCCGTCTTCGGTGGTGCCGGTGCTGCGTCAGCGGCCGCCGCCGGAGGCTCGGATACCGCGGCAGCACGAGGGCACGACTCTGGCTACACGGCGAATGCGGGTTACTCGACCAACGGCATCACGGAGTGGGACTAATCCTTTCCGCCTGGTCGGCGCCGAGCGTCGCTGGCGCATTCGACTGACGAGGAGCGCAATGGCCGAGCGTCCGCGTTCACGGCCGCGTTCCCCGCAATACGCCTGGTTGCTCACCGGCCCCCTGGCTGTCCTGGCAATTGCCGGATTCGCCGGACTTTGGGCGGTTGAGTCTGACTGGTATTCCGAGTGGCTCGGCGGCCTGATCGCGCTGGCCGGAGTGTGCCTCTGTTACGTCGGCGTCTTCCATGTCGTCATCCGGCGCAGCACTTACAACATCGTGCTCGCCGAGATCCCGTACGTGCTGGCGCTGTATTACCTGCCCCCGGTGATGGTGATCGGTGTCGTCGCCGGCGCCACGCTCATCACCCAGCTTCTCCGGTCGTCCGTGCGTATGCCGACCAAGCTGTGGTTCAACGTCGCCAAGAACTCGGCCAGCATGACGCTGGCCGCACTGGTCATGGTGGCTCTGCCCGCGTTCGACGGCGGCATGCCGACCACGTGGCTGATCCTCGCCGCCGCGCTGACCGTCGTCACGGTGGCCGACCTCCTCGGCACAGCTGCCGTGATGAGCGTCGTCCAGGGACTGCGCGCCGGTCAGGACGTGCTGCGCGGCGCCGGTCCGCCACTGGTCATCGCGAGCGTCAACGTGGTGATCGGCCTGGTGTTCCTGGTCGCGCTCGAAGCCACCCGCTGGTCGGCCGTGCTGCTGGTCGTGCTGATCGGCGCCCTGATCCTGATGCTGCGGTCGTTCGCCGACTTCTTCCGCCAGCACCGCACGCTCACCGAGGTCTACGAGCTCACCAAGGCGGTCCGCGAGGCAGGCGCCGACGCAGGGCTGCCCGACGTGCTGCTCGGCCGGGTGCAGACCCTGATGCGGGCCGAATACGCGACCCTCTATCTGACCCCGCAGGACCGGCATCCCGAGGTGCTGCTCACCGCGCGGGTGGAGAACAAGGGCCTGCTCGACCTCTCGCCGATCCCGCCGGCCGTCCGCGAGAAGGCGATCGCCGACGGCGGCAGCCTGGCCGTCAGCGCGAACTCCGGCGGCACCCCGGAACTGCGGCAGCAGATGCGCTCGGCCAAGGTCAAGGACGTGGTGATCGTCCCGCTGCGGTCGGGGCAGACCACGATCGGCAGCCTCGAGGTGGTCAACCGGCTCGGCGACACTCGATCGTTCCGCGACGCCGACATCCAGGTGCTCGAGACGATCGCGGCGCACGCCGCGGCCGCCGTGGAGAACTCGCGCCTGGTCGACCGCCTGCGCTACGACGCCTATCACGACCGGCTGACCGCCCTTCCCAACCGGCGGCGGCTCACCGACGCGCTGGCCGAGTCGGTCAAGGTGCGCGCCGAGGACGAGGTGGTCGCGGTCCTGCTCTTCGACGTCGACGGTCAGCGCGACGTCAACGAGTCGATGGGCCATGCCGCCGGCGACAAGCTGCTGGCCGAGGTGGCCGGTCGGCTGCGTTCGATCGCCGGGCCGGGCGCCCTGGTCGGTCGGATCGGCGGCGACGAGTTCGTGGTGACGCTGCGCGCCGAGAGCACCGATGCCACCGTCCAGCTGGCCACCGACATGCGCGAGCAGCTGCGGGGCCCGATGACGGTGGGCACGCTCACGCTCGACGTCGACACCGCGGTCGGCGTGTCGGTCTATCCCGACCACGGCGGTGACCCCGAGATGCTGCTGCAGCGGGCCGAGCTCGCGGGCAACGCGGCCAAGGTCCTCCCGTACGGAGTGCAGCTGTTCCACCCCGCGCTCGAGTCCCGCGCCGTCCGCCGCCTGGGCATCGCGGCCGACCTGCGTACGGCGCTCGACAACGGCGCCCTCGACGTCTACTTCCAGCCCAAGGTCACGCTGACCGACCGCCATCTCGTCGGCGTCGAGTGCCTGGCCCGATGGCAGCACCCGGCGCAGGGCGAGGTCGCGCCGGAAGACTTCGTGGCCGTTGCCGAGCACACCGGCCAGCTGTCCCGCCTCACCGAGGTGGTGCTCACCGAGGGCTTGCGCCGCTGCCGCGACTGGCCCGACCAGAAGCCCCCGCTCTCGATCGCGGTCAACCTGTCGGTCCGGACGCTGCTCGACTCCCGGTTCCCCGACCAGGTGGCCACGCTGCTCGAGGAGTACGGCGTGGCCGCGGCCCAGGTCACCTTCGAGATCTCCGAGCCGGGCATGCTCAACGACATCGAGCGTGTGCTGCCCACCCTCTATCGCCTGCGCGACCTCGGGGTGCGGCTCAGCGTCGACGACTTCGGCACGGGCGCGTCCTCTCTGTCCTATCTGCGGCAGTGGCCGGTGCACGAGGTGAAGATCGACGACAGCTTCGTGCAGGGCATGGTCACCAGCACCGGCGACCTCGCGATCGTGCGGGCGGTGATCAGCCTGGCGCGTGAGTTCGGCCTCACCGTCGTGGCCGAGGGCGTCGAGAGCGAGCTCACCCTCGACCTGCTGGAGGAGATGGGCTGCGAGATCGGCCAGGGTTACCTGTTCAGCCGCCCGTTGCCGTACGAGCGTCTGGAAGCCTGGTTCAACGCCCGGACCGAGCCGGCCGAGACCGACGCGGGTGCGGTCAGAAGGCTCCGAGCAGTGATCTGACCTGCGCCGACACTGGTTTGGGGGAGTCGATTTCACCCCCGACCCGGGGCCGTGTAAGCTTTCTCCTGCGCACCAAGCGAGAGATCGCGCGCAAGCCCCCTTAGCTCAGTCGGCAGAGCGTCTCCATGGTAAGGAGAAGGTCTACGGTTCGATTCCGTAAGGGGGCTCTACCGGGTTCGTTCCCGCCTCAGGCGCTGGACTTGAGCCTGGCTCTGGCGGTGTAGCTCAGATGGCAGAGCAAGCGGCTCATAATCGCTGTGTCGCCGGTTCAAGTCCGGCCACCGCTACTTAGCAAAGGGATCCCTCCCGGGGTCCCACTTTGCATGTCGACGCTCCTCCGGAGTAATCTGGAGTGTCGTTAAACCCCGTTAGCAGGAAGGCAACCCGTCGTGGCCAAGGCGACCGACGTCCGTCCGAAGATCACTTTGGCTTGTACGGAGTGCAAGGAGCGGAACTACATCACCCGGAAGAACCGGCGTAACGACCCCGACCGGGTCGAGCTCAAGAAGTTCTGCCCGCGCGATGGCAAGCACACCCTGCACCGCGAGACCCGCTGATCTTTTTCGCACTCCTGCGCCGTTCGGTCCTGGACCGGGCGGCGCAGAGTCGTTTCGGCCGAAGTAAGTTCATGGGTATGCCCCTGGACCCGTCCTTCGTCGGCCGCAGCTGGCCGGCCACCGAGCCCTACCAGGTCGGTCGCGAAAAGATCCGCGAGTTCGCCCGCGCGATCGGAGCGGCCGACGCCGAATATCACGATCCCGAGGCGGCCCGGGCCATCGGTTACGCCGACGTCGTGGCCCCGCCCACGTTCCCGGTCGTGATCACCATGGCGGCGAGCCGGCAGATCATCGAGGATCCCGCGCTCGGCCTCGACTACAGCCGTGTGGTGCACGGAGACCAGAAGTTCACGTACAAGCGCCCGGTCGTGGCCGGTGACGAGCTGGTCTGCGTCAACTCGGTCGACGACATCACCTCGCGCGGCGGTCACGACTTCCTGACCACCCGCACCGAGGTCAGCACGGTCGCCGGCGAGCCCGTGGTCACCGTCTGGTCCAAGCTCGTGCAGAGGGGCGCCTAATGAGCGACACGCTGGAGCCGCAGACCTTCCGGATCACCCGCGCCGACCTGGTGCGCTACGCGGGCGCCTCGGGTGACTTCAACACGATCCACTGGAGCGACCGGATCGCCACGAGCGTCGGCCTGCCCGGCGTCATCGCGCACGGCATGTTGACCATGGCGCTGGTCGGCCGGGCCGTCACCGCCTGGGCCGGCGCGCCCGACGCGGTCGTGGAATACAACGTGCGGTTCTCCCGCCCGGTGCCGGTCCCCGACACCGACGAGGGCACCGAGGTGGTCGTCACGGCGACCGTCAAGGAGACCACCGACGAGGGACTGACCAAACTGGCGCTCACCGCCACCTGCCAGGGCGAAAAGGTGCTCTCGCTGGCTCAGGCGACTATCCGGAAGCGCTGAGTATCGGTTTGGGCGAGCCCGGGTTGGGCGAACCCGGTGTGAACCCGTACACTGGTGCGCCGTGGGGCAATGAACCCCCGGACCAGCCTGCCTGGGTCGGGGTTTTTCAGGTGCCTCGCACAGGGGTGTAGCTCAATTGGCAGAGCAGCGGTCTCCAAAACCGCAGGCTGCAGGTTCAAGTCCTGTCACCCCTGCGCAACCCTCCTAGACGTGCCCGCCCGGTGCGCGGTCCGCACGACCTCCGCGCCCGTGACGAGCGCTGACAGGGGACCCCACCACCGATGACGGAAGTAGGGCGCCATGGCCGACAGGAACCGACCCGGTGACGCCGGCGACCCTGCCGACGACGAGGTGTTCGACGACGCTGTCGAGGATGACAAGGACACGTCCGACGACGACGCCGAGCCGGTAGGCCGGGGCGGCACCGCCGTCGCCGAGCGATCGGCGAAGCCGAAGAACGAGGTCCGCCGGAGCGGCTTGTTCGGGCGTATCGGCGGTTTCTTCCGTGAGGTCGTCAGTGAGCTGCGTAAGGTCATCTGGCCCACGCGCAAGGAGCTCCTGACCTACACGACGATCGTGATCGCCTTCGTGGCGGTCATGACCACCATCGTCGGCCTGCTGGACCTCGGCCTGGGCAAGGCCATCCTCTGGGCGTTCGGCGGCTGACCCCGCCGTTTGAGAAGATTTAGCTGGAAGTGAGCGAGCGTGCCTGAGTACGACGACGAGACCGCGCAGTCCGTCGACGAGCAGTCGTCGGTGGCCACGGCGGACAACGACGAGTCGGTCGAGGCCGCTGAGCCGCAGGAGGCCGTCGAGCCGCAGGACGATGTCAAGCCGCAGGACGAGGCCGAGTCTTCTGACGAGGCCGAGTCGCTGGAGGCTCCGGCGGCGGCCGCCGAGGACGACGAAGACTTCGACCCGGTGCAGGAGCTGCGGCAGAAGCTGCGCTACGCGCCCGGCGACTGGTATGTCGTGCACTCCTACGCGGGCTACGAGAACAAGGTCAAGACCAACCTCGAGACCCGCATCACCAGCCTCGACATGGAAGACTTCATCTTCCAGGTCGAGGTCCCGACCCGCGAAGAGGTCGAGGTCAAGAACGGCAAGCGCCTCCAGGTCAACAACAAGGTCTTCCCGGGCTACATCCTGGTCCGGATGGATCTGTCCCCCGAGTCGTACTCCTGTGTCCGCAACACGCCCGGTGTGACCGGGTTCGTGGGCGCGACCGACCGCGTCGACCGGCCCGCTCCGCTCTCGCTCGACGAGGTGCTGAAGTGGCTGGCCCCGGCGGTCGAGCAGGAGGAGAAGAAGTCCAAGCCCGAGATCAAGGTGCTCGACTTCGAGGTCGGCGACTCGGTCACGGTCACCGACGGCGCGTTCGCCTCGCTGCCCGCCTCGATCAGCGAAATCAATGCCGACCAGCAGAAGTTGAAGGTTCTGGTCTCCATCTTCGGCCGCGAGACGCCGGTGGAGCTCAACTTCAACCAGGTCGCCAAGATCTGACCAGCACGACAGCAGTCAGTGGGAGGGCCTCGGAAACAGGGGCCCGCCATCTACCACAGGAGTAAGTGAACATGCAGCGCAGCAAGAGCTACCGCAAGGGCGCCGAGCAGATCGACGTCAACAAGCTTTACGACCCGTCCGAGGCGATCAAGCTCGCCAAGGAGGCCAGCGCGACCAAGTTCGACGCCACTGTCGAGGTCGCGATGCGTCTGGGCGTCGACCCGCGTAAGGCCGACCAGATGGTCCGCGGCACGGTCAACCTGCCCCACGGCACCGGCAAGACCGCCCGCGTGATCGTCTTCGCCCAGGGCGCGAAGGCCGAGGAGGCCGTCGCGGCCGGCGCCGACGAGGTCGGCACGGACGAGCTCGTCGCCCGCATCCAGGGTGGCTGGCTCGACTTCGACGCGGCGATCGCCACCCCCGACCAGATGGCCAAGATCGGTCGTATCGCCCGCATCCTCGGCCCGCGTGGTCTCATGCCCAACCCGAAGACCGGCACGGTCACCATGGACGTGACCAAGGCGATCAACGAGATCAAGGGCGGCAAGATCACCTTCCGGGTGGACAAGCACTCGAACCTGCACCTGATCATCGGCAAGGCGTCGTTCACGCCGGAGCAGCTGACCGACAACTACGCCGCCGTGCTCGACGAGGTGCTGCGGGCCAAGCCGTCCGCTGCCAAGGGCAAGTACCTCAAGAAGGTCACCGTCAGCACGACGATGGGCCCGGGCGTCCAGATCGACCCGAACGTGGTCAAGGGTCTGACCAACGCCGAGGCCTGAGTCTCAGCAGTCATCGGAACGGCCCCCGGGGGACATCCCCGGGGGCTTTTCTGTGGCAAAGTTCCGTCGTGCGTTTCGACGGGGTGTGGTTCCGATACGGCCGCCGCGCCGACTGGACGCTCCGCGCGGTCAACGCCGACGTCCGGCCCGGCCAGACGATCGTCGTGCTGGGTCGCAACGGCGCCGGCAAGTCCACGCTCCTCCAGCTCGCCGCCGGTGTCCTGCGCCCGGGGCGCGGCGCCGTGCGTGACCGCCCGCCGGTCATCGGCTGGGTGCCCGAGCGCTTCCCGGCCGATCAGCCGTTCACCGCGGGCGACTATCTGCACCGCATGGCCTCGCTGCGCGGCCACGACCCCGGTGAGGCCGACGCCTGGATCGAGCGTCTGCTGCTGACCGGTCACACCGGCACCCGCCTGAGTGACCTGTCGAAGGGCACTGCCCAGAAGGTCGGGCTGGCCCAGGCACTGATCGCCCGGCCCGGCCTGCTGATTCTCGACGAGCCGTGGGAGGGCCTCGACGCCGTCGCCCGCACCCTGATCCCCGAGATCGTGGCCGAGGTGACCGCGTCCGGCGGCATGGTGCTGATCAGCGATCACCGCGGCGAGATCGCCCATCTGCCCGGCGCGATCCACTGGTCGATCGCCGACGCCACCGTCCAGCCGGCCCCGTCACCGCCCGCGCCTGCCCGCGACGAGGTCGTCATCGAGATCTCCGTGCCGCGCGCCTCGGCCGACGAGGCGGTGGTCCGGCTGAGAGCTCAGGGTCACGCTGTCTTAGGCGTACGCGACGTGTCCGGCCCCCGGCCCGACGGCACCTATCACCCGGGTGCCGCGAACGCCCGCAACGCCGCCGCCGGCTCATGGAACGGGGAGGGCAAACAGTGAGCCCCCTGATCCGGATGCGTCTGGCAGGGTTCCTCCGGGGCGGCCGCATCCTCCCGCCCGCGATCGCCGTCCTGGTCGTGCTGGGCATCATCTACGGCGGGGGAGCGTCGCCCGCGGCGGTGGCTTACGGATATTCCGCAGCCGCGCTCTTCCCCGTGCTGGCCTGGCAGTCCAAGCTGCTGCTCGACACCGAGCCCGACGGGCAGCGCCGCCTGGCTCGCGTGGCCGTGGGCGCCCGCACCGAGGCCGTGGCCGGGCTGCTGGCCGCGGCCGTGCTCGCGCTGATCGTCTGCGTCCTCGCGATGGGTGCTCCCTGGCTGTTCCACGGCATCGACACCACCGAGCCCGTTCTCTCCGGCTCTCTGCTCGGCGTCCTGGCCCACCTGCTGGCCGTGCCGCCCGCGGTGGCCGTCGGCGCCCTGGCCAGCCGGGCCGTCACCCGCGGGGTCCGCAACGGCGTGGCCGTGCTTGTCACCGCGGCCCTCCTGGTGGTCGTGCTCGGCCTGCAGGGCTCGTTCGCCCCGTGGCTCGTCCCACCTGTCATGGCCACAGCCCGGGCCCTCACCCCCGACACCGGCCCCTCCGCGACCATGCTGGCCCTGCTCACCGTCTGGGCCGCTGCTTGGTGCGCTGTCGCCCTCGCGGCGTACGCGTATCTGCGGCGGTCACGTTCATGAGCCGGCGGTGGCCTTGCGGGCGGAAGTCGCTCCCAGGCCGATAGGGCCGCCCGGGCCCGGGACGGGGGCCGCTGCGGTTGGGGGCGGTCACGACGCGTACGGGGAAAGGGCTGGATTTGGCCGTTGCTGCCGGGTCGCGTACTCTTATCAATCGAAGTTCCACCCACAGACCGCTGGTCGCCGTGGCCCTGGTTTTCCGGGTCATGGTCGAAGGTCCCGCAGATGCGGGCGACCCGCGCAGGGGAGAACGGTTCGTGACCAGGCCCGGTGAAAACCGACTGTTCCGCCCCGTGCGCCCTGCGCCGGGGCGTTTCTCATTCTGCTCCTCCTTCGAGCTCGACCAGTGGTTCGAGCACTGAGAGAGGAGGGACATGGCGGACAAGCCGGTCCGGGCCGACAAGGCCAGTGCCGTCGCGGAGCTGACGGACGACTTCCGTAACTCGTCGGCCACCGTGCTGACCGAGTACCGCGGTCTCACGGTCAAGCAGCTCACCGAGCTGCGCCGTTCGCTGGGCGGCGACACCAAGTATGCGGTGTCGAAGAACACCCTGGCGAAGCGCGCTGCGAGCGACGCGGGCATCGAGGGCCTCGACAAGCTGTTCACCGGTCCTACCGCGCTCGCCTTCATCAGCGGCGACCCGGTCGAGGCGGCCAAGGGTCTTCGGGCCTTCTCCAAGGCCAACCCCGTCCTGGTCATCAAGGGCGGTGTCTTCGAGGGCAAGGCGATCTCGGCGGATGACGTCAACAAGATCGCCGACCTCGAGTCGCGTGAGGTTCTGCTGGCCAAGCTGGCCGGCGCCATGAAGGGCAACCTGACCAAGGCGGCCGGCCTGTTCCAGGCTCCGCTTTCGCAGGTGGCGCGCCTCGCGGCCGCTCTTCAGGAGAAGCGCGAGCAGGACGGTCCCGCGGAGGCCTGAGCCACCGCGCACCAGCACGACTTTTCATAAGCACTAGGAAGGGTTGCCGATAATGGCGAAGCTCAGCACCGACGAGCTGCTCGACGCGTTCAAGGAAATGACGCTGATCGAGCTGTCGGAGTTCGTGAAGCAGTTCGAGACCACCTTCGAGGTCACCGCGGCCGCTCCGGTCGCCATCGCGGCCGCCGGCCCGGGTGCGGCTCCGGCCGAGGCCGAGCCCGAGAAGGACTCCTTCGACGTTGTCCTCGAGGGCGACGGTGGCAAGAAGATCCAGGTCATCAAGGTCGTGCGTGAGCTGACCGGCCTGGGCCTCAAGGAGGCCAAGGACGCCGTCGAGTCCGCCCCCAAGGCGATCCTCGAGGGTGTCAACAAGGAGAAGGCCGAGGCCGCCAAGGCCAAGCTCGAGGGCGAAGGCGCCAAGGTCACCCTCAAGTGATCTAACGCTCCACTGCTTTCTCTTGCGAATGGCGAGGGCCCGTGTCGGGGTCCTCGCCATTCGTGTCTTTCCGATGTCGTACCTGGTCAGGGGACATGTGGCCGGCTGTCCGGGTCCCGACGCACAAAGCGGGCTCAATCGGGCAAGCCGTGGAGTATGGTCGCTAGAGCGCGCCGGGCGGGCGATGGCAGGGGGTCGACCCGTGCTGCAGCCCTTGACTGTGTGTCCGCTGACAGGCACGCTGATGACAGCAAGTTTCCGCGCTTGCGACAGCCGAGCCGTGGGTAATCCGGTGTCCCCGGAGCCCGTGGAAAGGCACCAGAGGGAGAGTTGCCGCGTTCCGAGCGGCCCCGCTTGTGGCCCTGGCCCATGGAGGCGCAGGTCAGAGGCCGCGGGGACACGTTCCGCAGGCCCCCTCAGGTGTGGGCTGGACAGCGGTTAGCCGAGCGGCTACACTGCTAGTTTGCGCTGCCTTCTGTCTTGAGCCCTGCCGGGACATCCATCCGGATGACTTCCTGGGGGCTCGTTGGAGTGCACGCAGACAGTTGCATACCGCAGCTGCAGCCGCATCAGCAGCACCGGTCCTCGGAAGGACGCATCTTGGCAGCTTCCCGCCCTGCGAAGACCAGCCGTACGTCGAGCGCTTACGCACCCCGCCGTGTCTCTTTCGGCAGGATCACCGAGCAACTTGAGGTCCCCAACCTCTTGGCCCTCCAGACGGAGTCCTTCGACTGGCTGGTCGGAAACGAGGCTTGGCAGGCCCGGTCGACGGACGACCCGCACGCCCACTCGGGCCTCGCAGAGATCCTCGAAGAGATCAGTCCCATTGAGGACTTCTCCGGCACAATGTCGCTGTCCTTCTCGTCTCCCCGATTCGACGAGGTCAAGGCCTCGATCGAGGAGTGCAAGGAGAAGGATCTGACCTACTGCGCGCCGCTGTTCGTGACCGCGGAGTTCACCAACAACACGACTGGCGAGATCAAGAGCCAGACCGTGTTCATGGGTGACTTCCCGATGATGACCCCCAAGGGGACGTTCGTCATCAACGGCACGGAGCGCGTCGTGGTGAGCCAGCTCGTCCGCTCGCCGGGCGTGTACTTCACCAAGGAGCCGGACAAGACCTCCGACCGCGACCTCTCCAGCGTCAAGGTCATCCCCAGCCGGGGTGCCTGGCTGGAGTTCGACATCGACAAGCGCGACACCGTGGGTGTCCGGATCGACCGCAAGCGCCGGCAGGCCGTCACCGTCCTGCTCAAGGCGATCGGCTGGTCGGCCGACCAGATCCGCGAGCGGTTCGGGTGGTCCGAGCTGCTCATGACCACCCTCGAGAAGGACCACATCGCCGGGCAGGACGAGGCCCTGCTCGACATTTACCGCAAGCTCCGCCCTGGCGAGCCCCCGACCCGGGAAAACGCGCAGACCCTGCTCGACAACCTCTTCTTCAACCCGAAGAGGTACGACGTCGCCAAGGTCGGCCGTTACAAGTTCAACAAGAAGCTCGACATCGACGTCCCGATCGTCCGGGGCACGTTGACCGAGGAAGACATCGTCAAGACCGTGGACTACCTCGCCCGGCTGCACGCCGGTGAGGAAGGCTACGAGCCCGACGACATCGACCACTTCGGCAACCGCCGTCTGCGTACGGTCGGCGAGCTCATCCAGAACCAGGTCCGTGTCGGCCTGTCCCGGATGGAGCGCGTCGTCCGCGAACGCATGACGACCCAGGACGTCGAGGCGATCACGCCGCAGACCCTGATCAACATCCGTCCCGTGGTGGCGGCGATCAAGGAGTTCTTCGGCACGTCGCAGCTGTCGCAGTTCATGGACCAGACGAACCCGCTGGCGGGCCTGACCCACCGGCGTCGTCTGTCCGCGCTCGGCCCCGGTGGCCTCTCGCGTGAGCGGGCCGGCTTCGAGGTCCGCGACGTGCACCCGTCCCACTACGGCCGGATGTGCCCGATCGAGACGCCCGAAGGCCCGAACATCGGCCTGATCGGCGCCCTGTCCACGTTCGCCCGGGTCAACCCGTTCGGCTTCATCGAGACGCCGTACCGGAAGGTCGAGGCGGGCGTCGTCACCGATGAGGTGCACTACCTCACTGCCGACGAAGAGGACCGATACATCAAGGCGCAGGCGAACGCCACGCTGAGGAGCGACGGCACCTTCGCCGACGATCGCGTCCTGGTCCGCCGTAAGGGCGGTGAGGTCGACTACGTGCCCGGCACCGAGGTCGACTACATGGACGTGTCGCCGCGTCAGATGACCTCGGTCGCGACCGCGATGATCCCGTTCCTCGAGCACGACGACGCCAACCGCGCGCTCATGGGCGCGAACATGCAGCGTCAGGCCGTGCCGCTGGTCAAGGCCGAGGCGCCGCTGGTCGGCACCGGCATGGAGTACCGCGCCGCGGTCGACGCCGGTGACGTGGTCGTCGCCGAGGTCGGTGGCGTGGTCGAGGACCTGTGCGCCGACTACGTGACGGTTCACCAGGACGACGGTCACCGCCGTACGTACCTGCTGCACAAGTTCCGCCGCTCCAACGCCGGCTCCTGCGTCAACCAGAAGCCGGTCGTGTTCGAGGGTGACCGGGTCGAAGCCGGCCAGGTCATCGCCGACGGTCCGTGCACCGACGAGGGGGAGATGGCCCTCGGCCGCAACCTGCTCGTCGCGTTCATGTGCTGGGAGGGTCACAACTACGAGGACGCGATCATCCTGTCGCAGCGCCTCGTCCAGCAGGACGTCCTCACCTCGATCCACATCGAGGAGCACGAGGTCGACGCCCGGGACACCAAGCTCGGCCCGGAAGAGATCACCCGCGACATCCCCAACGTCAGCGAGGAAATGCTCGCGGACCTGGACGAGCGCGGCATCATCCGGATCGGCGCCGAGGTCGTTCCCGGCGACATCCTGGTCGGCAAGGTCACGCCCAAGGGTGAGACCGAGCTGACCCCCGAGGAGCGGCTGCTCCGCGCGATCTTCGGTGAGAAGGCCCGGGAGGTCCGGGACACCTCGCTGAAGGTGCCGCACGGCGAGACCGGCACGGTCATCGGCGTCCGCACGTTCTCGCGTGAAGACGGCGACGAGCTTCCCCCGGGCGTGAACGAGCTGGTCCGCGTGTACGTGGCCCAGAAGCGCAAGATCCAGGACGGTGACAAGCTCGCGGGCCGCCACGGCAACAAGGGCGTCATCTCCAAGATCCTGCCGATCGAGGACATGCCGTTCCTCGAGGACGGCACCCCGGTCGACATCGTGCTCAACCCGCTCGGTGTGCCCTCGCGCATGAACATCGGCCAGGTTCTGGAGACCCACCTCGGGTGGATCGCCAAGACCGGCTGGGAAGTCGAGGGCGAGGACGCCGACTGGAAGCGCCAGCTGCGCGCGATCGAGGCGCACGAGTCCCCCAAGGACTCGAACGTCGCGACCCCCGTCTTCGACGGTGCGCAGGAGGAGGAGATCAAGGGCCTCCTCGAGTCGACGCTGGTCAACCGCGATGGAAAGCGGCTGGTCAACGGTGACGGCAAGGCGCAGCTGTTCGACGGCCGCTCCGGCGAGCCGCTGCCGGACCCGGTCTCGGTCGGGTACGTCTACATCCTCAAGCTGAACCACCTGGTCGACGACAAGATTCACGCTCGGTCGACCGGCCCGTACTCGATGATCACGCAGCAGCCGCTGGGTGGTAAGGCGCAGTTCGGTGGCCAGCGGTTCGGCGAGATGGAGTGCTGGGCGATGCAGGCCTACGGCGCCGCATACGCGCTGCAGGAACTACTCACCATCAAGTCCGACGACGTCCTCGGCCGAGTGAAGGTCTACGAGGCCATCGTCAAGGGCGAGAACATCCCGGAGCCGGGAATCCCCGAGTCCTTCAAGGTGCTCCTCAAGGAGCTGCAGTCGCTGTGCCTGAACGTCGAGGTGCTTTCCAGCGACGGTGTGGCCCTCGAGATGCGCGAGACGGACGACGAGGTCTTCCGGGCCGCGGAGGAACTCGGTATCGACCTGTCCCGGCGCCCGAACGAGGGCGTCAGCAGCGTCGAAGAGATCTGACGGAAGCGTCCTCCGGCTCAGCTGAGCCGGAGGACGCCACCGCCGGCCTGGAACCCATCCGAGCAATGAAATACGAGGGATAGACCAAGTGCTCGACGTCAACTTCTTCGACGAGTTGCGCATCGGCCTGGCCACCGCTGACGACATCCGGCAGTGGTCGCACGGCGAGGTCAAGAAGCCCGAGACGATCAACTACCGCACGCTCAAGCCCGAGAAGGACGGACTCTTCTGCGAGAAGATCTTCGGCCCTCAGCGGGACTGGGAGTGCTACTGCGGCAAGTACAAGCGGGTCCGGTTCAAGGGCATCATCTGTGAGCGCTGCGGCGTCGAGGTGACCCGGTCCAAGGTCCGCCGTGAGCGCATGGGCCACATCGAGCTGGCCGCGTCGGTCACGCACATCTGGTACTTCAAGGGTGTGCCGAGCCGGCTGGGCTATCTGCTCGACCTTGCGCCCAAGGATCTCGAAAAGATCATCTACTTCGCCTCGTACGTGGTCACGAGCGTGGACGCCGAAGCGCGTCACCGCGACCTGTCCACCATCGAGAACGAGATCTTCGCCGAGAAGCGCCAGTCCGAGAACAGCCGCGACTCGGAGATCGAGAAGCGTGCCGCGAAGCTGGAGCAGGACCTCTCGGAGCTCGAGGCCGAGGGAGCCAAGGCCGACGTGCGCCGCAAGGTCAAGGAGGCCGGCGAGCGCGAGATGCGCCAGATCCGTGACAAGGCGCAGCGCGAGATCGACCGGCTCGACGAGGTGCTCGACACCTTCCGCAAGCTGGACTCCAAGCAGCTGGTCACCGACGAGCTGCTCTACCGCGAGCTGCGGGACCGCTTCGGTGAGTACTTCACCGGTGGCATGGGCGCCGAGGCGATCAAGGCGCTGCTGCAGAACATGGACCTGGACGCCGAGGCCGAGAACCTGCGCGAGATCATTCGCACCGGTAAGGGCCAGCGCAAGATCCGTGCCCTGAAGCGCCTCAAGGTCGTCGCCGCGTTCCTCAACACCCGGAACTCGCCGCTCGGCATGGTGCTGGACTGCGTCCCGGTCATCCCGCCGGACCTGCGCCCGATGGTGCAGCTCGACGGTGGCCGCTTCGCGACCAGCGACCTGAACGACCTGTACCGCCGGGTCATCAACCGGAACAACCGGTTGAAGCGCCTGATCGACCTGGGCGCTCCCGAGATCATCGTGAACAACGAGAAGCGGATGCTGCAGGAGGCCGTCGACGCGCTGTTCGACAACGGCCGCCGCGGCCGGCCGGTCACCGGCCCGGGTAACCGCCCGCTCAAGTCGCTGTCCGACATGCTCAAGGGCAAGCAGGGCCGGTTCCGTCAGAACCTGCTCGGCAAGCGCGTCGACTACTCCGGCCGTTCGGTCATCGTCGTCGGCCCGCGCCTGAAGCTGCACCAGTGCGGTCTGCCCAAGCAGATGGCGCTGGAGCTGTTCAAGCCGTTCGTGATGAAGCGTCTGGTCGACCTGAACCACGCGCAGAACATCAAGTCGGCCAAGCGCATGGTCGAGCGTCAGCGGCCGGTCGTGTGGGACGTCCTCGAAGAGGTCATCAGCGAGCACCCGGTGCTGCTGAACCGCGCGCCGACCCTGCACCGCCTGGGCATCCAGGCCTTCGAGCCGCAGCTGGTCGAGGGCAAGGCGATCCAGATCCACCCGCTCGTCTGTACGGCGTTCAACGCCGACTTCGACGGTGACCAGATGGCGGTGCACGTGCCGCTGTCGGCCGAGGCGCAGGCCGAGGCCCGGATCCTGATGCTCTCGTCGAACAACATCCTCAAGCCGGCCGACGGCAAGCCGGTCACCATGCCGACCCAGGACATGGTCATCGGCCTCTACTACCTGACGCACCAGACCGCTGGGGCCAAGGGTGAGGGCCGGGTCTTCAGCTCGGACGCCGAGGCTCGGATGGCGTTCGACAACGGCGAGCTGCACCTCCAGGCGACGGTCAAGATCCGTCTTCGTGAGGTCATCGGGGTCGACAACGGGGCCAAGGGCCCGGCGTGGACTCCGCCGGAGGACTGGACCGAGGACCAGCCGCTGCTCGTCGAGACCACTCTCGGCCGGGTTCTGTTCAACGAGACGCTGCCCCCGGGCTACCGCTTCGTGAACTACGAGATCCGTAAGGGTCAGCTGTCGGCGATCGTCAACGACCTCGCCGAGCGCTTCCCCAAGGTCAGCCTCGCGGCGACCCTGGACGCGCTCAAGGAGGCCGGCTTCCACTGGGCCACCTGGTCCGGTGTGACGATCGGCATGGGCGACGTCATCGGGCCCCCGCGCAAGCCGGAGATCCTGCAGCGCTACCAGGTCGAGGCGGACCGGATCGACAAGCAGTACCAGCGTGGTCTCATGACCGCCGAGGAACGTCGCGGCGAGCTCATCGAGATCTGGACCAAGGCCACGAACGAGATCTCCAAGGAAATGGAGAACTCGCTGCCGCACGAGAACCCGCTCTGGGTCATGATCAACTCGGGCGCCCGCGGTAACCTGCTGCAGCTCCGGCAGATCGCCGCGATCCGTGGCCTGGTGGCCAACCCCAAGGGTGAGATCATCCCGCGGCCGATCACCTCGTCGTACCGCGAGGGTCTGACCGTGCTGGAGTACTTCATCTCCACCCACGGTGCTCGTAAGGGTCTGGCCGACACCGCGCTGCGTACCGCCGACTCGGGTTACCTGACCCGTCGTCTGGTGGACGTCTCGCAGGACGTCATCATCCGCGAGGAGGACTGCGGCACCGACCGCGCGATTCCGATGCAGGTGGGCGAGCGCGAGGCGGACGGCACCCTGGTCGTGCACGTGCACGCCGAGACCGGTGTGCACGCTCGTACGCTGGCCGACGACATCAAGGACGCCAACGGCAACCTGGTCGTCCCGCGCGGCGCGGACCTCAACTCGATCCTGGTCGACCAGCTGGTCGCCGCCGGTGTCGAGAACGTCCGGGTCCGCTCGGTGCTGACCTGTGAGTCGAAGCTCGGCGTGTGCGCGGCCTGCTACGGCCGCTCGCTGCCGACCGGCAAGGGCGTGGACATCGGTGAGGCGGTCGGCATCATCGCCGCCCAGTCCATCGGTGAGCCGGGCACGCAGCTGACGATGCGTACCTTCCACACCGGTGGTGTCGCGGGTGAGGACATCACCCAGGGTCTGCCGCGTGTGCAGGAAATCTTCGAGGCCCGCGTGCCCAAGGGCAAGGCGCCCATCGCCGACACCCCGGGACGCATCCGCATCGAGGACGGCGAGCGCTCGCGCAAGATCATCGTGGTGCCGGACGACGGCAGCGAGGAGATCGTCTACGACAAGATCTCCAAGCGTGTCAAGCTCCGGGCCCACGACGGCGACCACGTCGGCGTCGGCGAGAAGCTGACCGAGGGCACCATCGACCCGCACGAGCTTCTGCGGATCATGGGTCCGCGGGCGGTCCAGGTCCACCTGACCTCTGAGGTCCAGGAGGTCTACCGCTCGCAGGGTGTGCTCATCCACGACAAGCACATCGAGATCATCATTCGCCAGATGCTCAAGCGGGTGACGGTCATCGACTCGGGCGCGGCGGAGTTCCTGCCGGGCGTGCTGGTCGACCGGGCGCTGTTCGAGTCGGAGAACCGCCGGCTCGTGGGCGAGGGTGGCGAGCCTGCCGCCGGTCGTCCGGTGCTCATGGGTATCACCAAGGCCTCGCTGGCCACCGACTCCTGGCTCTCCGCGGCCTCCTTCCAGGAGACCACCCGGGTGCTGACCGACGCGGCGATCAACTCGCGTAGCGACTCGCTCGTCGGCCTCAAGGAGAACGTGATCATCGGTAAGCTCATCCCGGCCGGTACCGGTATCTCCAAGTACCGCAACATCCGGGTCGAGCCGACCGAGGAGGCCAAGGCCAAGGTGTACTCGATGACCGGGTACCCCGAGACCGACTACGGCTTCGGGCCGGCCAGCGGGCAGGCCGTGCCGCTGGACGACTTCGACTTCGGGTCGTACCGCTAGAGGCAGTCAGAACGCCCCGGGGCGGTCGCGCAGTGCGCGGCCGCCCTTCGGGCTTTCTAAGATGGTCTGGTGACCCTTCCCGCGACCGTGCCGGCCCGCCACCCGATGGATCCCGATCCGGAGCCCTCGTCGAAGGCGCGTGCGGTCTTCGCGCTCGGCCTGGTGGGATTCCTGACCGGCGCGTTCGTGGGTGGTGTGATCCCGGCCACCATCGCGCTCCTGCTGGCCCGGCAGACGGCCCGGCAGGCGTACGAGGCCAAGGGTTATCTGACCGGCTCGGCCTGGGTCCGGCGGGGTCGCCGGCTGGCCTGGGCCGGCATCGTGCTCGCGCTCACCTCGCTGGTCATCGCGTCGATCGCCGGTCTGCTGCACCTGGCCGGTTCCGGGGGTTCGGACTTCTCACCGGGCACCGACTGAGGCGGGGGTGCGGCCGCCCCCGTACGAGTGACATGCTCTTGATATGACGGTCCCGCCCCCGCCGCAGGTGCCCTACCCTCCGGCGGTGCCCCCTCCGCCGCCTTCGGGCCGCTGGCGCCCGGAGCGGGTCGACGCGATGCCCGGCACCGAGTTCGGTCTGGTCCAGTTGCGGGTCGAGCCGATCACCTCGGGCCTGGCCATCGGCTCGTTGATCGCCGGCATCGGGTCGATCCTGGCCTCGCTGCTCGTGCTGTGCTTCGGTGTGGCCGGGTCGTCGGCCGGCTGGGGAGGCATCGTCTCGGGCGCTTTCAGTCTGCTGAGCGTGCTGGTCGGCGGGGGAGCGATCGTGCTCGGTGTGGTGGCCCGCCGGCAGATCCGCCGATCGGGTCACACCGGGCAGGTGCGGTTCACCGGGCCCGGGCTGGGCATGTCGGGGATCGTCTGCGGATCCTGCGGCGCGGGAATGGCACTACTGTTCCTGGCGTTGGCTCTGGTGCTGCAGATTTCTGCCTGAGGCCGGATCCGGCACCGCGGCGTTGCTTCCGTGAGGCACCCGGTACACTTGTATCGGAGATATCCGTCGCGCGGTGCCTGGGCTCATTTTGACCTGGGTGCTCGGGGTGGGTAATCTTTCCCCTCGTGCCCGGGCTTGCCCGGGCAACTCGTGCGTGTGCCCGAGTCCGCGTCAAGCGACTTGGCGGTGCTACGCCGAGACGATGCCCCCATCGGGGTGTCGACCAAGACAAGACCCGGTGCGCGTTATCCAACGCGCGGCGGGACCGTGAGCCGGACGACACGCCCGACCGCGGGTGCCGGTCAGTCCTCCCGAATGGGGGATCGACCAGCACACAGAGGCATACACAAGACGGTGCGGCCGCCTAGGAGCGGCCGAAGGGAGCGGAGAAACCCGGTGCCCACGATCCAGCAGCTGGTCCGCAAGGGCCGCCAGGCCAAGACGAGCAAGACCAAGACGCCGGCGCTGAAGGGTAGTCCTCAGCGGCGCGGCGTGTGCACGCGCGTGTACACCACCACCCCCAAGAAGCCGAACTCTGCGCTGCGCAAGGTCGCTCGTGTGAAGCTCAGCAGCCAGATCGAGGTGACGGCGTACATCCCCGGTGTCGGTCACAACCTGCAGGAGCACTCGATCGTGCTCGTGCGAGGCGGTCGTGTGAAGGACCTCCCGGGCGTCCGCTACAAGATCGTCCGTGGTTCGCTGGACACCCAGGGTGTCCGCAACCGCAAGCAGGCTCGCAGCCGTTATGGCGCGAAGAAGGAGAAGAGCTGACATGCCGCGCAAGGGCCCTGCTCCGCGCCACCCAGTGGTCGCGGACCCGGTATACAACTCGCCGCTGGTGACCCAGCTGGTCAACAAGATCCTGGTCGGCGGCAAGCGTCAGCTCGCTGAGCGCATCGTGTACGGCGCCCTCGAGGGCTGCCGCGAGAAGAGCGGCACCGACCCCGTGGTGACGCTCAAGCGCGCCATGGACAACGTCAAGCCGACCCTCGAGGTCCGCAGCCGCCGCGTCGGTGGCGCGACCTACCAGGTTCCGGTCGAGGTCCGCACCCCGCGTCAGACCACTCTCGGTCTCCGCTGGCTGGTCCAGTACTCCAAGGCCCGCCGCGAGAAGACCATGATCGAGCGTCTCCAGAACGAGCTGCTCGACGCCAGCAATGGCCTCGGTGCCGCCGTCAAGCGGCGCGAGGACACCCACAAGATGGCGGAGTCCAACAAGGCCTTCGCGCACTACCGCTGGTAAGACCCCGCTGCCGGCCCGGCAATCGCCGGGCCACAGCGCAAGTCGTACCGCTCCACGAGACGACGACGAAGAAAAGTAGGGATTGAAGTGGCCGCCGCAGACGCGCTCGCCAACGTACGCAACATCGGCATCATGGCGCACATCGATGCCGGTAAGACCACGACTACTGAGCGAATCCTCTTCTACACCGGTATCACGTACAAGATCGGTGAAGTTCACGATGGCGCCGCCACCATGGACTGGATGGAGCAGGAGCAGGAGCGCGGTATCACGATCACTTCCGCCGCCACCAAGTGCGAGTGGAAGGGCCACACGATCCAGATCATCGACACGCCCGGCCACGTCGACTTCACGGTCGAGGTGGAGCGGTCGCTGCGTGTGCTGGACGGTGCGGTGGCGGTCTACGACGGTGTGGCCGGCGTGGAGCCCCAGACCGAGAACGTGTGGCGCCAGGCGGACAAGTACCACGTTCCCCGGATGTGCTTCGTCAACAAGCTCGACCGGACCGGTGCCGACTTCTTCCGCTGCGTGCAGATGATGATCGACCGGCTGAACGCGACCCCGCTGGTTCTGCAGATCCCGATCGGGCTCGAGGGCGACCACATCGGCGTCGTCGACCTGGTCGAGATGCGCGCCCTCACCTGGCGTGGCGAGACCAAGATGGGCGAGGACTACGCGATCGAGGAGATCCCGGCCGACCTGGTCGACTCCGCGAACGAGTGGCGCGAGAAGCTGATCGAGACCCTGGCCGACGTCGACGACGCGGTCATGGAGAAGTACCTCGAGGGCGAGGAGCTCTCGCGGGACGAGATCAAGGCCGCCATCCGGCGCTCGACGATCGCCAGCAAGGCCAACCCGGTGCTGTGCGGCTCGGCGTTCAAGAACAAGGGCGTTCAGCCCATGCTCGACGCCGTGATCGACTACCTGCCGTCGCCGCTGGACATCCCGGCCATCGAGGGCACCGC
The DNA here is from genome assembly GCF_055562135.1 of Actinoplanes sp. NPDC021490. Classification (NCBI taxonomy): domain Bacteria; kingdom Bacillati; phylum Actinomycetota; class Actinomycetes; order Micromonosporales; family Micromonosporaceae; genus Actinoplanes; species Actinoplanes sp. NPDC021490. The sequence goes on from NZ_JBVHFW010000001.1 coordinate 614,207, forward strand.
CACCGACGGTGAGACCCCGATGCTGCGCAAGCCGTCGAACTCCGAGCCGTTCTCCGGCCTGGCGTTCAAGATTCAGACGGACAAGCACCTCGGCAAGCTGACCTACGTCCGGGTCTACTCCGGCACGCTCGACTCCGGTTCCCAGGTGGTCAACTCCACCAAGGACCGCAAGGAGCGGATCGGCAAGATCTACCAGATGCACGCGAACAAGCGTGAGGAGCGCGCCACCGCGCAGGCCGGCGACATCATCGCCGTCCAGGGTCTCAAGCAGACCACCACCGGTGACACGCTCAGCGACCCGGCCAACCCGGTCATCCTGGAGTCGATGACCTTCCCGGAGCCGGTTATCCAGGTCGCCATCGAGCCCAAGACCAAGTCGGACCAGGAGAAGCTGGGCACCGCGATCCAGCGTCTGGCCGAGGAGGACCCGACCTTCCGCGTCTTCAACGACGAGGAGACCGGGCAGACCATCATCGCCGGCATGGGCGAGCTTCACCTGGACATCCTGGTGGACCGCATGCGCCGCGAGTTCAATGTCGAGGCGAACATCGGTAAGCCGCAGGTGGCCTACCGGGAGACGATCCGCGGCACGGTGGAGAAGTACACGTACGTCCACAAGAAGCAGACCGGTGGCTCCGGTCAGTACGCGAAGGTCGTCGTCACTCTTGAGCCGCTGACGCTCGAGGCGGACGGCCCGACCTACGAGTTCGTCAACGCCGTGACCGGTGGCCGCATCCCCCGGGAGTTCATCCCCTCGGTGGACGCGGGTGCGCAGGACTCCCTGCAGTACGGCGTTCTCGCGGGCTACCCGCTGGTCGGCGTGAAGTTCACGCTGGTCGACGGTCAGTACCACGAGGTCGACTCGTCCGAGATGGCGTTCAAGATCGCCGGTTCCATGGCGATGAAGGAAGCGGCCCGCAAGGCCGACCCCGCGCTGCTCGAGCCGATGATGTCCGTCGAGGTCACCACGCCCGAGGACAACATGGGTGACGTGATCGGCGACATCAACTCGCGGCGTGGCATCATCCAGTCGATGGAGGAGCGTTCCGGCGCCCGCGTCGTCAAGGCGCTGGTGCCTCTCTCCGAGATGTTCGGCTACGTCGGCGACCTTCGGTCGAAGACGGCCGGCCGGGCGAGCTACAGCATGCAGTTCGACTCCTACGCCGAGGTCCCTCAGGGCGTCGCGAAGGAGATCATCGCCAAGGCAACAGGTGCCTGATACCTGCGCTTGATCGATGAGGCGCGTGCGGTCCGTCGAGGGCCGCACGCGCACGAGCAGTCGACAGAGTCCCCATCGCCTTATCGGGCGTGCCGGGCGAAAGTAATTCCACAGTCCACAGGAGGACACAAGTGGCGAAGGCGAAGTTCGAGCGGACTAAGCCGCACGTCAACATCGGCACCATTGGTCACATTGACCACGGTAAGACGACGCTGACTGCGGCCATCACGAAGGTCCTGCACGACGAGTACCCGGACCTGAACCCGTACACCCCGTTCGACGAGATCGACAAGGCGCCGGAGGAGAAGGCCCGCGGCATCACGATCTCGATCGCACACGTCGAGTACCAGACCGCGGCGCGTCACTACGCGCACGTGGACTGCCCCGGCCACGCTGACTACATCAAGAACATGATCACCGGTGCCGCCCAGATGGACGGGGCGATCCTGGTGGTTGCCGCGACCGACGGCCCGATGCCGCAGACCAAGGAGCACGTGCTCCTGGCCCGCCAGGTCGGCGTTCCGTACATCGTCGTCGCCCTGAACAAGAGCGACATGGTGGACGACGAGGAGCTCCTCGAGCTCGTCGAGCTCGAGGTTCGCGAGCTCCTCAGCACCTACGAGTTCCCGGGTGACGACCTGCCGGTCGTGCGGGTTTCCGCCCTCAAGGCGCTCGAGGGTGACAAGGAGTGGACCGGCAAGCTCCTCGAGCTGATGAACGCGGTCGACACCGCGATCCCGCAGCCCGAGCGCGAGACCGAGAAGCCGTTCCTCATGCCCATCGAGGACGTCTTCACGATCACCGGTCGTGGCACCGTGGTCACGGGTCGCGCCGAGCGCGGCATCCTCAAGCCGAACGAGGAGGTCGAGATCGTCGGCATCCGCGAGAAGTCGACGAAGACCGTCTGCACCGGCATCGAGATGTTCCGCAAGCTGCTCGACGAGGCCCGCGCGGGTGAGAACGTCGGTCTGCTGCTCCGCGGCATCAAGCGCGAGGACGTCGAGCGCGGCATGGTCGTCGTGAAGCCGGGCACCACGACTCCGCACACGGAGTTCGAGGGCCAGGTCTACATCCTCTCAAAGGAAGAGGGCGGCCGGCACACCCCGTTCTTCCAGAACTACCGCCCGCAGTTCTACTTCCGCACCACGGACGTCACCGGCGTCGTCACGCTGCCCGAGGGCACCGAGATGGTCATGCCGGGCGACTCCACCAGCATGTCGGTCAAGCTGATCCAGCCGATCGCCATGGAGCAGGGCCTGAAGTTCGCGATCCGCGAGGGTGGCCGCACCGTCGGCGCCGGAACGGTCACGAAGATCAACGTCTAAGGGCCGCTGACCCCGATTAGCATTGCCGGCGACAATCCGGCATACTAGTCAGGTTGCGTCCGAGCGGGGTGGTCAGCTGCCTTGTGCAGCTGGCCACCCTCGCCGGGTGTCTGGGTGTGTTTCTGAGCCACCCGACGGGCGGTGAGAAGCCCGGGGCACCTCAAGATCCCCGCGATCTGGATGGCTGCTGTGCGCAGCTTTCTGAGGCACAGCGCGACACGCCCGACCGCGGGGGTCGGACAACGCAGGATCAACGGTCCTGCGGGCATGCGAGAGCCACCGCTTTCGCACGTAGCGGCATCGAGAGAAGGAAACAGAAGCCACCATGGCGGGACAGAAGATCCGCATCCGGCTCAAGGCCTATGACCACGAGGTCGTCGACTCCTCGGCTCGGAAGATCGTCGAGACGGTGACGCGTACCGGGGCGCAGGTTGCTGGCCCGGTGCCGCTGCCCACGGAGATCAACCGTTTCTGCGTCATCCGCTCGCCGCACAAGTACAAGGACTCGCGCGAGCACTTCGAGATGCGCACGCACAAGCGGCTGATCGACATCATCGACCCGACTCCCAAGACGGTCGACTCGCTCATGCGCCTCGACCTGCCGGCTGGCGTCGACATCGAGATCAAGCTGTAGGGATCTGCGACTGATGGACAGGCAAGTTAAGGGGATCCTGGGCGCCAAGCTCGGCATGACTCAGATCTGGGACAACAACAAGGTCGTCCCGGTGACCGTGGTGCAGGCCGGCCCTTGCGTCGTGACCCAGGTCCGCACAAATGAGAAGGACGGCTACGCGGCTGTCCAGCTGGCATTCGGCGCGATCGACCCGCGGAAGGTCAACAAGCCCGAGGGCGGCCACTTCGCCAAGGCTGGTGTCTCGCCGCGGCGTCACGTGGTCGAGCTCCGCACGACCGACGCCGGCGAGTACGAGCTCGGCCAGGAGGTCACGGTCGACACGTTCCCGGTCGGCACCGCGATCGACGTCACCGGCAAGACCAAGGGCAAGGGCTACGCCGGCGTCATGAAGCGGCACGGCTTCCACGGTCTGAAGAGCAGCCACGGTGTCGAGCGCAAGCACCGCTCGCCCGGTTCGATCGGCGCCTGCGCGACTCCCGGCCGTGTCTTCCGCGGTACGCGGATGGCGGGCCGCATGGGGAACAAGCGCTTCACCGTGCAGAACCTGACCGTGCAGGCGATCGACCTCGACAACAACATCATCCTCGTCAAGGGTGCGGTGCCCGGGCCCAAGGGCTCGCTGATCCTGGTCCGTACCGCAGCGAAGAAGGGCGGTGCCAAGTGAGCTCGGTTGACGTGATCAACATTGAGGGCAACAAGGCCGGCTCGGTCGAGCTGCCGGACTCGGTGTTCGACGTCCAGGCCAACATCCCGCTGATGCACCAGGTCGTCGTGGCCCAGCTGGCCGCCGCCCGTCAGGGCACGGCCAAGGCCAAGACCCGCGGTGAGGTCGCCGGTGGCGGCAAGAAGCCGTACAAGCAGAAGGGCACCGGTCGCGCCCGTCAGGGCTCGATCCGCGCTCCTCAGTTCACCGGTGGTGGCGTCGTGCACGGTCCCGTGCCGCGCGACTACAGCCAGCGGACCCCCAAGAAGATGAAGGCCGCCGCCCTGCGTGGCGCCCTCTCCGACCGGGCCCGCGACGGCCGCGTGCACGTGGTCGAGGCGTTCGTCAACGGTGACAAGCCGTCGACCAAGGCCGCGATCGCCACGCTGCGCAAGGCCACCGAATCCACCAAGGTCCTGGTCGTGCTGAGCAGCACCGACGAGCTGAACTGGCTCTCGCTGCGCAACGAGACGACCGTGCACCTGCTCGAGGCCGGCCAGCTGAACACGTACGACGTGCTGGTCGCTGACGAGGTGGTCTTCACCAAGGACGCGCTGGACGAGTTCCTGGGCGTACGGGCGACCGCCGAGGGGGAGAACAAGTGAGCACCATCGCCGACCCGCGCGACATCATCTTCAAGCCGGTCGTCTCCGAGAAGAGCTACAGCGTTCTCGACCAGAACTGGTACACGTTCCTCGTGCGCCCGGACGCGAACAAGACCGAGATCAAGATCGCGATCCAGCAGATCTTCAACGTCCGCGTCGTGACGGTGAACACCGCGAACCGCGAGGGCAAGCGCAAGCGCACTCGCACCGGCTTCGGTCAGCGCAAGGCGACCAAGCGCGCGATGGTCAAGCTGGCTGACGGTGACCGCATCGAGGCCTTCGGCGGCCCGGTCAGCTAAGGGGTTTGTGAACAATGGCTATCCGTAAGTACAAGCCGACCACGCCGGGCCGTCGCGGCTCCAGCGTCGCCGACTTCGCCGAGCTGACCCGGTCCACGCCGGAGAAGTCTCTGCTGGTTCCGCTGCCCAAGAAGGGTGGTCGCAACGTCCACGGCCGCATCACCACGCGGCACCAGGGCGGCGGCCACAAGCGGCAGTACCGGCTCATCGACTTCAAGCGGGTCGACAAGGACGGCGTGCCGGCCAAGGTCGCTCACATCGAGTACGACCCGAACCGCACCTCCCGCATCGCACTGCTGCACTACGCCGACGGCGAGAAGCGCTACATCCTCGCGCCGAAGGACCTGAAGCAGGGCGACCGCGTCGAGTCCGGCCCGGGCGCGGACATCAAGCCGGGGAACAACCTTCCCCTGCGCAACATCCCGGTCGGTACGACGGTCCACGGTGTGGAGCTTCGTCCCGGCGGTGGCGCCAAGCTGGCCCGCTCGGCCGGTGTCGGTATCCAGCTGCTCGGCCGTGAGGGCGCGTACGCCACGCTGCGTATGCCCTCCGGTGAGATCCGCCGGGTCGACATCCGTTGCCGCGCCACGGTCGGCGAGATCGGCAATGCCGAACAGTCGAACATCAACTGGGGCAAGGCCGGCCGCATGCGCTGGAAGGGCAAGCGCCCGACCGTCCGCGGTGTCGCCATGAACCCGATCGACCACCCGCACGGTGGTGGTGAGGGTAAGACCTCCGGTGGTCGCCACCCGGTCAACCCGGCTGGTAAGCCCGAGGGCCGTACCCGCCGCAAGGGCCAGGAGAGCGACAAGCTGATCGTTCGCCGCCGCTACGCCACCCGCAAGCGCGGGTAACGGGAGTTAGAAGATGCCACGCAGCCTGAAGAAGGGCCCGTTCGTCGACGACCACCTGATCAAGAAGGTGGAAGTCCAGAACGAGAAGAATTCGAAGAACGTCATCAAGACCTGGTCGCGGCGCTCGACGATCATCCCCGACATGCTCGGGCACACGATCGCCGTGCACGACGGGCGCAAGCACGTCCCGGTGTTCATCACCGAGGCCATGGTCGGCCACAAGCTCGGCGAGTTCGCTCTGACCCGTACGTTCAAGGGTCACGAGAAGGACGACCGCAAGAGCCGTCGTCGCTAGTCAGTCCACGGATAAGAAAGGGGTCACAGCGATGCCAGTAAAGAACGACGCACCGGCGCTTCCGGGCAGTCGTGCGGTTGCGAAGCACGTCCGCATCTCGCCGAACAAGGCACGCCGTGTGGTCAACCTCGTCCGCGGTCTGCCCGCGAAGGAGGCTCTGACCGTCCTGCAGTTCGCGCCGCAGGCCGCGAGCGAGCAGGTCTACAAGGTGCTCGCGAGCGCGATCGCGAACGCGGAGAACAACGAGCGGCTCGACCCCGACGCACTCCTCGTGAGCGAGGCGTTCGTCGACGAGGGTCCGACGCTCAAGCGGTTCCGTCCGCGGGCGCAGGGCCGGGCTTACCGGATCCGCAAGCGCACCTGCCACATCACGATCGCCGTCGAGGCGGTCCAGGTCGCCCGGCCGGCCAAGAAGGCTGCCGCGGCGAAGAAGGCGACGCCGGCCAAGAAGGCTGCGCCGGCCGCCGAGACCCAGACGACGGAGGAGTCCGAGTAATGGGCCAGAAAGTTCACCCCACCGGATTCCGTCTCGGTATCTCCACCGACTGGAAGTCGCGGTGGTTCGCCGACAAGCTCTACAAGGACTACATCGGCGAGGATGTCAAGATCCGCCGCATGATGTCCAAGGGCCTCGAGCGTGCCGGCATCTCCAAGGTGGACATCGAGCGGACCCGTGACCGGGTCCGGGTCGACATCCACACCGCCCGGCCCGGCATCGTCATCGGCCGTAAGGGCGCCGAGGCGGACCGGATCCGCGGCGAGCTCGAGAAGCTCACCGGCAAGCAGGTCCAGCTCAACATCCTCGAGGTGAAGAGCCCGGAGTCGGACGCTCAGCTGGTGGCGCAGGGCGTCGCCGAGCAGCTGTCCTCCCGGGTCAGCTTCCGCCGGGCGATGCGCAAGGCCATGCAGTCGGCCATGAAGAACCCGATCTGCAAGGGCATCCGGGTGCAGGTTTCCGGCCGCCTGGGTGGCGCGGAAATGAGCCGCACGGAGTTCTACCGTGAGGGTCGCGTTCCGCTGCACACGCTGCGCGCGAACATCGAGTACGGCTTCTTCGAGGCCCGTACGACGTTCGGCCGCATCGGCGTGAAGGTCTGGATCTACAAGGGCGACGCCGTGCCCGGCCGCGAGGCCGTGCAGGAGGCGCCCGCTCGCCCGCGCCGCGACCGCGGTGACCGTCCCGAGCGTCCGCGCCGTGGCCGTTCCGGTTCGTCCGGCACGACCGCGGGTGGCACCGAGGCCGGCCGTGCGGCCGCGCAGGCGCGGGGTGGCGACACCCCGACCGGCGAGAACACGAACGACGCCGCGGTCGCCGCGGCTCCGGCGCAGGCCGAAACGCAGCAGGAGGGCTGACAAATGCTGATGCCGCGTAAGCCTCCGAAGGGCTTCCGCAAGCCGCACCACCCGGACCGCCACGGCGCGTCCAAGGGCGGCACGCGGGTCGTCTTCGGCGAATTCGGTATCCAGGCGCTCGAGCCCGCGTACGTGACCAACCGGCAGATCGAGTCGGCTCGTATCGCGATGACCCGTCACATCAAGCGTGGCGGCAAGGTCTGGATCTCGGTCTTCCCCGACAACGCTCTGACCAAGAAGCCGGCCGAAACCCGCATGGGTTCCGGTAAGGGTTCTCCCGAGTGGTGGGTTGCGAACGTCAAGCCGGGACGCATTCTCTTCGAGATGTCGTTCCCGAACGAGACGATTGCGCGCGAGGCGATGCGCCGCGCGATCCACAAGCTCCCGATGAAGTGCCGCATCGTGACACGCGAAGTGGGTGAAAGCTGATGGCAGCGGGCGTTAAGGCAGCCGAGCTGCGCGAACTCTCCGGTGAGGAGCTTGTTTCGCGGCTGCGGGAGGCCAAGGCGGAGCTGTTCAACCTTCGCGTGCAGGGCGCGACCGGCCAGCTCGACAATCATCGTCGACTGCAGGTCGTCCGCAAGGACATCGCGAAGATCTACACGATCATGCGTGAACGTGAGCTCGGGCTCTCGGTTGCGCCGGATGAGGTGACAGCATGAGTGACGAGAGCACGGCCACGGTCCGCGCGAACCGCAAGGTTCGTGAGGGTCTGGTGGTCAGCGACAAGATGGACAAGACCGTCGTCGTCGAGGTCGAGGACCGTGTCAAGCACGCCCTCTACGGCAAGGTTCTGCGGCGCACCCGCAAGCTCAAGGTGCACGACGAGCAGAACGCGTGCGGCGTCGGCGACCGGGTTCTGCTCATGGAGACCCGTCCGCTGTCGGCCACCAAGCGGTGGCGTGTCGTGGAGATCCTCGAAAAGGCCAAGTGAGTGCGGCTGGGCCGGCTCCGGCCGGCCCGGCCCACCATCGTTCCGCCAAGCTTCGGTCACTGACCGGAGAACTGGCAGACATAGGAGACAGACGTGATTCAGCAGGAGTCGCGACTGCGCGTCGCTGACAACACGGGTGCCCGGGAGATCCTGTGCATCCGCGTGCTCGGCGGCTCCGGTCGCCGTTACGCGAGCATCGGCGACGTCATCGTGGCCACGGTCAAGGACGCCATTCCGGGCGCCGGTGTCAAGAAGGGTGACGTCGTCAAGGCGGTCATCGTTCGCACCGCCAAGGAACGGCGTCGTCCGGACGGCTCGTACATCCGCTTCGACGAGAACGCTGCCGTCATCATCAAGGACGGCGGGGACCCCCGCGGTACTCGCATCTTCGGCCCGGTCGGCCGCGAGCTGCGCGACAAGCGGTTCATGAAGATCATCAGCCTGGCGCCGGAGGTGCTCTGACCGTGAAGATCAAGAAGGGCGACACGGTCGTCGTCATCGCCGGCAAGGACAAAGGTGCCAAGGGCAAGGTCATCGCGGCCTACCCGAGGCAGGACAAGGTCCTTGTCGAGGGCGTCAACCGCGTCAAGAAGCACGAACGCATTCGCACCACCCAGCGTGGTTCGAAGACCGGTGGCATCGTGACCCAGGAAGCCGCGGTCCACATCTCGAATGTGCAGATCGTGGACGACCAGGGCAAGCCGACCCGCGTCGGCTACCGGATCGACGAGAACGGCAACAAGGTCCGTATCGCGCGTACGACCGGTAAGGAACTCTGATGACTGCCGCCACCGAGACCAAGACGCTGCCCCGCCTGAAGCAGAAGTACCGCAGCGACGTACTCAGCGCGCTTCAGGAGCAGTACAACTACGGCAACCCCATGCAGGTTCCCGGCCTCGTGAAGGTCGTCGTGAACATGGGTGTGGGCGAGGCCGCCCGCGACGCCAAGCTGATCGACGGCGCCGTGCGCGACCTGACCACCATCACCGGCCAGAAGCCGCTCGTGCGGCGGGCGACCAAGTCCATCGCGCAGTTCAAGCTGCGTGAGGGCATGCCGATCGGCGCGAAGGTCACCCTCCGCGGCGACCGGATGTGGGAGTTCCTGGACCGGCTGCTGTCGATCGCGCTGCCGCGTATCCGCGACTTCCGCGGTCTCGACGGGCGCAAGCTCGACGGCCACGGCAACTACACGTTCGGTCTGACCGAGCAGTCGGTGTTCCACGAGATCGACCAGGACCGGATCGATCGCCCGCGGGGCATGGACATCACGGTGGTCACGACCGCCAAGACCGACGACGAGGGCCGGGCGCTGCTCAAGCTCCTGGGCTTCCCGTTCAAGGAGAACTGAGCATGGCTAAGAAGGCGCTGATCATCAAGGCGGCCGCGAAGCCGAAGTTCGCCGTGCGTGCCTACACCCGCTGCCAGAAGTGCGGTCGCCCGCACTCGGTCTACCGCAAGTTCGGCCTGTGCCGGGTTTGCGTGCGGGACATGGCCCACCGTGGTGAGCTGCCCGGCGTTTCCAAGGCTTCCTGGTAACCGATAGCAACACCGCTTCGCCGTAGGCCCGCGACACAGACCGTGGGAACCCCGGCGAGAAAGGTTGACGAACACCCATGACGATGACGGACCCGATCGCAGACATGCTGACGCGTCTGCGTAACGCCAACCAGGCGTACCACGACAAGGTGACCATGCCCTTCTCGAAGATCAAGGCGAACATCGCCGAGGTCCTCAAGGCTGAGGGATACATCGCCTCCTGGACGGCTGAGGAGCCCGAGGAAGGCGCCGTCGGCCGGCGTCTGGTCGTTGAGCTCAAGTACGGCCAGAACCGCGAGCGTAGCCTCGCCGGTATCAAGCGCGTCTCGAAGCCCGGTCTCCGGGTTTACGCCAAGTCCGAAGAGCTCCCCCGGGTGCTCGGCGGCCTGGGCGTCGCGATCATTTCGACGTCCCAGGGGCTGCTGACCGACCGGCAGGCCCGCAAGCGGAGCGTTGGCGGGGAAGTCCTCGCCTTCGTCTGGTAACTGGAGACTGAGAAACCATGTCGCGAATCGGACGTAAGTCGATCCCGGTCCCGGCCGGCGTCGATGTCACCATCACCGGCCAGACCGTCAAGGTCAAGGGCCCCAAGGGCGAGCTCTCGCACACCGTCGCCGAACCGATCACGGTCGAGCAGGACGGCGCCGAGCTGCACGTCAACCGCCCCAATGACGAGCGCAGGGCCAAGGAGCTCCACGGCCTCTCCCGTACCCTGGTCGCCAACATGATCGTCGGCGTCACCGAGGGCTACAAGAAGACGCTGGAGATCAACGGCACCGGTTACCGGGTCACGGCCAAGGGCAAGGACCTCGAGTTCGCCCTGGGCTTCTCGCACCCGGTCAACGTCGTGCCGCCGACCGGCATCAGCTTCACGGTCGAGCGCCCGACGCAGTTCACTGTCGCGGGCATCGACAAGCAGCTCGTCGGCGAGGTCGCCGCCAACATCCGGAAGATCCGCCCGCCGGAGCCCTACAAGGGCAAGGGCGTCAAGTACCAGGGCGAGGTCATCCGCCGTAAGGCCGGAAAGGCAGGTAAGAAGTGACCGCCACGCTGCTCAAGCGTCGCAATGGCGCGGGTGCCGCCGCCAAGCGGGCTGTCGGAAAGGCGCGTCGGCACTTCCGGGTCCGTCGGAACCTTCGCGGTACCGCCGAGCGCCCCCGTCTGGTCGTCACCCGGTCCACGCGGCACATCACCGCGCAGATCATCGACGACCTCAAGGGCCACACGCTGGCCTCGGCCTCTACCCTCGACACGTCCCTGCGGGGCACCGAGGGTGACAAGAGCGCACTGGCCGGCAAGGTCGGTTCGCTCCTCGCCGAGCGGGCCAAGGCCGCGGGCGTGTCCAAGGTCGTCTTCGACCGCGGTGGCAACAAGTACGCGGGGCGTATCGCCGCGCTTGCCGATGCCGCTCGCGAAGCCGGACTCGAGTTCTAGGAGGAATTGACCTATGCCTGGTCAGCAGCGCCGAGGCGGCGGGTCCGGCGGTAACACCGAGGGTGGCAACCGCCGGGACAACCGCCGTGAGGGCGGCCGCGGCAACGCGCCCGTCGACAAGACCCCGCATCTCGAGCGGGTCGTCGCGATCAACCGTGTCGCCAAGGTCGTCAAGGGTGGTCGTCGCTTCAGCTTCACCGCCCTGGTGATCGTGGGCGACGGCGACGGCACCGTCGGCATCGGCTACGGAAAGGCCAAGGAGGTGCCCGCGGCCATCGCCAAGGGCGTCGAGGAGGCCAAGAAGCACTTCTTCAAGGTTCCGCGGATCGGCGCCACGATCCCGCACCCGATCACCGGCGAGGCCGCCGCGGGTGTCGTGCTCCTCAAGCCGGCGTCCGCTGGTACCGGTGTTATCGCCGGTGGCCCGGTGCGCGCCGTGCTGGAGTGCGCGGGCATCCACGACATCCTGTCGAAGAGCCTCGGCTCCTCGAACCCGATCAACATCGTCCACGCGACGGTGGCCGCTCTGAAGGGCCTCGAGTCCCCGGAGCAGGTCGCGAGTCGTCGTGGCCTTCCGGTCGAGGATGTGGCGCCGGCGGCCATGCTGGCGGCGCGTGCGGAAGCGGCGGTGCGCTGATGGCCCGTTTGAAGGTCACCCAGACCCGGTCCGAGATCGGCCGCAAGCAGAACCAGCGGGACTCCCTGCGGTCGCTCGGCCTGAAGCGGATCAACGATGTGGTGGTCAAGGAGGACCGTCCCGAGATTCGGGGCATGATCTTCGCCGTGAACCACCTCGTGAGTGTTGAGGAGGTCGAGTAATGGCGATCAAGGTCCACCACCTGCGCCCGGCGCCCGGAGCCAAGACCGCCAAGACCCGTGTGGGTCGTGGTGAGGGCTCCAAGGGCAAGACCGCCGGTCGCGGCACCAAGGGCACCGGTGCCCGTAAGAACACCTCGGCGGCGTTCGAGGGTGGGCAGATGCCCCTCCACATGCGCCTGCCGAAGCTCAAGGGCCTCAAGAACCGGCCCCGCAACAAGGTCGTCTTCCAGGTCGTGAACCTGGACCGTCTCGCCGAGCTGTTCCCGAACGGCGGCGAGATCGGACCGGACGAGCTGTTCGAGGCCGGTGCGGTTCGTAAGAACCAGCCGGTCAAGGTCCTCGGTTCGGGCGAGCTGGGCGGCGTGTCGCTGACGATCAAGGCGCACGCGTTCAGTGAGTCGGCCAAGGAGAAGATCGCTGCTGCCGGTGGTTCCACCACCGAGCTGTGAGTGCGGGGGTGTCTGCCCGGGCGTCGCAAACGCGTCGCTCGGGCAGCATCCCCTTTGTGGCGTCTGACCTGGCGTTTCATCAGTCGGGCAAATGCCTACGCGCGGTGACGGCTACCGTGACACACCGCGCTGCGACAAGACTGTTAGAGTCCGTTCCCAGCTAGGGATATCGGTCGTCCGGACCGATGCCTTCCCCCACCCGTCGATTTCGACGGTAACCTCGCGCAGGAGGAAGAAGTTGCTCTCCGCCTTTACCAGTGCGTTCCGGACGCCTGACCTGCGCAAGAAACTGCTGTTCACGATCTTTATCATTGCGCTGTACAGGCTCGGGGCCACCTTGCCCAGCCCTGGTGTGTCCTACACCAACGTCCAGCGTTGCCTCGACATCGTGAACTCACAGAACGCCGATGGTGGCGTGCTCAACCTGCTGAACTTGTTCTCAGGTGGCGCGCTGCTCCAGTTGTCGGTGTTCGCGCTGGGCATCATGCCGTACATCACGGCCTCCATCATCTTGCAGCTGCTGACCGTGGTCATTCCCCGCCTCGAACAGCTCCGCAAGGAAGGCCAGTCCGGCCAGGCAAAGATCACGCAGTACACCCGGTACCTCACGCTCGGCCTTGCCGTGCTCCAGTCGTCGGCGTTCGTCGCCCTGGCGCGGACGGGTCAACTCTTCGGCAACGCCTGCGACCAGAACGACGCCACCCTGCAGATCATCCCGGAGAACACGGGACTGCCGATCTGGCTCACGCTTTCGGTCCTGGTGCTGACCATGACCGCCGGCACCGGCATGGTGATGTGGCTCGGTGAGCTCATCACCGACCGCGGCGTCGGCAACGGCATGTCCGTCCTGATCTTCACCTCGATCGCCGCCCGCCTTCCCGGTGAAGGCTGGACGATCAAGGAGTCGAGCGGTGTCGGCAAGTTCATCCTGGTCATCCTGCTGGTGCTGGTCATCATCGGCCTGGTGGTCTTCATCGAGCAGGCGCAGCGACGCATTCCGGTGCAGTACGCCAAGCGCATGATCGGTCGCCGGATGTACGGCGGCACGTCCACCTACATCCCGCTGAAGGTCAACCAGGCGGGTGTCGTCCCGGTCATCTTCGCGTCGTCGCTGCTGTATCTGCCTCAGCTGTACCTGCAGTTCTTCGACCCGAACAACCTCCAGGGTTACCAGGTCTGGATCCAGAAGTGGCTGGCTGACCCCACGAGTGCGCTGTACATCGGGGTCTACTTCCTGATGATCATCTTCTTCACGTACTTCTACGTCTCGATCACGTTCAACCCGACCGAGGTCGCGGACAACATGAAGAAGTACGGTGGATTCGTGCCGGGTATCCGCCCGGGTAAGCCGACCGCCGACTACCTGGACTTCATCCTCAGCCGGATCACGCTGCCGGGTGCGCTGTACCTTGGTCTGATCTCGGTTCTGCCGAACTTCTTCTTCATCTGGCTGAATCAGCAGCAGTACCAGAACTTCCCGTTCGGCGGTACGGCAGTGCTGATCATGGTGGGTGTGGGTCTGGAGACGGTGAAGCAGATCGAGAGCCAGCTGATGCAGCGCAACTACGAAGGGTTCCTCCGGTAGTGGTTGGCAAGCTCGGCGCTGCTCTTGCGCCGGCGGTATGCGGAGCTCGTTCTCACCGAAGCGAGGCGATGTAGGTGCGGCTGGTACTGGTGGGCCCTCCGGGGGCCGGCAAGGGGACTCAGGCTGAGTTCATTGCCGCCCATCTGGCCGTACCGAAGATTTCGACCGGTGACATCTTCCGCGCGAACGTCTCGCAGGGCACGCCGCTCGGCGTCGAGGCCAAGCGGTACATGGATGCTGGGCAGCTGGTTCCGGACGAAGTGACCATCAACATGGTCCGGGACCGGCTGGCCGAGCCGGACGCCGGCGACGGCTTCCTGCTCGACGGGTTCCCGCGCACGGTTCCGCAGGCCTCGGCGCTCGACAAGCTGCTGGCCGACCTGGGCACCGCGCTCGATCTGGTGATGGAGCTCGTGGTCGACGACGATGAGGTCATCCGGCGGCTGTCGGGCCGCCGGACCTGCCGCGGCTGCGGCAAGATCTGGCACGTCGAGTTCGACCCGACCAGCAAGGAGAACATCTGCGACCGCTGTGGGTCGGAGCTGTTCCAGCGGGACGACGACAAGGCCGAGACGATCGCCAACCGGCTGGTCGAGTACGCCGAGAAGACCGCGCCGCTGGTCGACTTCTACGGCGCTCAGGGCAAGCTGGTGGGGATCGACGCGACCGGACCGGTCGAGGACGTCACGGTGCGCGCCATCGACGCCCTGCGGTCGTACGGGGGCTGAGATGCGCCGTCCCCAGCTGGACATTCAGCTGAAGACACCCGAGCAGATCGAGAAGATGCGCGGCGCCGGCCTGGTGGTCGCCGCCGCGCTCGACGCGATGCGGGAGGCGGTGGCCCCCGGCGTCTCGACGGCCGACCTCGACGCGATCGCCGAAAAGGTCATCCGCGACGCGGGCGCGGTCCCGTCGTTCAAGGGCTACCACGGCTTCCCGGCGTCGATCTGCGCCTCGGTCAACGAGCAGGTCGTGCACGGCATCCCCGGCGCCGATCAGGTGCTGCGCGAGGGCGACCTGATCTCGCTCGACTGCGGCGCGATCCTCGACGGCTGGCACGGCGACTCGGCGATCACCGTCGGCGTCGGCGAGACCGACCCGGCGCTGCTCAAGATGGCCCAGGTGGCCGAGGACGCGATGTGGGCCGGAATCGCGGCCGCCGCGCGCGGCGCGGCCAACGGCCGGGGCCGGCTCACCGACATCTCGTTCAACGTCGAGAAGACCGTCCGCAAGGCGGGCCGCTACGGCATCGTCGACGGCTACGGCGGGCACGGCATCGGCACCGAGATGCACCAGGACCCGCACGTGCTCAATCACGGCAAGCCTGGCAAGGGCCCGCGCCTGGAGCCCGGCCTGTGCCTGGCCATCGAGCCGATGATCACGCTGGGCTCGCCGCGGACGGCCGAACTCTCCGACGGCTGGACCGTGGTGACCCGCGACAAGTCGTTCGCGGCCCACGTCGAGCACACCATGTGCCTGCTGGAGGACGGCGTGTGGGTCACCACCGCCGTGGACGGCGGCCGGGGCCGGCTCGGCGATCTCGTCACCTCACGTCAGCCCTGACTACCGACGGGTGATTCTCTCGGGCATGCTGGGACGCATGGGCCGGGAAGACATGCGGGCCGGCGACGGTGACCGCAAGCAGGTGGCGGAACAACTGAAGTCGGCGCTCGACGAGGGACGCCTCGATCTGAACGAGTACGACGAGCGCGTGCAGCGCGCCTACTCGGCCAAGACCTACGGCGACCTCGACGGGCTGCTCGACGACCTTCCCGGCACGGTGCCCGTGCAGCACTCGCAGATCCAGCCCGCCCCGCCCCGCATCGCGCCGGTGGCCGGGGCCGAGGCGGCCAAGGCCGACAACCGGCAGTGGATGGGCGGATACGCGGGTGTCGTGGTCGTCTGCACGCTGATCTGGCTGTTCACGATGGTGGCCTCGCGGCACTGGATCTATCCGTGGCCGGTCTGGATGCTGATTCCGCTCGTCCTGGGGTTCTTCGGCGGGCGTTTCGGCGGGCGCGGGCGCTGACCCGGCCCGTACTGGATGAGGGTTGTCACCATGGAGGGCATGGGCCGGGAGCAGATGCGGGCGGCTGACGAGGACCGCCGGAAGGTCGCCGAGCAATTGAGGCTGGCGCTCGAGGAGGGCCGCCTCGACCTCGACGAGTACGACGAGCGGGTTCAGGTCGCGTATTCGGCCAAGACCTACGCCGATCTCGACCGGTTGCTGACCGACCTGCCGAACGCCGCCCCCGTGGTGCCCGCCGCGCCACCGGCCGCCCCCGTGCCGGTCGACGGCAAGCTCGCCGAGAGGGCCACCGGTCAGTGGCTCGGGCATGTCTGGGGCCCGTGGGTCAAGGCGGCGGCCTTCTTCACGCTGATCTGGGGCATCGCGGCCCTGGCGAGCAACGAGCCGATCTACTACTGGCCGGTCTGGGTCGTCGGGCCGTGGGGTGTCGTGCTGCTGTTCCGTACGGTGGCCGGTCTGACCCGGGGGGAACCGCGCCGGCATGTCGAGGAGGCCGTCCATCGGCGCCGGCTGCGCGAGCACAAGGAGGAGCGCAGGTCGCTCTATCGGCGGGCGATCGCGGCGGGGGAGCTGCCGGCCAAGCCGACCAAGGAACAGCGCAAGGCGTTCATCGCGGAGGCGATCTCACGCGGAGATCTGCCGCCGAAGCCGCGCCGGCCCCTTCCGGACCAGTGAAAGAAGCACTTTCGTCCGGTTTCTGATGGCGCGACACACCCGACTCCGGGTCAGGGCGACCTCGGTTTGGCGTCACCGTTGCTGCGCGCGTACACTGGCTAGCTGGCGCGCAGCGTCCACTCTCGCATGTCTTCAGCGCTTCGAAGGCGAGCGATAGCCGCGGCTGGTCCGGGTCCATCAAAGTACTCGGGTAAGACGTTGCACAGCCAGCCCCAAACCCCAGTGTCAGGTAGCGGAGGACATGCCTAAGAAAGACGGAGCCATCGAGATCGAGGGCCGCGTGATCGAGCCCCTGCCGAACGCTATGTTCCGCGTTGAGCTCGCCAATGGTCACAGAGTCCTTGCACACATCTCCGGCAAGATGCGGCAGCACTACATCCGCATCCTTCCCGAGGACAGAGTCGTCGTCGAGCTCTCGCCGTACGACCTCACCCGTGGGCGAATCGTCTACCGCTATAAGTGAGTGCGGGTGCGGGGAGAACCGAGTTCCCGTCCGACTGAGAGTTAAGGCAAACCGTGAAGGTCAAGCCGAGCGTCAAGCGGATCTGCAACAACTGCCGGGTCATCCGGCGGCACGGTCGCGTCATGGTCATCTGCAAGACCGACGCGCGCCACAAGCAGCGCCAGGGCTGAGTCCCCGGTAAGGCTGCCAGATCCGGCACCTGAACAAGCTCGTCCCAGTCACGTGAGTGGCTGACCCCCGGCGCGGAGGCCGGGGCCCGTCCGGGCAGGCGGGGTGGGGCGGGCACAGACCTCCGAACGATTCTGAGGAGTACGCCCACTTATGGCACGACTCGTTGGCGTCGATCTCCCACGCGACAAGCGGATGGAGATCGCGCTCACCTATGTCTACGGGATCGGTCGCACCCGTGCCGTCGAGGCACTGACCGCCACCGCGATCGACTTGAACAAGCGCGCCAAGGACCTCACGGACGAGGAGCTGGTTCAGCTCCGCGACTACATCGAGGGCAATTTCAAGGTTGAAGGTGACCTTCGCCGCGAGGTCGCCGCGGACATTCGCCGCAAGGTCGAGATCGGCTGCTACGCCGGCATCCGCCACCGCCGGGGTCTGCCCGTGCGGGGTCAGCGCACCCGGACCAACGCGCGTACGCGTAAGGGTCCGAAGCGCACGGTCGCTGGTAAGAAGAAGCCGGGTCGGAAGTAATAGGAGCGCACTGACTTATGCCACCGAAGGCACGCGCAGGGGCCGCAGTCAAGAAGGTCCGGCGCAAGGAACGCAAGAACGTCGCCCACGGGCAGGCGCACATCAAGAGCACCTTCAACAACACCATCGTGTCGATCACCGACCCGACCGGTGCGGTCATCTCCTGGGCTTCCTCCGGCCAGGTGGGCTTCAAGGGCTCCCGCAAGTCGACCCCGTTCGCCGCGCAGCTGGCCGCCGAGGCCGCCGCTCGCCGGGCGATGGAGCACGGCATGCGCAAGGTCGACGTGTTCGTCAAGGGTCCCGGCTCCGGCCGTGAGACCGCGATCCGCTCGCTTCAGGCCGCCGGCCTCGAGGTCGGGCAGATCAGTGACGTGACGCCGCAGCCGCACAACGGATGCCGCCCGCCGAAGCGCCGTCGGGTCTAAGGGAGAAAGAGACAATGGCTCGTTACACAGGTGCGGACTGCAAGCGCTGCCGCCGCGAGAAGATGAAGCTGTTCCTCAAGGGCAGCAAGTGCGACGGGCCGAAGTGCCCGTTCGAGTCGCGTCCCTTCCCGCCCGGCCAGCACGGCCGTGGCCGGACCAAGGAGACCGAGTACCTGCTCCAGCACCGCGAGAAGCAGAAGGCCCGCCGCGTCTACGGCGTGCTCGAGAAGCAGTTCCGCGGTTACTACGAGGAGGCTGTCACCAAGCCCGGCAAGACCGGTGAGGTGCTGCTGCAGATCCTCGAGTCGCGTCTCGACAACGTCGTCTACCGGGCCGGCCTCGCGCAGTCCCGGGACATGGCCCGGCAGCTGGTCAAGCACGGCCACTTCCTGGTCAACGGCGTCAAGGTCGACATCCCGTCGTACCGCGTCAAGGAGCACGACATCGTGACCACGCGGGAGAAGTCGAAGGAGATGACCCCCTTCGTCGTCGCCCAGGCCCAGGCCGGTCAGCGGCCCGTGCCGGCGTGGCTCGAACCCATCCCGAGCGAGATGAAGATCCTCGTTCACACGCTTCCGGCCCGGGCAGTCATCGACACCCAGGTCCAGGAGCAGCTGATCGTCGAGCTCTACTCCAAGTAGCAGCTCTGGCCGGGGGCGCCGTCTGGCGCCCCCGGCTGCACCACCGGACGGCCATCAAATAGTGGGTGGCCTGACAGAAAGAAGAAACGCGTGCTCATCAGCCAGCGGCCGACCCTCTCCGAGGAGTCGATCAGCGAGACCCGCTCCCGGTTCACCATCGAGCCCCTGGAGCCGGGCTTCGGGTACACCCTCGGCAACTCGCTGCGGCGTACCCTGCTGTCGTCCATCCCCGGCGCGGCGGTCACCAGCATCAAGATCGACGGCGTCCTGCACGAGTTCACCACGATCCCCGGTGTCAAGGAGGACGTGGTCGAGCTGGTCATGAACGTCAAGGAGCTCACCGTCAGCTCCGAGCACGACGAGCCGGTCAGCATGTACCTGCGCAAGCAGGGCCCCGGCGACGTCACCGCCGGCGACATCCAGCCCCCGGCCGGTGTCTCCGTGCACAACCCCGACCTCAAGCTGGCCACGCTCAACAGCAAGGGCCGGCTCGACATGGAGCTCACCGTCGAGCGGGGCCGTGGCTACGTCACGGCGGCGCAGAACAAGAGCGCCGGCGCCGAAATCGGCCGCATCCCGGTCGACTCGATCTACTCGCCGGTCATGAAGGTGACCTACCGCGTCGAGGCGACCCGTGTCGAGCAGCGCACCGACTTCGACCGTCTGATCATCGACGTCGAGTCGAAGGCCTCCATCTCGCCCCGCACCGCGTTGGCCTCGGCCGGCTCGACGCTGGTCGAGCTGTTCGGCCTGTGCCGTGAGCTGGACGAGACCGCCGAGGGCATCGACATCGGCCCGTCGCCGCAGGACGCGCAGCTCGCGGCCGATCTGGCGCTGCCGATCGAGGAGCTGGACCTCACCGTCCGGTCGTACAACTGCCTCAAGCGCGAGGGCATCAACAGCGTTGGTGAACTCATCGGGCGGACGGAGGCCGACCTTCTGGATATAAGGAATTTCGGTCAGAAGAGCATCGACGAGGTCAAGATGAAGCTCGCCGGTATGGGCCTGGGCCTCAAGGACAGCGCGCCGTCCTTCGACCCCGCGCACGTCGTGGACTCGTTCGGCGACGTGGATTACGACACCGACGATTACCGCGAGACCGAGCAGCTCTAAGAGCTTCCGGCCGCCTTACCAAGGAGCATTAAAGAAATGCCCACGCCCACCAAGGGAGCCCGCCTCGGCGGCAGCCCGGCGCACGAGAAGCTCATCCTGGCCAACCTGGCCACCGAGCTTTTCCGGCACGGGAAGATCAAGACCACCGAGGCCAAGGCCCGCCGGCTGCGCCCCCTGGCTGAGCAGCTCATCACCAAGGCCAAGCGCGGCGACCTGCACAACCGTCGCCGGGTGCTGGCCACGGTGAAGGACAAGGACGTCGTGTACGCCCTGTTCGAGCAGATCGCTCCGCGTTACGGCAACCGGCCGGGTGGCTACACCCGGATCACCAAGACCGGTCCGCGCAAGGGTGACGCCGCTCCCATGGCCGTCATCGAGCTGGTCGAGGAGCTGCAGGTCGCGGCGACCACCGCGCCCGCCAAGAAGTCGGCCCGCAAGGCCACCGCGCAGCAGGACAAGGTCGAGGCGCTGGCTCGCGAGGACGAGGCTCCGGCCTCGAACGAGACCGCTGCCGACACCGCGGCCGACACCACCGCCGACCAGGACTCCGAGCCGCCGGTGAACGCTTCCGGTGACAAGGGTGCCGAGGGTCCCGGCGACCAGGCCGAGGGCGAAGACACCGACAAGAAGGCCTGAGTTCTCAGGTTCGTCAGAAGGCCCGGCACCCCGTACGGGGTGCCGGGTTCTTTCTTTTTGTAGTGGGAGCTGCGCGATGAGCGAAACCGTCCGGTTGAGACTCGACGTCTCGTACGACGGCGCCGACTTCTCCGGATGGGCGGTGCAGCCGGGCCGCCGTACGGTCGCCGGGGTGCTGGTCGAGGCGCTGGGACGGCTGGCGGGTGTGGACACCGCGCTGGGTCTGACGGTCGCCGGGCGTACGGACGCGGGGGTGCACGCCTCGGGCCAGGTGTGCCACATCGACCTGCCGGTGGACGTGTACGAAGAGCTCGAGGTCTCGCTGCTGCGACGGCTGGCCGCGCTGATGCCGCCGGACGCGCGGGTACGGGCGATCACCTGGGTGCCGCCCACCTTCGACGCGCGGTTCTCGGCCACGTTCCGGCGGTACGAATACCGGGTGGCCGACAAGGTGTGGGGTCCGGAGCCGCTGCGCCGCCACGACACGATCGGCTGGGTGCGGCCGCTCGACCTGGACCGGCTCAACGTGGCCGCGGCCGGGCTGACCGGCGAGCACGACTACGCGGCGTACTGCCGGCGCAAGGAGCACGCGACCACGGTCCGGGCCATCACGCGGTTCGACTGGCGGCGCGACCCGGACGGCGTCGTGGTGGCCACGGTGGAGGCCGACGCGTTCTGCCAGTCGATGGTGCGCAGCCTGGTCGGGGCGCTGCTGGCGGTGGGGGACGGGCGGCGCGACCCGGGCTGGCCGTCGACCCTGCTGACCCGGACGGAACGTTCCAGCGAGGTCACCGTGGCCCCGGCGCACGGGCTCACGCTGATCGCGGTCGGCTATCCGGCCGAGGACGCGTACGCCACCCGCGCCGAGGCCACCCGCCGCCTCCGCGCTTAGAGCGCGCTGCCGGGAACCGCGCCGCCGAGCTGGGTGTCGACGATCTCGGCGGTGATCCGCATGGCGTACGGGTCGTCGTCGGGCACCGGCGCCCCGTCGGGCCGGGTGATCACGCAGTAGAGCAGGAAGTTGCCCCGGACATGCCAGCCGACCGAGGCCGTCGCCGGGTCGCCGCCGGTCGACGCGGGCAGCGTCCGGAACCCGCCGTTGCCGCTCACCACCTGCTCGCGAACCAGGTCGTTGACCCGGGCCGCGCTCTCGGCGTCGGACAGGGTGAACACCCCGGCGGTGACCTGATAACCCTCGTACGGGGAAGTCAGGCCGGCCCGCACCACCTCGCTGCAGCCGTTCGCCGAGAGCAGCGCGCCCAGCTCGCCGGTGGTGGCCTCGAGGCAGTCCCGTCCGAAGTGCCGCATCTCGACCCGGTAGGCCCCCGTGGCGCCGGCCGGTCGCAGGACGTCGTGCTCGCCGAAGACCTCGCCCAGGGTCGGCGGCTGCGCCGCGGCCGGCGTGACCGTGCCGCCGCGATCGTCCGGACGCCGGTCGGAGGCCATCACCAGGAAGCCGACCATCAGGACCAGCCCGAGCAGGATGACCCCGGCCAGGCCCTGGGTGAGCCACTGCACGGCGCGCTGCGGCTCGACTGTGGGCCGGGTGGGCGCCGCCCGCCGTCGTCCGCGCTGGACGGGGATCCGCGGCGGGGATGGCGCCGGCGGCGGCCGGTGTTGTCCGCCCGATCCGATGCCGCGGACCGGGAGCACCAGGCCGCCGTCGGCGGTCGCGCGGTGGGCCGCTCGGGAAGGGGTGCCGTACCGCATGCCGACCAGGCTAGGAGCGCACGGTGATCGATGAACGCACAGCATGTGCGGCACCCCGGCGCACGCTCGCGCGTTGACCGGCGGCAAACTGGTCCGGTGAGCGCCGAACATTACTTCAGCGCCGAACCGGCCACGCCCGACCACCGCGGCGAGATCGAGTTCAGCGTGGCCGGCCGGAACTACCGGCTGGCCGTCGCCTCCGGCATCTTCAGCGCGGGCCGGCTCGACCCCGGCACGGCCGTGCTGCTGCGCAAGGGCGACCTCCCCACGGCCGGTGTCGCCGGCACGTTCCTCGACCTCGGCTGCGGCTACGGGCCGATCGCCTGCGTGCTGGCCAGTGAGGCCCCCGGGGCGACGGTGTGGGCGGTCGACGTGAACTCGCGCGCCCGCGAGCTGACCGCGCTGAACGCCGAGACCCTCGAACTGGCCGGCCGCGTGCGGGTGGCCGCCCCCGACGAGGTGCCCGGCGAGGTGACGTTCGACCAGATCTGGAGCAACCCGCCCACCCACGTCGGCAAGAGCGAGCTGCGGGCGTTGATGGAACGCTGGCTGCCGCGGCTCGCGCCCGGCGGCGCGGCCTGGCTGGTGATCAACCGGCATCTCGGTGGTGACTCGTTGCACACCTGGCTGGTCGAAAACGGCTGGGAGGTGGAGCGTAAGGCCAGCCAGAAGGGCTTCCGCGTGCTCAGGGTGACCCGGAAAACCGACTGACGATTCCGGCCCGGCCCGGGATGATTGCCGCCATGGGTTACGTGGATGTCGCAGGAGCCGGTTATGTGCTGCCCGACGGGCGCCGGCTCTTCGCCGACGTCGCGTTCCGGGTCGGCGAGGGGGCCAAGGTCGCGCTGGTCGGGCCGAACGGCGCGGGCAAGACCACGCTGCTGCGCATGGTGGCGGGCGATCTCGCGCTGCCCGAGGGTTCGATCGCGCGGTCCGGCGGCCTCGGCGTGATGCGCCAGTTCATCGGCATGATCGGCGACGACCGTACGCTCGAGGATCTGGCCCTGTCGCTGGTGAAGGCCGAGCTCGGGGCGGCGGGCGAGCGCCTGGCCAAGGCGGCCGCCGGGCTCGACGAGACCGAGCGCAGCCAGCTGGCGTACGCGAATGCTCTGGCCCACTGGGGTGAGGCCGGTGGCTACGACGCCGAGGTGCTCTTCGACACCGTGGCCGTCGCGATCCTCGGCAAGACGTGGGACGAGGTGCGGCACCGTCCGGTTCGGACATTGTCGGGCGGGCAGCAGAAGCGGTTCGCGCTCGACCTGCTGCTGCGCGGCGACGACGAGGTGCTGCTGCTCGACGAGCCGGACAACTTCCTCGACGTGCCCGGCAAACGCTGGCTCGAGGCGAGGCTGCGCGAGTCGCCGAAATCCGTGCTCTATGTCTCGCACGACCGCGAGCTGCTGGCCCAGACGGCCGACCGGGTCGTCGCCGTCGAGGGCGGCTCGGCCTGGACGCATCCGGGCGGGTTCGCGTCGTGGCACGAGGCGCGCGTGCACCGCCACGACCGGATGGAGGAGAACCGCCGGCGCTGGGACGAGGAGCACCAGAAACTCAAGGATCTGGTGCTGTCGCTCAAGCAGAAGGCCACCTTCAACGACGGCATGGCCTCGCGCTACCAGGCCGCACAGACCCGGCTGCGCAAGTTCGAAGAGGCCGGCCCGCCGCCACTGCCGCCCAAGGATCAGTCGCTGCGGATGAACCTGCGCGGCGGGCGTACGGCGAAGCGCGCGGTGATCTGCGAACAGCTCGAGATGGAAGATTTGACATTTCCGTTCGATCTGGAAATTTGGTACGGCGATCGGGTCGCCGTGCTGGGGGCCAACGGCACCGGCAAGTCGCACTTCCTGCGGCTGCTCGCGGCGGGCGGCAGCGACCCCGAGGCCGAGAACAAACCGGTCGACGGCGCGCCCCTGTCGCACGTGTCGCACAACGGCGTGGCCCGGCTCGGCGCGCGCGTGCGCCCGGGACATTTCTCGCAGACCCACGACCGGCCCGAGCTGCTCGAACGCACCCTGGTCGAGATCCTCTGGCGGGGCGACGACCATCGGTCCGGAATGGACCGGGCCGGGGCGATGAAGGCCCTCAACCGGTACGAGTTGTCGGCCCAGGGCGACCAGCGTTTCGGCACGCTCTCCGGCGGTCAGCAGGCCCGGTTCCTGGTGCTGCTGCTGGAGCTGTCGGGCGCGACGGTGCTGCTGCTCGACGAGCCGACCGACAACCTCGACCTGGCCTCGGCCGAGGCGCTGGAGGAGGGGCTGAACAAGTTCGAGGGGACGGTGATCGCGGTCACCCACGACCGCTGGTTCACCCGGTCCTTCGACCGCTTCGTGCTGTTCCAGAGCGACGGCGAGGTCGTCGAGACGCCGGAACCGGTCTGGGACGTGCGGTAGCCAACTGCGGCGCGGGCGGGTTATGGTCCGAGACAACACAACCCCACGGGAGTCCGGTGCACCGGGCTGAGAGGGGGGCTGACGCGGCCCCCGACCGTCGAACCTGATCCGGATCATGCCGGCGCAGGGAGGAGCGACCGTTGTCGTTGCCGCGTTTGCATATCGTCACCGACTCGCTGGACGTGGTCCGGGGCGTCCTCGGTCACGGTCCGGTGGCCGTGCAGATCAGAGTCAAGACCAACGACCGCGAGGCGTACGCGCTGACCACGGCCGCGCTCGAACTGTGCCGCCCGGTCGGTGCGTTGTGCCTGGTCGACGACCGGATCGGGGTGGCCCTCGCGGCCGGCGCCGACGGCGTGCACGTGGGCGCCGACGACCTGCCGGTGTCCGCCGCCCGCCGCGTGCTCGGGCCGGCCGCTGTGCTCGGCGCGACCTGCCGCAACCCCACGTCGGCGCGAGCCGCGGTGGCCGACGGCGCGTCCTATCTCGGGGTCGGTCCGGCCTTCGCGACCAGCAGCAAATCCGGCCTTCCCGATCCGATCGGCCCCGAGGGCGTCGCCGCGGTGGCCCATGCCGTGCCGGGCACGCCGGTGATCGCGATCGCGGGCATCACGCCCGACCGGGTGGCGCTCCTCGACTGCTACGGCGTGGCCGCGATCTCCGCCGTGGCCACCGATCCGGCCGGTGCGACGGCGGCGTTCCTGAAGGAACTGTCGTGAGCGACATCACGGTCGTCGGTGGCGGAATCATCGGGCTGGCCATCGCGTGGCGGCTCGTGCAGCGGGGCGCGGACGTGACCGTGCTGGACGGCGGGGACGAGGGCGCCTGGCACGTCGCGGCCGGGATGCTCGCGCCCGGCGGCGAATCCGAGCACGAGGACCCGGCGCTGATCGGGCTCATGGAGCGGTCGGCCGAGCTGTGGCCCGCGTACGCGAGGGAACTTGGGGTTGATGTCGGCTATGACGACACCGGCACGCTGAGCCTGGCGATGACGGCCGACGATCTGGCCCGGCGGGCCCGCGTCTGGACCCGTCAGCAACTGCCCCTGCTGCGGCCCACCGAGTTGCGCTCGCTCGAACCGGCGCTGTCTCCCCGCGTACGGGCCGGGGTCTTTGCCCCTCGGGAAACCCAGGTGGACCCGCGCAAGGTGGTGAGCGCGCTGCGGGAAAAGCTCGGCGCGCGGATCGTGCCCAAGCGGGTCGAAGCACTGTCCGACGTGGACGCCCGGCAGATCGTGGTGGCGGCCGGATGCGGCACGGCGGCGCTGACCGGGCTGCCGATCCGGCCGGTCAAGGGGCAGGTGCTGCGGCTGCGCGGCGAGAAAGGGCTGCTGCGGCACGTGCTGGACGCGTCGGTCGACGGCGGTGAGGTCTACCTGGTGCCGCGGGCTGACGGCGAGGTCGTGGTGGGTGCGACCCAGGAGGAGCGGACCGACCGGCTGATCACCGCGGGCGGCGTGCACGAGCTGCTCCGGGCGGCCCTCGACCTGGTGCCCGGGCTGGCCGAATTCGAGCTGGCCGAGGCCACGGCCGGTCATCGGCCCGGCACGCCGGACAACGCGCCGCTGCTCGGCCGGCTCGACGAACGTGTGGTGGTGGCCGCGGGGCACTTCCGCAACGGCATCCTGCTGACCCCGGTCACCGCCGAGCTGATCGCCGGGCTGGTGCTCGGCGACCCGGCCGATCCGATGCTCGCCGACTTCTCGCCGCGGAGGTTCTGATGCTGCTCACCGTCAACGGCAAGGCTCTGCGGAGCGACGCCGCGACCGTGCAGGCGCTCGTCGAGACGATCACCGAGGCCCGGCGCGGGGTGGCGGTCGCGGTCAACGGCGAGGTGGTGCCCCGGTCGACCTGGACGCGGGCGACGCTCGCGGACGGCGACTCCGTCGAGGTGCTGACCGCCGCGCAGGGAGGATGACGATGGAACTGTTCACCGAATCACGGCTCATCCTCGGCACGGGCGGGGCGAACAGCCTGGCCGCGCTGGAAGAGGCCATCGTCGCCTCCGGGACCGACCTGGTCACCGTGGCGCTGCGCCGGGTCGACGCGGCCGGGCCGGGCCTGCTGCCCATGCTCGACCGGCTCGGGGTGCGGGTGCTGCCCAACACGGCCGGTTGCTACACGGCCGGGGACGCGGTGAAGACCGCCCACCTGGCCCGGGACGCCTTCGAGACCGACCTGGTCAAGCTCGAGGTGATCGGCGACGAGCGGACCCTGCTGCCCGACGGGGTCGAGCTGCTCGCGGCGGCCGAGACGCTGGTCGGCGACGGGTTCACGGTGCTGCCGTACACCAGCGACGACCCGATCCTGGCCCGCCGCCTGGCCGACGTGGGCTGCGCCGCGGTGATGCCGGCCGGGTCGCCGATCGGGTCGGGTCTCGGCATCTCCAACCCGCACCACATCCGGCTGATCCGGCAGAGCGTCGACGTGCCGGTGGTGCTCGACGCGGGCATCGGGACGGCCTCGGACGCGGCGCTGGCCATGGAGCTGGGCTGCGACGCGGTGCTGATCGCGAGCGCGATCACCCGGGCCGACGAGCCCGCGGCCATGGCGGCGGCCATGCGGCATGCGGTGATCGGGGGGCGGCTCGCCTACACGGCCGGGCGGATTCCGCGGCGGTTCCATGCGCTGGCGTCCACCTCGGATGCCGGGATCGCGCAGTGGTGATCCCGGGCGGGCTGGTCGTGCTCACCGACCGGCGGATCGCTCGGGGGCCGCTCGTTCCGGTGGTGCGGGAGGCGGTCGCGGGCGGCGCGGCGTGGGTGATTCTGCGGGAGAGAGATCTTCCGTACGCCGAGAGGATGGCGCTCGCGGAGTCGCTGCGTGCGGTCGTGCCGGCTGGGCGGTTGATCGTGGCCGGGCCGGATCCGCTGGGGGGTGGGGCCGTTCATCTGGCGGCGGCCGATCCGCTTCCGGATGCCGGTGTGGGGTTGGTCGGGCGGTCCTGTCATGACGACGGGGTGAAGGTGTCCGACGTGGACTATGTGACCGTGTCGCCGGTCTATTCGACTCGGACGAAGCCGGGATATGGGCCGGCTCTTGGGGCGGTTGGTGCGGCGCGGGTCTCGGGTGGGGTGCCTTGGCTTGCGCTCGGCGGGGTTGATAGCGCTGGGCGGGCCGCGGAGTGTGCGGCGGCGGGGGCTCGTGGGGTTGCCGTGCTGGGGGCGATCATGAGGGCTGCTGATCCCGGGGGCTTGGCTGCTGAGTTGGCTGCCGCTTTTTCGGTCGTCGCCCAAGATCGCTTGGCTACTGGTCTGCCTTCCCTAGCCCCCACCCACCCTGGGGAGAGGAATGAAAATACACCCCGTCAAGCGGGCGGGGTGGTTTATCCACAGGCTGGGGACCGGGCCGGGGTGTGGTCCTCGTGACACCGCCCGTCGTGCTGACCATCGCCGGGTCCGACTCGGGCGGCGGCGCCGGCATCCAGGCCGACCTCAAGACGTTCGCGGCGCTCGGGGCGTACGGGACCTCGGTCATCACGGCCGTCACCGCGCAGAACACTCTGGGCGTGACGGCCATCCACCCGATCCCGGTCGACATCGTGGCCGCGCAGCTCGAGGCGGTGCTGACGGATCTGCCGGTAGCGGCGGTCAAGGTCGGCATGATCGGTGACCCGGCCGTGGGCGAGCTGATCGCCTCCTACGCCGGCCGCCTGCCCCACCTGGTCGTCGATCCGGTGCTGGTGGCCACCTCGGGCGCCCGGCTGGCCGAGACCGCCTCGGTCGCGCCGCTGCTCGCGCACCCGTGCGTGCTGACCCCGAACCGGCAGGAGGCCGCCGCCCTGGTCGGGAGTCCGGTCGAGACGGCCGCGGAGATGGCCGGCGCGGCGGAACGGCTGGCCGCCGGGGGTGCGCGGGCGGTCGTGGTGACCGGCAGCGAACTGGCGATCGACGTGCTGCACTTCGACGGCGCCACCGAGACGTTGCGCGGCGAGCCGGTGCCGACGGCCAACAACCACGGCTCGGGCTGCACCTTCTCGTCGGCGATCGCGGTGCGGCTGGCCCTCGGCGATCCGGTGCCGGCCGCCGTACGCCGGGCCAAGCAATACGTGAGTTCCGCGCTCGCCGGTGGGCGCGACTGGCGGCTGGGCAGTGGGCCCGGGCCGCTGGACCACTTCGCAATTTAGGACGGGCGTTCCACATGGGACAACTGCGCCCTGACGCTGCCAGGTTTGTACCTATTTGGGAGGAAACATGAGGCGCAAGGTGTACGTCGAGGGCTCACGCTCGGACATCCGGGTGCCGTTCGCGTCGGTCGAGCTGAGTGACGGCAACGACCCCGTACGGTTGTACGACACCTCCGGGCCGGGCGGCGCACCGGAGAACGGCCTGCCCCCGCTGCGCGCGCCGTGGATCAGCGGCCGCACCCAGCTGGCGTCGGCGCGAGCCGGGATCGTCACGCCCGAGATGGAGTTCGTGGCGATCCGCGAGAACGTGCCGGCCGGGCTGGTGCGCTCCGAGATCGCGGCGGGCCGGGCGGTGCTGCCCGTCAACCGCAACCACCCCGAGTCCGAGCCGATGGTGATCGGGTCGCGGTTCCTGGTGAAGGTCAACGCGAACATCGGCACGTCGGCCGTGACGTCCTCGGTGGCCGAGGAGGTCGAGAAGCTGACCTGGGCCACCCGGTGGGGCGCCGACACGGTGATGGATCTGTCGACCGGGCCGCGCATCCACGAGACCCGCGAGGCGATCATCCGGAACTCGCCGGTGCCGATCGGGACCGTGCCGATCTATCAGGCGCTCGAGAAGGTCAAGGGCGACCCGGTCAAGCTGACCTGGGAGCTGTTCCGCGACACGATCCTGGAGCAGGCCGAGCAGGGCGTCGACTACATGACCATCCACGCCGGGGTGCTGCTGCCGTACGTGCCGCTGGCCGCCGAGCGGGTGACCGGCATCGTGTCCCGCGGCGGCTCGATCATGGCCGCCTGGTGTCTCGCCCACCACCAGGAGAACTTCCTGTACACGCACTTCGACGAGATGTGCGAGATCTTCGCCCGGTACGACATCACGTTCTCGCTGGGCGACGGGCTGCGACCGGGATCGATCGCCGACGCCAACGACGAGGCCCAGTTCGCCGAGCTGCGCACGCTGGGGGAGCTGACCCACCGGGCCTGGGCGTACGACGTGCAGGTGATGGTCGAGGGGCCGGGTCACGTGCCCATGCACAAGATCAAGGAGAACGTGGATCTGCAGGTCGAGCTGTGCGGCGGGGCTCCGTTCTACACCCTCGGGCCGCTGACGACCGACATCGCTCCCGCGTACGACCACATCACGTCCGCGATCGGCGCCGCGATGATCGGCATGTTCGGCACGGCGATGCTCTGCTACGTGACGCCCAAGGAGCACCTCGGACTGCCCGGCAAGGACGACGTGAAGGCCGGGATGATCGCCTACAAGATCGCCGCCCACGCGGCCGACCTGGCCAAGGGGCACCCGGGTGCGCAGGAGTGGGACGACGCGCTGTCCAAGGCCCGATTCGAGTTCCGCTGGGAGGACCAGTTCGAGCTGGCCCTGGACCCGGAAACCGCGCGGGCCTACCACGACGAAACGTTGCCCGCCTCGGCCGCCAAGACCGCGCACTTCTGCTCGATGTGCGGGCCCAAGTTCTGCTCGATGAAGATCAGTCACGAGCTCAAGGCGCAGGGGATGGGCCAGAAATCGGCGGAGTTCGTGGCGTCGGGCGGCAAGGTCTATGTGCCACTGAGCTCCGGTCAAGCCGACATGGCCTAGTGGTCCGGTTCCGGGCCGCCATTCCCGGCGGCTCTTGACAGTTCGCCAATAAACGCTGTTCCAGCGAATCTGTAATGATTCAGAATTGCGGATTCGCTGGAATGAGCGACCGGCGGCGACGGAATTAGCGGCGCGTCTTGCCTTTTTCGATTCGGTCAGCGGCCGAGGCCGCTCACCCAGTCCGAGATCTCGCCGTCCGGGTGATCGGGCCGCTGCTGCTGCGAGGGCGGGGTGAAGCCGTCGAACGGCGGCATCGTGATCACGCCGGTGTCGGACGGCTTGAGCTCGTGCTCCGGGCGCTGCGCGGCCACCGCGGCGCGGGCGGCCACGGTGGAGCGGGCCGCGACCGAGGCCCGCCCCGTGACGGCCTGGGCGGCGCCGGTGCCGGGCAGGGGCCCCGGGCCGCCGGCCTTCGCGATCGCCGAGTCGGGCTGGGCGTCGCGCTGCGGCAGCGGCGGGCGGTCGGGGGTGGGCTCGCCGTCGCCGGGGGAGTCAGGACGTCCGCCGGACGGACCGCGCCGCAGCATCGCGGCGATCACCGAGCCGAAGACGCCGGCCCCGGCCGCGGTCATGGCGCCGTAGTAGGGCACCTCCTGGAAGCGGCTCGCGCCCGGCCCGGCGATCAGGTAGGCCACCGTGAGCAGGGCCGGACCGGACATGCCGGCCAGGGCGATCGCCGTCGTGGACAGCTTCCGGCGACGGGCCGCGAGCCCGATCGCCAGGCCGCTGATCAGCGCGATCACCGGCATCGTGAGCAGCGCCAGCCGCTCGACGAGGCCGTCGGGCACAAAACTGGCGTCGAGCACGCCGAGGCGTACGGGGGGAAGGGTGTCACCGGAACGAAGCGAAGGCGCCACCGAGGCGAGCGCGACGAGCCAGATCGCGGCGGCCACGACTATCAGGCTCCAATGGGAAACCCACTGGCCGAGGGCGGCGTACGCGGCGAAGATGCCCGCCGCCGCGCCGAGCACGGCACACGCCCCGATCACGAAGACCTCGTTGACCCCGGCGACCTCGGCGCCGCGGGCGGGCTGCATGGTCAGCGGCACGATTGCCGCCGCACCCAGACCGGCCGCGATCGCGCCGATCATCCGCGTGCCCGCTCCCGCCGTCCGGGGCAGCCGGGTCCGCCCGGCCAGCCCTCCGGCGGCCGCCGCGGTCATCGCGAACCAGGCCACCCAGCCCAGCTGAGCGGTCCATTGATCACTCGCCGTAGCGTCGACGACACGGGTGAAGTCGAGCATGCCCAGCCCGTAGGCCAAGCCCAGCTGACCGGCACCGACCAGCGCCGCGGCGCCGAACGCGGCCCCCACCAACTTCACCCAGGTCCGAAAAGCCATGCCCGGCACGTTACGGTTCCCTTGCCTGCGCGCTCAACAGCGGGAGTGGATTCTTAAAATCCCGCTTAGTTATTTATACAAAGAGTGACGGGCTAAGCCATCAAAAGATCATGAAGCAGGCCGCTGCACCGGGCCACCTCGTCCGAGTGGGCCGTGCGGCCGAGCGTGCGCGGACGCGGGATGCGGACGTCGACGATCTCGCGGACCCGGCCCGGTCGCGGGCTGAGCACGACCACCCGGTCGGCCAGCAAGACGGCCTCGTCGATCGAATGGGTGACAAAGACGGTGGTCGCCCGCTGTTCCATGTGGATGCGCTGCAACTCGCCCGACAGCTCCTCCCGGATCAGCGGGTCGAGCGCCGAGAACGGCTCGTCCATCAGCATCACCTGCGGCTTGGCGATCAGCGCCCGGCACAGCGCCACCCGCTGCTGCATGCCACCGGAGAGCTCGTGCGGCAGCCGCTTCTCGAACCCGGACAGGCCGGTCAGCTCGAGCAGCTCCTGGGCCCGGTCCCGGTAGTCCGACTTGCGCCGGCCGAAGATCTGCACCGGCAACAGCACGTTGTCGAGCACCGAGCGCCAGGGCAGCAGGGCCGGGCGCTGGAACATCATCGCCACGTCGCGGCGCGGCTTGGCCACCGCCACGCCGCCCACCTCGATGCTGCCGCCGGTCGGCGGGAGCAGCCCGGCGATCAGCCGCAGCAGCGTCGACTTGCCACAGCCGGAGCGGCCCACCACGGCGACGAACTCGCCGTCGGCCACCTGCAGGCTGACGTCGCGCAGCGCCTCGACCGTGCCCGAGCGGCCGGAGAACGTCCGGGATACCTGGTTGATCTGGATCATGACGCGAGCCGCCACCGGCCGCTCCGGGCCACCAGCAGGGTCAGCGCCTGCGGCATCAGGCCGGAGTGGTTGTCGGGGGTGAGCCGGATCGGGCCGGAGAGGCCGTCGACCTGGGACGTCTCGATGATCTCGCGGATCCGGGGCCGGTCGGTGCCGACCTGGGCCACCGCGTCGGCGATCAGATCGACGGCGTCCGCGGCGAAGGAGGCGACGCCCGAGTAGCTGCCGTACCGGGACGTGTAGTCGCGGAACCACTGCTTGCGGGACGACTTGGCCGGCGTCGTCGCGATCACGTCGTCGATCGCCAGGATCTGGGTGAACACCATCGTGGTGTTGTTCGTGGCGGCGACCGCCTCCCGGGAGATGAACAGGTCACCGGCGGCGCCCGCGTCGAAGTAGATCCGGCCGCGGAAGCCGGAGTTACGTGCGTCCCGGGCGGCCAGCTGGGCCAGGTCGGGCGGCGTGAGCACGACCAGCGCCTGCGGGGCGGCGTCGGTGAGCGTGCCGACCGACTGGGCGATCTCGGACGCGCCCGGCTTGACCGAGCGCGCCGACTTCACGGCGATGTTCAGGCCGCGCAGCGCGTCGTTGAGCGCGGTGTTGGCGCCCTGGCCGTAGAGGTCGCTCGTGTAGAGCACCGAGATCGTCCGGATGCGGGTCCGGACCAGCTCGTTGACCAGCGCGGCGGTGCTGTCGGCCGAGTTCGGGCCGAGCTTGAAGACGTACTGCCGATCGGCGACGGGCGAGCTGACCTCGTCCGAGGAGGACAGCGCGATCGTCGGGATCGTCTTGTCGTTGATCGTCTTGGCCGCCTGGACCACACAGAGATCACACGAGCCGCCGACCACCGCGGCGACGGTGGGGTCGTCGGCGAACGATGTGATGTTTCGCATCGAGGCCGCCGGGTCGTTCCGGTTGTCCTTGGTCACCAGTCGCAGTTCGCGGTCGCCCAGCTGCCCCGAGGCGTTGACCTGATCGACCCGCAACTGCAGGGCCCGGGCGTACGCGGTGTCGACCGAGGAGTTGTTGAGGTCGGCCGCGATGACCACGACTTCGGCGCCGTCGGGGGCGTCGTCGTCGGAGGTGCAGCCGGCCGCGCCGGCGAGAAGCATCGATGCCACGGCCGTGGCCGCGGTGATGCGGGGGAGCCGCACTGCGGTGCCTCCTATGGGGGCGGAAAGGCGGGAGTGCCGGCACATCGTGAACCGTCGGCGGGCGCTCCAGCACGGACAATGTGTCCGTTCGATCGCGCCAAACCTTGCCAACGTGAAGGCCCCTGGTCAAGCGGCTCGCCATCGATGGATCGAGACGGTTGTCTCACATATTGGTTGGAATCTTGGGGGTTTCGAGTGACTGAGTGGTCACCGCATGTGTTGGTCGATATATTCGCGCACGTCAAAGCGCATTGTTTGTCTAATGCAGAACTGTCGGGAATGCTTGCACCCGGACACGGGGTTCGTTTCCGGATGTTTCCTGGCTTCCCAAAGGGTTGTCCGTTCTGATGAAATTCCCGGGCCGCGCGAGGTTCTGCGGGCGAAGAGCCACGGGGATGACCACGGAGGAGAAGTCGTGAGCACCGGATCTTCGACCCAGGTGACGCGCCGTGGTGTCTTTCCCCGCCTGCGAGACGCCCGGATCCGCGCCAAACTGGCTCTCATTCTGGTCGTTCCGCTGGTCGCGGTCATCGCATTGGCGACCACCCGTCTCGTCGATGTCGGACAGCGCGCCTCCGACGCCGGACAGGTCGAGGAACTGACCAAACTGGAGACCGACGTCTCCGCACTCACACAGCTGCTGCACGTCGAGCGGATGGCCGCCGCCGGTTATCTCGGCAACCCGCCCACCAACGCTCGCACCGAGGCCTACCGCACCGCCGTACGGGCCAGCGACGCGCAGATCCAGCTCTACCGCGCACACCGCGCGGACATCGGCACGCCGCCGCCCACCGTGCTCGACCGCCTCGCGCGCATCGACGACCACCTGAACACGATGGACGCGACCCGCACGGCGGTCGGCGACCGCAACGGCATCGCCGTCGCCGAGGCCGTCTCCCGCTACAGCGTCGTGATCACCGACCTGGTCTCCTACGGCGAGTCGGTCAGCCAGGTCGCGGGCGACGGCGACATCGCCGACCGGCTGCGCGCGATCGCGGCGTTCGCCCGCGCGAAGTCCGGCACCGCCGAGCAGGAGGCGGTCTCCTACGCCGCCGTCGTCACCGGCGACCTCAGCCCCGAGCAGCGGGTCGCGTTCATCGCCACCCAGACCGCCCAGCAGGAGGCCCTGCTCGCGTTCTCCCTGGTGGCCGACCCCGCACAGCGTTCTCTGGTCGACAACGTCGTCTCCGGCGACGCGGTCAACCTGGTCGACGGCGTCTCGGCGCAGCTCGGCCGGGCCGCCAACCGCGGCGTCATCGTGGCCGACGAGGTCACCCGCTCGTTCGGCGCGGTGGTCGACCTGATGCGGTGGGCCGAGCAGGAACTCGAGTCCGACGTGGTCGACCAGGCCACCTCCGATCGCGACGCTGTCGTGCGCCAGGCCGCGATCGAGGCCGCGCTGGTCGTGCTCGTGCTGATCGTGGCGATCGCGCTGGCCGTCATCCTGGCCCGCTCGCTCAACATGTCGCTGCGCCGCCTGCGTGAGGGCGCCCTCGCGGTGGCCAACCGCGACCTGCCCGACGCCGTGGCCCGGCTGCGCGACTCCCGCAACCTCGGCGAGGGCGGCGCCAACGACATCATCAGCCAGCTGCGCGACCCGATTCAGCTGCCCAACCGCGACGAGGTCGGCCAGGTCGCCCAGGCGTTCAACGTGGTCCACCGCGAGGCGGTCCGCATCGCCGCCGAGCAGGCCGCCCTGCGCACCAGCGTCTCGACGATGTTCCTCAACCTGGCCCGGCGCAGTCAGTCGCTGGTCGACCGGATGATCGGCGAGCTCGACCAGATCGAGCGCACCGAGGAGGACCCCAAGCGTCTGGCCCAGCTGTTCGAGCTCGACCACCTGGCCACCCGGATGCGCCGCAACGACGAGAACCTGCTCGTGCTCGCGGGCGCCGACTCGAGCGCCCCGCGCCGCGAGGACGCCCTGCTGGTCGACGCGCTCCGCGCCGCGCAGTCCGAAGTGGAGCTCTACAACCGCATCGAGTTCGGCACGGTCGACACCGACATCTCGATCGCCGCGCTCGCCGTCAACGACGTCGTCCGTCTGGTCGCCGAACTGCTCGACAACGCCACCCGGTTCTCGCCGCCGACCTCGATCGTGGTCGCCGACGGCCGCCGGATCCGCGACTACGTGGTGATCCAGGTGGAGGACCGCGGTCTCGGCATGTCCGAGGAACAGATGGACCAGCTCAACCGCCGCCTGGCCGAGCCGCCGAGCGTCGACGTGGCCGCGTTCCGCCTGATGGGTCTGGCCGTGGTCGGCCGGCTCGCCTCGCGGTACGGCATCCGCGTCGAGCTGCGGGCCAACCTCGAGGGCGGCACGGTCGCCCAGGTCACGCTGCCCAGCAGCATCGTCGTGCTGCCGAGCCGCCGCCTCGAGGCGCCGGTCCGGCCGCAGGAGCTCGGCACCGCGCCGTACGGCGGTGGCTGGGACGGGCAGTCCTCCCGGGCCGCCACCGCGACCCTGCCGACGATCTCGCCCTCGCACGACTCCTCGATGTCGCCTTCGCGGGAATCCTTCCGGGAGCCCGAGCCCTCGTGGCGCGAGCCCACCCCGGCCCCGCCGGCCGCGCACCCGCAGCTGCCGATGTTCCCGTCGCAGCGCCCGCCGTCCGACCCGCCGGCGCAGCCGACGCCGAACCGGCCCAAGCTGCCGACCCGGGTGTCCAAGACCATCGACGCCACGCAGTCGTCGCCCACGATGAACGGCTTCGCGGCCGCGGCCCCGCCGGTGGTTTCGGCCCCGCCGGTGGTTTCGGCCCCGCCGGTCGTCTCGGCACCGCCCGTCGTCTCCACACCACCGGCCCCCACGGGCGCCGGGTGGGGCGCCGCGCTCGCCGCGATGCCCCCGGCGCCTCCACCGCCGGTCGTCCCGTCGGCCGATGAACGCAGCGACTCGCCGATCTTCGTGCAGATGCAGCAGAGCTGGTTCCGCGATCACGAGAACGCGGGCCAGGAGGAGTGGGGCATGCCGACCGCCGGTTACGCCCCGCCGCCGAACGGCGCCTCGAAGCCGGTTCCGACGTCGCCGGCGCCCGCCAAGCCGACGTCCGCCCAGCGGGCACCCGCCAAGCCGACGTCCGCCCCGCCCGCGGCGGCCAGGCCCGCGGCCCCGCCCCCGGCGGCGTCACCCGCGTCGAACGGGCACAATGGACCTTCGGTTCCGAAGCCCCGCGGCGCGGCCGAGGACAAGTGGCGGACGACGGCCGACGAGGGGTGGCAGAAGGCGATGGCAGCGGCCGAGCCGGTCGACGCCGGCACGACGCGGTCCGGTCTCCCCAAGCGCGTCCCCCAGGCCCAGCTCGTGCCCGGTGGTGTGCAGCCCGGCCCGCGCAACCAGAACCGTCGCAGCCCCGATGAGGTCCGCGGACTCCTTTCCGCGTATCACCGGGGAGTGCAACGTGGGCGGACGGACGGCACTGCCGAGTCCGTCGCCTCCCAGGCTAAGGAGAACCAACCGTGACCAGGCCCCCCACCATGCAGGACATGGGCTGGCTGCTCAACAACTTCGCCAACAGCGTCGCCGGCATCGCCCACGTCGTGGCGGTGTCCGCGGACGGCCTGCTGCTGGCCTCGTCGCGCGACCTGCCGACCGACCGCGCCGACCAGCTCGCGGCCATCACGTCCGGTGTGGTCAGCCTGACCGAGGGCGCGTCCCGCTTGTTCAACGCGGGCGAGGTCCAGCAGACGATCATCGAGATGGATTCCGGTTACCTGTTCCTCATGACCATCAGCGACGGGTCGTCGATGGCCGTGCTGGCCGCGCGCAGCTGCGACGTGGGCCAGGTCGGCTACGAGATGGCCCTGCTGGTCGAGCGGGTCGGCGCGTCGCTGTCGCCCGCGCCCCGCGAAACTGTCAATCATTAGTCGCCGGTTCGACGGAAGGGGGTGATCGCGCGATGGGCCAGCCGCAGGATCCGAGAGGCAACCTGGTGCGTCCCTACGCGGTCACCCGTGGACGCACCGAACCGCGCCGGGACATCCCGATCGAGGCGGTCCTGGTCGCCAGCCAGGCCGGTCTGCAAGAGTCCCGGTTCGCCGGGCATGACAAATACCGCATCGCCGTGCTGTGCGAGGCGAAGGCGCAATCGCTGGCCGAGCTCTCGGCGCTGACCCGGCTACCGCTGGGTGTGGCGCGGGTCCTGGTCGCCGACATGGTGGCCGACGGACTGCTCTCGTTGCACAGCGCCGCTCCCAAAACTGGGTTCTCGGAGCGGATGAACCTGCTGGAAAGGGTGTTGAGTGGACTTCGCAAGCTCTGAGCGGGCGGGGGCGCAACCCAAAGAGATCACTTCGGCCAAGATTGTCGTGGCCGGAGGGTTCGGCGTGGGCAAGACGACGCTGGTCGGAGCGGTCTCCGAGATCGAGCCGCTGACCACCGAGGCCGTCATGACCTCGGCCGGCCAAGGGGTCGACGACGCGTCCAAGGTGCCCGGCAAGGGGACCACCACGGTGGCGATGGACTTCGGCCGCATCACGATGGCCGACGATCTGATCCTC
This sequence comes from Actinoplanes sp. NPDC021490, assembly GCF_055562135.1. NCBI lineage: Bacteria > Bacillati > Actinomycetota > Actinomycetes > Micromonosporales > Micromonosporaceae > Actinoplanes > Actinoplanes sp. NPDC021490. The sequence continues at coordinate 652,599 of NZ_JBVHFW010000001.1, forward strand.
TACCTTTTCGGCACCCCGGGGCAGACCCGATTCTGGTTCATGTGGGACGAGCTCATCCGGGGCGCGGTCGGCGCGGCCGTGCTGGTCGACACCCGCCGGATCGCCGACGCGTTCGCCCCGCTCGACTACTTCGAGAACCGCCATCTGCCCTATCTGGTGGCGCTCAACTGCTTCGACGGCGCGCCCCGCTACGAGCCCGATGAGGTTCGCGAGGCGCTCGCCATCCCGCCGCATGTGCCGCTGGTCATGTGTGACGCCCGCCACCGCGACTCGGTGAAGCAGGTGCTGGTGGCGGTCGTGGAACACGCGATGGCGACGTTGGTGGCCGAACAGAGTGGCGGCTACGCGGCAACGGTCCGATAAAGATCAACTTCGGGATGTCGTAGCGGGGTGGTGGGTACAGGCCGTCGCTCCCGCCGAGGGCCCGGTCAGGGTGAGCAGGGCGCTGGCGCGCCCAGAACGCTCACCCCGACCGGGCGACGTGCGTGAGTGGTTGCGCTCAGACCGGCAGGCGGTAGCCGCGCTTGACCACGGTCTGGATCACGCCGGGGGCGCTCAGGCCGGCTCGCAGGCGGGCCACGGCCATCTCGACGGCGTGTTCGTCGGCGCCGCGGGGGAGGGCGTGCAGCAGGGCCGCCCGGGAGAGCACGCGTCCCGGTGTGGCGGCCAGCGCGCGCAGCACGGCCATCGGGGCCGGGGCCAGCGGGCGCAACTCCCCGTCGACGATCGCCGCGTGTCCGCGCAGGGTGAGCGAATGGCCCGCCACCTCGAGCGAGAGGGCGCGCTTGGGCAGCTCGTCGACGATCGTCCGGACCAGGGCGCTCAGCCGGGCCCGGCTCGGCGCCACCACGGGCACGTTGTGCCGGCGCAGCGGGGCCGCGGTGACCGGGCCCACACAGGCCGCCAGCACGTCGCCGCGCAGCGCCTCGAGCACGGCGTCGGCGCTCGGCCCGGCCGTCCGCAGCAGGGCGTGCACGGCCGGGGCGGCGGTGAACGTGACCGCGTCCACGAGACGCGCGGTGATCAGGTCGACCAGGCGGTGCAGCGGGGCCGGATCGGTGGGCGCGGCCCAGCGGTACACCGGCACCTCGATCACCCGGGCCCCCGCCCGTTCCAGCGCGTCGGTGTATTCGGGCTGGCTCTCGCCGTGCAGCTGCATCGCGACGGTCAGACCGGCGATCCCGCGCGACTGCAGGTGGTCGACGACCTCGTCGTAGCTCTCCCCCTCGGGGGACCACTGGTCGTGCAGCCCGGCCGAACGCACCGCGGCGCGGGCCTTGGGGCCGCGGGCGACCAGATAGGCCTGGGACAGCACGGCCCGCAGCGGCTCGGCCAATCCCCACCCCTCGGCCGCCTCGAGCCAGCCGCGCATGCCGATGCCGGTGTTGACCAGCACGATGTCGGGCGGGGTGTCGAGGCAGGCCCGGGTCGCGGCCCGCAGCTCGGCGTCGTCGGCGATCGGCACTATCCGCAGCGCGGGGGCGAGCACCACCCGGGCGCCGCGGCCCTCGAGCAGCGTGGCCAGTTCGTCGCGGCGGCGGTCGGCGGTCACCCCGATCGTGTAGCCGGACAGCGACGCGGCCGGCTCGGCCAGCGCGGCCGCCGTGATGACCGTCCGGCGCGCTCCCCCCGTGCGGTCGGTCATATCGGTATTTCGAGAAGTCGCGGCGCGGCCGTCCGGTCCACCGAAGGGCACGCTCGGAGCCCGCCGTCCTCAGCGTCGACCCGCTCCCATGTCACGCCTGCGTTCTCCGCCGTACCTCCGGCCGGCGCGCGCCACGACTCCTCCTCGCCGAACCGGGAAGCCGGTCCAGCGGTCACCGTCAGGTCCGTCCTCAACCCTGACGGTGGCTTCTCAATAGTGCGTCCTCCTCGCACGTCCGGGCCACGCCTGGCCCGCGTTCCCGAGGTGTCAGCACCATTGCCCATGTCGGAAAGCGTGCCGTCGTGGAATTTCGCCCTTGCGTCCCGTTTGTTTCGAGCCTGCTAAGAGGCATTGAGCTGTGACCTTCGCTACGAACCGGGCCTCGAGGTTGTTGACCATGGATCCCGCTGCCGGGCGCGTCACGGGTGCGAGTATGCTGGCCGTTGGTTATTTTTGGAGGTCGCGTCTGTGCGCTGGGCGGGGCCACCGATCGTGTTGACCCTTGCACGTTTTGACCACGCGCCGCGCAGGCGGGTATTGTTGCCTGCTGTTGTGCGACAGTTGCGAGCCCGCCCCTCCGGGTAGGCTTGATGTTCGCGTTCTCCGCGACCAGCGCGCGACCCCAGACCGACGACAAGACAAGGTAATTCTGTGCGTACGTACAGCCCGAAGCCGGGTGAGATCGAGCGTCAGTGGCACATTATCGACGCTTCTGACGTCGTCCTGGGCCGCCTGGCCACCCACACCGCGACTCTCCTGCGTGGCAAGCACAAGCCCACCTTCGCCCCGCACGTCGACACCGGCGACTTCGTGGTGATCATCAACGCCGGCAAGGTCGCCCTGACCGGCAACAAGCGGCAGACCAAGGTCGCCTACCGCCACTCGGGTTACCCGGGCGGCCTCAAGCAGGTCGGCTACGAGGAGCTGCTGAGCAAGCGCCCCGAGAAGGCGATCGAGCTGGCCGTCAAGGGCATGCTCCCGCACAACAAGCTCGCGCGGCAGATCATCAAGAAGCTGAAGGTCTACCCGGGCGCTGAGCACCCGCACGCGGCGCAGCAACCCCAGCCGTTCGTAATCACCCAGATCGCGCAGTGAGCGCGGGAGAAGGCAGCAGCATGTCCGACGTTATCGAGCCCGAGGTCGTCGAGACCGTCGAGGAGCCCGCCGGAACGGTCGTTGTCGAGACGCCCGCCGAGACCGAGACCGTGGTCGTCGTCGAGACGCCCGCGCCGGCTCCGGTCCGCGCCCCGCGTCCTGGTGACCGTCCCATCCAGACCGTCGGCCGCCGCAAGGAGGCCATCGTCCGGGTGCGCCTCATCCCCGGCACCGGCAAGATCACCTGCAACGGCCGCGACCTCGAGGCCTACTTCCCCAGCAAGGTGCACCAGCAGCTCATCCGTGAGCCGCTCGTCACCGCGGAGAAGGAAGAGCAGTTCGACGTGATCGCGAACCTGCGTGGCGGTGGCATCACCGGCCAGGCCGGTGCGCTGCGCCTCGGCATCGCGCGGGCGCTCATCACGAACGAGCCCGACGACCGCCCCGCTCTCAAGAAGGCCGGCTTCCTCACTCGGGACGCCCGCGTCAAGGAGAGCAAGAAGTACGGTCTCAAGAAGGCCCGTAAGGCTCCGCAGTACTCGAAGCGCTGATTTTGCGCCGAGTCTGACAACGGCCGGGTTGTGTCCCTGGGTTTCCCAGGGGCCGCCCGGCCGTTTGCGTTCCCTCCCCCCTTGTTACGACGCAACGCAAAGGAAACCGCCATGGGGCGACTGTTCGGCACCGACGGCGTACGGGGGCTCGCGAACGGCGAGCTGCTCACCCCGGAACTGGCCCTCAGCGTGGCGGTCGCGGCCGCGCGCGTCCTGGTCGAAAGCGACAGCAGCCACCAGCCGCTGGCGATCGTCGGACGTGACCCGCGGGCCAGCGGCGAGATGCTCGAGGCGGCCGTCGTCGCCGGACTGACCAGCGCCGGCGCCAACGTGGTGCGGGTCGGCGTGCTGCCCACCCCCGCGGTGGCTTTCCTGGTCGGGCAGACCAACGCCGACCTCGGCGTGATGCTGTCGGCGTCGCACAACCCCATGCCCGACAACGGGATCAAGCTCTTCGCCGCCGGCGGCACCAAGCTGCCGGACGAGCTCGAGGAGCGGATCGAACAGGCCGTCCAGGACGGGCACGGGCTGGTCGGCCGGCCCACCGGCGCCGGCATCGGCCGCGTGCACGACCTGCTCGACGGGGCCGAGCACTACGTGAAGCACCTGGTCGGCTCCACCCCGCACAGCCTCGCCGGCATCAAGGTCGTGGTCGACTGCGCGAACGGCGCGGCCAGCGAGGTCGCCCCGGTCGCCTACGAGGAGGCCGGCGCCGAGGTCATCGCCATCCACGCCGACCCCGACGGCCTGAACATCAACGACGAGTGCGGCTCGACCCACCTCGACAAGGTGCGCGACGCCGTGCTGGCCGAGGGAGCCGATCTGGGCCTGGCCCACGACGGCGACGCCGACCGCTGCCTCGCGGTGACCGCCTCGGGCGAGGTCGTCGACGGCGACCAGATCATGGCGATCCTGGCCCTGGCCATGCGCGACGCGGGCACGCTGACCGACGACACCCTGGTCGCGACCGTGATGAGCAACCTGGGCCTGCGGATCGCCATGAAGCAGTCCGGCATCAAGCTTCTCGAGACCAAGGTCGGCGACCGGTACGTGCTCGAGGAGCTGAGCGCGGGCGGGCTGGCCCTGGGTGGCGAGCAGAGCGGGCACATCGTGATGCCGGCCTTCGCGACCACCGGCGACGGCGTGCTGACCGGCCTGCACCTGATGGCCCAGCTCGCGTCGAGCGGCAAGTCGCTGGCCGACCTGGCCTCCGTCGTGCACCCGCTGCCCCAGGTGCTGATCAACGTGCGCGTCGGGGACCGGGACGCGGGCGCGGCGGCCCCGGCCGTGCAGGCCGCCGTGGCGCTGGCCGAGAACGAGCTGGGCGAGACCGGCCGGGTGCTGCTGCGCCCGTCGGGCACCGAGCCGCTCGTCCGGGTGATGGTCGAGGCGGCCACCGAGGAGCAGGCCCGTACGGTGGCCGAGCGAATCGCCGACGAGGTGCGTTCCGCCTCTCCCGCCGCCTAGACCTTCGTCCTTCAGCGGCCCAGCTTGGACAAACGCTGGGCCGCCTCGTCGATCACGGACTCGCGTTTGCAGAAGGCGAAACGGATCAGGTGGCGGCCGGCCTCGCGGTGGTCGTAGAAGACCTGGGTCGGCACCGCCACCACCCCGCAGCGCTCGGGCAGCTCGCGGCAGAACTCGATGCCGTCCGTCCCGCCCAGCGGGGTGATGTCGGCGGTCACGAAATACGTGCCCTCGGAGGGCTGCACCGCGAACCCGGCCTCGGTCAGCCCGGCGGTCAGGTGGTCCCGGCGGGCCTGCAGCTCGTCGCGGAAACCGGTGAAGTAGGAGCCGGGCAGGCCCAGCGCGACGGCCACGGCCGGTTGCAGCGGCCCGGCGTTGACAAAGGTGAGGAACTGCTTCACCCGCATCAGCGCCGACACCAGCCGGGCCGGGCCGGTCGCCCAGCCGACCTTCCAGCCCGTGCACGAGAACGTCTTGCCGGCCGACGAGATCCGCAGCGTGCGCTCGTGCATGCCGGGCAGGCTCGCGAGCGGGACGTGCGGCTCGGCGGCGTCGGTGAAGACCAGGTGCTCGTAGACCTCGTCGGTCACGGCGTACGTGCCGAACTCCTGGCAGAGACCCGCGATCAGGCTCAGCTCGGCGCCGGTGAAGACCTTGCCGGTCGGATTGTGCGGCGAGTTGAGCAGCACGAGACGGGTCCGCGGCCCGAACGCCGCCCGCAACTCGCCCTCGTCGAACGCGTACCGCCCGTCGGGGCCCGGACGCAGGGTGACGGGTCTGCGGACGGCGCCGGCCAGCGTGATCGAGGCCGCGTACGAGTCGTAGTAGGGCTCGAACGTGACGACCTCGTCGCCGCGTTCGCACAGCGCCAGGATCGCCGCCGCGACGGCCTCGGTCGCGCCCGCGGTCACGACCACCTCGGTGTCGGGATCGCGGGGCAGCGCCCAGAAGCGTTGCTCGTGCTCGGCGATGGCGGCGCGCAGGGCGGGAATGCCGGGCAGCGGCGGGTACTGGTTGGCCCCCTCGCGCAGGGCCCGCGCGGCCGCCTCGAGCATCTCGGCCGGACCGTCGGTGTCGGGGAAGCCCTGACCCAGGTTGATCGAGCCGGTGCGCACGGCCAGGGCCGACATCTCGGTGAAGATCGTGGTGCCGAACGGGCGCATCCGTTCGACCAGCGGGTCGCTCGTCAAGGTTTCCCCACTCGTCACTCGATGGCGAAATGCGTGCACGTGGCCGTGGCGACGGTCGACGAGCTGGACGTGCGCTGTTTCACTTCCGTGCCGTCGACCAGGGCCCGGCACTTGATCGTGCCCTCCGTCGTGCCGATCCGCATGGCGACCACCGACACGAGCGCGGGCGTCTCCATCTCGGTCGTGAACTTCCACGGCAGATCCACGTTCTGCAGCCGCTTGGGCGCGTCGCCCAGCTTCTCGACGTACAGGATCTGGGAGGCCTGCCCCTCACCGCTCACCTCGTACGTCACCGAGATCTTGCGGCCGGTCACGTCGGGCGCGCCGGCCGGCAGGCTGGGCAGCCCGGTGGGCAGATCGGGGATCTGCGGGGCGGCCGTGGGCAGCTCGGGCAGCGCTTCCTTGGCCCGATCGGTCACGTTCCGCGCGATCAGCACGCCCGCTGTTCCGACGCCGGCGCAGAGCAGCAGCGTGATGGCCAGCACGAGCAGGACCATCGGGACCTTGCTCTTGCGCGGCGGCCGCGGCGGTTGCTGATAGGCGGGCTGACCGTAGCCGGGAGGCGGCCCATATCCGGGCGGCGGGCCATACCCGGGTGGGGGCTCGTAGGCCTGCGGCGGGCCGTAGCCGGGCGGGGGCTCGTACGACTGGGCCCGATACTCCTCCGTCGGCGTGGCCGGGAACTCGGACGTCGGCGGGTAGTCCGGATTGGGCGGCTGCGGCAGGGGAGCGAACCCGGGCTGGAAAGACGGCGGGACGGGCCGCTGGGGCGCCGGCTCATATGTGCCGTCCGGCTGCCGATTGTCCGGCTGATTGCTCAACGTTTCTCCCGGTGCGTGCGCGCTGTTGTGGCGCGGTAGCCGACGGTACGCCAACGGCGCCAGCCGTGGGATGGCCCGGTCGGCCGTTCGGCTTGTTCTGCGCAGGCCGTGTGCTCGAAAGGGTGCTTCTTGCGCATGACGAGTGAGCGGAAGTCGGCTAGGCTCTCGGCCATGTGTGGCATCGTGGGGTACGTCGGCGGTCGACCGGCGCTCAGCATCGTTCTTGACGGACTGCGCAGGCTGGAATACCGCGGGTACGACTCCGCCGGTGTGGCCGTCGTGGAGAACGGCGCTGTTCTGACCGAGAAGAAGGCCGGCAAGCTGGCCAACCTGGAGAAGGCTCTCTCCGAGGCCGGGGACTCGCGCATCGCCGCCGGTCTGACCGGCATCGGGCACACCCGGTGGGCGACGCACGGCGGTCCGACCGACCGCAACGCGCACCCGCACGTCTCGAAGGACGGCCGTGTCGCGGTCATCCACAACGGCATCATCGAGAACTTCGCCCGCCTGCGCGCCGAGCTCGAGGCGACCGGCGTCGAGTTCGCCAGCGACACCGACACCGAATGCGCCGCCCACCTCCTGGCGGCCGAGGTGCGTCAGCTCCGCGAGTCCGGCATGGCCGACGGTCCGCAGCTGCTCGCCGAGGGCATGCGCCGCACTGTGCGCCGCCTCGAGGGCGCGTTCACGCTGCTGGCCATCGACGTCGAGGTGCCCGACGCGGTCGTCGCCGCCCGCCGCAACTCGCCGCTGGTCGTGGGCCGCGGCGACGGGGAAAACTTCCTGGCCAGCGACGTCTCCGCGTTCATCGAGCACACCCGCGAGGCGATCGAGCTGGGCCAGGACCAGGTCGTCCTGATCACCCCGGCCGGCATCGAGATCACCGGCTTCGACGGCTCGGTCCAGCAGGGCCACGAGTTCCACATCAACTGGGACGCCTCGGCCGCCGAGAAGGGCGGTCACGACTACTTCATGCTCAAGGAGATCGCCGAGCAGCCCCAGGCGATCGCCGACACCCTGCTCGGCCGCCTCTCCGAGCGCGGCGAGATCGTGCTCGACGAGGTCCGCCTGACCGACCAGGACCTCCGCGACGTCGACAAGATCTTCATCGTGGCCTGTGGCACCTCCTACCACGCGGGCATGGTCGCCAAGTACGCCATCGAGCACTGGGTCCGCATCCCGTGCGAGGTGGAGCTGGCCAGCGAGTTCCGATACCGCGACCCGATCCTCGACCGCTCCACCCTGGTGGTCGCGATCAGCCAGTCCGGCGAGTCGATGGACACGCTGATGGCGCTGCGTCACGCCAAGGAGCAGAAGGCCCGGGTGCTGGCGATCTGCAACACCAACGGCTCGACGATCCCGCGCGAGTCCGACGCGGTGCTCTACACGCACGGCGGCCCCGAGATCGCGGTGGCCTCGACCAAGGCGTTCCTCACCCAGCTGGTCGCCTGCTACCTGATCGGGCTGCACCTGGCCCAGATCCGCGGCGTCATGTACGCCGACGAGGTCGCCGCCGTGGTCGAGAAGCTGCAGCAGACCCCCGACAGCCTGCGCACCCTGCTGGGCCGCATGGAGGACGTGCGCGAACTCGCCCGCGACCTCAAGACCGCCTCCACGGTGCTGTTCATCGGCCGGCACGTCGGCTACCCGGTGGCCCTGGAGGGCGCGCTCAAGCTCAAGGAGCTCGCCTACATGCACGCCGAGGGCTTCGCCGCCGGAGAGCTCAAGCACGGCCCGATCGCCCTGATCGACGAGGGCACGCCGGTCGTCTGCGTGGTGCCCTCCCCAGCCGGCCGCGGCGTCATGCGCGACAAGGTCGTCTCCAACATCCAGGAGGTCCGCGCCCGCGGCGCCCGCACCATCGTGATCGCCGAGGAGGGCGACGAGGACGTCCGCCCCTACGCTGACCACCTCATCACCGTCCCCGCGACCCCGACGCTGCTGGCCCCCCTGATGACCACCGTGCCCCTGCAGGTGCTGGCCTGCGAGATCGCCTCCGCCCGCGGCCACGACGTCGACCAGCCCCGCAACCTGGCCAAGTCCGTCACCGTCGAGTAACCCCGCACCACCTTTCCGCCCGGCCGTCATCGTGCTGCTCGCCAGCGCGGTGGCGGCCGTTAGCGTCGGCCGTCATCGCGCCGGCCGCCCGCGTGGTGGCGGCCGTTCGTGCTGGCCGTCATCGTGCCGGTCGCAGGCGCGGTAGCGACCGTTCGTGCTGGCCGCCACCGTGGTGGCGGCCGTTAGCGTCGATCGTCATCGTGCCGGTCGCCCGCGCGGTAGCGGCCGTTCGTGCCGGTCGTCGGCGTGGTGGCGGCCGTTGGCGTGGGCGCCGCGCGTGTCGTGGCTTCGGAGGCGGACTCATCGGGCCGAACCCAGGGTGATTGCGGTCAGGGTTTCGAGCGAGGGCGAACCTGGTTCCCAGTAGCCGACGTGGCCTCCGCCCGGCGCGCTGGCGAAGACGTGGGCGCCGAAGGCCGGGTCGCTCGGATTGTGGCCGAACCACAGGTCGCGTTCCGGGCGTCCAAAGGCGATCAGCGCGCCGATCCCGGGGACGGTGCCGGCCAGAGCAAGATCGCCCGCCAGACTGCTCGGGGACACTGCTGCGTACTGGATCACGTCGCCGCGTGACGTGCTCGACCAGACCTCGCCCGACGGCACCCGCAGGTCGCGGGCCGAATCGACGCCCACGCCGGGCGAACCCACGAACACCACGCTGTCGGCATCGAGACCCCCGGCAGCGGCCGCCCGGCCGACAACCAGCGAACCGTAGCTGTGCCCGAGCAGCACCTGCCGCCCCGGCGGACCCTCGTGCGCCGCTCGAAGACCGTCCTGAAAGTGCCGCAGCGCGGGCGCCCCGGCCTCGGCCCGGCGGGCGGTCGCGGCCTCGTCGACGAAGTCGGGCGCGTCGTAGTCGAGCCACAGCACCGCGCTGGTCGAGGCGGCCGGGTTCACCTCGGCGGCGCGCACGGCGACCCGCTCGGCCCGGGCCAGCTCCCCGCCGAACGAGGCCAGATCGGCCGTCATCCCCGGCACATGGGTGAGCACGCTGCCGGCCCGGTCGGGATCGCCCAGCGCCACCACCGCACGGCCCTCCCCGGCCACGTCGAGCCGCAGCAGATAGGCCCGGGGCCCGGAGTCGTCGGCGAGCCGGTCACCGAGCCGGGCCAGCCCGTCGCGCACGGCACGCAGCCGGTCACGCTGCCGGCCGGTGGCCCCGGCGATCGCCCGGTCGATCTCGGCCCGCCGGTCGTCGAGCAGAAGGCGGTTCGCGACGTCCCGGTCGGCGGCGGGCAGCCCGTCGAGCCGGGACAGCCAAGACGCCTCGGTCGCAAGGAGCCAGTTCCGCTGCTCGACCGGGAGCCCGGCCCACCACCGGCGCACATCGGCGGGCGAGGTGGCGCAGCTGGGCCGGTCGGGACCGGGCGCCGTAGCCGGGGCGCGGATCGCCGCCGCCAGCTCCGCCAGCCGCTCGGCGGCCTCGGCATCGGCCCGCGCCGCCAGCGCCAGCGCCGCGGCCAGCTCACCGGCACCCGGAACAGCAGCCTCGGCGCCCGGAGCAGCACCCCCGGCGCCAGAAGCAGCACCCCCGGCGCCAGAAGCAGCGCCCCCGGCGCCAGGGACAGCAGCCCTGGTGCGGTGGGCGGCAGGAGAGAAAGAGGCACCCGGGGCGGGGGTACTGGCAGGAGGTCCGCTGCCGGCTGGGTCGACTGCACCGGCGGCGAGGGCTCGAGACAGCAGCGCCTTCGCCCGCGTCAGGGCGGCGGCGAACTCGCTGGCCACCTGGTCGGCATGCCAGCAACGCATGCGGAACAGGACCAGCCTGCGGCGCAGCTCGGCCAGGCGGCGGCCGGCCGCGGCGGCCGCGCTTCCGTGCCACGCCGAAGCCAGCGCGGCCAGGCGGGGAACCAGCTCGGCGATCAGGTGGCCGGCCCGTTCGGCCCAGTGGCGCCAGGAGAGGGCGAGGGCTCGCCAGCGGGCCGGGTCGGTGGCGCGCAGCCGAGCGTGGACGGCGGTGGTCATCGGGTCAGCCGCAGGCGGGTGGCGGCGCGGGAGTCGGCCAGCTCGTAGTCGTCCGCCGCGGAGGCGATGCGGCGGGCGGTCTCCTCGATCTCGGCGCCGATCACCGTCAGTTGCTGCCGGGCGGCCTCGCCGGCCAGATGGGCCGCGTCGACCGTGGCCCAGCGCGGGACCTGCGGGGGTGGTGGCTCACCGGCGGCCGCGTCGGTCACCCGGTCGCCGGTGGCGGCCACGGCCGAGGCCGCGCGCCGTAGTGCCTCGGTGTCGACCTCGAGATCGGGATTCATCAGCAACCTCCGGAAGCGGCGAACGGATGCGACGAATTTAGGGGTCGCAAACCCGCCGTGGGGCGGCCTGTGGACAACGCCGGTGGTTGTCCACAGGCCCGGATGCCGAGCACTGACAACCGATAGGGTTGGGCCGTGATCGTGGCTGTCGGCATCGATGTTGTGCTGGTGGAGCGCTTCGCCCGCGCTCTCGACCGGACGCCGCTGATGGCGACCCGGCTGTTCACCGAGGGTGAGCGGCTGACCGCGTCCGGCAATCCGCGGTCGGCCGAGTCGCTGGCCGCCCGCTTCGCGGCCAAAGAGGCGGTGGCCAAGGCGCTGGGCGCTCCCGCGGGCATGCTGTGGCACGACTGCGAGATCGTTGCCGATCCCGACGGCCGCCCCTGGCTGACCGTCTCGGGCACGGTGGCCGCGGTCGCGGCCGAGCGCGGGGTCAACCGGTGGCATCTGTCCCTCTCGCACGACGGCGGCATCGCCTCGGCCATGGTCGTCGCCGAATCCTGAGCAGCAGCTGCGGGGAGCGCCGGGCAGCTGCGGGGAGCGCCGGGCAGCTGCGGGGAGCGCCGGGCAGCTGCGGGGAACGCCGGGCAGCTGCGGGGAGCGCCGGGCAACGGTGGGGAGCGCCGGGCAGCTGCGGGGAACGCCGCGCAGCTGGGGGAGCGCCGGGCAACGGTGGAGAGCGCCGGGCAACGGTGGGGAGCGCCGGGCAACGGTGGGGAGCGCCGGGCAACGGTGGGTGGAGAGCTGGCATGGTCCTGATCAGACTTGAGCAGGCGCGGCGAGAAAATGTCGCAGCGATGCGCTAGAACCGTCGGCAACACGAGATGGCTGGAGGATCGATGCGGCAGGCATGGCGGGTGGCGGATGTGCGCGCGGCCGAGCAGAAGCTGATGGCGACGCTGCCCGAGGGCACGCTGATGCAGCGGGCCGCGGCCGGGCTGGCCAGGCGTTGCGCGCTGCTGCTGGAGGACGCGGGCGGCGTCTACGGCGCGCGCGTGGTGCTGCTGGTGGGCAGCGGCGACAACGGGGGCGACGCGCTCTATGCCGGCGCCACCCTGGCCCGGCGGGGCGCCCAGGTGCGCGCGCTGCTCATGCGGCCCGAGCGGGTCCACCTGGCCGGGCTGCGGGCCCTGCGCGCGGCGGGCGGCTTCACCGTCGGTGAGTTGCCCGACCGGGCCGATCTGGTGCTCGACGGCATCGTCGGCATCGGGGCCAGCGGCGGCCTGCGCGCGGCGGCGGCCGAGGTGGTCGAGCGGGCCGGCAAGTTGCGCGGGCGTTCCGGGGCTCGCGCCGTGATGGTGGCGGTCGACGTGCCGAGCGGCGTGGCCGTCGACACCGGTGACGTGCCCGGCGCCGCCGTCACGGCCGACGTCACGGTGACTTTCGGCTGCCTGAAGCCCGCTCACGTGATCGGCCCGGCCGCGGTGCGCTGCGGCCAGGTCGAGCTGGTCGACATCGGTCTCGGGCCGGTGCGGCGGTCCGACCCCGCGGTCTGCGTGCCCGACTCCGAGGACGTCGCCTCGTGGTGGCCGCATCCCGGTCCCACCTCCGACAAATACACGCGTGGCGTGGTCGGCATCGCCACCGGCTCGGCGACCTATCCGGGGGCCGCCCTGCTCGGCGTGAGCGGCGCCCTGGCCGGCCCGACCGGCATGGTGCGCTATGCGGGCAGCGCCCATGAGGAGGTCGTGCGCGCGCACCCCTCGGTCGTGGCCGTGCCCCGGGTCGCCGACGCCGGGCGGGTGCAGGCCTGGGTGTGCGGCTCGGGGCTGGGCACCGGCAACGAGGCCCGCACGACGCTGCGCAGCGTGCTGGCCACCGCGTTGCCCGTGGTGCTCGACGCCGACGCGCTGACCTTGCTGATCGACGGCAAGCACGCCACGGACCTGCGCCGTGACGCCCCGGTGGTGGTCACCCCGCACGACGGCGAGTTCAAGCGGCTGGCCGGCGAGGCGCCCGGCCACGACCGGGCCGGCGCGGCGCTCAAGCTGGCCGCGTGGATGAACGCGGTGGTGCTGCTGAAGGGCGACCGGACGATCGTGGCCACCCCGGGCGGCGAGGTGTGGGCCAATCCGACGGGCTCGTCCGCGCTGGCCACGGCGGGCAGCGGCGACGTGCTGGCCGGGCTGCTGGGTTCGCTGCTGGCCGGTGGCGTGCCGGCCGAGCGGGCCGCGGCCGCGGCGGCGTACGCGCATGGGCTGGCCGGTCGCCGGGCCGCCGGGGAGGGCCCGGTCACCGCGCCCGACATAGCCTCCGCTCTGCGTCACACCGTCCGTGATCTGACCGGTCAGTAGGCTGGAATCATGTGGCAGGCCGAGGTCCGGATCGATCTGGACGCCATCCGGGACAACGTCGCGTTGCTGCGCGCCAGGACGACCGCCGAGGTGATGGCCGTCGTCAAGGGCGACGGCTACGGGCACGGCATGCTGCCCTCCGCGCGGGCCGCGCTCGCCGGCGGGGCGACCTGGCTGGGCGTGGCGACTCTCGACGAGGGGCTGGCGTTGCGCCGAGCCGGCTTCGAGGTGCCCGTGCTGGCCTGGCTGCACTCGCCCGGGTTGCCGCTGCACGAGGGCGTGGAAGCCGGCATCGACCTCAGCGCGGGCAGCCTCGAGCTGCTCGGCGAGCTGGTGACGGCGGTCCGGCGGGCCGAGCGCACGGCCCGGGTCCATCTCAAGCTCGACACCGGCCTGTCCCGCGGTGGCGCGACCCCGGCCGAGTGGCCGGCGCTGCTCGAGGCGGCGGCCAAGGCGCAGGCCGACGGCGACATCGACGTGGTCGGCGTCTGGAGCCACTTCATCTCCGCGGACGCGCCCGGTCACGAGACCATCGACCACCAGCTGGCCGTCTTCGCCGAGGGGCTGGCGACCGCCGAGCGCTCCGGCATCACCCCGCGCTACCGGCACATCGCGAACTCGGCGGCCACGCTGACCCGGCCCGACGCGCATTACGACCTCGTACGCCCGGGGATCGCGGTCTATGGCCTGTCGCCGGTCGCGGGGGAGTCGTACGGGCTGCGCCCGGCCATGACGGCGCGGGCCCGGGTCGCGCTGACCAAGCGGGTGCCGGCCGGTCAGGGCGTCTCCTACGGCCACACCTATTTCACCGAGCGCGAGACCACCCTGGCCCTGGTGCCGCTGGGCTATGCGGACGGCGTGCCCCGGGCGGCGTCCAACGCGGGGCCGGTCCAGCTCGGCGGCAAACGGCGTACGGTGGCCGGCCGTGTCTGCATGGATCAGATCGTCCTCGACGTCGGCGACGACCCGGTGGTCGCGGGCGACGTGGCGACGCTGTTCGGGCCGGGCGACGACGGCGGGCCGACGGCCGACGACTGGGCCGAGGTGGCCGGCACGATCAACTACGAGATCGTCACCCGGTTCGGCAGCACCCGGGTGCCCCGGGTCTATCAGGGAGGTGCGGAGTGAGCCCGGCCGGCAAGCGGGCCAAACAGGTCGGTCTGGCCGGCGCGGCCGTCGGTGTGCTGGCCGCGGGCCTGGCCACCGCCTTCGCCGTCGAGCGGGTGCTGGTGCGGCGCTCGATCAGCGCGCCCGGCGACCCGCACATGGACGAGCCGTTCGGCGACCAGCCCTTCGACCGCGAGATGACCGTCACCGCGGCCGACGGCACCGAGCTGCACGTTGAGATCGTCGAACCGAGGGTGGAGGGCGACCGGCCCACCATCGTCTTCGTGCACGGCTTCGCGCTCGACATGGGCACGTTCTATTTCCAGCGCAAGGCCCTCGCCGAGCGCGGCGACCACCGTCTCGTCTTCTACGACCAGCCCGGTCACGGCCGGTCGAGCCGGCTCAAGTCCGGGGAGTACGACATCGCCGCGCTGGGCAAATCGCTGGCCGCGGTGCTCGACCGCACCTGCCCCGAGGGCCACATCATCCTGGTCGGACACTCGATGGGCGGCATGACGATCATGGCGTTCGCCGAGCAGTACCCGGAGTGGTTCGGCCGGCGGGTCACCGGCGTCGTGCTGATGTCCACGTCGGCCGGTCTGATCGACAAGACCAAGCTGGGCCTTCCGTCGCTGGTGGCCCGGGCCAGCGCGCCGTTCTTCCCGCTCTGGGGCAAGGCGGCCCACCTGGGCGGCACCTCGATCGACCGGGCCCGGATGGTGTCCTCCGATCTGGCCTGGCTGCTCACCCGGCGGTACGGCTTCGGTGAGCCCAAGCCGAGTCCGTCGTTGGTCACGTTCGTGGAGACCATGAACTCCAAGACCTCGGCCGAGACGCTGACCAAATATCTGCGCACGCTGTACACGCACAACCGTTTCCCGGCGCTGTCGGCCCTGCGCGGCACGCCCGTGCTGGTGATCGTCGGCACGCGGGACTATCTGACGCCGGTGACCCATTCCGAGGAGATCCTGCGGCACCTGCCCGAGGCCGAGCTCGTAAAGATCGATAACAGTGGACATGTCGTGATGCTGGAGAAGGCCGACGAAGTCAACGCCGCGCTGCTGCCGTTCCTGGACAAGATCTCGTGAAGCTGACCACCGTGGAGGACACCCGTGCGTTCGGGCGGCGGCTGGCGTCGATCCTGCGCGCCGGTGATCTGCTGCTGCTGACCGGGCCGCTCGGCGCCGGCAAGACGGCGCTCGTGCAGGGCATCGGGGCCGGGCTCGGCGTGACCGACGCGATCACGTCGCCGACGTTCGTGATCGCCCGCGTCCACCGGGGACGGATTTCGCTGGTGCACGCGGACGCGTACCGGCTGGGTGACAGCCCCGACCCGCGGGCCGAGATCGACGACCTCGACCTGGACGCCTCGGCCGACGACGCGGTCACCGTCGTGGAGTGGGGCGCGGGCATGGTCGAGCAGCTCAACGACGAATATCTGCGGGTGCGGCTCGACCGCCTGGACGACGACACCCGGGTGGCCGAGCTGATCCCGCACGGCGGAGACTGGGCCGCACGCATCGCGAACCTGCAGACCGAGGAGTGATCTTGAACCTGGCGGAGTTGCTGCCGGCCGAATGGCGAGCCGAGCTCGCCGGCTTTCTCGACGAGAAGGCCACGGCCGCGCTGGGCGAGTTCGTGGCGTCGGAATACGCGGCGCACACGATCTATCCGCCGATCGAGGACCTCTTCTCGGCGTACCGGCTGTGCCTGCCCGAGCAGACCCGGGTGCTGATCCTGGGGCAGGATCCTTATCACGGTCCCGGTCAGGCTCACGGGCTCAGCTTCAGCGTGCGGGAGGGCGTGAAGATCCCGCCGTCGCTGCGCAACGTGTTCAAGGAGCTCGCCGAGGACGTCGGGGTCGCCCCGCCCGCCGCCGGCGATCTCACCGGCTGGGCGCAACAGGGCGTGCTCCTGCTCAACGCGGTGCTGACGGTGCGCGCGGGAGCGGCTGCCTCGCACGGGGGCAAGGGCTGGGAGGCGTTCACCGATGCCACGATCCGGGCGCTGAACGCTCGCGACGACCGGGTGGTGTTCCTGCTCTGGGGCGGTTACGCGCGCAAGAAGGCGGCGCTGATCACCAACCCGGCCCACATCGTGCTCGAGGCCGGGCACCCGAGCCCGCTCAACCGTGAGGGCTTCCGCGGCGCCCGCCCGTTCAGCGCGGCCAACAAGGCCTTGGCCGACGGCGGGCGCCCGGTCATCAACTGGGATCCGCGCACCGCGGGTTAGGGTCGGGAACGTGCTGGTACTGGCTCTGGACACCGCGACCCCCGCCTCGACCGCCGCGCTGGTCGAGGTGACCGCCGACGGCCTTCGTGGCCTGGCCGAGCGGCGCACCGTCGACCCTCGCGCGCACGGGGAGAAACTGGCCCCCGCGATCGAGGCCACGCTGGCCGAATCGGGGGTGCGGCCGCGCGACCTGGGGGCGATCGTGGCCGGGCTCGGGCCCGGTCCGTTCACCGGCCTGCGGGTCGGGCTGGCCACGGCGGCGAGCATGGCCCAGGCGCTCGGCATCCCGACGTACGGGGTGTGCTCGCTCGACGGCCTCGGCCGGGCGGCCGGACCGGGCCGGGTGCTGATCGCGACCGACGCCCGCCGGCGCGAGGTCTACTTCGCGACCTACCTTGACGGCGTACGCGTCCTCGGTCCCGACGTCGCCCGTCCGGGTGATGTGGCCGCGGCGCTGGTCCGCGCCGGCACCCCGGCCCGCAGCCGCGCCCGCAACAGCGCCGCCACTGACGCGGCCGCCCTGGCCGAATCCGAGACGATCGAGGCGGCCATGTCGCTGGTCGGCGCGGACGCCGCCCGGGTCGCGGCCGCGCTCGCCCGGGCCGAGGCGGCGAACCTGATCGGTCAGGCCACCGCCCGCGACGACGGCGCCGACCTGACCGGCCGGCTGTCCGAGGCGTCCGCGCCCGGCGTCGACGGCCTGGTCGACCGGGCCGCGGGCGAGGGCGCTCTGAAGTACGGCGACCTCTTCGCCGTGCCGGTCGAGGAGCACCTGCTCTATCCGCCCGGCGCCGCCCTGGTCGCCCTGGCCGCCGAGCGCATCCGCGCGGGGGCGCCATCGGAAATCCTGACGCCGCTCTATCTGCGCCGGCCCGACGCCGTCGAGCCCGCCGGCCGCAAACCGGTGCTGACCTGATGCGGATCGAGCGTTTCCGCTGGTGGCACATCGCCGAGGTGGTCCCGATGGAGGCGGACCTGTTCGGCGACGAGAAGTGGACGCCGGCGATGTTCTGGAACGAGCTGGCGCAGCGCAACTTCTACGTCGTCGCGCTCGAGGGCGAAGACGAGGTTCTCGGGTACGGCGGACTCGCAGCCACCCAGGACGAGGCGTGGGTGCAGAACATCGCCGTACGCCGGTCGGTCCAGCGGCGGGGCACCGGGCGCCGGCTGCTCGAGGCGCTGCTCGACGAGGCCCACCGGCTGGAGATCAAGCAGACCCTGCTCGAGGTCGCGGTCGACAACGAGCCCGCACAGCGCCTCTACGCCACGTACGATTTCGAGCCCGTCGGCCTCCGTCGCGGCTACTACCAACCGAGCAACACGGACGCCCTGGTGATGATGCGCAATGGCTGACGAGCCCCTGGTTCTCGGGATCGAGACCTCCTGCGACGAGACCGGCATCGGCATCGTCCGGGGCCACACCCTGCTGGCCGACGCGCTGGCGTCGAGTGTGGACCAGCACGCCCGGTTCGGCGGGGTGGTGCCCGAGGTGGCCAGCCGGGCCCACCTCGAGGCGCTGGTGCCGACCATGCAGCGCGCGCTCGACGAGGCCGGGGTCACCCTGGCCGACCTCGACGCGATCGCCGTGACCAGCGGACCCGGTCTGGCCGGGGCACTGCTCGTGGGCGTGGCGGCGGCCAAGGGTTACGCCCTGGCCGCGGAAAAGCCGATCTACGGCGTCAACCACCTGGCGGCGCATGTGGCCGTCGACACCCTCGAGCACGGACCGCTGCCCGAACCGGCGATCGCGATGCTCGTCTCGGGTGGACACTCCTCGTTGCTGCTGGTCGACGATCTCACCAACGGGGTCACGCCGCTGGGCGCCACGATCGACGACGCCGCCGGCGAGGCCTTCGACAAGGTGGCGCGCCTGCTGGGGCTCGGCTTCCCCGGGGGACCGATCATCGACCGTACGGCTCAGGAAGGCGACCGGGCGTCGATCGCGTTCCCCCGCGGGCTCACCGCGCCCAAGGATCTCGCCGCCCACCGGTTCGACTTCTCGTTCTCCGGGCTCAAGACGGCCGTGGCCCGATGGGTCGAGGCCCGCGAACGCGACGGCGAGCCGGTGCCGATCGCCGACGTCTCGGCCTCGTTCCAGGAGGCTGTCTGCGATGTGCTCACCGCCAAGGCGATCGAGGCCTGCCGTACGAACGGCGTCCGCACCCTGGTGATCGGCGGCGGAGTGGCGGCCAACTCGCGGCTGCGGGTGCTGGCCGGCGAGCGGGCGGCCAAGCACGGCATCGAGGTGCGCGTGCCCCGGCCCGCGCTGTGCACCGACAACGGCGCCATGGTGGCGGCGCTCGGCTCGCGGCTCGTCGCGGCCGGCGTGGCGCCCAGTCGTCTCGATCTGCCTGCAGACTCGGCGATGCCATTGACCGCGGTCAGCGTGGCGGGGTAGGAAGCCAGCATGATCGCGCGGATGTGGGAGATACGCGCCTCGCTCAGCGGCTTCGACGAGCTGCTGACCTGGGTGTGTGATGTGGCCGTGCCGCACATCGAGGTGTTGCCGCAGCACATGTCGAGCGACGTGTTTTCGTCCACCGACAACCGCATCGTGGTCATCTCGAAGTGGCGGCACAGCCCGGAAACTCTGCCCGCGCCGCCGCCCCACCTGATCGCCCGGGCCGCCCACGTGTGGGACTTCACACCCGTCGACCGCTAGCTGTCGCCGCGGCCCGAAAACGCGTCGCAAACTGTCGTACCCCGGCCGTAACGTCGGATCCGCGATGAAGAACCTCCCCGACGCCGACCCCGGCCCACCCGATGACCGTTCCCCCGTCCGCTATCTGCGCTGGCTGGTCCGGCAATACTGGCGATCGGTGTACGCGGCGATCGCGCTCGCGGTCCTCTGGATGCTCTGCCAGGCGTTCGTCCCCGCGATCGTCGGCAAGGCGATCGACGCGGCCACCGACGGCGACCGCCGGGGCCTGCTCACCTGGAGCCTGGTGCTGCTCGCGGCCGGCATCGGCCAGGCCGCCTTCGGGGTCGGCCGGCACCGGTTCGCGGTCGTCAACTTCCTGGGCGGCATGTTCACGACGGTCCAGGTCACGGTGCGCCACGCCGCCCGGCTGGGCTCGGCGCTGTCCCGGCGGCTCGACACCGGCGAGGTCGTCGCGATCGGCACGTCCGACATCCGCCAGATCGGCTCGGCGATCGACATCACCGCCCGGGGCACCGGCTCGCTCCTGGCCGTCGTCACCGTGACGATCATCCTGCTCACCACTTCGGTGCCGCTCGGCCTGGTCGTCGTGCTCGGGGTGCCGCTGCTGATGGCGATCGTCGGGCTGCTCATCCGTCCGCTGCACCGCCGCCAGCAGGCCTCCCGCGAGCAGCAGGGCCTGCTCACCGGGCGTGCGGCCGATCTGGTGGGCGGCCTGCGCGTGCTGCGGGGTGTCGGCGGCGAGGCGGTGATGGGCGAGCGCTACCGCGAGGAGTCGCAGGTGCTGCGCGCGGCCGGGGTGCGGACGGCGCGGGTCGAGTCGCTGCTCGAGGCGGCCCAGGTGCTGCTGCCGGGCGTCTTCCTGGTGCTGGTCACGTGGCTGGGCGCCCGGTTCGCGCTGGACGGGCAGATCACCGTGGGCCAGCTGGTCTCCTTCTACGCCTACGCGGCCTTCCTGGTCACGCCGTTGCGGCAGCTCACCGAGGCGATCGACAAACTGACCCGCGGCCACGTCTCGGCCCGGCGGGTGGTGTCGATGTTGCGCTCGCGGACCGATCTGCCCGACCCGGCGACCCCCGTAGAGCCCGCGCGGTTCCGCGGCCCGCTGACCGACCCGGCGTCCGGCGTGCAGATCCTTCCCGGGCGGGCGACGGCGATCGTCGCCACCGTGCCCGCCGAGGCCGCCGCGATCGCCGACCGGCTCGGCCGCTACGCCGACGGCGCGATGATCGACGGCGTTCCGCTCGGCGCGTTCGAGCTGGCCACCGTGCGCGAGCGGATCCTCGTCGCCGACAACGACGCCCGGCTGTTCACCGGCCCGATGCGCGCCGACCTCGATCCTCATGGCGACGGCGGGCTGTCCGAGGCGCTGCGCACGGCGGCCGCCACCGACATCGTCGAGGCGCTGCCCGACGGCCTCGACAGCGAGGTCGCCGAGCGCGGCCGCACCTTCTCGGGTGGCCAGCAGCAACGGTTGCGCCTGGTGCGCGCGCTGGTCGCCGACCCCGGCACGCTGATTCTGGTCGAGCCGACCAGCGCGGTCGACGCGCACACCGAGGCCCGCATCGCCGACCGTCTGGTGGCCGCCCGCGCCGGTCGCACCACGGTGATCTGCACGTCCAGCCCGCTCGTGCTCGACCGCGCCGACCGGGTGATCTTCGTCGACCAGGGCCGGGTCGTGGCGTCCGGCACCCACCGCGGCCTGCTCGATGACGAGCCTCGTTACGCCCGCACGGTGCTGCGAGAGGAGGAGGCGTGAGCAATCTGCTTCCGGTCGCCGGCCCGGCCCAAGTCCGGCGATACGCCCGTGAGCTGCTGCGACGCTATCCGCGAGCGCTCGGCCTGACTGTCGGGCTGCATGTGCTGGCCGCCGTCGCCGGGCTCGTCGGCCCCCGGCTGCTCGGTGACCTGGTCGAGGCGATCCGGCACGGCGAGGGCGTCGGCGTGGTCGACCGCCTGGCCGCGACGATCGCCGGGTTCGTCGTGCTGCAGGCGGTCCTGGTCCGGTTCGCCTATTTCGCCTCGGCCCGGCTGGGCGAACAGGTGCTGGCCCGGCTCCGCGAGGAGTTCGTCGAGCGGGTGCTCGCGCTGCCGCTCTCCACCGTGGAGCGGGCCGGCTCCGGAGACCTTCTCACCCGTACGACCCGGGACGTCGACGCGCTGTCGAGGTGTGTGCGGCTCGCGGTGCCCGAGACGATGATCGCGCTGATCACGGTGGCGCTGGTGGTCGGCGCTCTGGTCCTGACCGGGCCGCTGCTCGCGTTGCCGCTGCTCGTCGCCGTTCCGATCATCGTGGCCGGCACCCGGTGGTATCTGCGCCGGGCCCCCGCGGGATATCTGCGTCAGAACGCGGTCTACTCCACGGTGACCGACGGCCTGGCCGAGACGGTCGAGGGCGCCCGCACGGTCGACGCGCTGCGCCGCGAGCAGCAGCGGATCGATCGCTCCGACGCCGACCTGCACCGGTCGTGGATCGCCGAGAAATACACCCTCTTCCTCCGTACGGTGTGGTTCCCGGTCATCGAGGTGAGCTATGTGCTTCCGGTCGTGGCCACGCTGCTCGTGGGCGGCTGGCTCTATCTGCACGGCGCGGTGTCGCTCGGGCAGCTGACGGCCGCGGTGATCTATGTGCAGTTGTTGATCGACCCGCTCGACCGGCTGCTCGGCTGGCTCGACGAGGTGCAGATCGGGGCGGCCTCGCTGGCCCGGCTGCTCGGCGTGGCGGCGGGCGACGAGGCCCCCGTGAGCGCCGGCGGCGAGCCCGACGGGTCCCGTATCGAGATCCGCGACCTGCGGTTCTCCTATGTGGCCGGGCGCGAGGTGCTGCACGGCCTCGACCTGACTCTCGAACCGGGCGAGCGGCTGGCCGTGGTCGGCCCGTCCGGCGCGGGCAAGTCGACGCTGGGCCGGTTGCTGGCCGGCGTGCACGAGCCGACCGGCGGTTCGATCACCGTGGGCGGGGTGCCGCTGCACGACCTGCCGCTCCATCGGCTGCGCAGCGAGGTGGCACTGGTCACGCAGGAGCATCACGTGTTCATCGGCACGGTCCGCGACAACATCGCGATGGTGCGCCCGGGTGCGGCCGAGGACGAGGTGCGGTCGGCGCTGGCCGCGGTGCACGCGCTGGAGTGGGCGCTGGCGTTGCCGGCGGGGCTCGGGACGGTGGTCGGGTCGGGCGGTCATCCGCTGACCTCGGCGCAGGCGCAGCAGCTGGCCCTGGCCCGGTTGGTGCTGGCCGACCCGCACACGCTGGTGCTCGACGAGGCGACTTCGCTGCTCGACCCGCGGGCGGCCCGCGATCTCGAACGCTCGCTGGCCGCGGTGCTGCACGGGCGCACGGTCGTGGCGATCGCGCACCGGTTGTTCTCGGCCCACGACGCCGACCGGGTCGCCGTCGTCGAGGACGGGCGGATCACTGAGCTGGGCTCGCACGACGAGCTGGTGGCGGCGAACGGCCCGTACGCGGCGTTGTGGCGCTCGTGGCACGGCGAGCGCGTCCCCGGCCCGAACGAGCCGGCGTCAGCGTCGCGCTGACGCCAAGTGCGCTCGGTACAGCCGGGCGCTGAGCCGAGCCGGGCTCGGTACGGCCGGGCGTTGAGCCGCGCTCGGGTAGGGCGGCCCGTTGAGCCGCGCTCGGGTAGGGCGGCCCGTTGAGCCGCGCTCGGGTAGGGCGGCCCGCTGAGCCGCGCTCGGGTAGGGCGGCCCGCTGAGCCGCGCTCGGCGGCGTGGGTCAGGCGCGGATCAGGGCGATGAAGAAGCCGAGCAGCACGAGCGTGGCCGCGGCCACGGCGAAGAGGATGAGCAGGTCGCGGCTCGGCTCCTCGGCCGTGGTGGCGGCGGCGCCGGCCGGCTGGGCGTCGGCCGGCAGGTCGTTGACCACGGCGGCCAGCTCGTTGAGGGTGCGGGCGCCGTGGGCGAGCTTGGCCCGCTCGGCGAACTCGTCCAGCGTGAGGCGTCCCGCGCCGGCGTGCCGCTCGAGGTCGGCCACCGTGCGCTCACGATCTTTGTCGGAAGCCCGGATTTCCACGGCCGCACTCTACCGCCGCCGCGCGACTCCGGGCACGGGCCCGGATGCGGAAAGGGCGCGCCCCCTGCGGGGCGCGCCCTTTCTGATGAGCTGTCGGCTCAGAAGCCGGGGCCGTGCTGGTGGCCGTGGCCACCGTGGCTGTGGCCGTGGCCGCCGGCGTCGGCGGGCTCCGGCTCGGCCGGCTTGTCGACCACGAGGCTTTCCGTGGTCAGCAGCAGACCGGCGATCGAGACGGCGTTGGAGACCGCGCTGCGGGTCACCTTCACCGGGTCGATGATGCCGGCCGCGGCCAGGTCGACGTACTCGTCGGTGGCCGCGTTGAGGCCGTGGCCCCAGCCGAGCTCGGCGACCTTGCCCACCACGACGTAGCCGTCGTGGCCGGCGTTCTGCGCGATCCAGCGCAGCGGCTCCACCAGCGCCTTGCGGACGATGGAGACACCGATCGCTTCCTCACCGGTGAGGCCCAGACCGCCGTCGAGCTCCGTGGCCACCTGGGCCAGGGCAGCGCCGCCGCCGGGGACGGTGCCTTCCTCGACCGCGGCCTTGGTCGCCGCGATGGCGTCCTCGATGCGGTGCTTGCGCTCCTTCATCTCGACCTCGGTCGCGGCGCCGACCTTGATCACCGCGATGCCGCCGGACAGCTTGGCCAGCCGCTCCTGCAGCTTCTCGCGGTCCCAGTCGGAGTCGGAGGCCTCGATCTCCTTGCGGATCTGCGAGACCCGGTCGGTGACCTCGGAGGACTGACCGCCGCCGTCGACGACCGTGGTGTTCTCCTTGTCGACCACGATGCGCCGGGCGGTGCCCAGCATGTCGAGGGTGACCTGGTCGAGCTTGTAGCCCAGCTCGGGGGCGACCAGCTCGCCACCGGTGGCGATCGCCAAGTCCTGCAGCATCGCCTTGCGGCGGTCGCCGAAGCCGGGCGCCTTGACGGCGGCCACCTTCAGCGTCTTGCGCAGCGCGTTGACCACCAGCGTGGACAGGGCCTGGCCCTCGACGTCCTCCGCGATGATCAGCAGCGGCTTGCCGGACTGCAGAACCTTTTCCAGAAGCGGGAGCATCTCTTCGATGCTGGAGATCTTCTGGGTCGTGATCAGGATGTGCGCGTCCTCGAGGACGGCCTCCTGCGACTCGGCGTCGGTCACGAAGTTCGGCGAGATGAAGCCCTTGTCGAACTGCAGACCCTCGGTGACCTCGAGCTCGGTCGCCATGGCCGAGCCCTCCTCGACGGTGATGACACCGTCGCGGCCGACCCGGTCCATCGCCTCGGCGATCAGCTCGCCGATCGTGGCGTCCTGGGCCGAGATGGTGGCCACGTTCGCGATCGCCTTGTGATCGGCGACCTCGACCGCCTTGGCCAGCAGAGCCTTGGACACGACCTCGGAGGCCTGGTCCATGCCGCGCTTGAGACCGATCGGGTTGGCGCCCGCGGTCACGTTGCGCAGGCCCTCACGCACCAGCGCCTGGGCCAGCACGGTGGCGGTGGTGGTCCCGTCGCCGGCGACGTCGTTGGTCTTGGTCGCCACCTCCTTGACCAGCTGCGCACCGAGATTCTGGTACGGGTCGGTGAGCTCGATCTCCTTGGCGATGGTGACGCCGTCGTTGGTGATCGTGGGCGCGCCGAACTTCTTGTCCAGAACGACGTTGCGGCCGCGCGGGCCGAGGGTGACCTTGACCGTGTCGGCGAGCGAGTTGACGCCGTGCTCGAGCAGGTGCCGGGCGTCGTCAGAGAAGCTGAGAATCTTCGCCATATATGGTCCCTTCACGCACCAACGCCCTGGCCCGTCAGTAACGAGCCAGGGCGGTCAGCACTGTCAGTAGGTCACTTCTCGATGACCGCGAGGACGTCGCGGGCGGAGAGCACCAGGTACTCCTCGCCGGCGTACTTGACCTCGGTGCCGCCGTACTTCGAGTAGAGGACCGTCTCGCCGACCTGGACGTCAACCGGGATGCGGTTGCCCTTGTCGTCGATCCGGCCGGGGCCCACAGCGAGGACGGTGCCCTCCTGCGGCTTCTCCTTGGCGGTGTCGGGGATCACGATGCCCGACGCCGTGGTCGTCTCAGCCTCGTTCGCCTGGACCACGATGCGGTCCTCGAGCGGCTTGATCGCAACCTTGGTCGCGGTAGTCACGGGCATACCCTCCTGGGTACAGGTTTGCCGGCCGGATTCTGGCCGGACTGATGCCTCATGCCACCGGGCGGGGCCGTCGTCGCGGGTGCCGGTCCGCCTGGTGCCAAGCCACAGGCCCGGATGGGCTTGCGGCTGGCACCCTCATGTTGAGAGTGCTAATCGGAGATTAGGCCGGAACTAGCACTCCGTCAACCAGAGTGCCAACGCGCGTTGTGCCGGGGAGAATGCCTGCGTGACTGCCGACCCGACCACCTCATTGTGTACGCCCGAAGGGGTGAATGCCCTGGCCCTGGCGGGTGGGACAGCCGCCGGCGACCCGCTCGCCGCCGCCTCGGCGCTGCGCTCGGCCGGGGTGCCACCCGCCCTGGCCGCGGCCGCGCTGACGCAGGTCGATCTGCGGCGCCGGGCGACCTCGAAGTTCGGCCCGGACGCGGAGTCGATGTTCTTCACCCGGGCCGGTCTCGAGCAGGCGACCCGGGCGGTGGTGGCCAACCGGCGGGCGGCCCGGCTCGCCGCGGCCGGGGTGCGGACACTGGCCGATCTCGGCTGCGGGCTCGGTTCCGACGCGATCGCCGCGGCCCGGGCCGGCATCGAGGTGTACGCGGTCGACGCCGATCCGGTCACCGCCGGGTTCGCCGCGGCCAACGTCGAGGCGCTCGGGCTGGGCGACCGGATCCGGGTGGAGTGCGCGGACGCGACGACCGTACGGGTGGAGGACTTCGCAGCCGTCTTTGCCGACCCGGCCCGCCGCCGGGCCGGTCGGGGCCGCGTGTTCGACCCCGCTTCCTACTCGCCGCCGTGGGACTTCGTCGCCGGTCTGGCCACGCGCGTCCCTCGTACGGTGCTCAAGCTCGCCCCCGGGATCGATCACGCGTTGCTGCCGCCGGGCGCCGAGGGGGAGTGGGTCAGCGTCGGCGGAGACCTGGTCGAGGCCGCGTTCTGGTGCGGTCCGCTGGCCGGGGTGCCGCGCCGCGCGAGCTTGCTGCCCGGGGAAAGCGAACTGACCGGCAGCGGGGAGGCGAGGGCGCCGGTCGGCGGCGTGGGGGCGTACGTCTACGACCCCGACCCGGCCGTGGTGCGGTCGCATCTGGTGGCCGAGTTCGCCACGACCGTGAACGGCCGCCTGGCCGACCCCGACATCGCGTACGTCTACACCGACGAGCCGCACGAGACCCCGTACGGGCGAAGGC
Organism: Actinoplanes sp. NPDC021490; assembly: GCF_055562135.1. Lineage (NCBI taxonomy): Bacteria > Bacillati > Actinomycetota > Actinomycetes > Micromonosporales > Micromonosporaceae > Actinoplanes > Actinoplanes sp. NPDC021490. The sequence continues at coordinate 679,306 of NZ_JBVHFW010000001.1, forward strand.
TCGAAATCACCGACGTGCTGGGGTTCTCGCTGAAACGGCTGCGCGCGCTGCTGCGGGAGCGTGGCGTGGGCCGGTTGGAGATCCGCAAGCGCGGCTCGGCGCTGGAACCGGATCAACTGCGACGCGACCTCAGGCTGTCCGGGCCCGAGGCGGCCTCGATGGTGCTGACCCGGGTGGCCGGCGCGCCGACCGTGCTCCTCTGCCGGCCGTGAAGCGGGAGTAGCGTGCGCGCCATGGCTAAGAAGGCCGCGGCCGGCACCCCGGCCACCGCGCTGCTCACCGCCCACAAGGTCGAGCACACCCTGCACCCGTACGACGTCTCGCCCGACTCGCCGAACTACGGCGCTCTCGTGGCCGAGGCGCTGGGGATCGGGGCCGAGCGGGTCTTCAAGACGCTGATCGCGGACGTCGACGGCGACCTCGTGGTCGGCGTGGTGCCGGTGACCGGTGACCTCGATCTGAAGGCGCTCGCGCAGGCGGCCAGGGGCAAACGGGCAAACCTTGCCGATCGCGCGGCTGCCGAACGCAGCAGTGGATACGTGCGCGGGGGCATCAGCCCGCTCGGGCAGCGCAAGAAACTGCCGACCGTGGTCGACGACTCGGCCCTCGAACTCGACCGGATGTACGTCTCGGCGGGGCGTCGGGGGCTCCAGGCCGGCCTCGCGCCGGCCGATCTCATCCGCCTCACGGAAGCGGTTACGGCGACAATTCGGACATAAGGTCGGATTCGTCCGAGTGGCTGCAAGCCGTTACGACAACGTTACGCGCCGCGGGGATCTTTCTCCCGAGAATGGTGCAGACCGGGCGCTGACCTGACTTAGCGTCACATCGTGAGTCACGTCAGCGATCGACCAGAGGCCATCGGCACGCCCCCGCCAGGTTCGTACGCCCTCTATCACTGCCGTGTTGCCGGATTGTTATGGCGGGTTACGAGATCGGCGGGCGGCACCGCTTGTGTATCCGGTCGCAACAGGAATACGTTGCCGGACACAACAAACTAGCTCCTGATCACTTTGATCTCTCGGCGTCTCGGGGAGCGACACTCCCGCAGCGCACACCATCGAATCCGATGAAGACCCGGATTTACCCGAAAGGAAACAAGGAATGCGTAAGGGACTGTTCGCCCTTGCCGCGGTCGGCCTGCTGGCCACCGGCAGCCTTGCCGCTTGCGGCGACGACAGCGGCTCGGACACCGGCAGCGGCAGCGGCGACTCGGCCGCTGCGGGCAAGGTCGGCGTCATCCTGCCTGACACCAAGAGCTCGCAGCGGTGGGGCACCGACGACCCGAAGTTCTTGAAGGAAGCGTTCGACGCGGCCGGCGTTCAGGTTGACATCCAGAACGCGCAGGGCGACAAGGCGGCGTTCCAGACCATCGCCGACGGCATGATCTCGAGCGGCGTCAAGGTCCTCATGATCGTCAACCTCGACTCCGGCACCGGTAAGGCCGTCCTCGAGAAGGCCAAGAAGGCCGGTATCGCGACGATCGACTACGACCGCCTGACCCTGAGCGGCGGCGCCGACTACTACGTGTCGTTCGACAACGTGAAGGTCGGCAAGCTCCAGGGCGAGGGCCTGGTCAAGTGCCTCGAGGACAAGAAGGTCACCAAGCCGGTCGTCGCCGAGCTCAACGGCTCCCCGACCGACAACAACGCCACCCTGTTCGCTGAGGGCTACGACGGCGTCCTGAACCCGAAGTACGCCGACGGCACCTTCCTCAAGGGCCCGAACCAGGACGTTCCGGACTGGGACAACGCTCAGGCCGGCACGATCTTCGAGCAGATGCTGACCTCGAACAAGAACATCAAGGGCGTTCTCGCGGCGAACGACGGTCTCGGCAACGCGGCCATCTCGGTGCTGAAGAAGAACAAGCTCAACGGCCAGGTCCCGGTCACCGGCCAGGACGCCACCGTTCAGGGCCTGCAGAACATCCTCGCCGGCGACCAGTGCATGACGGTCTACAAGGCGATCAAGAAGGAGGCCAGCGCGGCCTCCGAGCTGGCGATCGCGCTGGCCAAGCAGCAGAAGCCGACCACGGCCACCGGCACCACCAAGGACCCGGAGTCGGGCGACGAGGTTCCGTCGGTGCTGCTCGACCCGCAGTCGATCACCAAGGAGAACGTCAAGGACGTCATCGCGGACGGCTTCGTCACCAAGGACGCGGTCTGCACCGCCGACTTCGCGAAGTTCTGCACCGAAGCGGGAATCAGCTGAGAATCCTCAACTGATGACGGGCTAGACCCGAATTGACGACGGCGCCGCTCATCCCCTGGTCAACGGGGGCGTGGGCGGCGCCGGAATTGGGTTACCCCCCATCCTGCCGCCCCTGGCCGTGCGCCGCGGGCGGCAAACCCGGTCACTCAGCGAAGGAGAACCACTGTGGCCGCGACACCCCTCCTGGAACTCAGCGGGATCAACAAAGGCTTCGGTCCTGTTCAAGTCCTGCACGACGTCGGCCTGAGCGTCTACCCCGGCGAGGTCACCGCGCTCGTCGGCGACAACGGCGCCGGCAAGTCGACGCTCGTCAAGTGCATCAGTGGCATCTATCAGATCGACTCCGGCACGGTGACCTTCGAAGGTAACCAGGTCGCGATCCACAGCCCGGCGGATGCGGCGGCGCTGGGCATCGAGGTCGTCTATCAGGACCTGGCACTGTGCGACAACCTGGACGTAGTCCAGAACATGTTCCTCGGACGCGAGAAGAAGCGCGGCATCGTGCTCGACGAGCCGACCATGGAACAGATGGCCGGCGACGCCCTCGCCAGCCTCTCGGTGCGCACCTTGAAGTCGCTGCGACAGCTCGTCGCCAGCCTTTCCGGTGGGCAGCGACAGACCGTGGCGATCGCCAAGGCCGTGCTGTGGAACTCGAAGATCGTGATCCTGGACGAGCCGACCGCCGCCCTCGGCGTCGCGCAGACCGCCCAGGTGCTCGAGCTCGTCCGCCGTCTGGCCGACAACGGTCTCGGCGTCGTGCTGATCTCGCACAACATGAACGACGTGTTCGCGGTCTCCGACCGGATCGCGGCGCTCTACCTCGGCCGGATGGCGGCCCAGGTCAAGACCACCGATGTGACCCACTCCCAGGTGGTGGAGCTCATCACCGGCGGCCGCAGCGGCAACATCGGCCTGCCTCCCGAGAAGCCGGCTGACTTCGGCGGGGACGTCGTCGACATCACGCCGGGAGGCGACAAGTGAGCACCACCACGACCACCACGGCCGGCGGCGTCAAGGTCATCAAGCCGACCGTCGGCAGCTACATCAACGATTACTGGGGCCGGGTGCGCGGCGGCGACCTCGGTGCCCTGCCGGCCATCCTCGGCCTCATCGTCCTGAGCCTGATCTTCTCGATCGCCCGGGACACGTTCGTCAGCGGCCTCAACTTCGCGAACCTGTTCAACCAGGGCGCCCAGGTCGTGTTCATCGCGATGGGCCTGGTCTTCGTCCTGCTGCTGGGCGAGATCGACCTCTCCGCCGGCTTCGCCAGTGGCGTGTGCGGCGCGGTCGTCGCGATCCTGCTGACCAACCACGGCTGGGAGTGGTACACCGCCATCCCCGCCGCCCTGGTCACCGGCCTGGTGATCGGTTTCGTCCTCGGCTTCCTGGTCGCGAAGATCGGCATCCCGTCGTTCGTCGTCACGCTGGCCGCGTTCCTGGGCTTCCAGGGCCTGCTGCTCGTGCTCCTCGGCGGCGGCACCAACATCTCCACCCGCAACGAGTTCTTCAACTCGCTGAACAACGACAACCTGTCGGTGACGTGGAGCTGGATCCTGGCCATCGGCGCGGTCGTCGGCTACGCCGCCGTGCAGTTCAACCAGGTGCGCAGCCGGGCCAAGCGTGGCCTGGTCACCGACCCGATGGGCATCGTGCTGATGCGCGTCGGCGGTCTCGCCGTGCTGCTGCTGGTGGCGACCGCGATCCTGACCCAGGAGCGCGCGATCAACCCGGCGATCAACTCGCTCAAGGGCGTCCCGATCGTCGTCCCGATCATCGGCTTCTTCCTGGTGCTGTGGACCTTCGTGCTCGGCCGCACCAGCTACGGCCGGCACGTCTACGCCGTCGGTGGCAACACCGAGGCCGCCCGCCGCGCCGGCATCCCCGTCGACCGGATCCGCATCTCGGTCTTCGTGATCGGCTCGTTCATGGCCGCGATCGGCGGCATCATGGCCGTCAGCCGGGCCAGCTCGGTCGACCCGAACACCGGTGGCAGCAACATCCTGCTGTACTCGGTGGGCGCGGCCGTCATCGGTGGCACCAGCCTCTTCGGCGGTAAGGGCAAGATCATCAACGCCGTCATCGGTGGCGCGGTTATCGCCGTCATCGACAACGGCATGGGCCTGATGGGCTTCAGCTCCGGCACCAAGTTCATCGTGACCGGTCTGATCCTGCTGGTCGCCGCGAGCGTCGACGCCCTGGCCCGGCGCAGAGCGGCCGCAACCGGCAACCGATGAAAGAGATCCGCCTGGAACCGGGGACGGCACGCTGATGCGGGCCGGCCCCAGCCAGGAGGAGGTGCGCCGGCACAATCTCGGAACGTTGCTCCGGTACGTACACGTACACGGGGCGACGTCCCGGGCCGAACTCACCAACCGGCTCGGCCTGAACCGAAGCACCATCGGGGCCCTGACCGCCGATCTGACCACCGCAGGGCTGGTCAGCGAGGCGGCACCACGAGAGACCGGCCGGGCCGGGCGACCGTCGCTGGTCGTCCGGCCCGAGTCGTCCCGGGTGTACGCGTACGCCCTGAGCATCGAGGTGGACCGCCTGCGGGCGGCCCGCGTCGGGCTGGGCGGGCGCATCCTGGACCGCCGCGAGACCGGCCGGCCACGCGGCATGCAGGTGCTCGACGCGGTGCAGCCGCTGACGGAGTTCGTCGACGAGATGCGTGCCGGCGTGCCCGACGACACCCGCTGCGTCGGCACCGGCGTGGCGGTCGCGGGGCTGGTGCGACGGGCCGACGGCATGGTCCGGCTGGCCCCCACCATCGGCTGGGTCGAGGAGCCGGTCGGCGCCGCGCTGCGCACCGAGCTCGGCGAGCTGGGCCAGCTGACACTGGGCAACCACGCCGACGTGTCGGCCCTGGTCGAACACAGCCGGGGCGCGGCGGCGGGCTGCGACAACGTCATCTACCTGTACGGCGACGTCGGGGTGGGCGCCGGGATCATCGTCGGTGGCCGGCGCGTGGCCGGTCACGGCGGTTACGGCGGCGAGGTCGGCCACATGGTGGTCAACCCGTACGGACGTGAGTGCAGTTGCGGCTCCCGCGGTTGCTGGGAGACCGAGATCGGCGAGTACGCGCTGCTCAAGCACGCCGGGCGCACGCCCGACAGCGGACGCGAGGCGGTGCTGGGCGTGGTCGACGCGGCCATGCGCGGCGACAGCCAGGCCCAGTTCGCCGTCCGTCAGGTCGGCGAGTGGATCGGCTTCGGCGTCGGCAACCTGGTGAACATCTTCAACCCCGAGGCCGTGATCTTCGGCGGCACCCTGCGCGACGTGTACCTGGTGGCGGCGGCCCAGATCCGCAGCCGTCTGAACGCGATAGCCCTGCCCGCGTGCCGGGAGAACATCCGGTTGCGCACCCCCGAGCTCGGCAACGACGCGGCCCTGATCGGCGCGGCCGAACTGGCCTTCGAACACCTCCTCGAAGACCCTTTGATCACCTGATTCTGGTAAGCCGTTCCGCCGCGCGGGACGGCTTACCTTTTGCCCCCCGGGCCGCCGCATCTTAGGAATTTGTGACGTCGGGGCCCGAGGCATCGTCGTTCGGGCCGCGGCGGAGCAGGATTGGGGCGTGAAGCTTTCGGTGGGGGCCGGTCTGGCCGGGGTCGCGGCGGCCGCGGTGGCGGTGGGGGCGGCCGAAGTGGTGGCCGTGCTGACCGGGCCGCTCTCGGCGCCTTTGCCGGCGGTCGGCGGGGTGGTTGTCGACAACGTGCCCGCGCCGGTCAAGGACTTCGGCATCCGAGTCTTCGGCGTGCACGACAAGACGGCCCTGATCGTGGGGACCTCGGTGCTGTTGGCGGTCTATGCCTACGGCCTCGGTGTGGTCGCTCTGCGGTCCTGGCGGCTCGCGGTGGCCGGGATCGGGTTGTTCGCGGTGGTCGGTGTCACGGCCGCCATGACCCGGCACGACGCCGGGGTGTTCGCCTGGCTGCCCACCGTGGCGGGAGCGGGGCTGGCCGTCCTGACCCTGCGGCTGCTGCTGGAACGGGCGGGAGTGCCGGCCACGGCGGCGCGGAGTGGTGAGCCGGTCGCTGCGGCGGTCGGGGTGGGGGCTGAGCGCGGCGTGCGAACGGGCCGCGGCGCGACCACCGGGAACATCCCGCAGCGGGCGGACGGCCCGGACCACGACGGTGCTGCAACCGACGGGCCGGGGGCTGGTCACGACTCGTACGGGAAAGGTCGTCGGGGTTTCCTGCAAGGTCTGGGGATCGCGGCGGGCGTGGCGGTCGTGTCGGGGCTGGCCGGGCGCTGGCTGACTTCCCGGCAGGCGGTGACCGCGGCGCGCAGCGAGGTCGTGCTGCCGGTGGCGCGGCAGACCCCGCCGCCGGTGCCCGCCGGTGTGCAGGTGGCCGGGGTGACGCCGTACGTGTCGCCCAACAAGGACTTCTATCGGATCGACACGGCTCTCATCCCGCCGCAGGTCGACCCGGCGACGTGGCAGCTTCGCATCCACGGGATGGTGCGCAACCCGATCACGATCACCTGGGAGCAGCTGCTGCAGCGGCCGATGATCGAGCGGTACGTGACGCTGGCCTGCGTCTCCAACGAGGTGGGCGGCGATCTGATCGGCAACGCGCTGTGGCTGGGCACGCCGATCCGCGAGCTGCTCGACGAGGCGGGACCGCTGCCGGGCGCCGATCAGGTGATCCAGCGGTCGGCGGACGGCTGGACCTGCGGCAGCCCGACCTCGGTGCTGATGGACGGTCGTGATGCGCTGCTCGCGGTCGGCATGAACGGGGAGCCGCTGCCGGTCAAGCACGGTTTTCCCGTACGCATGGTGGTGCCGGGCCTGTACGGCTACGTGAGCGCCTGCAAGTGGATCACCGAGATCGAGCTCAGCCGGTTCGCCGACTTCGACGCCTACTGGGTGCCGCGGGGCTGGTCGGCGCAGGGCCCGATCAAGACCGAGTCGCGGATCGACACGCCTCGCGACGGGGGCAAGCCGACGGCCGGCACGGTGGTGGTCGGCGGGGTGGCCTGGGCGCAGCACCGGGGGATCAAGAAGGTCGAGGTGCAGGTGGACGACGGAGCCTGGGAAGAGGCGACGCTCGCCGCCACTGTGTCGAGCGACACCTGGCGCCAGTGGAGCTGGTCATGGCCGGCCACCGCGGGGAAGCACTCACTCCGGGTCCGGGCCACCGACGGCCAGGGGGTCACGCAGACCAGCACTCCGGCTTCGCCCGCGCCCGACGGGGCTTCGGGGTGGCATCAGATCGGGGTCACCGTCGAGTGAGTGTGCCGGTTACTTGAAGGCCGCACTTGCCGTCCGTTGTGATTACGCAAGTCGCTCATACGGTGGGTTGCATGTCCACCGATGCGGTTGATGAAGAGCCGTCGAACAACGCGACCCGGCCCCCGACGGGGGACCGGATCGTCATGGTGATGCCGGGCGACCGGCGTCGTCAGGCCGCGGGCGCCTGTCGCTGCGCGGGAACGGCCGACTTGTGGGGCCGGCCCAGCCGGGCCTCCAGGCGAGCAAGGTCGACACGTCCGTGATGACGGTCGGCGAGGTCCTCCCAGCCGACGGCGAGCAGCCGCAGCCGCTCCGCTTCGCTGAAGCCTCCCCAGACCCCGTACGGCTCTCGCACCGCGAGGGCGTGGGCGGCGCACTCGGCCCGAACGGGGCACGCGCCGCACATGCTCTTGGCTTTGGCTTCCCGGCGGTTGCGGGACGAACCGCGCTCACCGTCCGGGTGGAAGAACTGGGCACTGTCCCGTCCACGGCACAGGCCGAGTCGCTGCCAGTCCCACAGGTCGGCGATGGGCCCGGGCAGTCTGCGAACGTTCGACATGAAAAACCCTCCTCCCGCGCGGCACCGCGGAGTGTCGTCATGAGGGCCCTTGCTCAGGCCTGCCGCGGTGGTACCCCGGTGATCCCCGACTCACACGCAACATGTCGATGTCTTCTGAAGCCGCATGACACCGGGCTAGCTACTGATACCGATCTTTCCCATTTTTTCCATCTAAAGCGCGTAATGCTGCGGCCCTCGCGTGATCTCCTCTGAGAGAGAAGGAGGATCACTGTGCGTACCGTCCTCGTGTGCGTCCGTACCCCGCTGGCGGCCCAGACCGTCGCGTCCACCGCGGCCCGGCTCGGCATGACCGGCGTCGTCCGGACCGCGGTCAGCGAGACCGAGGCCATGATCCGCCTGGCTGAACGGCCGGCTGAAGTGGTCCTGGCTGACACCGCCGTGACTCGTCCCGACAGCGTCGGTTTCACTCGGCGCGTCCTTGCCCGTGCGCCGCAGGCGCAGGTGGTGCTCTTCGGCGCCGAAGACCCGCGGGTGGCCGCGGCGGCCGTCGCCGCCGGTGCCCGTGGTGTCATCCGCGGCGTCGAGCACGACCTGGTCAGCGTCGTGGCCAAGGCGCTGCTCCTGCTGCTCCTCCCGGTGCGCCCGCAGGGCATGCCGATCAACGGGGCGAATGCCCAGCCCGCCGCTGTCGCCGGCGGGGCCCGGAACAACAACTCGACCGCGGCCCGCGCGGCCTATCAGAACGGCCTGGCCATGGGGTCGCCGAACGCCGCGGCCGTGCCGGCCGTGCTCGGTCCCAACGCGCCGATGGTTCCCTCGCAGCGTGGCGACGCCCCGATCGACCCGGCCACCGGCCGGCCGATGGTGGCCTGGCCGGGCAACGAGACCCAGGTCGGGGTGGCTGACCCGGCGCCCGCGGGCCGGCGGCTCACGCTCACCGAGCGCGAGCTGCAGGTGCTGCGGGGGATGGCCGACGGCAAGAGCAACGCCGAGATCGGCCGGGAGCTCTTCGTCTCGGAGGACACGGTCAAGACCCATGCCCGGCGGCTCTTCCGGAAGCTGGGCGCCCGTGACCGAGCACACGCGGTAGCAGCCGGCTTCCGGGCCGGCCTGGTGGCGTAACGACAGAAAGGGGGCCCGCGGGCCCCCTTTCTGTTTGGTTGTTCTATTCCTTCTCTTCCTCGTTGCCCTCGGTCAGCGTGTCGTGCACGCCGTCGGCGTAGCCGCGCGCGTACTCCCACGTGACGTAGTGATCGGGATCCGGGTCGTACGCCGGCTCGTGCACCCGCGGGCGTCCGCTGCTGAGCAGATGCCGCAGGTTGCCGCGGAGCAGATCCCAGTCGAAATAGTGGGGCTCGTGGCAGTCCTCACACTCGATGACCAGGCCACGGATGCCGGTCGGGCTCAGAAGCGCCTGATAGATCTCCAGGTCCGAGAGATCCTCGAGGACGTCTTGCCGTTCGGCGTCGGTCAGCGGCTCGGCCTCGGCGTCGTCGCTGAGGTCGTCGAGTCCGGCGGCCGGGTCTGTGGGGTCGCCGTTGAACGGGTCGATCGGCTCTTCTTGCACCCCCTTACCGTACTCACCCCGGGCGGATGTGTGCTGGCCCGCACGTCCTGTCCGTCCCGCGGGGGCGCCGAAGGCGGATGGGTACGATGAACCATCCGTCTTCCGGCTTTAGGGATGCTCCGTGGAAACTGACTCGGCCCGTACGGTTCCGCTCGGTCTGACCTTCGACGACGTGCTCCTCCAGCCCGGCGAATCGGACATCGTGCCGAGCCGGGTCAACACCAACACACGGCTCACCCGCAATATCGACCTGACGATCCCGCTGCTGTCGGCCGCGATGGACACCGTCACCGAGGCCCGCATGGCCATCGCCATGGCCCGCGAGGGCGGCATCGGCGTGCTCCACCGCAACCTGTCCCCCGAGGACCAGGCGGCCCAGGTCGACCTCGTGAAGCGCTCCGAGTCCGGCATGATCACCAACCCGGTGACGTGCAGCCCCGACGACACGCTGCGCCAGGTCGACGCGCTCTGCGGCCGTTACCGCATCTCGGGTGTGCCGGTCACCGACGCCGACGGCACCCTGGTCGGCATCGTGACCAACCGCGACATGCGCTTCGTCACCGACTCCGAGTCCAAGGTCCGCGACGTCATGACCAAGATGCCGCTGATCACGGCGCCGGTCGGCGTGAGCAAGGACGACGCGCTCGGCCTCCTCCAGCAGCACAAGATCGAGAAGCTGCCGCTGATCGACGACAGTGGCCGGCTCCGCGGCCTGATCACGGTCAAGGACTTCACCAAGAGCGAGCAGTTCCCCAACGCGACGAAGGACCCGCAGGGCCGCCTTCGGGTCGCGGCCGCGGTGGGCGTCGGCGACGACTCCTACAAGCGGGCCCGTGGCCTCATCGACGCCGGCGTCGACGTGATCATCGTGGACACCTCGCACGGTCACCAGCGCCAGGTGCTCGACATGATCGCCCGGCTCAAGCGCGACACCACCACCGACATCGTGGGCGGCAACGTCGCGACCTACGCCGGGGCCAAGGCGATGGCCGAGGCCGGCGCGGACGCGGTCAAGGTCGGTGTCGGGCCCGGCGCCATCTGCACGACCCGCATCGTGGCCGGTGTCGGCGTCCCGCAGATCACCGCCGTGATGGAGGCCCAGCGCGCGTGCGCGCCGTTCGGCGTCCCGGTGATCGCCGACGGCGGCATTCAATACAGCGGCGACATCGCCAAGGCGATCGTGGCCGGCGCCGAGACCGTCATGCTGGGTGGCCTGCTGGCCGGCTCCGAAGAGAGCCCCGGCGATCTCATCTTCGTGAACGGCAAGCAGTACAAGTCGTACCGGGGGATGGGTTCGCTCGGCGCCATGCAGTCACGTGGTCAGGCGAAGTCGTACTCGAAGGACCGCTACTTCCAGCATGATGTGCCGGAGGAGAAGCTGGTTCCCGAGGGTGTCGAGGGCCAGGTTCCCTACCGCGGCCCGCTCTCCCGGGTGGTGGCCCAGCTCGTCGGCGGCGTGCGGCTCGCGATGGGTTACGCCGGGGCCGAGACCATTCCCGACTTGCAGCAGCGTGGGCAGCTCATCAGGATTACCGCTGCCGGTCTCAAGGAAAGCCACCCGCACGACATCCAGATGACCGTCGAGGCCCCGAACTACCACTCCCGCTAACCAGAGGAACCGACATGCGTGACGTCGTGGAGATCGGTCTGGGCAAGACCGCTCAGCGCGGATACCACCTGGACGACATCGCCATCGTCCCGAGCCGCCGCACCCGCGACGTGGACGACGTGTCCACCGAGTGGCGCGTCGACGCCTACCCCTTCAAGATCCCGTGCGTCGCGCACCCGTCCGACGCGACCATGAGCCCGGAGTCCGCGATCGCCCTGGGCCGCCTCGGCGGCCTGGGGGTGCTCAACGCCGAGGGCCTGTGGACGCGCTACGAGGACCCGACCAAGATCCTGGAGGAGCTGGCCTCGCTCGACGAGGACGCCGACGCCACCCGGCGCCTGCAGGAGGTCTACTCCGAGCCGATCAAGCCGGAGCTGATCGCCGAGCGGGTGCGGGCCATGCGCGAGGGCGGCGTCACCGTCGCCGTCCGGGTGTCGCCCCAGCACACCCTCGCGCTGGCGCCGGTCGTGCTCGACGCCGGTGTCGACCTGCTGGTCATCCAGGGCACCCTGGTCAGCGCCGAGCACGTGTCCACGACGGACGAGCCGCTCAACCTCAAGGAGTTCATCGCCGACCTCGACCTGCCGGTCATCGTCGGCGGCTGCACCGATTACAAGACCGCGCTGCACCTCATGCGTACGGGGGCGGCCGGTGTGATCGTCGGGGTCGGGGCGGACGAGTGGTCCACCACCGACACCGTGCTCGGCATCCGGGTGCCGATGGCGACCGCGATCGCCGACGCCGCGGCCGCCCGCCGTGACTACCTTGACGAGACCGGTGGCCGGTACGTTCATCTGATCGCCGACGGTGGCATCTCGACCTCGGGCGACATCGCCAAGGCGATCGGCTGCGGCGCCGACGCGGTGATGCTCGGCGAGCCGCTGTCGCTGGCCGAGGGCGCCCCGGCCGGTGGCGCGTGGTGGCACTCGTCGGCGAGCCACCCGCAGCTTCCGCGTGGCGGCTTCTGCATCGCGGGCGAGCCCGACGGCACGCTCGAGGAGCTGCTCTACGGCCCGGCCAACCGGCCCGACGGCCAGCTCAACCTGTTCGGGGGACTCCGGCGCGCGATGGCCAAGTGCGGCTACCGCGACGTCAAGGAGTTCCAGAAGGTCGCGCTGGTCCTCGACCGCTGAGGCCTTTCCCGGTCCTTTCGGACGACAGCGCTAACCTCGCGCCTATGAGGCGTACGGGTGTTGCTGGAGTTCTGTGTGTCGTGTTGGCGGTGGCCGGCTGTTCCGCCGATGACGAGCCGTCGCCGGCACCGACCCAGTCCTCCGCGCCGGCCTTCGCCCCCGGCGCGGAGGGCATCGGCGACCCGTATTTCCCGAAGTACGGCAACGGCGGGTACGACGTGGCCGGCTACGACCTCGACGTGCGCTACGACCCGCGCACCGACCAGCTGACCGGCAAGGCGACGATCACCGCCACGGCGACGCAGGACCTGTCCCGGTTCAACCTCGACCTGTCCAAGCTGACCGCCCGGAACGTGACGGTCGACGGCGTACGGGCCACCTCGTCGGCCGCCGGCACCGAGCTGACCATCGCCCCGGCCACCGGCATCGTCCGCGGCCGCGCGTTCACCGCGGTGATCGAGTACGGCGGCGAGCCCGGCCAGTTCCAGAACTCGGTGCTGGGCGACGGCGGCTGGCTCGAGAACCCGCAGGGCGCGGTCGCGCTGGGTCAGCCCGAGTCGGCCAGCACGTGGTTCCCGGTCAACGATCACCCGCTCGACAAGGCCACCTTCAAGCTGGAGATGACCGTCCCCGAGGGCGTCGAGGCGATCAGCAACGGGGTGCCCGGCCCGCGGCGCACCACCGGCGGCTGGACGACGTGGACCTGGTCGCAGAGCGCGCCGATGGCCAGCTATCTGGCGATGGTCGTGATCGGGCAGTACCGCGTGACCACCAGCACCCACAACGGCAAGCCGATGGTCATCGCGGTCTCCGAGTCACTGCCCGCCAACGGCCCGGCCGCCCGGTCGCTGGCCCGGACGGGCGAGATCACCGATTTTCTGGCCACGAAGTTCGGGCCCTACCCGTTCGACGCGAACGGCGGGGTCGCGGTGGACGACCAGCGGATCGGCTACGCGCTCGAGACGCAGAGCCGCCCGGTCTACGGCCCGGCCTTCTTCACCGGCGGCGCCAACGAGCGTGTGGTCGCCCACGAGCTGGCCCACCAGTGGTTCGGCGACAGCGTGGCCCTCGAGAAGTGGCAGGACATCTGGCTCAACGAGGGCTTCGCCACGTACGCGGAATGGCTGTGGGACGAGCACTCGGGCGGCAGCAGCGTGCAGGCGAACTTCGACAACGTCTACAACTCGTACGCGTGGAACCAGCCCGGTCAGGCCGGCAACCCGGGGGCGAACCGCATCTTCGGCCAGGCCGTCTATCAGCGTGGCGGCATGACCGTCTTCGCGCTGCGCAAGGCGATGGGCGATCCCGCGTTCGACCAGCTGCTCAAGCGGTGGACCAGCGAGCACAAGGACGGCAACGCCAACACCGACGACCTGAAGGCGATGGCCGAGGAGATCTCCGGCAAGCAGCTCGACGACCTGTTCCAGGCCTGGTTGTTCACTGACGCCAAGCCGGCCAAGCCCTGAAGGTCACCTATTTGTCCACGAGTTTGGGGTGGCTCGCCAGATAAGCGGCGGCCTTGTCCTGAGCGACGGCCCGCAGGAATCCGCGACCTTCGGCGGTGAGCTGCTCGCCGAGATAGCCGCCGCCCCGGCCGACACCCTCGCCGGGCAGGCTGACGCGGGTGATCTTCGTGGGCGAAAGGTCCCGCAGCGCGTACGCGTACTCGACCGGCCGGCGCCCGCCCAGGTAGACGAAGGTGTCCCCGAGCGCCGCGACGATCTGGTCCAATTTGCCGGGGTCGGTGCCGAGCCCCTGGCCGAGCGCCTTGGCCAGCACGGCCGTGACGAGCTGCCGTTGGTGCCGCTGGCGGTCGTAGTCGCCGTCGGGCAGGCCGTAGCGCTGCCGGGCGTAGTCGATCGCCTGCCACCCGACCAGGTGCCGCCGGCCGGGCTGATAGACGGCCTGCGGCCCGGTGTAGTCGCTGCCGGAGAGCGGCCGCAGCGAGCCGTCGGGCTTGCGGTGCCGCGACTTCACCTTCTGGTCGATCACCAGGTCGACCCCGCCCAGCTGGTCGGTCAGCCGGGCCAGCCCGCCGAAGTTGAGGATCGCCCCGGCCTGGAACTCCTTGATGCCGGTATAGCCGCTGAGCGTCCGGGTCAGCAGCTCGTAGCCCTTGCGGACATCGGGCTCCTTGCGGCCGGCGACCCGCGAGCCGACGCTCATCGCCTCGGTGACCTTGCGGGTGCCGTGCCCGGGCACCTTGACGCGGGTGTCGCGGGGAATCGAGTAGAGATAGGCGGAATCGAGGCCGGGCTCCACGTGCAGCAGCATGATGGCGTCGGCGTGCGGTTCCCAGCCGGGGATCGAAACCCGGGTGTCGACGCCGACGAGCACGAGGTCGAGCGGTCCGCTGATGTCGGCGCCGGGCGAGGGGGCCGGGCTGGTGGGCGCGACGGACGCCGGGGGCGGGGCCGAGCCGGCGGGCGCGGCCGCGGGTTTGTCCGACCCCGAGCGGACGGCCCACGCGATACCGCCGCCGACCAGCAGCGCGACGGCCACCGCTCCGGCGATCCAGAGAACCAGCCTGTTGTTCCGCATGCCGGAACAGTAAGCGAGCATGATCCGCAGCTCAATGTCTGCCGATCTCGCAATGTGAAACTGCTCATTGCTTTCCGTGGATTCGCCCGTACGCTGACCGCCGCGAATCAACGGGGGAGGCAAACGCTTCAATGAAGCTCACCAAGCGACGGGTCACCGTCGGTCTCATCTCCACCGCGGTCGTCGTTTCGATGACGAGCGTGACCACCTGGGCACTGGCTGCCGACAACGAAAAGATCCCGGCCGCCGGCTCCTCGGCGCCCGTCCGTCTCGTCGTCGGTTACAAGGCCGGCGCCGACCGCACCGCCGCCACCCGGACGCTGTCCGCGGCCGGCGCGCGCGTCAACACGACCGGCGCGGCCACCTCGGCCCTGTCCGCCATCAACGCGTCCCGCGTGTCGGTGTCGTCCGGCCGGAGCTCTGCGATGATCTCCGCGCTGCGCAACGACCCGAACGTGGCCTACGTGGAGCAGGACGTTCAGACCAAGGCGTTCGAGGTCCCGAACGACCCGTCCTTCAAGCTTCAGAACGAGATGTACACGGTCAAGGCTCCGGCGGCGTGGGACACGACCCACGGCAACGCGGTCACCGTGGCCGTCATCGACACCGGCGTCGCGGCCATCGAAGACCTGGCCGGCGCCACTGTGGCCGGTTACGACTTCGTCAACAACGACGCCAGCGCGGCCGACGACGAGGGCCACGGCACCGCCGTCTCCGCCCTGATCGCCGCGCGTGGCAACAACGGCGAGGGCATGGCCGGCATCTGCTGGACCTGCAAGATCATGCCGGTCAAGGTGCTCGACTCCGAGGGCAGCGGCTGGGACAGCGATGTCGCACAGGGCATCATCTGGGCCGTCCAGCACGGCGCCCGCGTCCTCAACCTGTCGCTCGGCTCGCCGCAGTCGACCAAGGTGCTGGCCGACGCGGTGGCGTACGCGAACATGAACGGCGCCCTCGTGGTGGCCGCCGCGGGCAACGCCGGCAACACCGTGAAGCAGTACCCGGGCGCCTACGGCGACGTGCTGACCGTGGCCGCGACGAACCGCTGCCCGCAGTTCGCCACCGACCCGGACTGCACCGCCGGCACCACGACGCGCTCGGACTTCTCGTCCTTCAACAAGTCGGGCGACGTCTGGGTCGACGTGGCCGCTCCCGGCACCGTGCTGAGCATGGACCGGTTCGGCAACTACAGCACCGGCATCCAGGGCACCTCGTTCTCGTCGCCGATCGTGGCCGGCGCGGCCGCCCTGATCAAGTCGGAGAACCCCAGCTACAGCGGCTGGTCGCTGGCCAACGCGATCTACACCGGCGCCGCCAAGCGGCCGCTGGCCAACGGTGGCGTCAACTACGGCCTGCTCGACATCCCGGCCTCGCTGAACGTGCCGACCGACACCACGGCGCCGACCGCCACGGGCATCACCCCGGCCAGCGGCTCGATCAAGCGCGGCACCTTCGCGGTGAGCCCGGTCGGGCTCAAGGACGACCGCTCGGGCATCCGGAACACCACGCTCTGGGTGAACGACAAGTTCGTCGGCTACAGCCGCAACGCGCCGTTCGGCGTGAGCTTCAACTTCAGCTCGTACAAGGGTCCGACCAAGATCGAGCTGCGCATGTTCGACCGGGCCGGCAACAACAAGATCGTCACGAACAACATCACGATCGACAACACGGCCCCGGCCGTGCGGATCACCTCGGCCCCGAAGAGCGGCTCCAAGCTCTCCGGCAAGGTGACGATCGGCTACACCGGCTCCGACGGGTACGGCATCGCCCGCTACGAGCTGCTGCTCAACGGCAAGGTGGCCCAGACGCACACCTCGACCGCGGCGTTCGCGTTCGGCACCACCGCGGTGCCGAAGAGCTTCACCGTCCAGGTGCGCGCATACGACAAGGCCGGCAACTCGGCCCTGTCCACCAAGTACAGCTACACCCGCTAGACACCCTGATCGCTCCGGGGAAAGACCCGGCGAACAGGGGAACGGACCGAACGTGAGAGAGCCGGCCATGGTGGCCGGCTCTTTTACGTCTGCGAGGTCCGAAGCATGCGGAAGCTGCTCGCCGGTCTGATCGTCGTCGGCTCGATGCTGGCGCCGGCGCCCGCCGAGGCCGCCCCCGTCCGCCCGGCCGACCCCGGTTTCGCCGGCCAGTGGGGTCTCGCGCAGACCCGGGTGACCGACGCCTGGTCGTCCACCCGCGGCTCGTCCCGGGTGATCGTCGCGGTGGTCGACACCGGTGTCAGCCCGCTGCCCGACCTGGCCGGCCGCCTGCTTCCCGGCCGCGACTTCGTCAACCACGACGCCGACGCGTCCGACGACAACGGGCACGGCACGATGGCCGCCACCGTGATCGCCGCGGCCGGCAACAACCGCACCGGCATCGCCGGGATCTGCTGGTCATGCCGGATCCTGCCGGTCAAGGTGCTCGACGCGAAGGGCGGCGGCAGCTACACCGGCATCGCCCTGGGCATCCGTTACGCCGCCGACCGCGGCGCGGCCGTGATCAGCCTGTCGCTGGGCGGGGCGGAGGACAGCCCGCTGCTGCGCGACGCCGTCGACTACGCCGAGAGCAAGGGCGCGCTGGTGGTGGCCGCGGCCGGCAACCGCGGCGTCTCGACCGCGCACTACCCGGCGGCGATCCCGTCCGTGCTCGCGGTCGGCGGGGTCACCCCGACCGGCGCCCGCTACGGCTGGTCCAACTTCGGCGGCTGGGTCGGCGTCACCGCGCCCGGCTGCAACCCGGCTCAGGGCCCGTCGGGCGCGATCGGGCAGTACTGCGGCACCTCGTCGGCGACGCCGTTCGTGGCGGGTGTGGCGGCGCTGCTGGCCTCGACCGAGCCGGCGCCCACGGCCACTCGGATCCGGACCGCGCTGATCGCCTCCCGGTCCCGCCCGTCCGGCCGGGTCGACGCTGTGGCCGCGCTGCGGGCGCTGCCGATCGACGGCGACGTCATCCGTCCGTCGGCCGCCTTCGGCGCCGTCCGCCCGGTCGTGCGGGGCCGGGTCACCATCACGGCCACCGCGTCCGATCAGCACGGCGTCTCGAGGGTCCAGCTGTACGCCGGGGGCCGCCTGGTTGCCACCGACACCACCGCGCCGTACTCGTTCACGTGGCAGTCGGCCCCGCGCACCGGCTCTGTCCCGCTGGAGCTCCGGGCGTACGACCGCCGGGGCAACCTGACCGTGGTGCGCCGCGCCGTGCGGGCCGACAACACCGCGCCCGTCCTGCGGCTCGTCAAGTCGGGTCGTACGGTGATCGCGCGGGCCACCGACCCGTCCGGCCTGGCTCGTCTCGAGCTGGTGGTGAACGGCAAGGTCACCGCGCGTTCCACGGCCGCGTCGCGCCGGTTCGCCGTGCCCGCCCGGGCACGCACCGTAGTGGTCCGGGCGGTCGACCGGGCCGGAAACGTGCGGGTCGCCAACGGTAAACTCGGCGGGTGAGTACTCCCCGCCCGGTTCTCGTCGTCGACTTCGGCGCCCAGTACGCCCAGCTGATCGCCCGCCGTGTCCGTGAGGCGCGGGTCTATTCCGAGATCGTCCCGCACTCGATGCCGGTGGCCGACATGCTGGCCAAGAATCCGGCCGCGATCATCCTGTCCGGCGGCCCGTCCAGCGTCTACGAGCCCGGCGCCCCCGGCCTCGACGCGAAGCTGTTCGACAACGAGGTGCCGGTCTTCGGCATCTGTTACGGCTTCCAGGCGATGGCCCAGGCGCTCGGCGGCACGGTCGCGCACACCGGCGCCCGTGAGTACGGCCGCACCCACCTGACCGCGCAGGGCGGCACCCTGCTGCGCGAGCTGCCCGACGACCTGCCGGTCTGGATGAGCCACGGCGACAGCGTGGCCGTGGCGCCGCAGGGCTTCGCGGTCACCGCTTCGACGCCGGGCGCGCCCGTGGCCGCGTTCGAAGATCTCACCGCCCGCCGGGCCGGCGTGCAGTTCCACCCCGAGGTGGCGCACACCGAGCAGGGCCAGGAAATGCTCAAGCGCTTCCTCTACGACATCGCCGGCATCGAGCCGACCTGGACCCCGGGCAACATCATCGACGACCAGGTGGCCGCGATCCGCGAGCAGGTCGGCGACAAGCAGGTCATCTGCGGGCTCTCCGGCGGGGTCGACTCGGCGGTCGCCGCCGCGCTCGTGCACAAGGCCATCGGCGACCAGCTGACCTGCGTCTTCGTCGACCACGGCCTGCTGCGGGCGGGCGAGGCCGAGCAGGTCGAGAAGGACTACGTGGCCGCCACCGGCATCCGGCTCAAGGTGGTCGACGCGGCCGACGTCTTCCTGGGTCACCTGGCCGGGGTCACCGACCCCGAGCAGAAGCGCAAGATCATCGGGCGTGAGTTCATCCGTACGTTCGAGGCCGCGGCCCGCGAGCTCGACGCCGAGCGGCACATCGAGTTCCTGGTGCAGGGCACCCTCTATCCCGACGTCGTCGAGTCCGGCGGCGGCACCGGCACGGCCAACATCAAGTCGCACCACAACGTGGGCGGCCTGCCCGACGACCTGCAGTTCGCGCTGATCGAGCCGCTGCGCACCCTGTTCAAGGACGAGGTTCGCGCCCTCGGCGCCGAGCTGGGCCTGCCCGACGAGATGGTCCACCGGCACCCGTTCCCCGGCCCCGGCCTGGCCATCCGCATCATCGGCGCGGTCGACCGGGAGCGCCTCGACCTGCTGCGCGCGGCCGACCTGATCGCCCGCGAGGAACTGACGGCCGCCGGCCTCGACCGTGACGTCTGGCAGTTCCCGGTGGTGCTGCTGGCCGACGTGCGCAGCGTGGGCGTGCAGGGCGACGGCCGGACGTACGGTCACCCGGTCGTGCTGCGGCCGGTCTCCAGCGAGGACGCGATGACCGCCGACTGGTCGCGCCTGCCCTACGACGTGATCGCGAAGATCTCGACCCGCATCACCAACGAGGTGCGTGAGGTCAATCGCGTCGTCCTCGACGTCACGAGCAAGCCTCCGGGCACCATCGAGTGGGAGTAGGCGTCCCGAGCGAGCCCCGGGCGCCGTTTAAGCGGGAGTCAGTGGTCTCAGATGCCCGGGGCGGGCTCCTCGGGCATCAGGAACCACATGATCGGGTAGGCCAGCAGCGCCGCGCCCGCGGTGATCACGGCGAGCAGCACGAAGGCCACCCGCACGAGCACCGGGTCGACGCCGAAGTAGCGCCCGACACCACTGCAGACACCCGCCGCGAGGCGGTCGTCGAGGGGCCGGCGGAGTTGCTTGTACGGGGTCTGAAGGCCGCCGTCGGGAAGCTGTGTCATGTCCCCATGGTGACCTCGGGAAGGCCCCGGCAACCTCGGTGAGCACCCCGATACGGACCCTGAAATAGTCCTTACGCAGCGTAGTGGATCGTGGGCCCAATGTGCCTAATGGTGCTCTGATCAGCGATTACGCAGCGCAAACCACCTGTCAGGAATCCGACAGACGTTTTCTGGAGTTAACATATTCCGGGCAGAATGCCGCCCGTGACCCCCGCACTCGAACCGCTCCGCCGGATCGCCGCCTACGCCGTCGCCACCGACGACGACGGCCGCGTGCTGCTCGTCCGCGCCTCCAGCAAGTCCGGCACGCCGGGCGTCTGGTCGCTGCCCGGCGGCGCCGTGGATCACGGCGAAGACCCCAATCACACCGTCGTCCGCGAGACGGCCGCCGAGACCGGGCTCTCGGTCGCCGTCACCGGGCTGCGCGACGTGCTGGCCGACATGCGCTCGCTGCCGCACCGTGGCGTCACCATCCACACCGACCGCCTCATCTACGAGGTCTCCCTGCGAGGGGGCACCATCGTCGACCGCGTCGGCCACCCCACCGACCTGGCCCGCTGGCACACCCTCGAAGAGGCCGGGCGCCTCAAGCTCCGGCAGTTCACCGCGGACGCGCTCGGCCTGGGCGGCGCCTCGGCCGACCTGCGCCCCGAGCCGGCGCCCACCTTCCCGTCGTTCTACGCCTATCCCGGGCCCGACGGGTTGCATCGGGCCCAGCGCTTCGCCGCGTACGCCATCGCCACCGACCCGCACGACGCCAGCCTCCTGCTGACCCGGATCGCTCCGGGTTATCCCGGAGAGGGCCGCTGGCACCTGCCCGGCGGCGGCACCGACTACGGCGAGCAGCCCGGCACGGCCCTGATCCGCGAGCTGGTCGAGGAGACGGGTCAGGAGGGCCGGCTCGTCGAGCTGCTGGGCGTGGCCAGCCACCGCGACGCGGCCTCGCTCGGTCCCGAGGGCTATCCGATCGACTGGCACGGCGTCCGCGCCTTCTACCGGGTGATCGTGGACCGGCCGACCGAGGTCGCGGTCAAGGACGTCGGCGGCTCCACCTCCGAGGCCTGCTGGGTGCCGGTCAAGCAGGTCGCCGACCTGCCGGAGGACGAGCTGACCGAGGTGACGGCCGAGGCTCTTCGCAAAGCGGGTCTAATCTAGGGCGAGTGAAGATCAGAAGGGTCGGGGCGTACGGGATATGCCGCGACGAATCCGGGCGGGTGCTGCTCGCCCGGAACTCGTCCCTCAGCAACTTCCCCGGCCTCTGGACCCTGCCCGGCGGCGGCGTCGAGCAGGGGGAGCACCCGGATGCCGCGGTGGTGCGCGAGTTCGGTGAGGAGACCGGTCTGTCTGTACGCATCTCCGGGCTGCACGCCGTCACCGCGGACGTGTTCCGGCTGCGCGGCGGCGACCTCGAGCACACCGACCGGATCGTCTACGACGTCGAAGTGGCCGGCGGATCGCTGCGACCGGAGGTGACCGGCACCACCGAGTCGGTCGAATGGGTGACCCCGGCGCAAATCGCCGAACTCCCGCTGATGCCTTTCACCGCCGAGATGCTGGGCGGCCCCGCCGTCGAGTCCGATAAAGCGGACGAAGATGAGAAACTTGCGCGTCCTTCACGAGTGCAACGTTTCGGGGCGTACGCTGTTGCAACCGACCCGAACGGGCGGATTCTTCTCACCCGGATCGCCGAGGGTTACCCCGGCGCCGGCCGCTGGCACCTGCCCGGCGGCGGCACCGACCACGGCGAGACGCCCGAGGCCGCGCTGGCCCGCGAACTGATCGAGGAGACCTCGCAACAGGGCCGGGTGACCGGCCTGCTGGGGATCTCGCATCGCCATGATCCCGCAGCTCTCGGCCCCGAAGGGGTACCCATCGACTGGCACGTCGTCCGGGTCCTGTTCAGGGTCGGCGTCGATGTGCCGACAGAACCTGTGGTGACCGAGGAAGCGGGCGGATCCACCGCCGAGGCGCGCTGGTTCACCCCGGCCGAGACGAGGCGGCTCGGCCTCACGGAGTTGGCCGCCGGGGCCGTAGACCGGGTCGAAGCGGAACGGGCGCGTTAATATCGGGCCGGGGAGAGGTGAACGGGTGACCTGTCCCGCGGGGTGAGCCGACGGAATTGACAGCTCGCCAACATCGTTCGGGTATGCGAAGGTGTAAGCCGCAATTTTCCCGGCTCCGCATGTGCGGCGGGCTACCGGGCCACGACCCACCGCGACAGACGGTGGCCCACCTACCCCATGGAGGAAGCACGTGCCGAGAACCCCTTGGCGCCGGCGTCGTACGACGGATAGCCCCCGTCCCGCCGGTCGTCGTTGGGCAGGACGGTTGCGTCGCAGCGGAACCATCGCGCGACAGGCCCTGGTGCGGGTGGGTGGTCGCAATGCCGGCCGCGCCGCCACCGCCACGCGGGCCGAGGTGATCTACACCGGCACCGACCCCGGCCGGCCCTCCGCGCCGGTAGCTCCGCACCTGGCCATCCCGGCCCCGGTCGAGCCGGCCGCCGAGAGCACCTCGCTTCTCCCCGGCGAGCAGACCGCGGCCCGCCGCCTCCGCTTCGCCATCGTGCAGGGATGCACCCTGGCCAGCCTGGGCCTGGGCATGATGGCCATCCTCTTCGCCATGCACGGCGAGGTCCGCCTGGCCGCCGCCTTCCTGGTCGCCTGCGTGGCCTTCGACGGCCTCGACGGCGCGCTGGCCCGCAAGCTGGGCGTCTCGAGCCCGTTCGGCGCGCAGATGGACTCGCTGGCCGACATGTGCTCGTTCGGCCTGGCCGCGCCGGTCGTGGTCTACGCCTCGCTGGCCCACTCGGTGCCGACCCCGGCCGCCGCGGTGGCCTGCATGCTGGTGGCCGCTTGCGCCGCCATCCGGCTGGCCCGCTTCAACGTCTCACCCAAGGACGGCAAGTTCTTCAGCGGCGTCCCGACGACCCTGGTCGCGGCCGTGCTCGCCCTCACCGTGCTGATCGACCTGCCGCTGCCGGGCGTGGTCATCCTGGGCGGGGTGGCGTTGCTGGCCTTCGCGATGGTTTCCAGCTTCCCGTACGCGAAACTTGCCCGCCTTCTCAGGCTGCCGGCCTGGTTCTGGCTGCTGCCGGTGGTCGGCGCCCTGGTCGACGCCCGTCTGACCTTCGTCATGATGGTCGCGGCCTACCTGGTCAGTGGCCCGATCATGTGGGTGCGGGCCAAGCGCGTCTGAGCTTGCTGGTCGCGGCTCCGCCACTCCGGGATTTCGCCCCTGGAGGCCGATGACTTGGACACCGGAAACGACTTCGCTTCGCTAGCCGTTTCCGGCGCCCAAGTCATCGACGGGCGAAATCCGACTGGGGTCGCGCTACACCGCGGCCCCTAGCACCTACTAGATCCAGCGGGCGATCACGGAGGCGCCGCCGACGACCTTGTCGTTGATGCTGACCAGGGCCTCGGCCCGGTCGGCGGGCAGGTAGACGTCGGTGCGCGAGCCGAAGCGGATCAGGCCCATCCGCTCGCCCCGGGCGACCAGGGTGCCGACCGGGGTGCGCTGCACGATGCGCCGGGCGATCAGGCCGGTCCGCTGGGCCACCACCACGGTGCCGTGCTCGGTGTCGAGCACCGTGTACGCCGCCACGTTGTGCTCGGCCGCGGCGGTCATGGCGTTCGCGTAGCCGCCGTCCTCGACGAAGTAGTCGGACACCCGCCCGGCCACCGGCACACGGTTGACGTGCACGTCGAGAACCGACAGGAACACCGCGATGCGCAGGAACTCGCCGGGGCCGAAGCGGTCGTCGGTCATCCGTTCGACGGACAGCACCCGCCCGTCGGCCGCGGCGACGACCGCCGCCGGGTCGTCCGGCAGCTCACGCTCGGGGTCGCGGAAGAACGCCGCGACCGGGGCGGCGGCCAGCGCCGGCAGCAGCCAGAGCTTCGACTTGGGCCGGGCGATGCGGGCCGCGGCGGCCAGGCCCAGGGCGATGCCCGCGGCGGCCACGCCGTTGGAGTCGATGTGCATGCCCCGGGTGACCGGGACGCTGGACGGGCGGTAGGCCGGGGCGATCGTGGCCGCGACCGCCGGGTCGGCCTGGGTGAACCGCAGCTTGTGCACGCGCAGCGGCGGCTGGTTGCGGACGACCAGGTCGGAGCCGACACCGAACAGCGCGCTCTGCCGGAACATCTCGGCCGCGGCCCCGCCCGTGCGGCCCGGGGTGGCCGGGACGGCCAGCGTGACCACGCCGCCGTCGGCCAGGTGCTTGCCCAGCCGGTCGAGCAGGTCACGTACGTCGGAGGCGGTGCCGGTGACCGGCTCGCCGACGATCAGCACGTCGGCCTGGCCGGCCTCGTCGAGCGTCTCGACCACGTGCACCCGGTCGGCGATCCAGCTGCCCAGCCCGTCGATGTGGTCGCGCAGCAGGTCGGCGGTGCTGCGCTCGCCGGCGACCAGGGTGAGCCGGTCGCCGGGGAGCAGGGCCTCGACCGCGCTCGCCACCACGGGCGAGGAGTGGTCGGCGCCCGCCACGATCGCGGTGGTGGCCGCGTTGTGGCGGGCGAACTCGGCGGTGAGGGCGCGGGCGGCCGTAGCGCCGACTCCGACGATCGGTGCATGGGACACGGCGGGGAACGGAGTCATGACGACGAGTTTATTGCGCCGCCCGCCTCAATCTCGGCGGGGCTGCTCCGATGCCAGGTTCGGATGCTCCTTGGTGATCCGGTCCACCGTGTCGTCCATCAGCTCCCGGACGATCGAGGCGTGCACCTCGGCCGTCAGGTCGCCGGGCAGTTCCGGCTCGGCCGGGCGCTCGGCGGCCACCGGGGCGGGCGCCGGGTCGGCCGGGGTGCGGGCCGAGCGCAGAGCGCCCAGCAGCCCGATCACGCCGAACACGATCAGGCCGCCGGCCACCAGCCAGCCCACCGCGGGCAGGTGCAGGGTCATCACCCGGGACACCGCCCACCAGACGGCGACCAGCAGGAACACGACGCCGAAGCTGAGGGAGACGCCGTCCATGCGGTGCGGCTTCATCGGATGACCTCCACGTTGCCCGTGTCCATCTGCAGGTCCAGTTTCAGGGTGCCACCGCCGGCGCCGTCCGGCCCGAGGTCGGTCAGGGTCTGGCCGTCGATCTGGCCGTCCTCGAACTTCTTGTCGAAGATCACGGCCCGGCCGTTCTGGACCTGCAGCAGCGCGGTGGTGTCGACGTTCTCGGGCAGCAGCACGCGGATCTGCCCGAACTTCATGGTCACCATCACGTTCTGCTCGCCGGTGAAGGTCACCTGGCGGAGGTCGAGCGTGGCGCTGCCCGCGGTGAAGTCGTAGCGGTCGGCCACTCCGGCCAGGGTGGCCGGGCGGTAGACGCTGTTGCCGACCTCGCCGCCCCAGCGCTCGGTGCCGGTCGAGATCAGCAGGCCGATCGAGAGCAGGATGCCCAGCGCGATCAGCCCACGGGCCCGACCCAGCCAGGCGCCCACGACCAGGCCGAGCGCGACGGTGATCAGGGCGGCGGCGAAATACACCGAGACGGCGATGCTCGCACCGGCCGTGTCGATCGCGGCGATCACGCCGATCACCATGAGCGCGGCGAAGAAGGTGAGCCGGCCCAGCTTGGAGCGCTCACGCGGACGCTTCGGCGGCTTGGGCGGGCGCGGCCCGGCGGCCGGCGCCGGGGGAGCGGGCGGATAGGTGACCGGCGTGGGCCGGACGTACGGGCCGTGCGGCGCGAACGGCGGCCGGTAACCGCCGGTGGGCGGCGTATAGGGCGGGGGCGGCGGTGCTACCGGCTCCGTGGGCGGTGCGGTCGTGGGCGCCGGACCGGCCGCGGGAGGAACCGCCCCGAACTCGGCTGTCTTGTCGAACGCGGTCGGCTCGAACGGCCCGGGCGGCGGCGGAGGAGGCGGTGGCGTGGCCGCGAACTGCGTGGGCGGAAACGTGGCGGACGGCTGACCGGGGCCGCTGCGCTTGATCAGCAGGATCGCGCCCACGATGACCGCGCAGGCCAGCAGACTCGCCCGCATCCCGTCCTGGACGATGAAGGCGAACGTGAGGACGGCCGCGCCGCCGAGCAGGACGACCGAGGCGGGCGACATGGCCGAGCGGCCCTTGCCGAGCAGCGACTCGATCGGTGAGGCGGCGTCGCCCTCGCCGGGCATGACCAGCCAGCCGATCAGATAGAGCAGCACGCCGACCCCGCTGAGCACGCCCAGCACGGCAAGCAGCACGCGCCACAGCACCGGGTCGGTGTTCGTGGCCCGGGCCAGGGCGCTGCAGACACCCGCGATGTAGCGGCCCTGGCGGGGGCGCACCAGCTTGTCGCGGGAGAAGGAGTCACGCGAGAAGGAGGGACCCGCGCCGGGACCACCGGCCGGCGGGAACCATGGCGGCGGATTGCCGGGGCCGGGCTCAGTGCCGGGACCAGGCTCAGTTGCCGGACCAGGCTCAGTTGCCGGGCCGGGCTCGGTTGCTGGGCCGGGCTCGGGCTTCACGTCGTCGGGGACGGCCTCGGTCCGCAGGTCGGCGGTCGGGGGCTCCTCGGTGGCCGGCGCTGAAGTCACCGGCGGGGTGGGTGCGTCGGCGGCGGACGCCGGCACGTCCGGTGTCGGACGGGACGGGCCCCGCGATTCGGCAGCTTCGTCGTTCATGACACCGATCCTCGCCTCGTGGACACCCGAGTCGCTTCGGGCGGCGACCCTGAGACCACCCTGAGATCCTGACACCCGGATACCGGGGGATGTTCCCCGTGGTCCGGGCCGCCCGAACGTGTGACGATCGGAGGACACGACATAGGAGGAGCCATCACCACCGCCGTCAACCCGCCGTCACGCCGGCTGTACCGGCCGCGCGACCACCGCATCATCGCGGGTGTCGCGTCGGGCCTGGCTCAGCACCTGGGCGTTCCCGTGCTGGTCGTGCGCATCGCGCTGGTGGTGCTGCTCGGCTTCAACGGCCTCGGCCTCCTGCTGTACGCCGCGTTCTGGGCCGTGCTCCCGCAGCAGGTGGTCACGGCCGACCCGCCGCAGCGCCGCGACCTGGCCATGCTGCTGCCGTTCGGCGCCATCGGCCTCGGTGTCGTGCTGCTGCAGGCACTGGTCTTCGACGACAGCGTCGCCGGCACGGCCGGATGGCTCATCGCGGTCGTCGCGGTCGGCGCCGGCATCATCTGGCACCAGTCCGACCCGACCCGCCGGCACCTGGGCGGCGCGGTTCCCCAGCAGCCGTGGCTGGCCGCCGTGGTGGCCGAGAGCGACCGCCGCTTCTTCCTGTTCCGCTTCATCGGCGGCGGCGTGCTGGTCGCCACCGGCGTCATCGGCGTGGTCGCCGTCTACGCCCCGGCCGGCAGCCTGACCGCCGTGGTCAACGGCGTGATCTTTGCGCTGGTCGGCCTGCTGGGGGTCGGCGTGGTGGCCGCGCCGCTGCTGTGGCGCATGTTCAACCAGTTGCGCGCCGAGCGCGAGGGCCGCATCCGCGAGCAGGAACGGGCCGAGCTGGCCGCCATGATCCACGATCAGGTGCTGCACACGCTGGCCCTCATTCAGCGCAACTCGGCCGACATCAAAGAGGTGCAGCGGCTGGCCCGGGGTCAGGAGCGCAGCCTGCGCAACTGGCTCTACAAGCCGTCGGCGTCCCCGACCGAGCGCTTCGCGGCCGCCCTCGAACAGGCGGCGGCCGAGGTCGAGGACACGTACGCGATCAGCGTCGAGACGGTGGTGGTGGGCGACACCGAATGCGACGACCGGGTCGCGGCCCTGGTCGCCGCCGCCCGCGAGGCGCTGGTCAACGCGGCCCGCCACGCCGGGGTGTCAACCGTGTCGCTCTACGCCGAAGTCGAGGAAAGCGAACTCAGCGTCTTCGTCCGCGACCGTGGCGGCGGCTTCGACATGGGCGGGGTACAGGAGTCGCGGCACGGCGTGCGAGGCTCCATCATCGGGCGTATGCAGCGTCACGGAGGCAAAGCGGTGATCCGCAGCGCCCCGGGCGACGGCACAGAAGTCCGGCTGACCCTCCCCGCGTCCCGGGAGAGCGTGTCGGCCGCTAAGGAGGCAGCACGATGACCGAGGCTCAGGGCACCGAGACCGACCGGCGGCTCACCGTCTTCCTGGTCGACGACCACGCGATGTTCCGGGCCGGCGTCCGCGCCGAACTCGGCGCGCACGTCGAGGTGGTGGGCGAGGCGAGTTCCGTGGCCGAGGCGGTCAGCAAGATCGCTTCGATCGAGCCCGACGTGGTCCTGCTCGACGTGCACATGCCCGACGGCGGCGGCCGCGCGGTGCTCGACGCCATGCGCCGCAGCCACCCGCACGTCAAGTTCCTCGCGCTGTCGGTCTCCGACGCCGCCGAAGACGTGATCGGCCTGATCCGGGCGGGCGCCCGGGGTTACGTGACCAAGACGATCTCGCCCGAGGAACTGGCCGCGGCGATCCGCCGGGTAGCCGACGGCGATGCGGTGTTCAGCCCGCGACTGGCGGGCTTCGTG
Source organism: Actinoplanes sp. NPDC021490 (assembly GCF_055562135.1). Taxonomy (NCBI): domain Bacteria; kingdom Bacillati; phylum Actinomycetota; class Actinomycetes; order Micromonosporales; family Micromonosporaceae; genus Actinoplanes; species Actinoplanes sp. NPDC021490. The sequence goes on from NZ_JBVHFW010000001.1 coordinate 707,819, forward strand.
CTCGACGCGTTCGCCTCGCGTCCCGACGTGCCGGTCGCCGACCCCGAGCTCGACCAGCTCACCAACCGCGAACGCGAGGTGCTGCGCCTGCTCGCGCGCGGCTACGCGTACAAGGAAATCGCCAAGGAGCTGTTCATCTCGATCAAGACGGTCGAGACGCATGTCTCGAACGTCCTGCGGAAGCTCCAAATGAGCAACCGTTACGAATTGTCACGATGGGCGGCTGATCGACGGCTCGTCTGAACGGCCGGAATCCGAGCGCTGCGGTGGGTCGCCGCGCGTGCACCCACCGGCATCGTCGCAGCTCAGGGGCTTAAATCAAGCCGAGGAAAAGGCCCGTACGGGAGGGCTCGCTAATATCGGCTTGATAACGGGGGCTTGGCTGTCGCTGGCTCTGTGTCACAGTTGCTGGCGTCTCACACGACCCCCGTGAGCGCGCCTGAAGGAGGCACCCCCCACATGCCTGGGAAAAGCCCGTGGACGGTGGCAGCCACAGCGACCGCCATCATCCTGCTGGCGGCCGGTTGCAGCGGCAGTAGCTCGGAAGACACCGAAGTTCTGCCCAACAGCATCAGCATCGGCATCACCGAGCCCTCGAGCCTGATCCCGTCCAACTCGGTCGAGTCGAACGGTTCGCAGGTGCTCGCGTCGCTGTTCTACCCGCTCGTGCGGTTCGATCCGACCAACAAGCCGTTCCTGGTCGCCGCCCAGTCGATCACGCATGACAAGACGAACCGCGTCTGGACCGTACGGCTCAAGCCGGGGTTCACCTTCAGCAACGGCGAACCGGTCATCGCCGACAACTACCTCGACGCCTGGAACTACGGCGCCTACGGGCCCAACGCGCAGGTCGCCTCGTACTTCTACAGCCGCATCGACGGTTACGCCGACATGCAGGCCAAGGACCCCGACGACGACGGGCCCGAGAAGGCGTCCGAGCCCAAGGCCACCAAGCTGCGCGGGCTCAAGAAGGTCAACAACCTGACCTTCACGGTGACGCTGACCGAGCCGTTCGCGGGCTGGCAGTCCGTGATGGGCTACGACGCCTTCTACCCGCTGCCCAAGGCCGCGTTCTCCGGCGACGGGGTGCTCAACAAGGAGTTCGGCGAGGCCCCGATCGGCAACGGCCCGTTCCGGATGAAGGGCACCTGGCAGCACGACGAGAAGATCACCGTCGAGAAGGTCGCCGACTTCAAGGGCACGATCCCCAAGGTCAACGGCATCACCTGGAAGATCTATCAGGAGCTCGGCGCCCAGTACGCCGACCTGACCGCCGGCAACCTCGACATCGAGACGAAGATCCCGATCGAGAACCTGGCCTCCGCCTCCGGTGACCTCGGCGAACGCCTCGGCCGTACGGACAGCTCGGCGTTCTCGTTCGTCGGCTTCCCGATGTATCTCGACAAGTACAAGAACGCGGACGTCCGCCGGGCCCTCTCCATGGCGATCAACCGCGAGGAGATGACCGACCAGGTCTTCCTCGGCTCGGAGAAGCCGGCCAGCTCGTTCGTCTCGCCGGCCATCGACGGCGCCCGGTCCAACAGCTGCGGCCAGTGGTGCGAATACAACCCGACCAAGGCCAAGCAGCTCTACACCGCGGCCAACGGCCCCCGGGACATCAAGATCGCCTACAACACGGACGGCGGGCACAAGGCCTGGGTCGACGCCATGTGCAACCAGATCAAGGCGTCGCTGGCCATCAACTGCACCGGCGCCGGGTTCCCCAAGCTCAAGGACATCCTCGACCGGGTCAAGGCCGGGGAGGACGTCGGCCTGATCCGTCTGGGCTGGACGATGGACTACCCGCTGATGGAGAGCTACCTCGGCCCGCTCTACACGAGCGACGGCTCGTCGAACTACTACGGCTACAAGAACAGCACGTTCGACAGCCTGGTGCGCCAGGGCTCGGCCGCCACCAGCACCAAGCAGGCCGAGATCCTCTGGAACGAGGCGGAGAACCAGCTCGTACGGGACATGCCCGTGCTGCCGCTGCGGTTCGGCCAGAACGTCTTCGGCTGGTCCGAGCGGGTCACCGACGTGACGATGGACCTGTTCCAGAAGGTCGACATCTACTCGGTCGACATCGCCGGCTGATTCTGACCGCTCGAACAGTGGTGGCGCCACGGTGAAGATGAAACCGTGGCGCCACCGCTTCGTGTTCGTCCTCGTGCCCTTCGCCCAAAAGGCTTCACCACATGTTCCGCTATATCGTGCGGCGCCTGCTCCAGATGGTCCTCACCTTCTTCGGGGCGACGTTCGTCGTCCACGCGCTGATGTTCGCGTACGTCGACGACCCCTACCAGGCGCTGGTCGGTGACCGTCCCCTCACCGACACCCAGCGGGCGTCGCTCAACGCCCGCTACCACCTCGACGACGGCTTCTTCCAGCAGTACTGGCACTACATGAAGGGCCTGCTCACCGGCGACTTCGGCGTGTCATTGACCGGCCGTTCGATCGGCGACATCCTGGCTCAGGCCTGGCCGGTCACGGCCCGGCTGGCGCTGCTCTCGATCGTCATCGCGGCCGTGGTCGCCGTCGGGGCCGGGGTGCTCTCCGGCATCCGGCGCGGCGGCGCGTTCGACACGGTCGCCCTGGTGCTGACCCTGATCGTGCTGGCCATGCCGATCGTCGTGCTGGCCCCGCTGGCTCAGCTCGTCTTCGGCATCCAGCTCGGCTGGTTCCCGGCGACCGCCGGACGCGACGCCAACCTCTACGAGTTGCTGCTGCCGGCGATCGTGCTGGGCAGCCTGGTCGTCGCGACCGAGCTGCGCGTGACCCGGACGTCGGTGGCCGAGAACCTGCGCGCCGACTACGTGCGGACGGCCCGGGCCAAGGGCCTCGCGCCCCGGCGGGTGATCGGCGTGCACGTTCTGCGCAACTCGCTGATCCCGGTGATCACCCTGATCGGCGTGGACATCGGCGTTCTGATGTCGGGCGCGATCGTGACCGAGGGCGTGTTCAACATTCCCGGCGTCGGCTTCAACCTCTTCCGGGCCATCCGTACGGAGGACGGCCCGCTCGTCGTCGGCTTCGTGAGCGTCCTCGTGATCGTCTTCCTGGTGCTCAACCTGATCGTGGATCTGCTGTACGCCGCCCTCGACCCCAGGATCCGCTATGAGTGACCCCAACGCCGTGACCACGGCCGAAGCGCCGGGGCCGTCACCCGACCGTCCGCGCCGGGCCACCACCGGCCCGCGCAGCCTGACCGGTGACGCCTGGCTCGACCTGCGTACGAACAAGGTCTTCTGGATCGCCGCGGTGCTGGTCGTCGTCGTGCTGACGATGGCGATCTGGCCCTCGCTGTTCACCTCGGCCGACCCGCGCGACTGCCTGCTCGCGCGCAAGAACGCCGGGGCGAGCGGCGGCGCGGTCTTCGGCTTCGACTTCCAGGGCTGCGACGTCTACGCCAAGACCGTGTACGGCGCCCGCGACTCCGTTCTCGTCGCGGTCTGCGCCACCCTGATCGCCGGCGTGATCGGCCTGTCCGTCGGGCTCACGGCCGGCTACTTCGGGGGCTGGCTCGACGCCCTGCTGTCCCGCTTCATCGACGTGATGCTCGGCATTCCGTTCCTGCTCGGCGCGATCGTGCTGGCCAAGCGGCTGTCGTCGGATCCGGAGAGCAACGGTGTGCTCGCGGTGACGATCACGCTCGGGGTGCTCGGCTGGACCACAGCCGCCCGGGTGATGCGCTCGGCCGTGCTGACCGCGAAGAACCAGGACTACGTGGCCGCGGCCCGGATGCTCGGCGCCGGCCCCGGACGGCTGATGTTCCGGCACATCCTGCCCAACTCGATCAGCCCGTTCATCGTCGTGCTGACCGTCCTGCTCGGCATCAACATCGCCGGCGAGGCCACCCTGTCCTACCTCGGCGTGGGCCTCAAGGCCGACGCGGTGAGCTGGGGCATCGCGATCGCCGAGAACGGTCCCTACGCCCGTACGGCGGCGGCCCCGCTGGTGTGGCCGTCGGTGTTCCTGGCGGCCACCGTGCTCGCCTTCATCCTGCTCGGCGACGCCATCCGCGACGCCTTCGACCCGAAACTGCGGTGAGGCGCCGATGACCGACATCACGGCACAGATGGGCGCCGTCGCGGGCGTCGACCCCAACGCGCCGCTGCTCGACGTGCGGGACCTGCACGTCGAGTTCCGCACCCGGGACGGCGTCGCCCGCGCGGTCAACGGCGTCGACCTGCGGCTGCACCCGGGGGAGACGCTCGCCGTGCTGGGCGAGTCCGGCTGCGGCAAATCGGTCACCGCTCTGGCGATCATGGGCATTTTGGACACCCCGCCCGCGTACGTGACCGGCGGCCGGGTGCTCTACCGCGGCGTCGACCTGCTGCGGCTGCCCGAGAGCGAACGCCGCAAGGTGCGCGCCAACCGCATCGCGATGATCTTCCAGGACGCCCTGAGCGCGCTGAACCCGGTCTACACGGTCGGATTCCAGCTGGCCGAGCTGTTCCGGGTGCACCGCGGCACGTCCCGCGGCGAGGCCAAGCGGCGCGCCGTCGACCTGCTCGACCAGGTACGCATTCCCGACGCCAAGCGCCGCGTCAACGACTACCCGCACCAGTTCTCCGGCGGCATGCGGCAGCGCGTCATGATCGCGATGGCGCTCGCCCTCGACCCCGAGGTGCTGATCGCCGACGAGCCCACCACGGCCCTGGACGTCACCGTGCAGGCCCAGATCATGAACCTGCTGGCCGAGCTCCAGCGTCAGCGCAACATGGGCCTGATGCTGATCACGCACGACATGGGCGTGGTCGCCGACGTCGCCGACCGGATCGCGGTCATGTACGCCGGGAAGGTCGTCGAGGAGGCGCCGGTCTACGACATCTACGCCCGGCCGGCCCACGCGTACACCAAGGCCCTGCTCGAATCGATCCCGCGACTCGACCACAAGGGGCGCGCGCTCAACGTGATCCGGGGACTGCCGCCGGCGCTCACGGACATCCCGCAGGGCTGCGCCTTCCACCCCCGATGCGCGTACGCGAGGGAGATCTGCCGCCTGGAACCGCCGCCGGCCTATCAGATCGCGCCGCAGCGAGTCGCCAGCTGTCACTTCGTACGGGAGGTCCTCGGTGTCTGATGTCGTGCTCGAGACCCGGGGGCTGGTCAAGCATTTCCACACCGGGCGCAGGAAGGCGGGCGCGGTCCGGGCGGTCGACGGGATCGACCTGCAGCTGCGCCGCGGCGAAACCCTCGGCGTCGTCGGCGAGTCCGGCTGCGGCAAGTCGACGCTGGCCAAACTGCTGGTCGGGCTGGAGAAGCCGACCAGCGGCGAGATCCGGGTGCGCGGCGAAGACCTGACCCGGCTCGGCGGCGGCGGCCTGCGACGGGCCCGCCGCAACATCCAGATGGTGATGCAGGATCCGTACACGTCGCTCAACCCGCGGATGACCGTCGGCGACATCATCGGCGAGCCGTACGACATCCACCCCGACGCGGTGCCGCACACCGGCAAGGAACGAGCCGTCCAGGAACTGCTCGACCTGGTCGGGCTCAATCCCGACCACCTCAACCGCTACCCCCACCAGTTCTCCGGGGGCCAGCGCCAGCGCATCGGCATCGCCCGGGCCCTGGCCCTGCGCCCCGAGATCATCGTCTGCGACGAGCCGGTGTCGGCCCTCGACGTGTCGATCCAGGCCCAGGTGATCAACCTGCTCGAGGGCCTGCAGCGGCAGCTCGGCCTGTCCTACATCTTCATCGCGCACGACCTGTCGGTGGTGCGGCACATCTCCGACCGGGTCGCCGTCATGTACCTCGGAAAGATCGTCGAGACCGGCGACCACCTGGCGATCTACGACCAGCCGACCCACCCGTACACGCAGGCGCTGCTCTCGGCCGTCCCGGTCCCCGACCCCCGCCTGCGCGGCCGCCGCGACCACATCATGCTCGAGGGCGACGTGCCCTCACCGGCCGATCCACCGTCCGGCTGCCGCTTCCGCACACGCTGCTGGAAGGCCCAGCCCGGCTGCGCCGAACACGAGCCGCTGCTGGAGATCCGCCAGCGCTCACCCCACCCGAGCGCCTGCCATTTCGCCGAGGTCCGCAACGTGATGCGCCGCTTCTGACCTGTCAGACTCGCTGGATGCTGCGACCGTCTTCCCGCCGGGGTCTCACTTACGCAGACGCCGTCCATTTTCTCGGGGCGGGGGAGAGCCAGTTCCTCTCGTACGTGGGACGCCTGGCCGGAATTCCCGCGAGCGCGGCGGCTCTGGCCACCCTCAGCTCGGTCGACCTGCTGGCGGCTCGCAACGAGATCGTCGAATGGGGACAGTCGGCCGTCCGCAAGGCGCGGGAGAGCCGCGCCGGCTTGAGCCGGTTCGACCGCACGGAACGGCTGACGGCCGCCCATACCGTGCTGGTGGTCAGCGCATTCTTCGAATCCTGGGACCTTTCCGGCGACATCACGCTCGGGGAACAGGCCGCGCTCGGTGCCGGCTCCACATCGGAATCCACAGTTGGTGGCGTCGCCGAGGTCCTGGCCAAGGCGACCGTGCCGATGCCGTCGGCCGCCGTTCCTCCCGAGGCGTTGCGCGAGGAGCTTGAGACCTACTACTCGGCGCTGGCTGAGGCGTCGGTTCGGTTCCTGGAGGGGCTGTCGGTCGAACTGCCGAATATTCCGGAAAAGTCCGAAGTGGTGGGAGCGGCGATTCGGCAGTACGAGATCGGCTATCGGGCCTTGGCGGCGGACGTGCCCGAATTCGCGATCTGGGCCGCGATGACCGATGCGGCGGCCGGCCGGGCGACGACCGAGCGGGTGGGCGGCGAGATCGTGGCCGGCCTTGCCTCGGGTCTGGCTACTGGTCTCGCCGACATCCGGACGATGCTGGCCGGCCTGACGGGTGCCGCCGAGACCTGCCGGGCCGATCTGGCCGATCAGTATCGGCGGGAACTCGGCCGCCCGATCGTCGACGCCGGTGATCTCCCCGACGGGGTGACTTTGCCGACCACCGCCGATCTCTACGTCAACCCGCGGGCCCGGGCCCGTCGAGCCGAGCCGGGATCGCCCGTCGCGGCCGAGTCCTGGTGGGAGGAGGCGGGAGATGTCCCGGAGATCCAGTCGTTCCTGGCCGGTTATCTGACCGGCCCGGACGCGCCCGTCGCACCGCTGGTCGTGCTGGGTCAGCCGGGCTCGGGCAAGTCGATGCTGACGCGTGTGCTGGCCGCGACCCTGCCGCCGGAGGAGTTCTTTGCGGTTCGGGTGGAGCTGCGCTCGGTCGCCGCGGACGCCCCGATCCAGGACCAGATCGAGACGGCTGTCCACGACACGATCGGCGAGCGTGTGTCGTGGCCGGAACTGGTCCGATCGGCCGGGGGTGCGCTGCCGGTGGTGCTGCTGGACGGGTTCGACGAACTGTTGCAGGCTTCGGGCGCCAATCGGGCCGACTATCTGGAACTTGTTCGCGACTTCCAGCGCCGCGAGGGCGACCGCGGCCGGCCGGTTGCCGTGCTGGTCACTTCACGGATCGTCGTGGCCGACCGCGCGCGTGTGCCGGACGGCAGTGTGGTGCTGCGGCTGGATCCTTTCGACGACAAGCAGATCGGCACGTGGCTGGCTGCCTGGGAGGACGCCAACGCAGCGGGACTGAGTACCAGATCGCTGGTGCCGCTGTCGGCCGAGGTGGCGCTGCGCTACCGGGAACTGGCCGAGCAGCCCTTGCTGCTGCTGATGCTCGCCATCTACGACGCCTGGGAGAACGCGCTGCGCGAAGGTCGTGACGATCTGGAACGCGCCGACCTCTACGAGCGCTTGTTCGCCGACTTTGCTCGCCGGGAATTGGTCAAGCGCGAGCCGGCGGCCCCGATCGACGACGCCGCCATCACGCGCGAGATCCGCCGATTGGAGTTCGTGGCGATCGCTCTGTTCGTCCGCAACGCGCAGGTCGTCACCGATCACGAACTGGACAGCGATCTGCGCGAGCTATTGCGAGACGACCGGGTGGACCGCCCCGATCGTGACCGTCCCCTGAATGCGGCGCAGCTCCTGGTGGGCCGCTTCTTTTTCCTCCACGAATCCCGCGCACGCGAAGGTGTCGACCAGCCGGAGCGAAGCTTCGAATTCCTGCACGCGACCTTCGGCGAATTCCTCGTCGCCCGGCTCGTGGTCGATACGCTGACCGACCTGGCCGAGGAGCGGACCCACCAGGCAAAACGGCCGTATCCGAGTGCGGTCGACGCCGGGCACTTGTATGCCTGGTTGTCCTTCGCGGTACTTACCAGGCGCGGGCCGATTGTCGACTTCTGCCGAACGATGCTCGGACGGTTACCCGGCGAACTGCGGGCCGAGTGCGATGCGCTGCTACGTGATCTGCTTCGAGCAGCGGCCTTCCCGCCGCCTACCTGGTCGCTGGCGGCCTATCAGCCGGTTCGGCGGTCGGCATCCCAGCGGGAGGCTGCCTTCAGCGCCAATCTCGTTGTGCTGCTGGTGATGCTCGGCCCCGTCGAGGTTGATTCCCTGGGGGTCGATTGGCGGGCGCAGGCTCGTCTGTGGCAGAGCCGGTTGTCGGACGATGCTTGGGAAAGCCTCTGGTCGGCGGTGCGGATGACCCGCGATCCCGAGAGCTACCAAGGGACCATCACGATCGAGGACGGTTCGGAGGTGAGCTTGCGGCATTCCATGCCGTGGCCGGCGGTGGAACCGGACTCCGAGCCTTGGGGTGAACACCACCTCTTTCGGGATCTTGTCCTGCCCGCGGCAAACCGGGGTGGCGAATGGCTCCGCGAGGCGTCGTTCCGTGGTGACGATCGCATGACCCTCGTACTCGCGCACAGCGCGGCACCGTTCTGGCGGTCCATCGACCGACCTGTCGGAGTGATCAACGATGCGGCCGCCATGGGCTCGAACCTCCAGGTCCTGCTCGAAGTACTGCTGTCGTCGCGTGAAGACAACGAGAGCCGACACCTGTACATGGCGTACCGAGCCGCGTTGCACGTCTTCCGATCGAGCGAAGCCGGACAGGCGATGGTTCTGCGGATGCTCGAGGACGACGCGCGTCGCATCGACAGCCGGACAGTCCTCAACCTGCTGCTCGAGGCGGCGCAACAGCAGCACGTCGCTACCCGGCAGTATTTGAACGAGCACGCCGACGGGCCGGCGCGGATTCTGGCTATCTGTCACCAGCGCAACGGTGACCGCGAGCTGATCCGCGCCGTCTATGACCGCATCGGCGGGCACACCCGCGTCAACCCCGGCGAGCAGCGCTTTCGCGAGCTGCTTCGGCAGGAGTTCGAGATTCTTGGTGTGCCGTTTCCCGAGGAGCTTTTCGCCTAGAGGGGCCCGCGGCCGGCGCGCAGGATCATCAGGGCGACCTGGGCTCCGTCGGCGCCCAGGGCCTGGCGGAAGCGCTCGACGATCTCGCGCTCGCGGGACAGCACCAGGCGGGTGCCGCCGCTGGCCATGCGGGTCTTGCCGACCGTCTGGGACAAGCGGGCCCGTTCCAGCCACAGGTCGATGATGGCCTGGTCGATCTCGTCGATCCGCTCGCGCATGGCGCGGATCTCGTCGGCGGCCAGCGGCTCGCCCGCGCCGGTGTTCTGGTCCATCACGTCGGCGGTCATGTCGTGCTCCTCGGGTGCTTGCGCCCCGGTCGACCCGGCCCGGGCAGCATCAAGCCCCGGGCGGTGAGGCCCGGGGCTCGATGTAGGTCTGTCGTTCAGACGCTAGCTACGGCAGCCGGACATCCGGTGCCATAGAAAAATCGCGTCTGCTGGATCACGTGGCTGAGTATGCCCCCGCCACGAGCGGCTTCGCAAGGAAACCGCCCGATCCGTGGGACGAGGAGAATCAACTGACAGTGCTGATGCGGTTGGCCGGGCCGGGAGCGACCGGCGCGCCCGCCCCGAGGTACGCCACCAGCGCGTCGACGTCGAAGCCGGGCGCGGTGGTCCGGCCCGTTCCGGCGGTCAGCGCCGAGAAGCCGTCGCCGCCGTTGGCCAGGAAGTCGTTCGTCGTCACCTGGTACGAGGCGGCCGGATCGATCGGTGTCCCGTTCAGCGCCAGCGCGGAGATCTTGGAGCCGAGCGGGGCCGAGGCGCTCCACGTGTAGGTGAAGCCGTTCGACACCTGTAGGATCTTGGTCGTCGACTGGCCGTTGTAGCCGGCGAACTGCTGCTCCAGCACCTCCTTGAGCTGCGCGCCGGTGAAGGTCTGGGTGACCACCAGGTTGTTGAACGGCTGCACCGTGAACGCCTCGCCGTACGTGACCTCGCCGTTGACCTCGCCGCCGGTGGACGCCTCGGCGTCGAAGTCGGCCCGGATGCCGCCCGGGTTCATCAGCGCGATCTGGGCGCCGCTGCCGGTGGTGCGGGCCAGCTGCGCGTCGGCGATCACGTCGCCGAGCGGGCTCTCGCCGGCCGGTGTCGCGGTGCGCGTGATGTCGGCCGTGATGCGGCCCACGACCCGGTTGGCGATCGGCGCGACCGCCGTACGGTATTTGTCGGCGATCTTCTTGGCGTCCGCGTCGACCGTGGCCGGGTTCTTGAGGTAGACCCCGTTCGCGTCCTTCAGCCAGCCGCCCTTGCCGTCGGAGACGCCGTTCTCGACGATGACGTTCTTCGCGGTGATCTCGGCGAAGCGTCCCGTACGCCGGTCGACCGACCAGTCGATGTCGGTGATCAGCTGGCCGTTGGTGCCCGCGCTGGTGACCACCGACGTGCCGCTCTTGTTGGGCAGCTTGCACGAGTAGAACCGGTGCGTGTGACCGGAGACGACCAGCCCGAACTCGGGGTTGAGCCCGGCCACGATCGGCACGATCGGACCGCTGAAGCCGTTGCAGTCGGAGACGCCGGGGGTCGGCGTGGCCGTGGCCTGCGAGCCACCCTCGTGCACGAGTAGCACCTGGGCCTTCACGCCGAACAGCTTGAGCAGGCTGCCCCACTTGTTGGCCGTCTGGACCTCGTCGGCGAAGCGCACGTTCTTGATGCCGGCCGGGTTGACGATGCCGGCCGTGCCCTCGAGCGTCAGGCCGACGAAGCCGACCGGTACGCCGTTGATCAGCTTGATGTCGATGGGCGGCAGGATCGGCAGCTGGGTCCGCTTGTCGATCGTGTTCGCCGCGAGATAGGTGAACTTGGCGCCGCCGAAGCCGTCGCCGTCCTGGCAGCCGTCGACCGGGTGGCACCCGCCGCGCTGCATACGGATCAGCTCGTCGACGCCCTCGTCGAACTCGTGGTTGCCGACCGAGCTGACCTGCAGGCCGATCTGGTTCATGAGCTCGATCGTCGGCTCGTCGTGGAACGCGGCGCTGACCAGCGGGGTCGCGCCGATCAGGTCGCCCGCGCCGACCGTGACCGTGGACCGGCCCTCGGTCTTGGCCTCGGCCCGCAGCTTCTTCAGATATGTGGCCAGGTATTCGACACCGCCGGCGGGCGTCGACGTGCCGGCCGCGTTGACCACCGCGCCGCTGCCGCCGGGCGGGTCGATCGCGCCGTGGAAGTCGTTGTAGCTGAGGAACTGGCCCTTGACGGCCGCACCCGACGGCAGCCCGTAGCTGACGCTGACGGGCTGGAACTCGGGCGGCGCGGCGGCCGCCGGGGTGCTGGTGGAACGGGCCAGAGGAAGGGCCGCGACGACGGCGAGCGCGAGGGCGGGCGCCGCGAGGTGACGCAGCGCGGCCCAGCCGCGGGAACGGGGACGGTCCATGGTGTTCGGTCTCCCGGTACGGGGTCGGAGTTCAACAACGACAGCCTGGTGTATCGATCCTCGTGAGCGCTACCGCCGGGGAGCAACAACGGGCGGAATTCTTGTCGGGGGGTCGGCATAGACTTGCCCCCGCGATGCGACCTTCTTCTGAGACCCCCGACGGCGCCCTGTTCGCCATGCCCGCCACGCGCCCTCCCGCCGAGCCCCGGCCCAAGCGCGGGCTCGACCCGGAGTCCCTGCTCACGGGGCTCAACGGGCCTCAGCGTGACGCCGTGACCCACGCCGGTTCGCCGCTGCTCATCGTGGCCGGCGCCGGTTCCGGCAAGACCCGTGTGCTCACGCATCGCATCGCCTATCTGCTCGCCGAGCGCGACGTCCACCCCGGCCAGATCATCGCAATCACGTTCACCAACAAGGCCGCCGGCGAGATGAAGGAGCGGGTGGCCCAGCTCGTCGGCCCGCGGGCCCGGCTGATGTGGGTGTCGACGTTCCACTCGGCCTGCGTGCGCATCCTGCGGGCCGAGCACGAGCACGCCGGCCTCAAGAGCACGTTCTCGATCTACGACGCCGACGACTCGCGCCGCCTCATGACGCTGGTGATCCGCGAGCTCGATCTGGACCCCAAGCGGTATTCGGCGCGCGGCCTGGCGGCCCAGGTGTCGAACCTGAAGAACGAGCTCGTCGAGCCCGAGGAGTTCAAGGAAAAGGCCAAGGGCCCGCAGGAACGGGCGGTCGCCGAGGCGTACGAGTTGTATCAGCGCCGCCTCCGGGAGGCGCACGCGCTCGACTTCGACGACATCATCATGTCCACGGTCCACCTGTTCCAGTCGCATCCCCACGTCGCCGAGGCCTATCGTCGCCGGTTCCGCCACGTGATGGTCGACGAATACCAGGACACCAACCACGCGCAGTACATGCTGGTCAAGGAGTTGGTCGGCGGCCGCGAGGGCGAGGTGCCTCCGGCCGAGTTGTGCGTGGTGGGCGACGCCGACCAGTCGATCTACGCGTTCCGCGGCGCCACCATCCGCAACATCCTCGAGTTCGAGCGCGACTATCCCGACGCCCGCACGATCCTGCTCGAGCAGAACTACCGCTCGACCCAGACGATCCTGTCGGCGGCCAACGCGGTGATCGACCGCAACACCTCGCGCAAGCCCAAGCGGCTCTGGAGCGATCAGGGCGCCGGCGAGCAGATCGTGGGCTACGTCGCCGACACCGAGCACGCCGAGGCCGACTGGGTGGCCCGCGAGATCGACCGCCTCGGCGACCGCGAGGGTGTGCGCCCCGGTGACGTGGCTGTCTTCTATCGCACCAACGCGCAGTCGCGTGTCTTCGAAGAGGTGTTCATCCGCGTCGGCCTGCCCTACAAGGTGGTCGGCGGCGTCCGGTTCTACGAGCGTAAAGAGGTCCGCGACGCGCTGGCCTATCTGCGCGCCGTGGTCAACGACGACGACACGGTCAGCATCCGCCGGGTGCTCAATACCCCCAAGCGCGGCATCGGCGACCGGGCCGAGGCCTGCGTCGAGGCGCTCTCCTCGCGCGACCGCATCTCGTTCGGGCAGGCGCTGCGTCACGCCAAGGACGCGCCCGGCATCGCCGCCCGCTCGGCCAACAGCATCGCCGATTTCATGCAGCTGCTCGACGACCTGCGCGAGATGGCGGCCACCGCCCCGCCCGAAGAGGTGCTCGAGGTCGTGCTGCAGCGCTCGGGTCTGCTCTCCGAACTGGAGGACAGCCTCGACCCGCAGGATCAGGGCCGCGTGGAAAACCTGCAGGAGCTCGTCAGCGTCGCCCGCGAATACACCGAGCGCGTCGAGGCCCAGGCCGACGAGGAGGAAGAGGCCCCGGTGGCCACGCTGGCCGGCTTCCTCGAGCAGGTCGCGCTGGTGGCCGACGCCGACCAGCTGCCCGACGACGACCCCGACCACCAGGGTGTGGTCACGCTGATGACGCTGCACACGGCCAAGGGCCTGGAGTTCCCGGTCGTCTTCCTCACCGGCCTGGAGGACGGCGTCTTCCCGCACACCCGGGCCCTGGGCGACAACAACGAGCTCGAGGAGGAGCGCCGCCTGGCCTACGTGGGGATCACCCGCGCCCGTCAGCGGCTCTATCTGTCCCGCGCGGTCACCCGGGGCGCGTGGGGGCAGCCGCAATACAACCCGCCGTCGCGCTTCACCGATGAGCTGCCGCCCGAGCTGGTCCGCTGGGAGCGCACCGCCGGGTCGTACACGTCGTGGTCGGGCACCGGTGGCGGCGTGGGCGGTCGCGGTGGGGGAGACCGGTTCCGCGGCGGCGGCTTCTCCGGCGGCACCCCGAAAGCGCAGCAGCTGGCGAGCCGGCTCGGCATCGACGCCAGCAAGTTGTCGACGGCCAGCGAGCTGCGCCAGGCGCCCAAGGTGTCGGCGGGCGACCGGGTCAACCATCAGCGCTACGGCCTGGGCCGGGTGGTCACCGTCGAGGGCCAGGGTCCCGGCGCGCGGGCCCAGATCGACTTCGGTGACCAGGTGATGTGGCTGATCCTGCGGCACGCCCCGATCGAGAAGATCTAGGCGACCGCGCAACCGTCCAGGGTGACGCCGCGGTCGTGCAGCCAGCGCACCGGCTCGATCGGGTTCTTGTAGAAGCCCAGGTGCACCTCGAAGTGCAGGTGCGGCCCGGTGGAGTGACCGGTCGAACCCTCGTCGCCGATCTGCTCGCCGGCCTCGACCCGTTGCCCCTCGTGGACGGCGATGGCCGACATGTGCCCGTAGTGGGTGAGGTAGCCGTTGCCGTGGTCGATCAGCACGGCGTTGCCGTAGCCCTGGGCCGCACCGGCGCGCACGACGACGCCCGCCCCCGCGGCCAGGATCGGCGAGCCGTCCGGGCCGGCGATGTCGACCCCGGCGTGCAGCCGTCCCCAGCGCTGCCCGAAGCACGACGTGACCCGGCCCGACGGGTTCGGGTTGACCCAGCCGACCGGCGCCTTGACCTTGGCGACGACGACGCGGGGCTTGAGCTTGCGGCGCGCGGCGGACGCCTCGCCCTCGGCCGGTGGCTTCCAGGGGCCGGCGTCCACGATCGGGTCGGGCGCCGCGATCGTCTCGACGGGAGCCACTCCGGCCACAGGCACGGTCGGCTCGTGGGCGGCGGCCGCGGCCGTTCCCCCGGCCACTCCCGAGGCGAGCGCGCTGCCCAGCGTTGCGGTCAGCAGCACCGCCCGGCCCCGATCGCTGGAGAAAGCGCCGGAGACGACGCCAGAGACGGCACCGGACAGGGCGCTGGAGACGACGCTCGGCGCGCGGTGACGGCGGACCTGGCCCCGGCGGTGACGACCGGCGGAACGGGTCTCGTCTCGATGCGCCACGCGGCACGACCTCCCAGGCAGAACTGATCACCGACATCTGCCTGTCGGCCTGCCTGAGCGGTATGTGAGAAGAGTGCGGCCCGGTTCACCCAAGTTGCAACCGGGGCAGTGTCACCCGGAGAGGTTTGACCGCCTGTGGGCGGGTATCAGCAATTTCAGGAAGCGGCGGCCACGCCGGCGAACACCGACTCGACCTGAAGCTTGATGTCGACGCCGCGATCGCGCAGGAACGGGATCGGGTCGGTCGGGGTGCCGTTGACGTGGATCTCGAGGTGCAGGTGGGTGCCGTACGAGGCGCCCGTGTTGCCGACCAGGCCGATCACCTGACCGGCCTTGACCACGTCGCCCGCCTTGACCAGCAGGCGGCGGGAGTGGGCGTAGATGACCTCGTTGCCGTCGTTGTCCTCGATCGTGATCGAGTAGCCGTAGCCGCCGTAGTAACCGGCCTTGGTGACCTTGCCCGCGTGGATCGCCTTGTAGGGCAGGCCCTCGGGGCCGGCCAGGTCGATGCCGGCGTGCAGCTTGCCCCAGCGGACCCCGTAGGCCGAAGTGAAGTGGTAGTCGTCCATCGGCAGCAGCCAGACGTCGGCCGCGGCCTCGTCGGCGCTGACCTTGTTCTTGGCGGCCGAGTCGCGGTTGTTGCTGCGGGACGCGGCCGATTCGTCGGCGCGGTCGGCGATGGCGTCGTCGACGGACTGGACGGCCCCGTGGGCCTGAAGCGCCTGCGGGTCGACGTTCTTCTGGTCGGGGAAGTTGGACGCCGCTCCGATGGCGACAACACCGGCGCCTGCGAACGCCGCGGTGACGGCGACGGCGTAGCGGCTGCGGGGAGGGGTGGGTACGCGGCGACGACCCCGATAGCGATCGGGCTCAGACGACAAGCGCTGGCGCACGAACAACCCTCCGTCAGTGGCAATCGGCGGCGACCGCGGGCCGGAAATGGCCGGTGAACCGCATCCATCCGAGCTGTCAGATCAGCGTTAACTGGTTGACAGCCGGGAGCCACGGTAGCCAAAGGGCCGTGGGGCCACAAGTCGAAGCGCCAAATCGCTGACACTTCCGAGTCCGCATTGTGCAGCGAATGTCCGAATTGGTCAGCTTTCCACGTGCAGTTGTTCGCGTACGCGGAGTAATGGAGTCAAAAACAGATAGTGAGGTGACGCAGAATACATTTCCCGTCACCCCAGGTGATCACGTCTTCGCCACGACTGCTACCCCCGGGGCGGCGCGCAGGTTAACGTTGGTTCAGGTGACAACGCGGTCAGCGCACGGAGGGTCAGCATGCAGGCACGGATCAGGGTCGTCGTCGCGAAGCCGGGGCTGGACGGGCACGACCGCGGGGCAAAAGTAGTGGCCAGGGCGTTGCGTGACGCCGGCATGGAAGTTGTCTACACCGGCCTGCATCAGACGCCCGAGCAGATTGTCGAGACGGCAATTCAGGAGGACGCCGACGCGATCGGTTTGTCCGTCTTGTCCGGCGCGCACATGACATTGTTCCGCCGGGTAATCGAGCTCTTGGCGGAACGTGACGCGGCCGACATCGTGGTATTCGGCGGAGGCATCATTCCGGCCGACGACATCGCCGAATTGGAAAGGCTCGGGGTCTCCCGCATTTTCACTCCCGGCGCCACTACCGCGTCCATCATCGAATGGGTGCGCGCCAATGTGAGTTCACCGGTGGCCTGACCAGCCGTTCCCTACTCGCCGAGCAGGATAGCCGCAGGCAGGGGGAGAGGCCGGACGCACCCCTCACACGTCCGGCCTCTCTATGCACGATGCCCCGCCGCCACCCCTCGACCGACAGGGCATCGGCCGTCTTCGTGCCGGTCCGCCGTAGCGCTCCGACACCTGACTCAACGAGGCCCTGAGGGCCGGGTTACGCACCGATTCAAGGAAGTTTTCGCCGTCCCTCAAGACGACCCGCGACCCAGCGGTCCCACCCGCACCCGGTGTGCGGTCTTGCACACCGCGCACCCGCGCCTCCGGGACGGGTGCCCAGGTCGCTAGTCTGCGAATGAAGGCCCGCAGGGCCGGACATTCTTCACGCCGGCGACGCCGTTCAGAGGCCGCCGCGCACACAGGTCGGGACGCAATGGGGCGGCTTGCCGGCGCTTGGCGTCGCGAGCGAAAGGAGACACGTGGACCTGTTCGAGTATCAGGGGCGCGACCTCTTCGAACGGCACGGGCTGCCCGTGCTGGGCGGTGGCGTCGCCGAGACCCCGCAGGAGGCCCGGGAGATCGCCGAGCGGCTCGGTGGCCAGGTCGTCGTCAAGGCGCAGGTCAAGGTGGGCGGCCGGGGCAAGGCGGGCGGCGTCAAGCTGGCCGACGGCGCCGACGAGGCCGAGGCTCGGGCCACCGACATCCTGGGCATGGACATCAAGGGCCACACGGTGCACAAGGTGATGCTGGCCGAGACGGCCGACATCAAGGAGGAGTACTACTTCTCCTACCTGCTCGACCGGGCCAACCGCACCTTCCTCTGCATCGCCAGCGTCGCCGGCGGCATGGAGATCGAGACGGTCGCCGAGGAGCAGCCGGACCGGGTCGCCAAGATCGCCATCGACGCCAGCAAGGGCGTGGACGAGGCCAAGGCCCGCGAGATCGTCGCCGCGGCGCAGTACCCGGCCGAGGTCGCCGACCAGATCGTCGACATCGCGGTCAAGCTGTGGCAGGCCTTCGTGGCCGAGGACGCGACGCTGGTCGAGGTCAACCCGCTGGCCAAGGTGGGCGACGGCCGGGTGCTCCTGCTGGACGCCAAGATCACGCTGGACGAGAACGCGTCGTTCCGGCACCCCGACCACGAGGCACTGGTCGACCAGTCCGCGGTCGACCCGCTGGAGCAGGCGGCCAAGGCCAAGAACCTCAACTACGTGAAGCTGGACGGCGAGGTCGGCATCATCGGCAACGGCGCCGGCCTGGTCATGTCCACCCTCGACGTGGTGGCGTACGCGGGGGAGCAGCACGGCAACGTCAAGCCGGCCAACTTTCTCGACATCGGCGGCGGCGCCAGCGCCCAGGTTATGGCCAACGGCCTCGAGATCGTGCTCGGCGACCCCGCCGTGAAGTCGGTCTTCGTCAACGTCTTCGGCGGCATCACCGCCTGCGACGAGGTCGCCAACGGCATCATCCAGGCCCTCGCCCTGCTCGGCGAGCGCGGCGAGCAGGTCACCAAGCCGCTCGTGGTGCGTCTCGACGGCAACAACGCCGAGGCCGGCCGGGCGATCCTCGACGGCGCGAACAACCCGCTGGTCGAGCGAGTAGACACGATGGATGGAGCGGCCGCGCGGGCCGCCGAGCTCGCGGCTGCGGGGAAGTGACGACATGGCAATCTGGCTCACCAAGGACTCCAAGGTCATCGTCCAGGGCATGACCGGCTCCGAAGGCTCGAAGCACACCCGGCGCATGCTGGCCGCGGGCACCAACGTGGTCGGCGGCGTGAACCCGCGCAAGGCCGGCACGACCGTCGACTTCGACGGCACCGAGCTTCCGGTCTTCGCGTCGGTGGCCGAGGCCATGAAGGAGACCGGCGCCGACGTGTCGGTCATCTTCGTGCCGCCGGCGTTCACCAAGGCCGCGATCGTCGAGGCGATCGACGCCGAGATCCCGCTGGCCGTGGTGATCACCGAGGGCGTGCCCGTGCAGGACAGCGCGGCCGCCTGGGCCTACAACCTGGACCGTGGTCAGAAGACCCGGATCATCGGCCCGAACTGCCCCGGCATCGCCTCGCCGGGCGCCAGCAACGCCGGCATCATCCCGGCCGACATCACCCCGGGTGGCCGCATCGGCCTGGTCAGCAAGAGCGGCACGCTGACCTACCAGCTCATGTACGAGCTGCGTGACTTCGGCTTCTCGACGGCCGTCGGCATCGGTGGCGACCCGGTCATCGGCACCACCCACATCGACGCGCTGAAGGCGTTCCAGGACGACCCGGACACCGACGCCATCGTCATGATCGGTGAGATCGGCGGCGACGCCGAGGAGCGGGCGGCCGAGTTCATCAAGGCGAACGTCACCAAGCCGGTGGTCGGTTACATCGCCGGCTTCACCGCCCCGCCCGGCAAGACCATGGGCCACGCCGGCGCCATCATCTCGGGCTCCGCGGGCACCGCGGACGCCAAGAAGGAGGCCCTCGAGGCCGCGGGCGTCAAGGTCGGCAAGACGCCGAGCGAGACCGCCCGGCTCATGCGCGAGATCATGAGCTGACGCTGCACGCCATGCGTTCGGCGCGTCGTCGTCCGGGTCCGGTTGATCCGAATGGCGGCGCGCCGCTGTATCTGCGTCGCTCACTGGCCTCCGGCGTGGAAAAGTAGTCGGCGATGCCGACCACACCCGACCGTCCCGACGACTCGGACGACCCGTACGCGGTCGCCGAGGCGACGAAGGTCGCCCACGACACCGTGCCGGTCGACGTCCAGCGCCCGACCGAGGGCATCGACCTGACCCAGGACGCCGGCTATCCGACCGAGGCCATGGACGCCGGCGCGGCCCGGGAACAACGCACCGTTCTGGTCGACGAAAAGGTGCTGGGCGGCCGCGAGACGGTCAAGCTGCCCGGCCGGCGCCGCCCGCCGCAACGCCCGCAGCGCCGGGCCCCGCTCCCCGTGGCGGCCGCCTTCGCCACGCTGTGGGCCGCCCTGCTGTCCTATCTTCCGGTCGCCGCGGTCATCGGCCTGGCCCGGACCCTCGAGGGCAGCGGCGGCCTGCTCGGCGCCGCCCACGCAGGACTGGCCGGCTGGCTGCTCGGCCACGGGGTGCCCATCGGCACCTCGATCGGCTCCCTCGGCCTGGCCCCGCTGCTGCTCAGCATGCTGATCGCCTGGCGGCTCAACCGGGCCGGCCTGCACGTCACCCGGGCCGTCGGCGCCCGCCGTTCCGGATCGACCGGGCGGGCGCTGTCCGTGGCGTTCGCGATCGCCCTGGCCTATTCGCTGCTCGGCTCGATCTGCGCGCTGCTGGTCGACGGCCGCGGCACCGAGGTCACCGCGGGCCGCGCGGCCCTCAACTTCTTCGTGATCGGCGGGGCCGGGGCGCTCGTCGGCGCGCTGCGCGGCACCGACGCGCTCAGCGTGTGGGCCGGGCGGCTGCCCCGGTCGCTGCGCCACGGCCTGCGTACGGGCGTCATCGCGGCCCTGTTCGTGGTGGCCGCCGGGGCCGGTGTCGCCGGGCTCTCGGTGGCGATCGGCGGCGGGCAGGCGGGCGACATGATCTCGGCGTACCGCACCGGCGTGGCCGGTCAGGCCGGCATCACCCTGGTCAGCCTGGCCTACGGGATGAACGGGGTGATCTGGGCCGCGGCCTACCTGCTCGGCCCCGGCTTCGCCCTCGGCACCGGCTCGGTGATCCGGCTGACCGAGGTGACCGTCGGCCCGCTGCCCACCGTGCCGTTGCTGGCCGGGCTGCCCAACGGGCCGGTGGGCGCGGCCGGCACCCTGCTGCTGGTCCTGCCCGTGCTGGCCGGCTTGGCCGCCGGCTGGCTGCTCCTGCTCCGCCTGAGCCGCGAGGCGCGCGAAGCGGGCGGCGCCCCGGCCTGGCCCCTGGTGCTGGGCGCCGGGGTGCTCGCCGGGCCGGTGGCGGGGGTGGTGCTGGGACTTCTCGCGCAGTTCTCCGGCGGGCCGCTCGGCGACGGCCGGATGGCGACCATCGGCCCCGACCCGTGGACGGTCGGCCTGGTCGCGACGGTGGTGCTCGGCGTCTCGGTGGCGCTCGGCGCGGCCGGCGCCAAGCTGTTCCGCCCCGGCCGGAAAGCGTGACGGGCCGGCGCCGAAGCGCCGGCCCGCGACAAGCCTGATCCTCCAGGATCAGTTGGTGCTGTTCTGGTCGATCCAGGTCTGCCAGTCGAAGTTCTGCGCCACGATCCCCAGGATCAGGAAGACCAGGCCCAGGGCGACGCCCACGGCCGAGCAGATCAGGCCGGCCTTGGCCTGGCTGCCGTTGCTGGCCAGACCCTGCTTCGCCTTCTGCAGGCCGAGCCAGCTGAAGACGCCGCCGACGATGCCGACGATCATGCCGATCCAGGCGCAGCAGCCGAGCGGGATCGAGATGATGCCGACGATCATGCCGACGAGGCCGAACGTGTTCTGGTTGCCCTGCGGAGGAACGGCGGCCGGGTCTCCGCCGGGCGGACCGTAGTAAGGGGGCGGTGGTGTAGTCACTGGATTTCTTCCTTTACGGCGTACGGAGAGTCTTCGATCAGATGTTGAAGGACCGGCAGCGTAACCGATGATCAGCGGTTTCGCCTGCCCCGCGGCCCACCCGATGTCGGCCGACCGGGTTCCCGGCGATAGGGTGCTCGGGTGACCGACCCCGCGCCCGCCCGCCTGGTCGTCCTCGTCTCCGGTTCGGGCAGCAACCTGCAGGCGCTGCTCGACGCCTCCGCCGATCCCGCCTACGGCGCGCAGGTCGTGGCCGTCGGCGCCGACCGTGACGGCATCGCCGGTCTCGACCGTGCCGCCGCCGCGGGTGTGCCGACCTTCGTCGACCCGGTGAAGGCCTACGAGACGCGCGACGACTGGGACGCCGCCCTCGCCGCCCACGTCGCCGAGTTCAAACCCGACCTGGTCGTCTCGGCCGGCTTCCTCAAGCTGGTCGGGCCGCACTTTCTGGCCGCGTTCGGCGACCGCTACATCAACACCCACAACGCGCTGCTCCCGGCGTTCCCCGGCATCCACGGGCCGCGCGACGCGCTCGCCTACGGCGTCAAGCTGGCCGGGGCCACCCTCTTCTTCGTCGACGCCGGCGTCGACACCGGCCCGATCATCGCCCAGGTCGCTGTGCCCGTGCTCGACGACGACACGGAGGACACGCTCACCGAGCGGATCAAGGTGGCCGAGCGGGCCCAGCTGGTCGACTTCGTCGGCCGCCTGGTGCGCGAGGGCTGGACCATCGAGAACAGGAAGGTACGTATTCCATGAGCGCCTCCGACGAGGGCCGCCGCCCGATCAAGCGGGCACTGCTGAGCGTGTACGACAAGACCGGCCTCGTCGAGCTGGCCCAGGCGCTCGCCGCGGCCGGTGTCGAGATCGTCTCCACCGGCTCCACCGCCTCCACAGTCGAGGCCGCCGGTGTCCCCGTCACCCGGGTCGAGCAGCTCACCGGCTTCCCCGAGACCCTCGACGGCCGGGTCAAGACGCTGCACCCCCGCGTGCACGTCGGTCTGCTGGCCGACCTGCGGCTCGACACCCACGCCGCGCAGCTCGACGAGCTCGGCATCGCGCCGTTCGACCTGCTCGTCAGCAACCTCTACCCGTTCACGCAGACGGTGGCGTCGGGCGCGAGCGTCGACGAGTGCGTCGAGCAGATCGACATCGGCGGCCCGGCCATGGTGCGCGCGGCCGCCAAGAACCACCCCTCGGTCGCCGTGGTCACGGCCGTGGAGGCGTACGGGCTGATCTCGGAAGCTCTGCAGAACGGCGGCTTCACGCTCGGGCAGCGCAAGGTGCTCGCGGCCCGGGCCTTCGCCGACATCGCGGAGTACGACGTGGCCGTGGCCAACTGGACGGCGACCACGCTGGTCCAGGAGGCCGGGTTCGCCGGGTTCACCGGCATCGCGCTCGAGAAGCACAGCACCCTGCGCTACGGCGAGAACCCGCACCAGCACGCCGCGCTCTACGTCGACCCGAACGCGCCGGCCGGGCTGGCCCAGGCCGAGCTGGTGCACGGCGGCGAGCTGTCGTTCAACAACTACGTCGACGCGGACGCCGCCTGGCGCAGCGCCAACGACTTCCGCGAGCCCTGCGTGGCCATCATCAAGCACGCCAACCCGTGCGGCATCGCGATCGGCGCCGACATCGCCGAGGCGCACCGCAAGGCCAACGACTGCGACCCGGTCTCGGCGTTCGGCGGCGTCATCGCGGCCAACCGCGTCGTCACCGAGGCGATGGCCAAGCAGCTCGACGGCATCTTCACCGAGGTGATCGTGGCCCCGGCCTACGAGGAGGCCGCGCTCGAGATCTTCCGGGCCAAGAAGAAGCTGCGCGTGCTCATCGCCCCCGCGTGGGACCCGGCCCCGGCCGAGATCAAGCAGGTCGGCGGGGGCGTGCTGGTGCAGACGGCCGACCGGGTCGACGCCCACGGCGACAACCCGGCCAACTGGACGCTGGCGACCGGCGAGGCGGCCTCGGCCGACGACCTGGCCGACCTGGCCTTCGCCTGGCGGGCCATCCGCAGCGTGAAGAGCAACGCGATCCTGCTGGCCTCGGGCGGCGCCACCGTCGGCGTCGGCATGGGCCAGGTCAACCGGGTCGACGCGGCGCACCTCGCGGTCAACCGGGCCGGTTCCGACCGGGCCAAGGGCAGCGTGGCCGCGTCCGACGCGTTCTTCCCGTTCCCCGACGGGCTCGAGGTGCTGATCGCGGCCGGCGTCAAGGCCGTCGTCCAGCCCGGCGGCTCGATCCGGGACGACCAGGTCATCGAGGCCGCGACCAAGGCCGGCGTCACCGTCTACCTGACCGGCACGCGGCACTTCTACCACGGCTGAAAAGATGTCCGACCTCGTGCAGGACACCACCTTCCGCGGCCGCGACTGGGCGCTGGAAGAGGTTGCTGGTGTCCGGTACGAGGACTGCGCGTTCCACGACGTCGACTGGTCGGAGGCGCGGCTGACCGGCTGCGTCTTCACCAACTGCACGTTCGGCAACGTCCGGTTCAACGCGGCCGTGCTGGAACGGGTGGCGATCATGCAGTCCACGCTGCAACGCTGCTCGTTCTTCGACGCCGAGCTGATCGACTGCAAGCTGACCGGTTCGCAGTTCGCCGAGTGCGGGCTGCGGCCGATCAAAATCTCCGGCGGTGACTGGGGCTTCGTCTCGCTGAGCGGGCAGAACCTGACCGGCGCCGGGCTGAGCGGACTACGGTTGCGGGAGGCCGACCTGGCGGGCGCCGACCTGACCCGGGCCGACCTGCGCGGGGCCGACCTGTCCAACGCCCGGCTCACCGACGTGATCCTCAAGGGCGCGGATCTGCGCGGCTCCGACCTCGACGGCGTGGAGCTGCGGGGCGTCGACATCAGCGGCGCGACGATCGATCTGAGTCAAGCGGTGCGGTTCGCCACGGCCTACGGTGCGACAGTGGCTTAACTCGCGTTGAGGCGACCGGCCGGTAATACGCCGTTAACCGACTGATACGGTCCGAAAAAATGTCGGCAGAGACTGGGAGTGGAAGAGCTATGGGCAAGAAGGTAACCGTCGTAGGTGCCGGTTTCTACGGCTCGACGACCGCGCAGCGTCTGGCCGAGTACGACATCTTCGAAACCGTTGTGCTCACCGACATCATCGAAGGCAAGCCCGCCGGCCTGGCGCTCGACATGAACCAGTCTCGGCCGATCGAGGGCTTCGAGACCAAGATTGTCGGCGCGACCACCGGCCCCAACGGCGAGGGTTACGAGGCCATCGAGGGCTCGGACGTCGTCGTCGTGACCGCCGGCCTGCCGCGCAAGCCCGGCATGAGCCGCATGGACCTGCTCGAGGTCAACGCCAAGATCGTGCGCCAGGTGGCCGAGAACATCGCCAAGTACGCGCCCAACGCCGTCGTCATCGTGGTGTCGAACCCGGTCGACGAGATGACCGCGCTGGCCCAGCTGGCCACCCAGTTCCCCAAGAACCGGGTCTTCGGCCAGGCCGGTGTGCTCGACACGGCCCGCTTCACCAACTCGATCGCCGAGACGCTGGGCGTGCCGGTCAAGAGCGTCAAGGCGCTCACCCTGGGCTCGCACGGCGACACCATGGTCCCGGTCCCGTCGCGCTGCACGGTCGACGGCAAGCCGCTGTCCGACCTGCTCCCGGCCGACAAGATCGAGGAGCTCGTCGTCCGCACCCGCAACGGTGGCGCCGAGGTCGTCGCGCTGCTCAAGACCGGCTCGGCCTACTACGCCCCGTCGGCCGCGGCCGCCCGCATGGCCAAGGCCGTCGTCGAGGACTCCGGCGACGTCCTGCCGGTCTGCGCCTGGGTCGACGGCGAGTACGGCATCTCCGGCGTCTACCTGGGCGTCGAGGCCCAGATCGGCGCCGAGGGCATCAAGAAGGTCGTCGAGGACAAGCTCACCGACACCGAGATCGCCGGTCTCAAGGAGGCCGCCGAGGCCGTCCGGGCCAAGCAGGCGGACGTCGCCAACCTCTGATCTTCGCTGACCGAGGAAAGGCCGGGACTCTTGGTTCCGGCCTTTTTCTCGTACGCGACGTGGCCACCCTCAAGAGCACCAGGACCGTTCCGGGCCTCCCGCGCCGGTCCGCTCACGCTCATGAGATCGCAAGAGCCTCAGCCGGCCGCGCTGTGGAAGGCCGGGCCCAGGTGCGAGACCGCCACGGTCGCCCGCCGTTCCGTCGCCTCCCGCAGAGCCGCCAGCCGGCTGCGGCGCGCCTCTTCCGGGTCCATGTCACTGGCGTAGGGCAGCTCCGGCTCCAGCAGCTGGATCGCGTGGACCAGCAGATCGCCGGTGACGAGCAGACTGGCCCCACCCGACTCGACCCACACCGACTGGTGCCCAGGAGTGTGCCCCGGCGTCGGCACCACCCGTACGCCCGGCGCCAGCACCCGCTCACCGTTGATCGACTCCAGTCGCCCGGCCGCGCGAAGCGGCTCGACGAGCAGGTCGTACTGGCCCGCGTGGTCGCGGTTGGCGGCGTACGCGTCGATGTCGGCCTGCTGCACCACGACGCGGGCCTCGGTGAACGGCGAGTCGCGCGGCACGGCCCAGCCCATATGGTCGTTGTGCAGGTGCGTCAGCACGATGGCCGACACCTCGCCCGGGGCGATGCCCGCCTCGGCCAGCGCGTCGGGGAGGCGGCCGGGAACCGGGGCCCAGTCGGCGGCGAGCGACCCGGCCGGCCCGATGCCCGCGTCGACCAGGATCACCGGCCCGGTCCCGACCCGTACGGCATAGCTCCGGAATCTCAGCAGCCACTCGCCGTTGGGCGTGCGTGCGGCCGGATCGAGCGCGTCGGCCGCCGCCCACTGCTCGGGCGTGGCGGTCGGAAACGCCTCGGTGCGCGGTGCAAAGAACGGCCCGGCGGCGTCTTCGACAGCGACAACCGTGATCGCCCCAACGTCACGCGTAAGCGGCATTTGTCTCTTTTCAAGCGCTGTACGGCCATCCCAAGCCCCCACCCGCCCTGGGGATTGGTGAGGACACTAGCCCTTGTCAAGCGGGGCGTGGTGGGGCTGTGGATAAGTGCTGCCGGAACCCTGAGCGGGCCGACATCCTTCGATGCGGGGCTGTTTCGGTCACAGCGCGCCGACAAGGGGCCAGACTGGAAATCGGCGATCCGACCCGCCGTCCACGCCGAGCATCCGGCGAGGTGATCCGGGCCCGGTGGTCAGGGGCCGGCTCGGGGTCGCCCGGCGAACGCGAAGAGTCCTGCAGTACGCTCGTACTGCTAAGCACGGTTTTCGGGAGAGGAGCGCCGGCCGCATGGCGAAAATCAAGGTCAACAACCCGGTCGTGGAGCTCGACGGCGACGAGATGACCCGGATCATCTGGAAGCAGATCCGGGAGCAGCTGATCCTGCCCTACCTGGACGTCCCGCTCGAGTACTACGACCTGTCGATTCAGTACCGCGACGAGACCGACGACCAGGTGACGATCGACGCGGCCAACGCCATCAAGCAGCACGGCGTCGGCGTCAAGTGCGCCACGATCACGCCGGACGAGGCCCGCGTCGAGGAGTTCGGCCTCAAGAAGATGTGGCGGTCGCCCAACGGCACCATCCGCAACATTCTCGGCGGCGTCGTCTTCCGCGAGCCGATCATCATGCAGAACGTGCCGCGGCTCGTGCCGGGCTGGACCAAGCCGATCATCATCGGCCGCCACGCCCACGGCGACCAGTACAAGGCCACCGACTTCGTGGTGCCCAGCGCCGGCAAGCTGACCGTCACGTTCACCCCCGAGGACGGCTCGGCGCCGATGGAGTTCCACGTCGCCGACTACCCGGGCGGCGGCGTCGCGATGGCGATGTACAACTACGACGAGTCGATCCGCGATTTCGCCCGCGCCTCGTTCCGGTACGGCCTGGCCCGCAACTACCCGGTCTACCTGTCGACGAAGAACACGATCCTCAAGGCGTACGACGGCCGGTTCAAGGATCTGTTCGCCGAGGTGTTCGAGAGCGAGTTCGCCGAGCAGTTCAAGGCGGCCGGCCTCACCTACGAGCACCGGCTGATCGACGACATGGTCGCCGCCGCGATGAAGTGGGAGGGCGGCTACGTCTGGGCCTGCAAGAACTACGACGGTGACGTGCAGTCCGACACCGTGGCCCAGGGCTTCGGCTCGCTCGGCCTGATGACCTCGGTGCTGATGACGCCGGACGGCAAGACCGTCGAGGCCGAGGCCGCGCACGGCACGGTCACCCGGCACTACCGCCAGTGGCAAAAGGGCGAGAAGACGTCGACCAACCCGATCGCGTCGATCTTCGCCTGGACCGGCGGCCTCAAGCACCGCGGCGTCCTCGACGGCACCCCGGCGGTGACCGAGTTCGCCGAGACGCTCGAGAAGGTCTGCATCGAGACGGTCGAGGGCGGTCAGATGACCAAGGACCTCGCGCTGCTCATCTCGCGCGACGCCCCGTGGCTGTCGACCGACGAGTTCATGAACGCGCTCGACGAGAACCTGGCGCGCAAGCTCGCCGCCTGATCCTCGCCTTCCCAGGCCGCCGGTGCTTTCCGCGCCGGCGGCCTTTGGCGTAAAAGGTGGGAGATTCGGCGTTGCCGTCGTAGCCTGCCCGCCGCGACGATCGACGAGTGCATCACGTGCTGATCGTGCTCTTCGACGGCGTGCAGAGCCTCGACGTCACCGGCCCGCTCGAGGTCTTCGCCGCGGCCGGTCTCTATCGCGTCACCACGGCCTCGCCGTCGGGGGCGCCCATCCGTACGGCCAGCGGCCTCACGATCGTGCCCGATGGGGCGCTGGGCGACGTCGCGCCGGACACCCTGGTCGTGCCCGGCGGCGCCGGAACCCGCGAGCCGCCGCCCGCCGTGGTGTCGTGGCTGCGTGAGCACGGTCCGGCGACCGGCCGGATCATGTCGGTCTGCACCGGCGCTTTCCTGCTGGCCTCGGCCGGTCTGCTCGACGGCCGCCGGGCGACCACCCACTGGCAGTACTGCGCGACCCTGGCCCGGCGGCATCCCGAGATCGAGGTCGAACCCGACCCGATCTTCGTCCGGGATGACGCCGTCTACACGTCGGCCGGGGTGACCGCGGGCATCGACCTCGCGCTGGCCCTGGTCGAGGAGGACCACGGGCGTGACACCGCCCTGGCCATCGCCCGGGGCCTCGTCATGTTCCTGCGCCGACCGGGCGGCCAGGCCCAGTTCAGCGCCCCGCTGACGGCCCAGCTGGCCCACCGGGAACCGCTGCGCGAGGTGCAGCGCATGATCGTCGAACATCCCGGGGCCGACCTTTCCGTGCCCGCCCTGGCCGCGAAGGCCAACCTCTCACCGCGCCAGTTCACCCGCGCGTTCGCCGCGGAGACCGGCACCTCGCCGGGCCGCTACGTCGATCGCGTACGTCTGGAGACCGCGCGGCGCCTGCTCGAGGACACCGCGGACGGTGTGGCCGAGGTGGCCCGCGCCGCCGGTTACGGCAACCCCGAGACCATGCGCCGGGCCTTCCTGCAGGCACTGGGCGTGGGTCCGGCCGAATACCGCCGCCGCTTCTGAGGAGCTTCCCATGCAGATCAACATCCTCCTGTACGACCGGATGACCGCCCTCGACGCGGTCGGCCCCTACGAGGTCCTCAGCCGGATCCCCGGCGCCTCGGTCCTGTTCGTGGCCGCTTCGCCGGGCCCGGTCCGCGCCGACACGGGCAGGCTGGCCCTGATGGCCGACTCCTCCCTGGCCGATGCCCCGCCCGCCGACGTGGTGCTCGTGCCCGGCGGCTACGCCCCGCCCGTCACCGACGCTGCTGTGCTCGACTGGCTGCGCGCCACCGACGCCCGGTCGACCTGGACGACCAGCGTCTGCAACGGCTCCCTGCTGCTGGCCGCGGCCGGCCTGCTCGACGGCCGCCGCGCGACCTCGCACTGGCTCGTGATGGACCGCCTGGCCGCGCTGGGCGCCGTCGCGACGTCGTCCCGGGTCGTCATCGACGGCAAGTACGCCACCGCCGCGGGCGTCTCCGCCGGGCTCGACCTGGCGTTCACGCTGGCCGCCCGGCTGGCCGGCCCCGAGTTCGCGCAGATCGTGCAGCTGGCACTCGAATACGACCCGCAACCGCCCTTCGCCGCCGGTTCCCCCGAGACCGCTCCGGCCGCCGCCGTGTCTTTCCTGAAGACCAACCGGGCCATGCTGATGGCCGACTGAGCATCCAGGGAGATGCATGTTTGGATCCGTAACCAGTGGTTATGTGCCTCGTTCTTCATGGCAGAACGGATGACGGTCGCGACGCTGAGGGGTCGCCCACCGGTCCGGCCGCCTTGTCCCGGGCGCCGACCGGTTCCCTCGAACCGCGACCGGCGTGGGCGCGCCCCGCGCGCCTGCCGTCCCTTCCCTGCGGGGGGCCCTGTCCCGGGCCCCCCGCCCCTCTGTCCACAGCCTGTGGACAACTCCCGTTTCCCCTGTCTGGCGGCCCTAGGATCGGCTTCTCCTGGGCGATCGGCGCCCACGAGTACGATGCGGGGTACGGAATGTTGTACGACATGGGAGGCGCCGTGAAGGTCCTCACGATCTCTGACGTACGCAAGAACTTCGCCGCGGTGGTCGACGCGGTGATTGACGATGCCGAGGAATGCGTCATTCCCCGAGGCGGCGGGAAAGCCGTGGTCCTCGTGTCGCTGGACGAGTGGAACGCGATGAAGGAAACGCTTCACGTCCTGGGCTCGCCGGCGAATGCCCGACGACTGCTCGAGAGCATCGCCCAAGCCGATGCCGGGCTTCTGGAGGAGCACACGCTCGCCGACCCGGACTCCCCGACGACTCCCGGGAGCCGGGAAGCGGCGTGAACCTGCGCATCGTCTTCACGCCGAATGCCTGGCACGAATACGACACCTGGCTCAGTCATGACATGCGGATGGCGCGCCGCATCAGCAAATTGGTTGTCGACATCCAGCGCGATCCGGAAGGTGCAGCCGGAATCGGCAAACCCGAGCTGCTCAGAGGGCCGCTGTCCGGTTGGTGCTCTCGTCGCATCAACGAGGAACATCGGCTGGTCTACCGGGTGCGCGGCGGCGATCTGGAGATCGCCTCCTGTCGCGGCCATTACTAGCGGCGGGCGGCGCAGGTGATGCACTTCGTGGCGAAGGGGCGGATCTCCAGGCGTTCGGGGGCGATCGCCAGGCCGCAGGTTTCGCAGATGCCGTAGGTGCCGGCGTCCAGCCGGGCGAGGGCCTCGTCGACGGCCGCGAGCTGGGCGCGGGCGGCGGCCAGCACGGCGGTGAGCTGCGCCCGTTCGTACGCGATGGTGGTGCCCTCGGGGTCGTGCTCGTCGTCGGCGTTGTCGTCGCGGGAAGCCTCGAACAGGGCGTGCAGATCGGCGTCGAGGGTGGCGATCTCGAGCTCCGCCCGGGCACGCAGGCGTTCCAGGGCGGAGCGGTGACTCACGGGATCTCGCGCAGCAGCTGGGCGGCCTTCTCGGGCACGATGTCGTTGACGAAGAAGCCCATCGCCGACTCGGAGCCGGCCAGATACTTCAGCTTGTCGGGGGCCCGGCGGATGCTGAACAGCTGCAGGTGCAGATAGCCGAGGTCGCGGCCCTCGCCGACGACCGCCTGGTGCCACGCCGAGATGTAGGGCATCGGCCGGCCGAACAGCCCGTCGAAGCGGCGCAGCAGGTCCAGGTAGAGCGGCCCGAACGCGTCCCGTTCGGCGTCGGACAGGGCCGGGATGTCGGCCACCTTGCGGTGCGGGGCGAGCTGCACCTCGAACGGCCAGCGAGCGGCGGCCGGCACGTACGCGGTCCAGTGCTCGTTCGACGCGACCACCCGGGCGCCGTCGGCGCGTTCGGCCGCCAGCACGTCGGTGTAGAGGTCGCGGCCGGTGCGGTCCCGATAGGACCCGGCGGCGGCCAGCATGGAACGGGTGCGCGCGGGCACGGTCGGGAAGGCGTAGATCTGGCCGTGCGGGTGGTGCAGGGTCACGCCGATCTCGACGCCGCGGTTCTCGAACGGGAAGACCTGCGCGACGCCGTCCAGGGTGGACAGCTCGGCGGTCCGGTCGGCCAGGGCGTCGACCACCATGCGTACGCGGGAAGGGGTCAGCGCCCCGAACGAGCTGTTGTGGTCGCTGGTGAAGCACACGACCTCGCACCGCCCGATGCCGGGACGCACCGGAACCATCCCGGTCACCTCGGTGATCTCATTGGCCGAAACGCGGTCGCTGAACGACGGGAACTGATTTTCGAAGACGGCCACGTCGTAGTCGGGCGCCGGGATCTCGCTCGCGAACGTCGCCGTGGTCGGGCACAGCGGGCAGGCGTTGCTGGGCGGCAGGAACGTGCGGGTCTGCCGGTGCGCGGCGACGGCCACCCACTCGTCGACCAGAGGGTCGTACCGCAGCTGCGAGGTCGGCGGCGGGGGCGGCAGCGGCCGGGTGTCCGGATAGCCGGCCCGGTCGGTCTCCGCCTCCTCGTTGAAGTAGATCAGCTCGCGACCGTCGGAGAGGCGGATCGCCGTGCGGCTCTTGAAGGTCACTGCGCGCTCACCACCACGAGGTCGGGAACCGTCTCGGCCAGCAGGTTGCGGGCGGACTCCTCCAACCCGTCGTCGGTGATCAGCACGTCGGCCCGCTCGAGCGGGACGATCGAGGAGATGCCCACCGTGCCCCACTTGGTGTGGTCGGCCAGCACCACCAGCCGTTCGGCCGCCTCGACCAGGGCCCGGTTGACGTCGGCCTCCATCAGGTTGGGCGTCGTGTAACCGGCCCGCTCGCTCATCCCGTGCACGCCGAGGAACAGCATGTCGAGGTGGAGCGTGCCGATCGCGGCCACCGCCACCGGGCCGACGAGGGCGTCCGAGGGCGTACGGGTGCCGCCGGTCAGCACGACGGTCTGATCGGGACGGCCGGCCCGGTAGAAGATG
Source organism: Actinoplanes sp. NPDC021490 (assembly GCF_055562135.1). Classification (NCBI taxonomy): domain Bacteria; kingdom Bacillati; phylum Actinomycetota; class Actinomycetes; order Micromonosporales; family Micromonosporaceae; genus Actinoplanes; species Actinoplanes sp. NPDC021490. The sequence continues at coordinate 739,804 of NZ_JBVHFW010000001.1, forward strand.
TCGGCGACCGGGATCGAGTTGGTCACCACGGTCAGCGAGGGCACGTCGACCAGGCGCTGGGCCAGACCGGCGGTGGTGGTGCCGGCGGAGAGCGCGATCGCGTCGCCCGGCGAGACCAGCGCGGCGGCGCGCATGGCCATGGCCGCCTTCTCGGTGCGCTGGCGCACGCTCTTGGCCGCGAAGCCGGGTTCGTGGGCCGAACCCGGGCTGACCGTGGTCGCTCCACCGTGTACCTTCGCCAGCAGGCCGCGGTCGGCCAGCGACTCGAGGTCGCGGCGGATGGTCATGTCGGAGACGCCGTATTCCGCGGCGAGTTCGCTGACCCGGACGCCTCCGGCGGCCCGGACCCGGTCGAGTATGGCTGCCTGTCGCTGCTGAGCCAGCATCAGTGGACCACCGCCGGGAACCGCACTAAATCGAACACGCCCGAACACTACCTGGCGTATGGGCATGAGCGAAAGGGTGAGTCTATAGCTGTGCTAGATCCCTCGCCCGCGCTTGTGCAAGGCGGAGAGAACGTTCTCAACTTTCACCGCGCCGGTCATCGCGGCCAGAGCGATCGCCGTGCGAGGTTCCTTCCAGTTCGCCCGTACGGCCTCCTTGCTGAACTGCCACGCCTGGCTGCGATTGCCGGTGGCCGCCGACCAGCAGGCCAGCTGCCCGTAGACGCGGGCCGCGCCGGGCCGGCAGCCGCTGATCTCCGGGTGCCGTTGCATCATCCAGCGCAGTGAGCTGATCTTGGTGGCGTATTCGTAGGCGTAGTGCGAGGTGCGACCCCACAGAACCCGTACGAGCGGCTCGTCGAGATGCACGATCGGCGCCCGGCGGGCGGCCCGCAGCAGCAGGTCCCAGTCCTCGTTCTGGCTGCCCGGCGCGTCCTCGGCGACCAGCCCGATCGCCTCGGGGGCGAGCGCCGACCGGCGGATCAGGAACGACGACGAGTGCAGCATCGCCATCCGGGAGCGGGCCAGCTCGTCGACCGTCACGCGGCTGCGCCCGGCTAGCCGGGGTGTGCACTTCCCCTCGTACTCGACCTCGATCGCACACGTGGCGAACTCGGCCTCGGGCTCGGCCAGCACGGCCGCGACCTGGCGCCGCAGCTTGTCGGGCTGCCACACGTCGTCGTCGTCGCAGAACGCCACGAACTCGGTGTCCAGCGCGAGAATCCCGGTGTTGCGCGCCCCGGCCAGTCCCGACGTCCGCCAGTTGGTCAGCACCAGCACCTGTACGCCCTCGGTCGACGCGAGCAGGTAGTCGGGCTCGGTCTGGTCGTAGACGACGAGCACCTTGACCTCGCCCGGATAGCGCTGGTCGCGGACCGAGCCGATCGCCTTGCGCACCAGCTCGGGCCGGTTGCGGGTGGGGATGACGACCCCGACGGACGGCCAGTTCATCGGTTCTCCTCAGACGAGACAGACAGCGGATATCCGTACGCGCGCAGCATCGGCGCGCACACCGTGCCGACCAGGCGCCGGTGGTTGCTGGGCAGCGAGCGTTTCCAGGCGTCGTCGCGGCGCAGCGGCAGCCGCCCGACGGTGAAGCGCATCGGGTTGCCGGCGGCGCTGTGCCCGACCCGCAGGTCGGCGAACCCGTCCCGGACGAAGTCGAGGTCCTCCGGCATCAGGCGCAGGCCCGCGAAGTCGCCGATCGCCGACAGCCGCGATCGAGGGTCCTGGAGGAACTCCTCGTAGCGCAGCCGATGCATCGACACTCCTCGCTTGGCCAGGAGTCCGAAGGCGGCGTTGTGAGCGTTCCACAACAGGGCCGAGCGTCCGGGGGAGTAGCGGGTCATCTCCTCGGCGCCGTCCGTTTCCGGGCGGGCGACCTTTTTCGTCCACGAGTACGCGACCCCGCGCGCGTCCCGGACGACGTGCACCACGCGCAGGTCGATCTCGGGCGCCCAGCGGAGCACATGGGCCAGCGCCGAGTGCTTCGACGAGTCGACGACGACCCGGGCTCCGGAGACCTCGGCGGCCGCGTTGTAGATCCGGGCGTAGAAATGCGCGTACTCGTGCACCTCGTCGGGCGCCTCGACGGCGGTGGCCAGGCGGGGGATGTGCCGGGTGCGCTCGACGGAGTCGCGCAGCGCGTGCACCCGGTCGACGTCGACGTTGTGCCAGCCGCCGAAGGCCTGCTGGCCGACCCGCTTCCAGAACGTGCAGGCCGAGAACCGGGCCCCGCAGCCGCACCGCTCGTCGTCGCGGATGTCGCGCTGCCAGAGGTGCACGACCTCACCCAGTGCGCACACTCCGGGCAGTTCGCCTAGCAGGCGCTCGACGAGGGTTGTCCCACTTCGTCCTAATCCACCCAGAAATAGCACACGTGCCACTTTGGCCCACCTTCGCTCGTTTCGCTCGTATAACGAGGCAACAACCGCGAAGGAGGCGTTGCGTGTCAGTCGAGGCTTTCGACCGGGTCGAGCTGGACGGAACCGGCATCGATCGGATCACCGAGGCCGAGGTCGTGGCCGTCGTGCGGGACGCGCTCGCGCACGGCCGCGGCGGCCGGATCGTCACCCCGAACATCGACATCCTGCGCCGGGCGCAACGCGACGACGAGTGCCGCCGCCACCTGAACGACGCCGACCTGATCGTGGCCGACGGGATGCCGCTGATCTGGGCGAGCAGACTGAGCGGCGCGCCGCTGCCCGAGCGGGTCGCGGGCAGCAGCCTGATCTGGTCGTTGTCGGCCGGCCTGGGCCTCGACGGCCGCTCGATCTTCGTGCTGGGCGGCAGCCCGGCCACGGACGACGCCACCGCCGACGGCGCGACCCGGGCCGCCGACCGGCTCCTGGCCGCATGTCCCGGCCTGCGGCTGGCCGGCACGTCGTGCCCGCCGTTCGGCTTCGACAAGGACCCGCTGACGTACGAGGACCACTGCGCGAAGGTCGTCGACGCCCGCCCGGATCTGGTGTTCGTCGGGCTCGGCTACCCCAAGCAGGAGCGCTTCATCACGCGGCTGCGCCCCGACCTGCCGCACACCTGGTTCATCGGCTGCGGCGCCGCGGTGAACTTCGTGGCCGGCGACATCGAGCGCGCGCCCCGCTGGATGCAGCGCACCGGCCTGGAGTGGGCTCACCGCCTCGGCACCGAGCCGCGCCGCCTGGCCGGCCGCTACTTACGCCACGACGCCCCGTACGCCTTGCGGCTGCTGGCCCAGGCCCCCACCCAGCGAGCCCGGGTGCGTTAAGTTGGTCGGCCTGCTCTGAGTGCTGCGTTTGCTTGCTTTGCTTGCTTTAGACGCGTTACCTTCGCCTCGGAGGTATGGCATGCCAACGATCGAGGTTGACGAGGACACCAAGCGCACGGTGCTGTTCGCGGCTCGGATGGCCAACTTGTCAGAAAGCGCAATAATCCGCCGCTTGATCGAGAGCAGCGCCCTCGCGGCTGAGGAGCGACCTCGGGCCCAGGGTGAGGGCGTTGCGATCCGCGCCGATTACGAGGGGCGGCGAGTTCGCGCTCGATACTTCGAGCCGGCTCGTGTGGAGATCATCGATGGGCCGCTCGCGGGCCAGTCCTTCAAGACTCCGACCGGCGCGGCCCGAGCCGTGGTCCGCTATTACAACCCCGGTGTCAATGACAACCGCAACGGCTGGAAGTTCTGGCAGTTGGACGACGACTCCGGCTCGCGCCAGTCCTTGGAGTCGATCCGGCCCGGCACGGTCCGGTCGGGACGCGGCTCTTTGCGCGGGCGCCTCGTGGCTTCCGATAATTGGGATTCCCCCGAGGTGAACGAGAGCATTGCCGGCGACTTCGGGCTGACGTCGTGACCCTCTTGCTGGACACCCACATAGTGCTCTGGTAGCTGTCCGATGATCCGACCCTCGCCGTCGACATCAAGGATCGTATCGATCGGGAAGCCGGCGTATGCGTCAGCTCGGCGACCGTCTGGGAGGTCGCCATCAAGCAGGCGATGGGCAAGCTCGGGCCGCCTGATCTCCCGGAACAGATTCGGAACAGCGACTTCCGGTTCCCGGACATCACCGCGGAGCACGGGATCGAGGCAGGGCGGTTGCCGTTGCACCACCGTGATCCTTTCGACCGCATGCTGGTGGCGCAGGCTCGGCTCGAGGAACTCACGTTGGTGACTCGGGATGTCCACGTGCAGAAGTACGACGTGGACATCCTGGTCGCCTGACACTCGGTCGCGACCAAGCAAGACGTACGTACGGTTTAATGGGCGCATGGCATTCGCGTTTGAACGGCTTCACCATGTGCAGGTGCTTTGCCCGATCGGGGGTGAGGAGGCCGCGCGCGCCTTCTACGGTGGCGTTCTCGGGCTGGCTGAGCTGGAGAAACCGGCCGTCCTCAAGGCCCGCGGCGGCGCCTGGTTCCGGGGTGGGGGCTGGGAGGTGCACGTCAGCCCGGCGCCCGGGTTCGTGCCTCAGACCCGGGCGCATCCGGGTGTTCTCGTCGACGATCTCGACGCGCTGGCCGAGACGCTGGAAACCGCCGGTCGCCCGGTGCAGTGGGATCCCCACTTCCCGGGCCACCGGCGGTTCTATGCGCAGGACGACCACGGCAACCGGCTCGAGTTTCTTCAGCCGCTCACGGATTGAAGTACGGGTCCCGCACCATCGCGTGGAACGCCTTGAACGCCGGTGGGTCGCCGGTGAGCTGGAACTGTTTCGTGGGTCCGTTGCCCTCGGGGTCCGACTCGAAATAGGCGATGGCCTTGATCTGCGGGTTCGCCTTGAAGGTCCGCCGCGCGTCCTTGATCCACGCGGCCCGGCCGGCCGAGCCCCAGGCCTTGGCCACGCCGAACTCGCCGATGACGATGGGCTTGGGGCGCTGCGCGGCCCAGGTCAGGAACGGCGCCATCAGGTCGCCGATGGGCTCGAACCGTTCGCCCGCGTAGACGTCGACGCAGGTCCAGTCGACCTGGTCGTCGCCGGGATAGAAGGCGGGCGCGTCGCCGCGCATGAAGCCCTCGGCGGTCGGGCACCACACCCACGAGACATTTGTGGCGCGCTCCTCCTTGAAGATCGCCCGAACGTACTTCCACGCCTCGATGTAGTCGGCGCCCGACCACATCGTCGCGCGCAGGTTGGGCCGGTCCATCTCCCAGCGCATCCGCAGCAACACCGGAACCTTGAGCTTGCGTACGGCCTTGGCCTGCTTGCGGATCAGGTCGTCGTGCTCACCGTCCAGGATGGACCGGTTGTCGCCGGTGGCCCAGCTGACCATCAGCGTGGCCCCGCGGGCCAGGAACTCCTTGTCCGACGGCGTGCCGACCATCTGCTCGAACCGCCGGTATGTGTTGACGATGCGCAGCGAGCGCCCGAGGTCGGACTGCAGGCTGTCGACGGCGGCCAGCCGGCCCACGTGGGTCAGCGCGTCCGGCTTGATCCAGGCCCCGAACAACGCTCCCCGGGCGGGCGCCTCGACCGGCCCCGACCGGAACGGTCCGTTGTTCACGGCCACCGGAGCCGGCGCGCTCGTCAGGTCGGGGGCCGGCGGCTGCGGCGGTTTTTCTTCCTTCTTGCCGAACGAGCAGCCGCCGAGCAGCAGGGCGGAAATGGCGATGAGCCAGAGGAACTTACGCATGGACGCGACGGGCCGTGTAGAGGACGTTCACCGCGTACGCGTCGCTGCCCGGAAGCCGGCGCACGGCGGCGTCGGCGGCCCGCGCGATCGGGTTGCCGTGCAGCGAGGGCGTGATCATCGAGAAGCCGCGCCGCTCGATGATCACGAAGCCGTGCCGGTCGAGCAGCGTCGCCACTTCCTCGTGGGACAGCTCGGCGAACCAGCGCCGGCCCTTGTGGCGATGGGCCCGCAGGTGGCGTACGGAGTCGGCGTTGCCGTGGTTCTCGACGACCAGGATGCCCGCGTCGGCGCTGGGCAGGGCCTTGGCCGCGAATGCCAGCGCGCGGTCGCGGACCGCCTCGTCCACGTTGAGCAGCAGGCGGAACATCGTCACGATGGCCGGGAAGCCGGCCGGCACCGGGTGCGGCACCGGCCCGTCGGCGGCCACTTGATGCCAGCTCGCCCGCGACCCGACCTCGGCCGCCTTGGCCATCATCTCGGCCGAGGTGTCGTAGCCGTGCGCCTCCCGCACCAGGCCGTGCAGCGTACGGATGGCCCGGCCGGTGCCGCAGGCGAAGTCGTGCTGCACCGGGGCCAGCTCGCCGAACTCGCGCCGCACCAGCGTGCGCAGGTAGTCCTGCTGCCGCTCGTTGATCTGCGAGGCGTAGCTGTCCGGCGCGTACGTGATGTTCTCGTACTTCTCGACAGCGTCGGTGTCCTGGAACACCTTGGTGTAGTCGGTGGTCAACTCGTCCTCCTCGTGGGTTTGAACGCGTCCAGAGCGAGAGGAACGCGCAGAAGCCAGGAACCGGTCAGGAACGCGGGCACGGCGGCCAGCATGGCCAGGGTCCGGCCGGTGACGCCGGGGCCGGCCACCGCGACGACGGCCCAGGGCAGCACGCCGAAGCAGACGACGGAGAGCAGCGCGGCGGCCCGGGTGCCGGGGCCGAACGGGTGCAGCCCGGCCGAGCGCCCGACCTGGATCAGCGGCAGCAGGTTGTTGGCGACCATCGAGCAGGCCAGCCCGATCGCCGCGCCAAGAGCGCCGTACCGGGGGATGAGCAGCACGTCGAGGACGATCGTCACGGTCAGCGCGACGAGCACGTTGGCCAGGTTCCACGACGTGCGCCCGGCCATCGCGAGCACCATGTCGACCATGCCGCAGCCGGTGGCGACCAGCATCGCGGCCGCCAGCACGGCGACGACCGCGGTGCCCTCGGCGGCGTACCGGTCGCCGAACAACCGCAGCCACACCGGCGCGAAGAAGATGACCAGCAGGTTGACCGGCCAGGTGACGAGCACGAGCCAGCCGGTCGCCGTCCGGTAGAGGTCGTTGGCGGTGCGCCGGTCGCCGACGGCCAGCGCCTCGGCCAGCCGGGGCTGCACGGACTGCGAGATGCCCTGGTTGGCGAACTGGATCAGCACCACGAACCGGCCGGCGACCGCGTAGACCGCCGCCGGGACCAGGCCACCGAGCGCGGCCACGAGCAGCACGTCGATCCGTTGCAGGGCCAGCTGGGCCACGCTGGCGATCGCCCGCGGCCCGGTGAACCGCCAGAACTCGCGGCGCAGGGCGGCCCGCTCGGCCCGCCGGGTGGGCACGCCGGGCGGCTTCGACCGGCGATAGACGCGTCGGAGGGCGTACCCGGAAAGGATCGTCACCGGCAGATAGGGCGCGGCCCAGGCCAGCGCGAACGCGGGCAGCGACCCGGCCGTCCACATCGCCGCGACGCCGGCCACCCCGACCAGCCCCAGCTGCATGGCGCTGCGCAGCACCCGGTCGAGCATCACGGTCGGGCGCATCGCGCGATAGCCGCGGGTGGCGGTGAGCAGCGCGTCGGTCATCGCCTGCAACGGCAGGAAGACGGCCAGCACGCGCAGGCCCGCGGTGTGCGCGTCGATCACGTGCCCGGCCTCGTGCGCGGTCATCCGGGCGAGCGCGGGCGCGGTCAGCCACATCGCCACCGCGAGCACGACCGACAGCACCATGACCGGGGCCAGTCCGGTGCGCAGGCAGGCGCCCAGCAGGTGGGCCCGGCCGGTGGCGCGCAGCCGGGCCGGCCAGTAGACCAGCCCGGTCTGGGTGCCCAGCTTGGCCAGTCCGCCGGTCAGCACGAAGGCCGCGGTGGCGGCGAAGAACGCGCCCGCCTGCTCGGCGCCGAGCGAGCGGGCCACCACCCACGTGACCACCACCCCGGTGCCGCCGGCCAGCGCCGAGCCGGCCATGTTGGCCAGCCCGCCGCGGGCCGCCCCCCGGGCCCCGGCGGCCGGTTTGTCTAGGACCGCCATACCGGCTTGCGTCCCAGCCAGCGCGCCAGGGCCTCGTCGTGCGGCAGGTAGTAGTCGGTCAGCTCGCGGCGCAGGGCCGGGTCCATGTCGCTCTGCCGGGGACGGGCGTTGTGCCGCTCGAAGGCGGGCCGTTCGAGATAGCTGGGCAGGCCCAGGAACTCGCACACCTCGTCGTAGACCGGCTCGGGCTCGCTGAAGAACCGCTCACTCTCCACCACGTGGATGCGTTCGCGGCCCACGTGCTGGGCCATCACGCTCAGGTAGCGGGCGTACTCGCCGCGCGCCCGGTAGGCGTGGTGCTGGTGGCTGAAGCTGTAGAACTCCGGGTCCTCGGCCAGCCGCTCCTCCTGCTTGTGCAGGCGGGCCGGTTCGAGGGCCAGCGCGGCCCCGAAGTCCCGTTCGGTCTCGAAGCCGCGGGCCACCTCGTGGTGGTGCTGCGAATAGGCGCGCTCGACCGGGTCGCGGACGAGCACGAGCAGCCGGGCCTGGGGCAGGTCGCGGGCGATCCGGGCGGCCGCCTGCGGGTGGTACATGTAGTACGGGCTGGACTCGAACGTCTGCGGCTGCACGCCGTAGCGCTCGCCCAGCTTCTCGCCGCTGCGAGTGAGCGGGAAGTGCGCCTTGTACCAGCCCATCCCGCGGTCGTACGAGGTGTCGAAGTAGTGCACACCCTTGTGCAGCACGGCCTTGAGCACGACCGGATGCCCGGCCAGCGCGCGGTAGAGCGACGTCGTGCCGCAGCGCTGCCCGCCGCAGATCAGGAACGTGGGTGTCATCCGGGCCGGCGCGGTCAGCCGGCCGTAGGACCGGGAGCCCAGGTGCACGACGCGTTTCATCGGCGCCGGGAGCTTGCGTACGTCCATGGTTGGTCTCCTCAGAGCTCCTCGACCCGCCGGATCAGCACCGGCAGCAGCCAGGTGCCGAGCACCCCCAGGCGGGCGCCGGCCTCGGCCTGGCGATCGGTCAGGTAACGGGTGGCCAGGTCGACCAGGTAGAGCAGCGCGGTCACGTCGCGGCCGGCCACCGGCACGCCGAACGGCGCGAGCAACTCGGCCGAGCGGCGCACGGTCGCCTCGACGGCGTCCCGGGCGTCATCGGTGGACTGGATGCGGCTCTGCAGCTCGTGGTGCACGGCGTCGAAGCCCAGCGGCACGCCGGACGCGAACCGCTCCCAGTCCCAGACCAGCAGCCCGTCGGCGACGTTGGCCATGTTCCAGGGCGCCCAGTCGCCGTGCCACGCGCCGTAGCGGAAGACGACGTCGCCGGCCCGCTGGACCAGCAGTTCGGCCGCGGCGGCCAGCCCGACGCCCTCGGGCCGGTCGGACACGTCGGCCAGCCGGGAACGCAGGTCGTGCCAGTACGCGCTGCCGGACAGCGCGCCGGTCGTGTAACCGCAGCACCCGGCGATGTCGAGCATGGCCGCGACCAGCCGGCGGCGGCTGAGCGGCGCCCGGGGCAGCCACACCGGCAGCGCCGACTGCACCAGCACCTCCAGGCCGCGCCACTGCCCGGCGTGCAGCACCCGGGGCACGGTCAGCTTGGTCAGGCCGCTGTGGTTGAGCGAGGTCAGGGCCGCGGTCTCGGCGCGTACGAGGGTCTGGGTGAGCGGGCCGGTGCCGAGCTTGCCGAAACCGAAGGTGTCACCGTCCGGACCGATCAGCTGCAGCACCGGCTTGCGGTTGGCCCGGGCCGGACCGATGTGGACGCTGACCGACAGCTCACGGCCGAGCGCCTCGCTCAGGTGCCCGTCGATGCTGTGCGAGAACGGCCCGGTGACCCGGATCCGGTCGCGCAGCAGCACGCTCGACGCGCCGGTGCGCACGGCGGCCACGACGGCCTCGCGCTTCAGCTTGGCCACCCGCGACTGCGGTTCGGCGTAGCGGCGTACGGCGGCCGCGGCGACCCGGCGTGACCCGGCCGGCACCAGCAGCTTGGGGCGGTGGGCGTCGGGCACCACGAAGTATTCGGCGATCGGCGTGCCGGGCGAGCCGTCGGTGCGGCACGGCGGCGGGTAGAGGAGGCCGAGCACCTCGTTCAGATAGCGGGTGCGCAGCTCCGCGTCCCCCGCGGTCAGCTCGGCGGGCGCGGTCCTCACCGGACTCATGTGGTTTCCCCCTCGATCGAATTGCGCCAGAGCAGCGCGAAGGCCAGAACCATGAAGGCCAAGGGGGTGACCAGCGAGTTGTACCAGAGCATGGCCGAGAACGACGTGACGATCGCACCCCCGGCGGCCACCCCGATGGCGCTGCGATCACGCCGGAACCGCCACAGCCCGTACGCGAAGAAGCCGAGATAACCGGCTGTGCCGGCCGCGCCGTGCGCGTAGAGCAACTGCCACAGCTGCCCGTTGCCGCCGACCGTGAAGTTGCCGCAGCGCTCGCAGCCCGCGCTCTCGCCCACCGTGATCGAGTTGCGGCCGCCCAGGGTGTTGCGCGTGCCGCCGTAGCCGATCACCGGCGATTCCCGGAAACCGTCGAGCGCCCGGTCGATGAGGAACGAGCGCACGCCGTTGGACTTGCCGTTGTCGAGCCGCGCGTCGGCCACGTCGCCGAGCGGGGTGGCCACCAGCGCCACCCCGAGCAGCGCGCCGGCCACCGCGACCGCCCCGATGATCCAGAGCTTGCCGGCCAGCACGTAGCGGGCGGCGACGTAGACGACGAGCACGCCCATGCCGATCCACAGGCCGCGGTTGAGCGACACGACGGCGGGCACGACCGAGACTGCCAGGCACACGACGGCCCAGAACTTCGCCTTGCCGCTCCGGCTCTGCCAAGCGGCGACCACCAGCCAGCCGGCCAGCAGGCAGAAGTTGTTGCCCCAGGTGTTCGTGTAGCCCCACGGCGCCGCCGGCCTCGGTTGACCCTCGCCGACGATGTCCATGATCTGGGCCGCGTACGGGTGCACGAGCGACTGCACGAAGCCCTTGTTGCGGATCCCCGGGGGCAGCAGCCACTCGACCGGCGAGGTGAACTCGAAGTTGCCGGCCACCATGCCCAGCAGCCCGCCCAGGACGGTCACCACGAACAGCCGGCCGAGCAGCTTGGCCAAGCGCCTGCGGGGCAGTTCGGCGTCGGTCAGGTTGCCCGCATAGACCAGCAGGACGGTCAGGGAGACGTACATGAGCGCCTTGTAACCGGCCGGCAGCAGGCGGCCGGTGGCGTGCCCGGCCACCGTGCCCGCCGGGTCGGCCCCGAGCGCGCCGATGCTGACCACGACCGCGATCAGGAAGATCGCCCACCAGGCGAAGCCGGGCGGCAGCCGCAGCGGGCGCCCGGCCGTACGCCGGCGGATGAGCAGGAACAGCATCGGCACGGCCATCAGCGCGAAGATCAGCACGCCCAGGCCGAGCGCCCACCAGATCGGATAGAACGCCAGGATGCTCGCCACCGGCCAGGCCGGCAGGGACCGGTTGCGGACGCCCGATGCCGGGCCGCCGGCCGTGGTCGCCGGGGCCGCAGACACCTGGGTCACTTCTTGTCGCCGTCCTGCGCGGTCCCGTCGGTGCCCTTCAGGTCCAGGCCGGACATGTCGATCACCGCGGTGATCTCCTCGGCGCTGTCCGCGACGCGCTGCCGCACCTGCTGCTGGGCCTTCTCGGTGGCCGACATCGTGTTGGTCGGGAAGCGCTGGGGCTGCATCAGGTCCCGGTCGAGCACGGCGGTCTCGTCCGGGCGCGGGCCCGCCGACGGCGACGGCGGGGTCAGCGTGACCGCCGGGCCGGCCTCCTCGGCCGCGCGCAGCTGGGACAGGCGCGGCAGCACGACCGCGCCCAGCAGCGGGGTGCCCACCCGCTGCAGCTGCTCGGCCGCGTCGAGCAGGGCCGGGCGGTGGGCCCGGCGGAGCTCGACGGCCAGGATCGCGGCGTCGGCCAGGCTGGCCAGGCTCTGCGCGTCGGCGCTGCTGGCCGTCGAGGGCGCCTCGATCACGATGTAGCCGCCCTGGCGGCGCAGCGTCTCGAGGGTGTCCTTGAGCCGCTGCGACTGCATCAGCCCGGCCGCGGTGGCGGCGCCGCCGGTGGTGATGACCCGCAGCGACGGGATGCGCGGGGTCCGCTGCAGCGCGCGGGACAGGTTGACCCGACCGGCCAGCAGGTCGGACAGGCCCGGTACGGCCGACACGCCGAGCATGCGGGCGAGCGGGGCGGCGTCCACGACGCTGTCCGGCAGGTGCGCGCCGATCAGCACGACGTCGCTGCCCGTACGGGCCAGGGCCGCGGCCAGGTTGGCGGCGACCAGCGTGCTGGCCGAACCGCGGCTCGCGCCGGTGACCACGATGACCTGGTCGCCCGGCGGCATGGTGGCCAGCACCTCGTTGCGCAGCCGGTTGAAGACCCGGCCCCCGGCGCCGTACGGCTGCAGGACGTCGTCGAAGTGCGGCGTGGTGCGCTCGTCGAGGGCGGCCAGCACGTGCAGGCGGCCCCGGTCGCGCACGTCGGCGGCCGAGCGCAGGCGGCGGTCGTACCGTTCCCGCACGAAGGCCAGGCCCAGCCCGAGCAGCAGGCCGATCATGCCGCCGGTGGCCAGGTTGACCATCGCGTTGGGGCTGGTCGGCGTGTCCGGCAGCCGGGCGTCGCTGATGATGCTGCCTGCGCCGATCGTGGTCGTGGTGAGCTCGTTGAGCTTGCCGGTCATGCCGTTGAGCTGGTTCTGCGAGTTCGACCGCAGGCTCAGCAGGTTGCTCTCGTCCGAACTGCCCCGGGCCGCCCGCGACAGCCGGGCGTTGATCCCGGCCAACGTGGTGGTGAGCTGCCTGATCTTGACGGTGAGCGTCTTGATCTGCTGATTCAGGCTGTTCTGCGCGGTCTCCTCGCGGTTGCGCAGATAGGCCTCGGCGAACGCGTGCGAGCCGGCCTGCGCCTCCTCGGGGGTGCCGGCCTTGAAGGTGACCATCAGGACGGTGGTGTTCGCGGGGACCTCGACCGAGACGTCGCGAGCGAGCTCGATCGGCGTCCGCGGGCTGCGCAGCAGGGCGGTGGCCTTGGCCGCGACCGCGCCCGAGCCGACCAGCTGGGCCTCGGTGTCGAGGTTGACCATGCCCTTGGTGCGGCCACCCTGGGCGTTGGTGTCCTGGTCGACGGCCTGGACGAGCACGGCGGTGGAGGACTGGTAGACCTTGGGCATCGCCGAGGTCAGCGCCGCGCCCGCGCCCAGCCCGGCCCCCGTCGCGATCAGCGCGAGCCACCAGTGGCGGCGGAACACGCCGAGATAGTGCGTGACATCGGCAGGGCGTGAGGCTTCCATCGGCTGGCGGCCCTTTCGGGGGTGGAGTGAGAAGTGGCAATCGGGCGTTTCGCCCCCGGAGGGGTAAACGTCTCACTCCCGCCTGCGTGATGGGTTTATTGCATTTTCGGCTCCACCCAGCCGTTGTCCACGAGATATGCCACCACGAGTTCGATCGCCTCGGGCACGGTGATGGTCGTCGTGTCGATGGTCAGTTCGGCGTCGGCCGGCTCCTCGTACGGGTCGTCGATGCCGGTCATGCCGCGCAGCTGCCCGGCCCGGGCGCGGGCGTACAGGCCCTTGCGGTCGCGCTGCTCGCAGACCTCGAGCGGCGTGTTGACGTGCACGAGCACGAAGCCGGCGCCCGCCTCGACGGCCATCGCGCGTACGGCGGCCCGGGCGTTCTCGTAGGGCGCGATGGGACAGGCGACCGCCATGCCCCGGTGCCGGCCCACCTCGGCCGCCACCCAGCCGATCCGGCGCACGTTGCGGTCGCGGTCGGCCTTGCTGAAGCCCAGCCCGGCCGACAGCTCGCGGCGCACCACGTCGCCGTCCAGCAGCGTGATCGTGCGTTCGCCGGACTCCCGCAGCGAGTCGGCCAGGCCGCGCGCGATCGTCGACTTGCCCGAGCCGGAGAAGCCGGTGAAGAAGACGACCAGGCCGCGGTGCCGGCGCGGCGGGCGGGCCCGGACCAGTTCCTTGGCCACGGCCGGGGGCGTGTGCCACTCGGGCAGCGGGAAGCCGCGGTCGAGCAGGTCGTCGATCTCGGCCGGGGCCATCGCGAGGCGCCGGTTGCGCAGCGGGATGTCGTCGCGCCAGCGCCACTGCCCGTCGCGGTTGTCGTAGGCCAGCTCGCGCGGGACGAGCACCCGCAGGTTGCCGCCGGAGAGCATGTCGCCGGTGGAGAGCGCGTGGGTCACCCCGTACGACCCCAGGACGCGGGCGCGCAGCAGGGCGTCGCGCATTTCGTCGCCCCGGGTGAGCAGCGGGACGGCCACGATCGTGGCCGGGGGCATCCGGTCGCGGGCGGCGAACACCGCGCGGACCAGTGCCTCGGGCGGCAGGCCGTCGGGGCCGGGACCGTTGACCGGAATCATGATCAGCAGGTGGGCGCCCAGGGTGCGGGCGGCGTGCGCGATCTGGGCCAGCTGCGGCCGGTGCAGCGGCCGATCGGCGATCACGCCGAGCACCCGCCCCGGTGGCAGCAGGGCGCGCACTTCTTCCGGCGTGCGTTTGAGCCGCTGGAACGGGCCGTGCCCGCCGTCGCCCATCCGGCGCACCGTGCCGCCCGCGGCATAACCGCGCTCGCTCGTCGCCCACACGTCGCTCACCTCGAGAGCGGCGACAGGCGCGCCCTCCGGGTCGGTGAGGATGATCGTGCGGCGCAGCGGATCGTCGAGCACGAGCCGCTCGGCGAGTTCCTGCGGAACCTCCAAAGTGACCGCCACCGGCCACGGCGTGCCGTCCGCGAGCCGTCCGCGCCGGCGCAGCGCGTTCAGGTCGGCGCGGCCCAGAAACCCGGTGAGCGGCGCGTACGCGCCGGACAGCAGGAGTTCCAGATCCGCCAGTTCATGCGGGTGCGGGGTGTACGACGGAGCGTCGCGCAGCACGTCCTCGGGCAGCACCGAACCATTCACTTCCGTATCCCCCTGAGGCCGATTAGGAGACAGTTTCTCAGCCTCGCTGATCGTGGTCGAGACGGGTATCCCGCCGCGCGTTTCCGCTGCCGGTGGCCGGGTAATAGACAAATCGGATAAAAGTAACAATACTGGCTGATCGTGAATCGTCGCCCGCGCCGTTTCCGGCTCGTACAGATAGCCGCCGTTCCCACGGCCTTCGCACTTTCCGTCGCCACCACGCTCGCCTGGGCCTGGACCGGCGGGGTCGACCAGATCGGACTGCCGGTGGGGAACCTCGGCGATCCGACCGTCTCGGTGCCCGTCCTCTCGCCCACGGCACAGCAGCCGGGGATCCCGGACGCCCTGGCTCCGGCGCGGCGTCCGTCCTCGTCGGCGGCTGCGTCGTCGGCGGCCGCTTCGTCCGCCGCTTCGTCCGCCGCGGCGGCCGCGGCCGCGGGCGGCGGCCTCGCCCCGGCCACCGGACCGGACGTCCTCTCCCCGACGCTCGCCCCGCAGGGCCGCATGGCGCAGCCCGGCACCGTCGGCGTCGCCCCGCCGCGTCGCGGAGGCCGCTGCTACACCGGCCACAACCTGGTGCCCACCTGCGGCGTGCTGTGGGGCGTGGCGCCGGGGGCGCACACCGAGAGCCGCGGCGCCTCGGCGCTGGCCCGCTTCGAGCGCAAGACCGGCCGGCACCAGGCGATCTACCACGCCTACCACGGCGGGACCCGGCAGCTGTTCCCGACCGAGCAGGAGATCGCGATCGCGCACCAGCCCGGCCAGCGGCGCATCCTGTTCCTCAACTGGAAGCCCGAGTCCGCGTCCTGGGCCAAGATCGCCAAGGGGGACCGGCGGACCGACGCGTTCCTCGACCGGCTCGCGGTGCACATCAAGAAGAACTTCCCCGAGCAGTTCTTCTTCGCCGTGCACCACGAGGGCGAGAACGACGTACGCGAGAAGGCCGGCTCCGGCTACACCGCGCGCGACTACGCGGCCATGTACCGGCACGTCATCAAGCGGCTGCGGGCCAAGGGCGCCGACAACGTGGTCAGCGTGCTGGTGCACATGGCCTACGTGCCGCACGCACAGAAGAGCTGGTTCAACTCGATGTATCCGGGCGACGACGTGGTCGACTGGATCGGCCTCGACACGTACGCCTACAGCGACCCCGGCTACGGCCACGGCCAGTTCGCCGAGGTGTTCAACCGGCGGCTCGAAGGCAAGAAGGCCTGGCCCGGCTTCTACAACTGGGCCCGGATGCGTCACCCCGGCAAGCCGCTGATGCTGGCCGAGTGGGGTGTCTGGTCGTCACGGCGGAACCCGCAGTACAAGGCCGACTTCTATCGCCGGCTGGGCCACGAGATCCGCCAGTTCCCCCGGATCAAGGCGATGGTCCAGTTCGAGACGCCGAGCAACCAGAAGGGCCAGGACTCTTCGGTGGACAGCACCCCGGCCGCGTTGAACGCGTACCGGAAACTCGGCAGTCTCCCGCTGTTCCAGGTGGCCGTCACGCCCCGGCGCTGAAGTAGCGACAACAGCGAGACGCCGGCCCCCAGGGCCGGCGTCTCGCTCGTTCGCGGTCTAGCTGGTCTCGCCGGCCACGCTGAACGATCCCAGCCGGTTGATCGCATAGATCGTGCCGCCCACGGCGAACACGACGCTCATCACGATCGCGACCGGCAGCGAGACCCGGCCGTCGAGCATCCCGGTCGGCGCGATCCGGTCGGTGATCGAGATGACGTACTGCTCGATCGAGAGCACCCGGGTGCCGCTGACGAACCGCCCGAGCAGCCCCTCCCACACCAGGATGTAGCCCAGGCCGAACAGCACGGGCCGCCGGCTGACCAGGCTGAGCAGCAGGAACAGGGCCGAGTAGGCGATCGCGCCGGCCACCGCGCCGACCACCAGCGCCAGCCCGAACCTCGCCGAGTCGGCCAGCAGACCGGCCACGAACAGCGGGATGGCCGCGGTCAGCGCGCTCACCCCGGCCGCCACCAGCAGCTTGGCCAGGATGATGTCGCGGCGGGGCAGCGGCTTGGTCAGGATGTGCACGATCGTGCCGTCGTCGACCTCGGAGCCGAGCACGCCGGTGCCGACGATCAGCGAGATGACCGGCAGCACCACGGCCAGCCCGAGCCCGACGACGACCGCCTGACCCCACTGGTCGGGGTCCACGTCGTAGGCCCGGCAGATCAGCGCCAGGCCGACCAGAAGCAGCGGCAACGGCAGCAGCAGAAGCACCCGCCGGCGGCCGAACAGACCGCGTGCGGTGATGTAGGCGACCGTGGACATCATGCCTCCAGCAGGTAGGAGAAGACGCTCTCCAGCGACTCGTCGGACGGCAGCAGTTTGCGCAGCCGGATGCCCTCACCGAGGGCGATGCGCGGCAGCGCGCGGGTGAAGCTGCCGTAGTCGGACGCGCGTACGGTCAAGCCGGTCGCCTCCACCTCGATGCCGCTCACCGACTTCTCGCCGATCAGCGCCACCGCCAGCCGCCGGTCGTCGGAGCTCTGCACCGCGAAGACGTGCGGCCGGTTGGTCATCAGCCGGCGGATGCGCCGGTAGTCGCCCGAGGCGGCCAGCCGGCCTGCCACGATCACCTGGACCAGGCCGGAGAGCTGCTCGACCTCCTCCAGGATGTGCGAGCTGAACAGGATCGTGTGGCCCTGGTCGCCCAGCGTGTGCAGCAACTCCATCATGTGCATGCGCTGCCGCGGGTCCATGCCGTTGAACGGCTCGTCGAGCAGCAGCACCCGCGGCTCGTGCACCAGCGCGGCGGCCACCCGGGTGCGCTGCCGCATGCCCTTGGAGAAGGTGTCGATCCGCCGGTCCTGCGCGCTCGTCATCTCCACCAGCTCCAGCGCCCGCTTGGTGGCGGCGGCCGGGTCGGGCAGCTTCTGCATCTTGGCGCAGGCCAGCACGAACTCGTACGCGCTGAGGAAGCCGTGCACCGCCTCGCGCTCGGCGACCAGGCCCAGCGAGCGGTAGATCCCCGGGTTGCGCCAGGTCGGCGAGCCGTCGATGGTCACGGCGCCGCGCGACGGGGCGAGGAAACCGGCCATCATGTGCAGCACCGTGGTCTTGCCGGCGCCGTTCGGTCCCAGCAGGCCGGTGACACCCGGCTGCAGGCTCATGCTGATGTCGTTGACGGCCACCACGTTCCCGTACCAGCGGGAGACGTTCTGCAGTTCGACGGTGCTCACAGGGAGGCCACCTTCCGGTAGCGGGCCAGCAACAGCAGGAGCGCGGCGGTGATCAGGCAGAACGCCTCGATGCCGTAGATGACGCCGAAATCGCCCACTTGGAGGTCGAGGTCGTCGCGGCCGCGCAGCCAGGCCTGCACGCCGACCAGCAGCGACATCGGGCTGGCCAGCCCGGCCAGGTGCTGCGCGTTCGCCGAGGGCAGGATGCTCAGGATGCCGACGACCGGCGCGGTCATCAGGAAGACGGCGACGATGCCGCCCGCGGCGAACGCGCGCTTGCCGGTGAACGAGGCCACCAGCAGGCTGATCGAGGCGAAGATCAAGGCCCAGAGCACGCTGTACGCCCAGCCGGGGAGCAGGAGGGTGAATTCCTTCCACACCCCGCTCGCGCCGTCGTCGGTGGTGAACGCCGCGCCCAGGAACATGATCAGCTGCGGCACGCCGAGCAGCAGGAAGACGGCCGACACCAGCGCGGCGAACTTCGCCCCGATGTAGTCGAAGGCGCGCAACGGCCGGCTGAAGTACAGCGGCAGGACGCCCGAGCGCATGTCCCGCGAGACCAGCTCCGGCGCCACGATCGCGACGAAGAAGATCACCAGCCAGCTCAGCGAGTCGTCGAACGTGTAGTAGTCGAACAGGATGATGTTGGCCTGGGCCCGGACCGCGGCGTTGATCACCGCGACCAGCAGGACGATGCCCACCACCAGCCAGGGGAAGATCTTGGCCTTGGCCGAGCGGCCCAGACCGAACGCGGCGCGCAGGCCGTGCTGGTAGATCGCTCCGAACACCGCGGTGCGGCCCAGGCGGGGGCCCTCGTACCGCTGGTATCCGATGTCGTGGATGACGCCCGCATCAGACATCGGCGGTCTCCTTCGAGGTGAAGAGCTCGGCCACGCGGTGGCGTCGCTGGTCGAGGCGGTGCAGCGGCAGGTCCAGCTCGGCCACGGCGCGCAGGATCGAGTCGTACGCCGCCTCGGAGGCCAGCGGCACGAGCAGCAGCCGGCCCTCACGGGTGACCGGCAGGTCGAGGCGGGTCAGGGCCTCGGCCAGTTCGTCGGTGCCCTCGCTGACCTCGACGGCCAGCACATCGGAGGCGGCCGTCATCGCCGAGATCCGGTCGGCCCGCAGCAGGCGGCCACCCTCGATCGCGATCAGCGAGTCACAGATGCGCTCCACCTCGCCGAGCAGGTGCGAGCAGACGACGACCGAGATGCCGAACTCGGTGCCGATCCGGTGCACCAGGCTGAGCATGGCGTCGCGGCCGGCCGGGTCGAGACCGTTGGTCGGCTCGTCGAGCAGCAGCAGGTCGGGGTCGTGAACCAGGGCCTGGGCCAGCTTGACCCGCTGTTTCATGCCGGTCGAGTAGCCGCCGATCTGCCGGTACCGCTCCTCGTAGAGGCCGACGTGCCGCAGGGCCTCGGAGGCCCGTTCCCGCGCGGCCGTCCTCGGTAGCCCGCTGAGCCGGCCCAGATGTGTCACGAACTCGGACGCCGAGACGTCCGGGGGCAGGCAGTCGTTCTCCGGCATGTAGCCGACCCGGGCCCGCACCTTGTCGGTCTCGGTCACCGGATCGAGGCCGAACACCCGGACGTCGCCGCTGGTGGGTGCCGTGAGCCCGAGCATGATTTTGATAAACGTGCTCTTGCCGGCGCCGTTCGCGCCGACGAGCCCGATCACGCCCGCCTCGACGCCGACGGTGAGCTCGCTGAGGGCGGTCACCCCGCCCCCGTACGTCTTCGTGAGCGACTGTGTCGCGATGATGGTCACGGCCTCAGCCTAGGAAGCGCATGCACCCGATCGGATCCGGTTAAACCCTGAGAGACCTTCGGGGGTCTCTCAGCGTCCTCTCAGCTCGGCCGCTTGACGGCGGCTCCCCGTCACCCGTCCCGCCGAAGTCAGTTCATCCAGACATGGGACTGACGTCAATGTGGCCGGGTGGGGTCTTCCTGTCTTTCGGCCTCTGGTTCGACCGCCCCCTGGACGAGCCGGCGCTGGCCGCAGTCGGAAACGTCCTGGAGCGGAACGGCGCCACCTACACCGGGGCGATGTTCCACGGCCCGCCCGGCCTGTCGTTCTCCCGGGTGCCCGGCGCGTCGGCGCTCAGCTACGCCGGCGACCGCTCGGCCCGCGAGGTGCGGCGCTGCCTGCGCGACGGCGGCGGCTACCGGGTGGCGATGAACCTGCCCGGCGTCGGACCGGCGGCGATCTCGTTCGAGGCGACACCGGGCGAGGACGCCCCGCCCGAACGGCACCCGGTCGAGGTGACCATCGAGGCCGGCGCCTTCGCCGTACCGCGTGCGCTGTGGAACGACGCCGAGCGCGCGGCGGCCGAGGCCCGGCAGGAGGTGGTGCTGCACTACCTGGAGGCGTGCTGCACCGCCCTCGACCCGGCCTACGCCGTCCTGCACTCCGAGGGCTCGACCCCCACGCCCGCGGCCCTGTCGGTGGGCCGCCAGCTCGGCACCGACGTCTTCCTCTCGGCCCGCCTGGACCTGAACCCCCGCCTGGCCCAGGTCAACCGGCTCTCCCACACGCTGCAGTGGCCGACCGGCACGTTCCACTCGGGCTGGTTCCTGTCGGAGACCCCCGACCTCGACGCCTTGCTCGCCGCCTGGACCCGCCCCGCCCTGATCATCGCCGAGCGCCTGACCGCACGCCGCGGATAGCAGGCCCTGAGTCAGCTTTGGCGATCTTTGGCACTCTTTTGCAAGCTGTGGCACCCTAATTGAAAAAGCTGCCAAAGCTGGAATGAGGCTGCATGGACGAGGCCGAACTCAGGTCTCTGCTCGAGAGCCTTCGTGCACACGGGGCCGATCATCTCGACTGTGAGGTCAAGAGAGCCAAGGGTGGTCTTCCGGTCACGCTGTGGGAGTCGATCAGCGCCTTCTCCAACGTAGGCGGTGGTTGCATCCTGCTCGGCGTAGACGAGAAGAGCGGCTTCGTTGTCGTGGGAGTCGACGATCCCGCAGCGATGGAATCCCAGGTCGGCGCGGTCTGCTCAGAGATGGAGCCGCCCGTGCGCGCCGAGATTCGCACTGTTCGGCTCGAAGGCCGAAATGTCGTCCTGTGTGTCGTGCCACCGATACCGCGGGATCAGCGGCCGTGTCATAAGCGAGCGCTGGGTCCCTACGCCGGCTCGCGCGTGCGGGTCGCCGACGGCGATCGCAAGATGACCGATTATGAAGTCGCGATCCTTCTGTCGAATCGATCAGAATCTCGGTGCGATGTCACCCCGGTATTGAATGCGACCTGGGAAGATCTCGACCCCGACCTACTGGCCGCGTTTCTCAGACGTATTCGCAGCACCAAGGACCTCTTCCGCCGCTTGGATGATGAGCGAGCGCTGAAGATGCTGAACGTCTTGACGTCTCACGAGGGGCGGATCGTCCCCACTCTGGCCGGGCTGCTGGTTTTCGGCATCTACCCTCAGACCTTCGAACCTCAGCTTGACATCACTTTCGTCGCCTACCCGGCGACGGAACCGGGTGCTGTCGGACGCTTCGGTGAGCGCTTCATCGATAACCGATCGATCGACGGCCCTATACCGTTGATGGTTGCCGAGTGCATCCAGGCGCTGAAGCACAACATGAAGCGCCGCAGCATCGTCTCGGGCATCTTCCGAATCGACGAGTGGGAGTATCCCGAGGAGGTGCTGCGGGAGGCATTGGTCAACGCACTCGTACACCGGGACTACTCGGAGTTTGCTCGTGGCACTCAAGTCCAGGTCGAGTTGTATCCAGATCGGTTGATCATCCGGAACCCTGGCGGTCTGTACGGGCCCGTAGACGTGAGCTCCCTAGGCACTGCGACGGTCACGTCCTCGCGGAACAAAGTACTCCTCAAGATCCTTGAGGACACGCCGCTGGGCGATGGGCGGATGGTCTGCGAAAACCGTGGAACCGGCATTGCCCGAATGCTCATGGGGTTGACCGAGGCAGCAATGGAGGCGCCTCGCTTCGTCGACAGCATCTCATCGTTCACCGTCGAGTTTCCGAACCACACTCTTCTCGACCAGGACTCGATCGACTGGCTTACGTCGCTGCCGATCGGACCGCTGTCGCGATCCCAGATGATGGCTCTGGCGATGATGCGAGATGGGACGGTCCTGTCCAACGCGACCTATCGCTCACTCACCGGAGTGCAAGACAGTCGTACGGCAACTCGCGAACTGCGGGAACTTGTCGACTCTGGCGTGGTCGACCAATCCGGCACCCGAGGCTCGACCACGTATCGCGTGTTGTCGCCGGATCGACCAGCGATGGCAGAGCATGCCGAGTCGCATCGTCTGACGGACGCCGAGCGTACGGTACTCGAGGCATTGACGGACGGGCCCCGATCCCGGGCCGAGCTCGAGGCTGCCTCCGGCCTGCGAATCGATCAAGTGCATCGGGCTCTTCGCAGTCTTCGCGAGGGCGGACATGTACAGATGGTGGGTAAAGCTCGCTCTCCGAACACGAAGTGGACACGCTCGCCGTGACACACGTGTGCCCCGGGTTGGTGGGAACCCGGGGCACACGCGGATCTAGCGGACAATTCTGTCGGTCAGAAGTTGTCCGGGGTGCTGATTCGGCTGCGCAGGTAGGTGCCGGACTGGCTCAGGACGCCGGTGCCGTAGTCGGTGCCGGTGCAGGTGCCCGAGCGGAAGGCGGCGCTGCTCTCGTCGGCGTCCGAGTACGTCCAGTTGGCGTAGCTGATCTGCAGGCGGTCCAGCAGGTCGAGCCAGGTGCCGGTGCTCTGCAGGTCGACCTGGCCGCCGCCGGTGTAGGTCACGGAGCCGAACTCGGTGACGAACAGCGGGAGCGAGGCGGCCGCCCGCTGCACCTCGGCGCGGTAGTTGTCCAGGTGCGACGCCGCGTAGAAGTGGAACGCGTACATGATGTTGGCGGCGTTGACCGGGTTCGCGGTGATCTCGCTCGAGTTGGCGCCCTCGGAGACGCCCAGTGACGACCATCCACGGGAGCCGACGATGACCACGGCGTCCGGGTCGTTGGCCCGGATCACGGGGATGACCTGCTCGGCGTAGCTCTTGATGCCGGCCCAGCTGACGCCGTTGGGCTCGTTTGCGATCTCGTAGATGATGTTCTTCTTGTTGGCGTTGCGCGCCGAGACCTCGTTGAAGAACGTCTTGGCCCGGGCCAGGTTGAAGTTCGGGTCGCCCGGGGTGAGCGTGTGGAAGTCCACGATGGCGTACAGCCCGCGGCTCTCGGCCTGGTCGACCAGACCGTTGACCTGCGAGGTGAAGCCGGCCGGGTTGGTCTCGTAGCCGCCCTCCTGCACGTACATCGAGATGCGCAGCAGGTCGGCCTTCCAGTCGTTGGCCAGCGCGTCCAGCGAGTTCTTGTTGTAGCACTTGGCGAACCACTGCAGGCCGTGCGTGCTCATGCCGCGCAGCTGGATGGCTTTGCCGTTCTGGTTGCAGAGCTTGGTGCCGCAGACGCGCAGCTGCCCGTTGATCGCCACCGGCGTCGTGCCGGTCGGGGGAGCGGTCGTCGGGGGCGTGGTTCCCGGGGTGGTGCCGGGCGTGCCGGGCGGCGTGGTCGGCGTCGACGACCCGTCACAGGATGCGCCGTTGACCTGGCACGACGTGGGGCGGCCGGTGCCGTTGGCGACGAAACCGAAGGACGTCGACGCGCCGGCGGCGAGCGTGCCGTTCCAGCCCGCGGGCGTGAACGTGTACGTCGAGCCGGAGGCCGACTGCGTGGCGTTCCAGGAGTTGACGACGGTCGTGCCGGCGGGCAGGGTGAGCTGCACCCGCCAGGTGCTGATCGTGGACGAGGTGTTGTTCCGGACCTCGACCTGGCCCTGATAGCCGGTGTTCCACGAGCTGGTCACCGTGAAGGCGGCCGTCTCGGCGCTGGCGGGCAGGGCGATGACCGTGACCGCGGTCGCGGCGGCAGCCGCGACGGCGACGCCGGCGATGATTCTCCATCTGCGCATGGGGGATTGGGCTCCATCGGGGAGGGGACGGGGGATTTGGGAGCGCTCCCACGGACCATAGCCGTAACCGTCGATGGCTGCAAACGCGGAAAGGGCCGGGACAAGTTCTGTCCCGGCCCGGAAAACGGTGTGAATCAGCCCGTGTTGCGCATACCGGCGGCAATGCCGTTGACCGACGTCAGCAACGCCCTCTCCAGGGCCGTCGAGTCGGACGGCGCCCGCCGGGAGCCCGGCGCCACGACGGCCTGACGGTCCGACTCGGCCGCGTCGCGGTACTGCCGGAGCAGCGCCACCTGCAGGTGGTGCAGCGGCTCGAGGTACGTGTCGCGGACGCCCAGCGTGCGCTTGAGCTCGGGCTGGTTCTCCAGCAGCTCGGACGTGCCGGTGATGGCCAGCACCTCGCGCACGGTCAGGTCGTACTCCTCCTTGATCTTGTCGAAGATCGGGTGGAGGTGTTCCGGGACCAGCGTCTCGACGTAACGGCGGGCGATCGTCAGGTCGGTCTTGTTCAGCATCATCTCGACGTTGGACAGGAACGTCTGGAAGAACTGCCAGTTGCCGTGCATCTCCTGCAGCACCTCGGTGTGGCCGGCCTCGCGGGCCGCCTTGAGGCCGGTGCCGACGCCGAACCAGCCGGGCACGATCTGCCGCGTCTGCGTCCAGCCGAACACCCACGGGATGGCCCGCAGGCCGCCCAGTCCGGCGTCCGTGTTGGGCCGCTTGGCCGGACGGGAGCCGATGTTCAGCGCGCCCAGCAGCTCGGTCGGGGTGGCCGCCCAGAAGTAGGCGGGCAGATCCGGGTCCTCGACCAGCGAGCGGTACTGCGCGAACGCCGCATCCGAGGCCGTGTCCATCGTGGCGTCCCAGCGGGCCAGCCGCTCGAGGTCGACCGACGGGCTGGTGTGCAGCAGCGTCGCCTGCA
The DNA here is from genome assembly GCF_055562135.1 of Actinoplanes sp. NPDC021490. Taxonomy (NCBI): domain Bacteria; kingdom Bacillati; phylum Actinomycetota; class Actinomycetes; order Micromonosporales; family Micromonosporaceae; genus Actinoplanes; species Actinoplanes sp. NPDC021490. The sequence continues at coordinate 764,518 of NZ_JBVHFW010000001.1, forward strand.
GCACGGCGGCCACGGTCAGCTCGAGATTTTCCCGGGCCAGGGCGGGCAGCGTGTACTTGTCGGAGATGACCTCACCCTGCTCGGTCACCTTGATCGCGCCGTCCAGCGTGCCGTACGGCTGGGCCAGGATCGCCTCGTGGGTCGGGCCACCACCGCGGCCGACGGTGCCGCCGCGGCCGTGGAAGAGCCGCAGCCGTACGCCGTGCCGGGCCGCCACGTCACGCAGCGAGCGCTGCGCCTTGTGGATGCCCCACTGGCTGGTGGTGATGCCGCCCTCCTTGTTGGAGTCGGAATAGCCGAGCATCACCTCCTGCACGTCACCGCGGGCCCGCACGATCTCCCGGTACGCCGGCAGCGACAGCATCTCGTCGAGCAGGTCGCCACCCGCGTCCAGCTCGGCCGGGGTCTCCAGCAGCGGCACGATGTTGACCCGGGCCCGGCCGGTGTGGATGTCGACCAGGCCGGCCTCGCGCGCCAGCACGGCCGCCGCCAGCACGTCGTCCACGCCCAGGGTCATCGAGATGATGTACGTCTCGATGACGTCGGCGCCGAACTTGTCCTGCACGTCGCGGATCGTGTTGAACACGTCGAACGTCTTGCGGGCCGAGTCGGTCAGCGGCGTGTCGGCGCTGGCCAGCGGGCGCCGCCCGGTCAGCTCGGTGGCGAGCAGCTTGGTGCGGTCGGCCCGGTCGAGCGCCGCGTAGTCGTCGACCTCGCCGACCTGCGTGTACATCTGCTGCAGGACCTCGTGGTGCTTCTCGGCGTGCTCACGGACGTCGAGGGTGGCGAGCTGCAGCCCGAAGGCCGAGGCCGTGCGGATCGCGGTGGCGACCACGCCGACCGCGGTGAGCTGGCCGGAGTTGCGGGCCAGCGAGGCCCGGATCAGTTCGAGGTCGCTGATCAGCTCGTCGCTGCCCAGGTAGTCGCGGCCGGGCACGTGCGCGGTGCGGTTGCGCAGCCGGGACCGGGTGTTCGCGAGCTTGGCCTTGATCGCCCGCACCTTGAGGCGGTACGGCTCCTCGGCGTTGGTGCGGCGGAACCGGGGCGCGACCTCGGGCAGGTTGTCGAGATCCTTGGCCAGCGAGGCGGACAGGTCGAGCGAGACGCCACGCAGCCGCCGGGACACCGACAGCACGTCGATGAGCTGGTCCATCGCCGCCTCGGTGGCCTGGATGCCGTGCTCGTGCTGGATGAGCAGCACGTCGCGGGTGACGGCCGGGGTGACGAACGGGTTGCCGTCGCGGTCGCCGCCGATCCACGAGCCGAAAGTCAGCGGCCGGGCCGTCGGCGCGGTCTCGACGCCCAGCTGGCGCAGCGTCTCGGCCAGGTCGGCGAGCACCTGCGGCGCCGCCTCGGCATAGAGGTCCTTGAGGTAATAGACCGCGTTGCGCGCCTCGTCGGTCGGGTCCGGCCGGTCGAGCCGCAGCTCGTCGGTCTGCCACAGCAGGTCGATCAGCTCGGCCAGCTTGCGGGTCGAGGCGGTGGTGTCGGCCTGGCCGTAGAGCACCGCGGCGGCGGCCTCGGCGTCGAGCGCGTCGGCCAGCTGGCGCAGCTTGCCCAGGATCGAGCGGCGGGCGGCCTCGGTCGGGTGCGCGGTGAAGACCGGGCGTACGGCGAGGCGGCGGGCGGCCGCGGCGATCTCGTCGGACGGCACCCCCTTCTCAGCGATCAGCTTGGCCGCCTGGTCGAGCCAGCCGCCGTCGCGGGCGCGGCGCCGGCGCAGATCACGCGACCGGTGCACCTGCTCGGTGATGTTGGCCAGGTGGAAGTACGTCGAGAACGCGCGGGCCAGCTTGGTGCCGGTCGTGACGTCCATGGCCGCGAGCCGGTCGGCCGCGGCCTGCGGGTCCTGCCGGACCAGGGCGCGGATCTCTTCGACCAGGTCGAGCAGCGGGCGGCCTTCCTGCCGGGCCAGGGTCTGGCCGAGCAGCGTGCCGATGCGGCGGATGTCCGCGCGCAGCGCGGCATCGGGGCCGTCGGGGTCGAGGTGGCCGTGCTGGTCGGTCACATGCTGTGGCGCGCTCATTATCGGGGGCGCTCCTTCGCCTCAAAGGTGCTCCAGGACAGCGCTGTCCCGACTGCGCCGATCGTATCGGCGTGACCGGTGGAAGGGGGGAATTGGGATAAGGTTCACTTGGCCAGCGCGAGCGCATACGCAGGAAACCACTGCCCGGCCGGGGGCTGACCCGGTCCGCAGGCGCCGTCGGACTCCCCGGGACGTTTCACCCAGAGGTACGCATCGACCAGCGCGTGCCCGGTCCGCAGCGTGGGCGCGGGCCCGAGCCGCCGGCCGGCCGGATTGCACCAGTGGCGGTCACCCGCCCCGCGCTGGGCCGGCCCGTTACCGTTGCGGCTGGTGTCGACGACGAAATGCTTGCCCCCGACGATCCGGGAGACCGCGTTCCCGTACGCGACGTTGTCCGCGGTCGTCTCGAAGTTGGCCACGTTGAGCGCGAACCCGGCCGCCGTGCCCACCCCGGCCGAGCGCAGGGCCGGGCCGATCTGCGCGGCCGGGATCCACGTCGGGTTGCCCGCGTCGACATAGACGCGCACTCCGGGGGCGGTCCGCAGGGCGGCCACGGCGTGCCGCAGCAGCCCGAACCGCTCGGCCGCCCGCTCGGCCGGCAGGCAGCCGCGCACGGCCTGGGCCACCGCGTCCGGTTCGAGCACGACGATGGCGCGGTGACCGCGCAGGGCCCCGGCCAGCGCGGTCACCCACCTCCGATAGGCGGCGGCGTCCGCCGCCCCGCCCGCCGAATGGCCCGAGCAGTCCCGGTGCGGAATGTTGTAGAGCGTCAGCACCGGCGTGCGCCGGGCGGCCGAGGCCGCGACGACCAGCCGGCGCGCCCGCTCGGCGTAGCCCGGGGCGTCGTCGGTGAACCAGACCGAGGTGGGCTGGCCGGCGATCCGGCGGAGGATCGTCGCCTCACTCGTGCGGCCGGCCTGGTCGAGAGCGCGGACGGCGGCGACCGCCGCGCCCGCCGGGTCGACGTAGAGATGCGGGCTCGCGGCCCGGGGCGGTGACGGGATCCGGACCTCCGGATCGTGCTCGCGGGCCCCGGCGGCCACGGCCACGGCGCCGAGGCCGACGAGCGAGCCCGCCAGGAGCAGGGACAGCCGGACGCGACGGGCCATCACCGCACCCGGACCCAGCGGGCGACCGACGGCCGGCCCCGGTCGTCGACGAGGAACAGCATGTACCAGCCGGACGGCGCGATCCCGGCCTGCCGGGGCACGCTCAGCTCGAGGCGGCCGTCGGCGGCGCGCGCCAGGCCGAGCGCGACCGAGCGCTGGTCGGTGTCGGTGCCGTGGGTGACCGAGCTGGGCCGCAGCAGCCGGGCCGACGTGATCCGCCCGGCCTGCGGCGTGGCCACGGAGAACGCGCCACCCCGCGAGACCTCGCCCGGAGCCTGCGCGATCACCGGCCGGTCACCGCGGAACAGGTACGGCGGGCTGTAGACCTCAATGCGCTGCTCGAACGTGCCCGGCGCGCGGCCCGAACGGTCGTACAGCGGGTCGCTGCCCATCGTGATGACCCGGCCGTCGGGCAGCAGGATCCCCTCGGAGTGGTAGTTGCGGCCGACCGTCGACTCGGCCGCGGTCCGGAACGAGTTCGACGACGGCACGTAGAACTGGGCGTTGAACAGGTCGCTGCGCGCCCGGCCCCGGTACGGCCCGCCGCGGTAGCCGGACGAGCCTCCGCTGGTGAACACGGTGTCGTCGGGCAGCACGACCGTGGAGAGATAGCGGGCCGGCTTGGGCAGGTCGGGCCCGGGACGGTAGGCCGGCTTCTTGCCGCGCAGGTCGACGATGTCGGTGCGGGCCGTCGAGATCGGCGAGTCACCGACCCCGCCACCCCCGAAGATCATCACCTGCTGGTCCTGCGCGGGCGGCAGCAGCAGCGAGGTGGCGGTCTCGTTGAGTTCGGGTTGCCGCAGGCCGGGCACGGGCTTGAAGTGATTGCCGTCGAGATCCCAGATTCCCGGCGTACGCCCCTCCTTGTCCGAGCCGTAGCCGCTGTTCGCGCCGGAGTAGAAGAGCCGGCCGTCGGCCATCTGGTGCAGGCTCGGATAGGTGGGGAAGTAGCGCTGCAACCGCGGCGCGGCCGACCAGGTTCGCCGGGCGGAGTCGTAGACCTCGTTGCGGCCCGGGAGGATCCGGCCGTACTGGTCCAGTCCCGAGACCGCGAGCACGTCGCCGTCGGTCATCGTGACCAGGGTCGGATACCAGCGGTGGTCGGTCAGGTCGCCGGTGCGCTGATAACGCTCGGTGCGCGGGTCGAACTCGTACGAGGTCTTGTCGCCCCCGTACTCCTGCTTCTCGCGGGTGATCTTGTCGGCCACGCCGTACAGGTTGCGGCTGTCCGAGCCGGTCAGCGCCGGGATCGAGTACTGCGCGCCGTCGCGGACGACCGGGGCGTCACCGGTGCGGACGGCGTCGACCCAGACCTCCCGCTCGCCGGCGGTGATCATGACGTGCGGGCCGTGCACCACCTTGCGCGCGGGCGGCACGGTGAACGCCGTACGGCTGACGTATTCGTGCCCGGCGGCCGAGCGGAACCGGGTGCCCTTGGCGAACCGGCGCACGCCGTGGTCGGCCGACTCGTTCTTCACCTTCATCACGCCGCCGGCCCGCTCGACGTCCTTCTCCAGCACCTCGTACGACTTGGTGCCGCCCGCGATCAGCAGGTTGCCGCTGGGCAGGAAGCTGTGCCCGGCGCAGAACACGTCGGTCGGGGTGGGCACCTCGCTGAACTTCTCGGTGCCCGGGTCGTACAGGACCGTCCGGAAGGTGCCCGCCTCGAACTGGTCGCGGTTGTTGCCGCTGCCCGCCACGATCAGCACCTTGCCCGTGCTGAGCAGGGCCGCGTGGATGGCGTTGACCCGGAAGTCCGATGGCACGGGCAGCTTGGACCAGTGCCCGTACTTCTCCTTGTAGGACTGCCGGTTGATGTTGTAGTTGTGCAGCGCCTCGGATCCGGCCGCGAGGACCGGACGGTTCGCGAACGCGACCACGGCGAGCACCACCACCGCGACTGTTCCGCTGGCCATCCGGCGCGCGAGACTGGGGCGGGGGCGGGGCTTCATACAGGTGACTCCTTAGATCTCCGGCGCCGGCGCTGGAGGAACCAGAGCGCCGGTGGGGTCAGGCAGATGAGCAGGTTGAGCGCGGGCCAGACGAACATCGCGTTGTCGACGTGACCGGTGATCCCGGCGATGACGAGCAGCACGACGAAGAACGCGGCCCAGCGCAGCCCGGAGGCGAAGGTGGCGAGCCGGTCCGGGCTGGTCGAGTCGCCCTTGGGCGTGACCACGAACCCGGCCCGCCGGCGCAGCAGCGCCCCGGCGAACGACGACACGTAGATCGGCGTGGACAGCGTGGACGCCACCATGCCGGTCAGCCCGGACGAGCCCGCCTCCTCGTGCGGGCTGGTGTTGTGCCGCCGGTTGAACACGTACAGCCCGACCTGGAACAGCGCGGCGTCGATGTAGAGCATCAGCCACACCTCCTGCGGCACGTGCACGCCCTGAGCCCCGAGCGCGAGGTAGCAGAACGCGTTGAGCGCGCCGAGCAGCCAGGCCAGGGCGGTCAGCGGGTAGTACGACATGAGCAGGCCGTAGTGCAGCGCCTTGCCGGGGCCGAGCTTGAACGCCAGCCGCGCGAACTTGCGCAGGACGACCTCGTCGGTGCCGCGCGACCAGCGGTGCTGCTGGGTGAAGTAGTCGGTCCACGAGGACGGGCCCTCGCCGACGGCCAGCACATCCGGGGTGTAGACGGAACGCCACTTGTTCGCGTGCAGGGCCAGGCTCGTCGCCATGTCCTCGGTGATCGAGTCCTGCAGCCCGCCGATCGATTTCAGGGCCTTGATGCGTACGGCGTTGTTGGTGCCCACCAGCATGGCGATCCCGCGCCGGTTGCCGGCCCGCTGCAGCAGCGAGTGGAACAGATACTGCTGCGACTCGGCCCAGCGCGTGACGAGGTTGTCGTAGTTGCCGTAGATCTGCGGCCCGACCACGAAGCCGACACCGGGATCGCGGAAGTAGCCCAGCAGCCGCTCGCAGAAGTTGGGCAGCGGCACGTGGTCGGGGTCGACCGAGACGAACACGTCGTAGTCGTCGCCGTTCACCTCGACCCACGAGTTGTAGTTGCCGTGCTTGGTCTTCGCCTTGAACGCGCCCGACGCGGTGTTGAACTCGGCCCGGCCCTTGCGGCTGAAATGGCGTACGCCCAGCCGCTCGCACATCGCCTTGACGCCCGGGTCGTCGCCCTCGTCGAGCAGCCACACGTCGTACGTGCCGCCGTAGCGCACGTTGCGGGCGGCGCGCAGGGTCCGCTCGACCATCGCCACCGGCTCCTTGCCGGGCACGATCGTGGTCAGGAAGGCCACCCGCATCGTCGTGTCCGGCACCACCGGCACCGGGTCGCGCGCCCACAGCGTCGACAGGCACAAAGTCACCACGTTGACCAGCCGGAACAGTTCGATCGTGGCGGTCGCGCCGATCATCACCAGCGCGCCCGCGTAGGGCGCCGGGTGCAGGGACCGGTCGGGGATCTCGATCGACGCGATCAGCCAGCCGAAGAACGTGCTCTCGAAGGTGAACGCGAACAGCGTGATCAGAACGGTGAGCAACGGCCGTCGCCGGGCCAGCCTCCGCATGCGTACGCGATAAGGCTCCTGACTCTCGCCGGGCGCCGGATCGGCCGGGCCGGCCAGCACGCTGTAGGCGCTGTAGTTGTAGCGGGCGGGCAGCAGCATCGTGGCCGCCTGCAGCGCCGGGCTGACGCTGACCCGTCCGGTCGGCCGCCGGGGCGCCGGGACCTTCTCCTGAACGCGCATCAGGCGGACAGGGGCACGGCCGGGCGCACGACCGGCTGCCTTTCCTTGGGGGCGATCCGGGTCACCGGCGCGTGCGAGGCGAACCGCAGCCGCTCGGGCGTCGTGGTCGCCCGGGCCTTGGTGACGAAGTCGTGCCGGGCGGCCGCGAAACCGGACCGGTCGCCGAACATGTCGCGGCTCATCTCGGCCAGCTCGCGCGCCTCGAACACCTCGAGCGGCACCCGTTCGGCGGCCAGCCCGCGCGCCTTGGCCTGACGGCGGCGGCGGGCGGCCCGCGGGTCGCTCTCGCGCTCGGCCAGGTCGGTCAGCCATTCCGTGTACGCCTCGGGGTGGCGCGGCCCGACCTCGTCGGCCAGACCGAGGGTGGCCGCCTCGGACGCGCTGACCGGCAGCTTGTCGTCGATCAGCCGCTGGGCCCGGTCGGCGCCGACCCTCCGCGGCAGGGTGAAGGTGTGCAGCTCCGAGCCGTACAGGCCCATCTCGTAGTACGGGTTGAGCACGATGCCTTCGCGGGCGGCCACGATGTCGGCGCCGAGGCCGAGCATGACGCCACCGGCTCCGGCGCTGCCCGCGTACGCGGAAATGACGACCTGCCGGGTGCAGGTGACGATCTCGCGGCACACGTCGTTGATCGCCCGGATGTTGGCCCAGGCGGCGCCGGCCGGGTCGGGCGCGGCCTCGATCACGTTGAGGTGGATGCCGTTGCTGAACGCGTCGGTGCCGCCCCGCAGCACCAGCACCTCGGTGTCCTGGGCGGCCGCGTGGCGCAGACCGGCCAGCAGCCGGCGGCAGTGCCCGGCCGACATCGCGCCGTTGTAGAAGTCGAACGCGAGCCAGCCGATCTTTCCCGTACGGCGGTAGCGCACCTGGCGGTACGCGTTCGGCGACTCGGGTTCGACGCCGACCGGCAGCGGCGATTGGGGCACGCCACGCAGCCGCGATCCGAGCAGCGTGGTGGCCGGCAGCTTGATGCCCGCGCGGGCGTGACCGGCCTCGGCGGCGCGCAGATGGCCGAGCCAGAGAGCTCCGTCGCCGGTGCCGACCAGGACGGCGCCCTGCCGGCGGCCGAGCAGCGCGCCGGGCCGTGGGTGCCGGGCCAGGCCGGGCGTGGCGTCGTAGGCGAAGACCGGCAGGCCCGCGAGTTCCGTGCGGACGCCCGGGGAACCGTCGGCGGCCCGGATGGCGCACAGGATGCGCTCGGTCGGGTCCGACCAGTCGAAGGCGCGGTCGGCCTGCTTCATCGACGGCCGTGGGCGTGCGCCCGGCGCCCCGGCCGGGGCCTGATCGGCGGGCATCGGCTCGAAGTCCGGGTCGGCGGCCTTGGCCACCACCTCGAACACGCACTCCATGGCCGCGTCGGCGACCGGGCCGTTGTACAGCGACGACTTGCGCGGGGGAGTGGCCGGCATGCCGAACGTCCGGGTGGCCCAGATCGGCCCGGCGTCCATCTCCTCGACCGCCTGCAGCGCCGTGACGCCCCACACGGGGGCCCGCTCGGCGATCGCCCAGTCCAGTGAGGACGGTCCGCGGTCGCCCACCGGGCCCGGGTGGATGATCACCGTTCGCCACTTCGTCCAGACCTCGGCCGGCACCCGGTCCTTGAGGAACGGGCAGAGAATCAGGTCGGGGTCGGCCGCCCGGACCGCATCGATGATGGTCGGCGCGCCGGTGGCGAGCTGCACGCCCACGTCGTGCCCGGCCTCACGCAGCGCGCACCAGGCCCGCTGACTGAGACCGTTGAACGCCGTAACGAGCAGCAGGATTCGCACGTTTCCTCCCCAGGGAATGCTTTCTGCAGCCGCCACTATTGCCCGGTTATCGATACTTATGTCGGACATGGTGTGCGTTGTTGTCGGGGCCACCGTGAATGTCGGTGGGGCGGACTAAACTTGTCGCCGTACCCCCGCCCTCTCCGGGCGCTGGGGTTACTCGACGTGCTTGGGGTCCTCACAGATGCAGCTCTCCGGTCTCATTCCCGCCGCGCTCCGCGACCGCGGTCTCGCGCGCGCCCGCGACCTGGCACGCCAGGGCTTTGTCTCCTCCGACGCGCTCGACCTGACCGCGCCGGCCTCGCTGCGGCCGTTCGTCGTGGCCACCGTGGCCGGGGCGGCCGAGATCGGCGGCGCGGGGCGCCCGGTGCTGGCCGTCACCGCCACCACCCGCGAGGCCGACGACCTGGCCGACGCGCTGGGCTGCCTGATCAGCCCGTCCCGGGTCGCGGTCTTCCCGTCGTGGGAGACGCTTCCGCACGAGCGGCTGTCCCCCCGCTCCGACACGGTCGGCCGGCGGCTGGCCGTGCTGCGCCGTCTGGCCCACCCCGGCTCCGACCCGATCCAGGTGGTCGTGGCCCCGGTCCGCTCGGTGCTGCAGCCCCAGCTCAAAGGTCTGGGCGACCTCGAGCCGGTCGAACTGACCGCCGGCGGCCCGGCCGAGCTGGAAGAGGTGGCCCGCCGGCTGGCCGACATGGCCTACGCCCGGGTCGACCTGGTCACCAAGCGCGGCGAGTTCGCCGTCCGCGGCGGCATCCTCGACGTCTTCCCGCCGACCGACGAGCACCCGTCGCGCGTCGAGTTCTGGGGCGACGAGGTCGAGGAGATCCGCACCTTCGCGGTGGCCGACCAGCGCACCATCGACCCGGTCGACCGCCTGTGGGCGCCGCCGTGCCGCGAGTTGCTGCTGACCCCGGCCGTCCGCGCCCGCGCCGCCGAACTGGCCGCCGAGCACCCCGAGCTGGCCGAGATCCTCGACAAGCTGGCCGAGGGGATTCCGGTCGAGGGCATGGAGTCGCTGGCGCCCGCGCTGCTCGACGGCACCGGCAGCATGGAGCTGCTGATCGACACCATGCCGGCCGGCACCCACGTGCTGCTCTGCGATCCCGAGCGCATCCGCACCCGGGCCCACGACCTGACCCGCACGTCCGACGAGTTCCTGGAGGCGTCGTGGGCGGCCGCGGCCGTCGGCGGTCAGGCCCCGATCGACGTCGGCGCCGTCGCTTTCAAGACGCTGGCCGACGTACGCGCCCATGCCGCGACCCTGAAGCAGCCGTGGTGGACGGTGTCGCCGTTCGGGCTGGCCGAGTCCGAGGCGCCGGCCGCCGACGACCAGCCCTGGCTGGAAAAGTCCGAGGTCGAGGTGTCACCCGACCTCGGCGACGCGGTGGCCCTGGCCGCCCAGCCCGTTCCGCTCTATCACGGCGACACCGCCAAGCTCGCGGCCGACCTGCACGACTGGGCCACCGCCGGGTGGGCCATCGCGCTCGTCTTCGAGGGCCACGGCACCGCCCAGCGGGCCACCGAGCTGCTGCGCGACGCCGGGCTCGGCGTCACCCCGGCCGACTCCATCGAGACCCCGATCGAGGCCGGTCAGCTGCTGGTCACCTGCGGCGGGCTCAACCACGGCTTCGTCGACGCGGCCTCGCGGCTCGCGATCATCACCGGCAACGACATCACCGGCGGCCGCGGAGCGTCCACGAAGGACATGCGCAAGCTGCCGTCGCGGCGGCGCAACACGATCGACCCGCTCGAGCTCAAGCCGGGCGACTTCGTGGTGCACGAGCAGCACGGCATCGGGCGCTACGTCGAGCTGGTGCAGCGCACGGTCAACGGGGCCGACCGCGAATACATCGTGCTCGAATACGCGGCGTCCAAGCGCGGCCAGCCCGGCGACCGGCTCTACGTGCCGACCGACCAGCTCGACCAGCTCTCCCGTTACGTCGGTGGCGAGTCGCCCACGCTGCACAAGATGGGCGGCGCCGACTGGCAGAAGAGCAAGGCGCGGGCCAAGAAAGCGGTCAAGGAGATCGCTGCCCAGCTCATCCAGCTCTACGCGGCCCGCCAGGCCTCCCAGGGTCATTCGTTCGGCCCCGACACGCCGTGGCAGCGCGAGCTCGAGGACGCCTTCCCCTACACCGAGACCCCCGACCAGATGTCGGCCATCATCGAGGTCAAGCACGACATGGAACTGCGGGTCCCGATGGACAGGCTGATCTGTGGCGACGTCGGTTACGGCAAGACCGAGATCGCCGTACGGGCGGCGTTCAAGGCGGTGCAGGACGGCAAGCAGGTCGCCGTTCTGGTGCCGACCACCTTGCTGGCCCAGCAGCACTTCAACACGTTCACCGAGCGGATGAGTCAGTTCCCGGTGACCATCAAGCAGCTGTCCCGGTTCCAGACGCCGGCCGAGGCGCGGCTGACGCTCGAGGAAGCGGCCAACGGCACGGCCGACATCGTGATCGGCACCCACCGCCTGCTGGCCAACTCGACCAAGTTCAAGAACCTCGGCCTGATCGTCGTGGACGAGGAGCAGCGCTTCGGCGTCGAGCACAAGGAACAGCTCAAGGCGCTGCGGGCCTCGGTCGACGTGCTGACCATGTCGGCCACACCCATTCCTCGTACGCTGGAAATGGCCATCACCGGCATCCGCGAGATGTCGACCATCGCCACCCCGCCCGAGGAACGGCACCCGGTTCTGACGTTCGTCGGCGCGCAGGACGACAAGCAGGTGGCCGCGTCCATCCACCGCGAGCTGCTGCGCGACGGCCAGGTGTTCTATCTACACAACCGGGTCGAGTCGATCGACAGGGCGGCCCGCAAGCTGCGCGAGCTGGTGCCCGAGGCCCGGGTCGCGGTGGCGCACGGCCAGATGAGCGAGGAACAGCTCGAAAAGGTGATGGTCGGGTTCTGGGAGAAGGAGTTCGACGTCCTGGTCTGCACCACGATCGTCGAGTCCGGCATCGACATCCCCAACGCCAACACGCTGATCGTCGAGCGGGCCGACCTGCTCGGCCTGGCCCAGCTGCACCAGATCCGCGGCCGGGTCGGCCGGGGGCGCGAACGGGCGTACGCGTACTTCCTGTACCCCCGCGAGAAACCGCTCACCGAGCAGGCCCACGAGCGGCTGGCCACCATCGCCCAGCACACCGAGCTGGGCGCGGGCATGTACGTCGCGATGAAGGACCTCGAGATCCGCGGCGCCGGCAACCTGCTCGGCGGCGAGCAGTCCGGCCACATCGAGGGCGTCGGCTTCGACCTGTACGTCCGGATGGTCGGCGAGGCCGTGTCGGCGTTCAAGGGCGAGCGTCCCGAGGAAGAGCCCGAGGTCAAGATCGATCTGCCGGTCGACGCGCACCTGCCGGTGGACTACATCTCGGTCGAGCGGCTGCGCCTCGAGATGTACCGCAAGCTGGCCGAGGCCCGCGACGGCCAGAAGCTCGACGAGGTGGTGGCCGAGATGACCGACCGCTACGGCGAGCCGCCGGCCCAGGTGGCCAACCTGATCGCGGTCGCCCGGTTCCGTCAGCTGGCCCGGGCGTACGGGCTGACCGACGTGTCGATGCAGGGCAAGCACCTGCGCTTCTCGCCGCTGCCGCTGCCCGACTCGAAGCAGTTGCGGCTCAAGCGCTACCACCCCGACTCGGTCTACAAGCACGCGACCGACCAGGTCAGCGTGCCCCGGCCCAGCACCCGCCGCGTCGGTGGCGAGCCGCTGCGCGACCAGGCGCTGCTCGAATGGTGTGCCCAGCTCCTCAAGGACGTGCTGGGCGAGGTTCCCGCTCCGGTGGCCGCCAAATGATCGTTCTGCCGGGGCCGGGTGACCTGAGTCTCAACCCTCGTGAGAGAGTCAACGTCATGCAGCGTGCTCGCCGACTGGCATCCATCGTCGTCGTTGCGTGTCTCGGGGTGGGTGGGCTCTCGGCCTGCCGGTCCGAGCCGTCCGTGGCCGCCTATGTCGGTGACAGCGCCAAGGTCACCGAGGCCCGCGTGCAGGAGGTCTGGGACAACGCGAACGCCGAGCTGACCAGCGCGGCGGCCGCCCAGCCCGACCCCGCCGCCGCCACCCCGGCCATGCCGATCACCCGCACGGACATCGTCCGCACGCTGGTCGGCCACGACGTCCTGGCCGACGTGGCCAAGCGCGAGGGCGTCACGCTCCCGGCCGACCTGCCCCTCGCCGACTACTCCAGCCAGCTGCGCCTGCCGCAGACGGCGGAATACGTGCGTCTCTACGCCGAGGCCGACGGCCTGCTGCGCGCGCTGCGCACCAAGGTCCAGGCCTCCGCGCCCGACGCCTCCGAGGACGACTTGCGCGAGGTCTTCAACGTGCTGCTCACCTCGGGCGAGGTCCCCGCCGGCACGACGTACGAGCAGTTCAAGACCCAGCTGCCGGCCGAAAACCTGGCCCTCGTCAAGACCGCCTCCGCCGTGCGCAAAGAGGTCGCCGAGTTCACCGACACGATGAACATCACGGTGAACCCGCGCTACCAGCCCCTCAGCATCCCGGTCCTGGAGTTCCAGACCCAGCAGGGCGTGCTGAAGCCCCTCGTCAACGTCCCGCTGGGCGAGGCCACCGACAGCCCGGTGACCGACCTTCCCTGACGCCCTTCCCGTTGCGGGCCCGGCCTCCAAGGCCGGGCCCGCTTCGTCTCCACCCCTCAACGGTCCTTCCCCGCGCTGCTCGTGCCGTCCGCTTCGTGCGCCGCCCCCCGGCCGTCTTTCCCGTGCTGCTCGTGCCGTCCGCTTCGTGCGCCGCCCCGGCCGTCTTTCCCGTGCTGCTCGTGCCGTCCGCTTTGCCCCGCCATTCAGACGGCGTTCGTATAGACCGTCCCGCACTTTGCTCCAGCCGCCGTATCCCGCTGACCGTTTCGCCCCCCGCCGTTCCGTGGTGCTTGTGCTGACCCGCTTTGTGGGACGCGCTCATCAACGGGTGGCCTCTCTTCACCGGGCGCTCTCGTCGCTGCCGTGCTTTTCCGTCGTCCAGCCATTTCTGCCGCCGTTCGCCTCCCACACGGCCTGTGACGGACGTCTCCTGTGCTGGTTCTCCGCGGCCTGTGGACAACCCGGTTTGCGGGCTTGACAGGCGGTAACGTCCTCTCATCTCCCAAGGGCGGGTGGGGGAGGTGGTGGCTGCTCAGCGAGTGGCAGAGTGGCGGGCATGACCGCACGGATCTTTCTGCTTGTCACGTCGCCGCGGCTGCCTGCGGGGCTGCTTACGGCGGCCGCCTGGGATGTGGTGCGGGGCCATCCGGTCTTTGCGGGGGCCGAGAGCGAGCAGGCCGAGGCGCTGCGTAAGAGCGGCGTGCCGGTCACGGTGATCGCGAGCGATCCCGAGTTGCTGATCGCGGAACTGGGGGCCGAGCAGGGGCGGCCCGGGGCCGCGGGCGACGGCGGGGTGGTCTGGCTGGCCGGGCCGGCGGGGGACGAGTCGTTCGCGCGCGGGCTGGGGCTGCGGCTGGCTCGGGAGCCGGGGCTGGCCGAGTTGGAGCTGATCTACGGGTCGTGGGATCCGCCGGGGGCGCGGCTGCTCGACGCGGTGGCGGTGATGGACCGGCTGGTCTCGCCGGGGGGCGACCCGTGGAAGCGGACCCAGACGCACCGCACGCTCGCGCCCTACCTGCTCGAGGAGAGCTACGAGGCGTACGACGCCATCGAAGCGGACGACACCGACGCGCTGCGCGAGGAGCTCGGCGACGTGCTGCTGCAGGTGGTGCTGCACTCGCGCCTGGCCGAGGAGCTCCCGGAGGACGAGGCCTGGAACGTCGACGACGTCGCGGGCGGCCTGGTCGACAAGATGGTGCGCCGCAACCCGCACGTGTTCGCGGGGGTCGAGGTGGCCGACATCGAGGAGATCACCCGCAACTGGGACAGCATCAAAAAGGCCGAGAAGACCCGCGACTCGGTGCTCGACGGCATTGCGCTCAGTCAGCCGGCCCTCGCCTTGGCCGCCAAGATCCTTCAGCGTACGGACCGGGCCGGGCTCGGCGTGCCGCTGCCGGACGGTTCCGACCTCGGGGCCCGGCTGCTGCGGATCGTGGCCGAGGCGCGGGCCGAGGGCAGCGACGCCGAGCAGGCGCTCCGCCGTGCGGCCCTGGACTACGCGGAGGCCGTACGGGCGGCGGAGCCCAAAAATGTCGGACCCGCCGAGTAAGTTTCACGCCATGCCCGAGTTCGTACCGCTCGCCGAGCGCATCGTCGACGCCCTGCTCGAAAGCAACCCTGGGCTGGCCACCTACTCGGGTGACCACCGGTTCGACGACCGCCTGCCCGACCTGTCCCCGGGTGCGGTCGACACCCAGGTCGCCATGCTGCGCGACGCGACCGACGCGCTCTCCGGCATCGACGCCGACGCGCTCGACCCGGAGGATCAGGTCGACCACGCCGTGCTCAGCGCCATGGTCGAGCGCGGGCTGTTCGAGCTGGGCGACGTCCGGGAGCACGAGTGGAATCCTCTCGAGCACAACCCGGGCCCCCTGCTGCACGCGCTGATCTCACGCCAGTTCGCCCCGGCCGAGGAGCGTCTGGCCAGCCTCGGCGGCCGGCTCGCGGCGATTCCCGACGCGCTGGCCACGGCCCGGGCCGTGCTGCGTGACGTGCCGCGCATCCACGCCGAGACGGCGATCGGCCAGTTCGCCGGCACGGCCTCGCTCATCCGCGACGAGCTGCCCGCCCTGCTCGACCAGGCACCGGGCATGCGCGGCGCGCTCGAGCCGTCGTCAGCGGCCGCGCTCACAGCCCTCGAAGAGTTCGACGGCTGGCTGCGCGGCCTGGTCGACAGTGGGGAGCCCGGCCGCGACCCGCGCCTCGGCCGTCCCCTGTGGGAGGCGCGCCTCTGGCACACCCTCGACACCGAGTTGCCCGCGGCAGAGGTGCTGTCGCGCGCCCGGGCCAATCTCGAACTGGTCGGCGAGCGACTGCGTGAGGCGGCGGCCGAGTTGACCGGTGGCCCGGCCACCGACGAGACGGTCCGCCGCGCCCTCGGCTCGCTCGGAGCGCAGCACCCGGATGACAACACCATCGTCGGGCTGGCCAAGGTGACGATGGAGGAGGCGACCGAGTTCGTCCGCAAGCACGACATCGTCTCGCTGCTCGACGACCCGTGCGTCATCGAGGAGATGCCGGAGTTCGCCCGTGGCGTCGCCGTGGCCTACTGCGACCCGCCCGGCCCGCTCGAGACGGCCGACGTGCCGACGTTCTACTGCATCTCGCCGGCCCCGTCCGACTGGCCGGCCGAGCGCGTCGAGTCGTTCTACCGCGAATACAACGACCACATGCTGCGCGACCTGACCGTCCACGAGGCGATGCCCGGCCACTTCCTGCAAATCGCCCACTCGCGGCGTTTCCGGGCCGCCACCCGCGTACGCGCGCTCGGCTGGTCGGGCCCGTTCGTCGAGGGCTGGGCGGTCTACGCCGAGGAAGCGATGGCCGACCTCGGCTTCGGCGGTCTGCCGGTGCGTCTGCAGCAGCTCAAGATGCAGCTGCGCATGAGCCTCAACGCGACCCTCGACCAGCTGGTGCACTGCGAAGACCTACAGGAGGCCGACGCTATGGCCCTGCTGACGGGCGCCGGCTTCCAGGAAGAGGGCGAGGCCGCCGGCAAGTGGCGCCGCGCGCTGCTCACCTCGACCCAGCTCTCCACCTACTTCGTCGGCTACACCGAGGTCGCCGCCATCGCCGCGGCCCGCCCCTTCGGCGCCACCCCCAGGGCCTGGCACGACGCCATGCTGGCCCACGGCTCCCCACCCCCGCGCCACTTGCGCACCCTGCTGGGCGTCTGACCCGCCAACGGTCGGGGCGACGGCTAACCGCCCAGTTCGGCTCGGCGGCGCAGCAGGGCGGCCCGGATCCGCAGCGCCGTGACCAGGTGGGCCACGGCCACGAGGCCCAGCGCGACCACCGTCACGATCAGCCATGCGGGCGCGCCGGGCGAGACGATCAGCGCGCCGGCCGTGAAGATCGCCCACGCGGCCAGAGCGAGCCAGCCCGCGACCACCCGGTCCCGGGCGAACAGCGGCGTCCGGCGGGTGACCGCCCACGTGCCGACCGCTGTCCAGCTCAGGCCGATTGCCATCAGGACGGCGAAGGCCACGCCCGTACGGGTGGGAAGGTCCGGCTCGGTGGCCCACAACAGCCCGATCAGCGCGCTTGCGACCAGACCGGCCAGGGCGGCCACCACGTAGGCGATCCGGCGGCCGGGCGACAGCCGCGTCTCCAGCCGTGCCAGCACGTCGTCCGGTGTCATGCCTCGTACCCCTCTTCCGTCAGTTCCTCCCGCAACAGTCGCCGGGCCCGGTTGAGCCTCGACTTGATCGTGCCGACCGGCACCCCGCAGATCTGCGCGCACGCGTCCAGCGGCAGGTCCTCGAGATAGAAGAGCAGCACCACTTCGCGCTCCCGGGCCGGCAGTGCGGTCAGCGCCCCCGCGACCAGCTCGCGGTCGACCACGGTCGAGGCCTCGTCCGGCCCGCTCTCGGCGGCCTCGGGCTCGGGGGTCGCGTAGGCCTCGCGCAGCCGGTTCATCACGGCCCGCCGGGCGATCGTGAACAGCCAGGGCGCGAACCTCGCGGGTTCCCGCAGCCGGGGGAGCCCGGTGACGACCGCCAGCCAGACTTCCTGCACCACGTCGTCGTCGCCCCGGCCCAGCATGCGGGCCACATATCGCTCGACCGGGCCGTGCCAGGCCCGCACCAGTTCGGCGAAGGCGTCACGTTCCCCCAGCTGACACCGGACCACCAACAGTTCGTCGCTCATCCATCCCTCCCTGAATGACCAGTCGGGAGACGAGGGCGAAAGGTTCGCTAGTTGGCCGACTTGTCGATCAGCTTGGCGTTGGCCGGCACCTGGAAGGCGTCGCCGGGGAGGTCTTCGCGGTAGGACGTCAGGGCCTGGTCGATGCGCTCGCCGTCGATGGTGGCCGTGAAGCTGGCCAGGGCGCCCTCGTTGGTGACGCACAGGTCGAACGCGCGGGCCGGGGTGTCGTCGACGCCGGCGAGCGACAGGCAGGTGGCGTGGTGGCCGGCGATCGTCGTGTCGTGCGGGGTGGTCTCGACGACCGGGTCGAGCGCGGCCTTGGCCAGCATGGCCTGCACGGCCTCGGCCGAGATCAGGGGGCCGTCGTCGAGCGCGGCCGCCGCGGCCGGGTCGGCGGTCTTGGATTCGCAGGTCGAGGCGGCGCACGCGATGGTCACCGTCGACGTCACGATCAGGCGGCCGCCGGGATAGACGTACGAGGCCCGGAGCGGGCGCTGCGCGCGGTTCACCGTGGCGATGTCGCCCCCGGCCACCTGGTATTTCGCCGAGTAGGTCAGGCCCGCGCCGGCCGCCAGCTGCCCGGCCGTCTCGGTGATCAGATCGTCGCGGCTCAGGGGGGCCGCGCTCGCCTCGTCGACGTCGCCGCAACCGGTCATGCCGAGCACCAGGCACCCGGCGGTCAGGCCGGCGGCGGTAAGGCGCGAAACGAAGGACACGACTGACACCATGGCTCATGCATGCAACCGCAGGCAAACCAGTTATTCCGAGGCTGCGCTGCGTGCCCGGGCCATCAACTGTTCGTGCATGATGTAGCGCCGGACCACGCGGGCCTGGTGCTCGTCCGAGCCGGTGAAGACGGCGACCATCTCGACGATCATCGGGCCGCGCCGCGGGAGTTGCTGGCGCATCGAGCTGACCTTGACGGCCTGGGCCGCGAACTCGACCACCTCGTCGCCGACCTGGATGCGCAGCGTCAGGTCCTCGCCCGGCCGCACCTCGACGTCGGTGAACTGCGCCCGTACGGCCCGCTCGCTCAGATCGCGGACGAACCCCTCGGACGGGCCCTCGGGCCGCAGCAGCACGATCGGCTCGCCGCCACCCCCGCGTACGAAGTCCCGGGTCTGTTCGAGCGAGGCCTCCCCGGCCAGCCGCACCTCGACCCGGTTGCCGTCGATCGCGGTCACCTCGGCGAGCGAGGCGTACCGGCCGCGCGGAGCGGTCGCCCAGCGCAGCGTCACCGTCGAATCGGCCGGGGGCACGTCGGTGAGCGCCAGCGAGAGCGTGAGGACCGAGCCGGCCACCGACACGACGCGGACACCGGGCAGGGTTTCGCCGTACGAGGTCATCTCGATGAACGACCCGTCGGCCGGAAGCGTAGGTGTGCTCATAGTGACGGGGTAATCGGTGAACCCGGGCCGGACCTTAGATAAAACCCAAGGGCAACCGTACGAGCGCGGGGACGGCTCGATACGCTCAGTGCCGTGGTCGGCCGCAGGGTCGCGGTCGGTGAACAGCAGCCTCGAACAGAGGGAACGGCAGCCCGCAACTGAAGGAACGGCTGCCTTGATAGAGGGAGCGACACGACACATGGCCACCATCGAAGCGATCGTCGCGCGCGAGATCCTGGACTCCCGGGGCAACCCGACCGTCGAGGTCGAGGTCGGGCTCGACGACGGCACGGTAGGCCGCGCCGCGGTGCCCTCGGGCGCCTCCACCGGTGCTTTCGAGGCGATCGAGCTGCGTGACGGCGACAAGGGCCGTTACCTCGGCAAGGGCGTCGAGAACGCGGTTTCGAACGTCGAAGACAAGATCGCCGACGAGCTCGTCGGTTACGAGGCCAGCGAGCAGCGCCTCATCGACCAGAAGATGCTCGACCTGGACGGCACGGCCGACAAGTCGGAGCTGGGCGCGAACGCGATCCTCGGCGTCTCGCTGGCGGTGGCCAAGGCCGCCGCGCTCTCCGCCGAGCTGCCGCTGTTCCGCTACGTCGGCGGCCCCAACGCGGCCGTCCTGCCCGTGCCGATGATGAACATCCTCAACGGTGGCGCCCACGCCGACTCGAACGTCGACGTGCAGGAATTCATGATCGCGCCGATCGGCGCCCCGACCTTCCGCGAGGCCCTGCGCACCGGCGCCGAGGTCTACCACGCGCTCAAGTCGGTGCTGAAGAAGAAGGGCCTCTCGACCGGCCTGGGCGACGAGGGCGGCTTCGCCCCCAGCCTGCCGTCCAACGCGTCGGCCCTCGACCTGATCGCCGAGGCCGTGCAGGCGGCCGGCTTCTCGCTGGGCACCGACATCGTCCTGGCCATGGACGTCGCCGCGACCGAGTTCTACAAGGACGGGTCGTACGTCTTCGAGGGCGCCCCGAAGTCGACCGACGAGATGATCGCCTACTACGCGAAGCTCGCCGACGAGTACCCGATCGTCTCGATCGAGGACCCGCTGTCCGAGGAGGACTGGGCGGGCTGGAGCGCGATGACCGGCCAGCTCGGCAACAAGATCCAGATCGTGGGCGACGACCTGTTCGTCACCAACCCGACCCGCATCGGCCGGGGCATCGCCGAGAACGCGGCCAACGCCGTGCTGGTCAAGGTGAACCAGATCGGCTCGCTGACCGAGACGCTCGACGCCGTCGACCTGGCCCACCGGGCCGGCTTCAAGACGATGATGAGCCACCGGTCGGGCGAGACCGAGGACACCACGATCGCCGACCTGGCCGTCGCGGTCGGCAGCGGCCAGATCAAGACCGGCGCCCCGGCCCGGTCCGACCGCGTCGCGAAGTACAACCAGCTCCTGCGCATCGAGGAGCAGCTGGAGGGCGCGGCCCGGTACGCCGGTGCGGGCGCTTTCCCGCGTTACCGCACGGCGTGACGAGCGCCCGCTAGATCATGGAGTTGTGGCGCCCCCGGAAACGGGCATAGGTTTCAGCGGGCGCCACAACACGTGACGGAGGGGTTGGGGTGACGACACAGCGACGATCACCGAGCGGTCAGGGCCCGTCCCGCCGCCCCGGATCGTCGCGTGCTCGCACCACCGGGCCGGTCCGTAATACCGGAAATGTCCGTAAGGGAAACGGTGGCGACACCGACCCGAGCGACAAAACCGGCAAAACCGGACAAAGTCCGGTCAGTCGCGACAGCAAGAACGGCGCCGCAACGGGCCGGGCAAGCGGCGCCACCAGGAGCGGCGAGGCCCGGGGGAGTTTCGCCCGCGGCGGGACGCCCGGCCGCCCGACCAGGAGCGTCAAGCGCACCGCCCTCAACCGTCCCGCGGCCTCCCGGCGTACGGGAAACGCGGGCCGGGGCGCCACCAAGCGCACCGTCGCCCCCCGGCCGCGTGCACTGACCGGCCGCGCGATGGTTTTGATCATCATGTTCGTCGCGCTCGCCCTGGCGTACACGTATCCCCTCCGCGTCTATCTGGCCCAGGAGTCGCAGATCGCCCAGCTCGAGGCCGACCAGGCCGCGCAGCGGGAGCTGATCGCGCAGAAGTCCCAGGAGCTGCAGAAGTGGAAGGACCCGGAATACCTCCGGGCCCAGGCCCGCGAGACGCTGTTCTACGTGCGCCCGGGGGAGACCCCGCTCCTGGTGCTGAACGACCCGGCCGGCGCCGCAGCCGAGGCCGGTCAGAAATCCCCGGCGGCCGCACCCGACCGCTGGTACGACACGCTGTGGAGCAGCGTCCGAGCCGCCGACGCGGAGTCCCCCAACTGAAATGCCTGAGCCAACCGAAGCCGATCTGGAAATCGTCGAAGCCCAGCTCGGGCGCCCTCCCCGCGGCACCCGTGCGATCGCGCACCGCTGCCCGTGCGGAAACCCGGACGTGGTCGAGACCGCCCCGCGCCTGGACGACGGCACACCGTTCCCGACCCTCTACTACCTGACCTGTCCGCACGCCACCGCCGCGTGCAGCCGTCTCGAGTCGGCCGGGGTCATGCGGGACATGCAGGAGCGTCTGTCGACCGACCCCGAGCTGGCCGCGCGATACCGGGCAGCCGGCGAGGACTATCTGGCGCGCCGCAAGGAGATCGAGGACGTGCCGGAGATCTCGCACGTCGCCGCGGGTGGCATGCCCGATCGGGTGAAGTGTCTGCATGTCCACCTCGGGCACGCGCTCGCCGTGGGCCGGGGCGTGAATCCTTTCGGGGACGAGGTCCGCGACGCCGTCGAGCCGTGGTGGGCCGAGGGCCCCTGCGTCAAACGGGAAGAATGACGGTGGAGATCCGGCGCGCACGCACCCAGGACGTCCGGGCGATTCGCGCCCTGGTGGACGAGTACACGGCCGATCGGCGGCTGCTCAGCAAGGCGACAGTGACCCTGTACGAGTCGGTGCAGGAGTTCTGGGTCGCCGTCGACGACAACGACCGCGTGTTCGGCTGTGGCGCCCTGCACGTGATGTGGGAGGACCTGGCCGAGATCCGTACGGTCGCGGTCGATCCGGCCCGCCGGGGTCAGAAGATCGGTCACAAGATCGTCGAGCGCCTGGTCGAGGCCGCCCGCGAGCTCGGCGTGGCCCGGGTGTTCTGCCTGACGTTCGAGACCCGGTTCTTCGGTTCGTTCGGGTTCACCGAGATCGACGGCGCTCCCGTCCCGCACGCCGTCTACGAGCAACTTCTGCGCTCGTACGACGAGGGTGTGGCCGAATTCCTCGACCTGGAACGGGTCAAGCCCAACACGCTGGGGAACAAGCGAATGCTGCTGCACCTATGAGGGTGGCCGGGATCGACTGCGGGACGAACTCGATCCGCCTGCTCATCGCCGACGTCGCGGACGGCGGGCTCACCGACGTCGCCCGCCGGATGGAGATCGTGCGCCTGGGCGAGGGGGTCGATCGCACCGGGCGCCTGTCCGAGGGAGCCCTGGCCCGTACGCGGAAAGCTCTGATCGGTTATGCCGCCGAGATCGCCGAACTGGGCGTCAACCGGGTCCGGATGTGCGCCACGTCGGCCTCGCGCGACGCCGAGAACGCCCAGGAGTTCCGCGACATGGTCCGGGGCGTGCTCGGCATCGACCCCGAGGTGATCAGCGGCGACGAGGAGGCCCGGCTCTCCTTCACGGGCGCGATCGCCGGTCTGCGCGCCGAGCGTCCCTACCTGGTTGTCGACATCGGCGGCGGCTCGACCGAGTTCGTCACCGGCTCGGATGCCGTCGACCACGCCATCTCGATGGACATCGGCTGCGTCCGGATGACCGAGCGTCATCTCCACGGCGATCCGCCCAGCGCGGCCGAGATCCACAATGCGGAGCGTGACATCGCGGCGGCGGTCGACATCGCCCTGACCGCGGTGCCCGGTCGTGCGGCCAAGACCCTGGTCGGGCTGGCGGGCACGGTCACCACCGTCACCGCCCTGGCCAAGAGCCTTCCCTCGTACGACGCCACGCGCATCCACCACGCCGAGGTGAGCCGGGCCGACGTGTCCCGGGTGACCGCCGAGCTGCTGGCCATGCCGGTCGCCAAGCGCCTCGAACTGCCCGTGATGCATCCCGGCCGGGCCGACGTGATCGGCGCCGGCGCCCTGATCCTCCGCACGATCATGGAGCGCTCCGGCCACGACTCGGTGATCGCCTCCGAGCACGACATCCTCGACGGCATCTGTTACAGCCTCGCCTGAGCGTTCCGTGACGATCGCGGCGCTACTGTCGTCTTGACGGTATTTCGCATTGCGCAGTACTGTCCTTCGCGTGGATACGACCCAGCTGCTCAAGGGTGTCCTGGACCTGGCCGTGCTCGCCGCCCTGCGCGACGAGGACGGTTACGGCTACGACATCCTTCGCCGGCTGCGGGCCGCCGGGCTCGAAGACGTCGGCGACGCCTCGGTCTACGGCACACTCCGGCGCCTGTTCGCCGGCGGCCTGCTGAACAGCTATGTCGTTCCCAGCGTCGAGGGGCCCCACCGCAAGTACTACGGGCTCAACGCCGCGGGCCGCGCCGAGTTGCAGCGATCGGGCAAAGTGTGGCACGGCTTCGCATCCACCATGGACGATCTGCTTCGCGAGCGGGAGACGGCGTGAACTCCACGGCACAGGACGAGATCACCGAATACGTCGAGCGTGTCCGCGCGGCGCTGGCCGACCTGCCCGAGGCCACCCGCGCCGAGCTCCTCGAGGATCTGCCCGAGCATCTGGCCGAGATCCGGGCCGAGGACACGGTCACGCTGACCGACCGGCTGGGCACCCCCGAGGCGTACGCGGCCGAGCTGCGTTCCACCGCGGCGGGTTACGTCGGCGGCTTCCCCGAGCCGCCCAACAAGAGCCAGTGGGTCAGCCCGGCCGAGATGCGCATGCAGCTCATGAAGGTGCTCGGCCCGGCCGACGCCAAGATCGGGCCGCTGCTCGGATATCCCAAGGCCAGCGACTTCCTCGCGCTGCTGCGTCCCGCGTGGTGGGTGCTGCGCGGCTATCTGGGCGCGATGGCGCTGGCCTACCTGTTCGACGCCAGCGGCAACCAGCCCGGCCTGCTGCCCCGCGTCGGCGGCAGCACGGTGGTGGCGCTGGTGCTGCTGGCCGGCTGCGTCGTCGCCTCGGTCCTGGTCGGGCAGCGCCGCCTGGGCCGCGACGGCTGGCCGCGATACGTGATCAACGTCGGCTCGGTGTTCCTGGTGCTGTTCGCGATCGGCGGGTTCTTCAACGCCGACAGCGAGGTCCGCGACCCCGGCTACAACGACGCGGGCTACTCCAGCGGCAACCCGTACGACTACATCACCGACGTCTTCGTCTACGACAGCACGGGCAAGCTGGTGCCCGGCGCCCGCCTGTTCGACCAGGAAGGCGCGCCGATCCAGATGGGCAACGCCTGGTGCGACAACCCCAACACGGGTGAGTCGTTCCACTCGCGCTCGATGGGCTACCCGTACTGCCCCGAGGCGGCGCCGTTCGGCTCGCCCGCACCCACGGGGCCGGCGGGCCGCACCGCTTCGCCGATCGAGCCGGCCGCCACGGCCACGGACAGGCCGCCCGCGTCGTCCCCCTCCGCGCGGCCGTCGACCCAGGGTCCGACCGCGGCCCCCACCGTGACGACGCCCACCCCGCCGGGTCGCTGACCGGGGTCGCGGGGATCGGGGCCGGTCGCTACTGTCTCTCCGCTTGATCCGGTCGCCCCAGGGCCGGCTCGCGGAAAGGAACCACCCTTGAGCGACGCGACCCCGCCGCCCTCCGACCCCACCTTCGCGCCGCAGCCGGCCTTTCCGCCGCCCCCCTATGGCCAGCCGCAGTCCGCGCCGCCCCCGTACGGCCAGCCTGCTTTCGGTCAGCCGCAGCCCGGTCAGCCTGCGTTCGGTCAGCCGCAGCCGGGCCAGCCTGCGTTCGGTCAGCCGCAGCCGGGCCAGCCTGCTTTCGGTCAGCCGGCGCCTGGTCAGCCGCTTTTCGGTCAGCCCGCATACACTCAGCCCGCTTATGGGCGGCCGCCCGGGATGCCCGGCTACCCGCCCGCGGGCCCGGCCCACCCCGGCTATCCGCAGCCGGGCCAGCCCGGCTATCCCGCGTACCCGCCGCTGGGTGGCCCGGCGCCGAAGAAGCGCAGCACCCTCAAGATCGTGCTGCTGGCCGTCGGCCTGGCCGGGATCCTGATCGTCGGTCTCGGCGTCTTCGGCGTGAGCGCGATCGTCTCGGCCGCCGCCGACCCCGCCAAGGGCGCCCAGGTCGGTGACTGCCTCGCCGCCACGGGCGCGGTGGCCAATGCGGGCACCACCGAGACCTCGGCCGAGGTCGTCGAGTGCGAGTCGATCCAGGCCGAATACACGGTGGTGGCCCGCATCGAGGGGGAGAGCTCCCCGAACAGCACCGCCTGCGCCAAGTTCTTTTCCGGCGGCGAGCCCTACTACGTCTACGGCAGCACGTCGGGCGACGGTTACGTCCTCTGCCTGCGCCCCCGGAGCTGACCACGAACGGCTGACGGCGCAACTCGCCACACGAGGGGAACGGTCGCTAAAGTCGCGGCTGCGACCGGCCGGACGACCCCTCGGAGGATCACCCGTGAGCACAGCACCTCAGGCCGCCCCCGATCGGCCCGCGGCTGAGGCGCCCTCCGCCCGCCGGCGGCGCATGCTCCTCGCGGCCATCGTCGGCGGGATCGTCGTGGCGGCCGCCATCTATGCGATCAGCGGCCTGTTCCTCAGCGGCGGCGGCGACGGCGCCCGCGACGCCAAGGCCGGTGACTGCATCGCCTCCGACGAGAAGGTCGAGGACGAGGGCACCACCCGGACCGGCGCCGACCTCGTCGACTGCTCGTCGGCCGACGCCCGGTTCAGCGTCGTGGCCCGGGTTGACGGCGAGAGCTCGACCCAGAGCGACTCCTGCAACAAGTTCTTCCGGGAAAAGGAGGAGTTCTACGTCTACGCCAACGGCGATGACCAGGGCTACCTGCTGTGCCTGAAACCGAAGGCGTAGAAAGAACCGCGTGAGTCCCACCCGTACGCCCGGAGAAGTGAAAGCCACCGCGGCCGCGGCCGCCTCCCTCAGCATGCTGGACGCCGAGGTCGCGGATTGCTTCGCCTGCCCGCGCCTGGTCGCCTGGCGTGAGGAGGTCGCCGCGACCAAGCGCGCGTCGTTCCGCGACCAGCACTACTGGGGCCGCCCGGTCCCCGGTTACGGCGTCGCCGACCCCGAGATCGCCATTCTCGGACTGGCCCCGGCCGCGCACGGCGGCAACCGCACCGGCCGCATCTTCACCGGTGACCGCTCGGGCGACGTCCTGTTCGCCGCGCTGCACCGGGCCGGTCTGGTCAACCAGCCGACCAGCGTCTCCGCCGACGACGGCCTGACGCTGACGAACCTGCGGATCTTCGCCGCCGTCCGCTGCGCCCCGCCCGACAACAAGCCGCTGCCCGAGGAACGCGACACCTGTGCCCCCTGGCTGCACCGCGAGCTGGAGCTGATCCGCCCGACCCTCAAGGTGGTGGTCGCGCTGGGGGCTTTCGCCTGGCAGGCGTGGTGGCCGGCGATGACTTCGGTGTACGGGACGAGGCCGCCGGTGCCCCGGCCCAAGTTCGGTCACGGCGCGCGGGTCAGCCAGCCGGGGGTTCCGGATCTCCTCGGCTGCTTCCACGTCAGCCAGCAGAACACCTTCACCGGTAAGCTCACCCCGGCCATGCTCGACGACGTCTTCACGGAGGCGAAGCGGCTGGCTCAGATCTGATCGGGCATAGAGAAGGACCGATGACCCTCGCGGCTCTGCGACGCTGGTGGCCCCTGGCCGCCGTCCTCGTGCTGCTCTTCGGCACCGCCCTGGCCGCGACCAGGTCCGAGCCCCGTCTCGAGCAGATCGTGCGCGACGAGCCGACGGCCGAGGCGCCGCTTCTGCCCACCACCGTCCCGTCGGCCGAGCGCTCCACCCCGCCGCCGCCCGAGCCGGCCCGCGGCCTGCCCGACTGGATCAACACGGCCGCCCTCGTCGTGCTCGGGGTGATCGTCGCGGTCGTCCTCGGCCTGCTGATCTATTCGCTGCTGCGCGATCGCCGCCGCCGCTCCGGCAAGAACAAGCGCGACCGCAAGCGGCCCCGCGACCAGCCGCGTACGGCCGAGGAACTGGTCGCCGCCCTCGACGCCGGCCTCGAGGAGCTCTCCGACACCGACCGCGACCCGCGCCGGGCCGTCATCGCCTGCTGGGTCCGGCTCGAACAGGCCGCCGCGGCCGCGGGCACGCCGAGGCATCCGGGCGACAGCCCCACCGACCTGGTCGGCCGCCTCCTCAGCGAGCAGCAGGTCGACGCGCAGGTGCTGGCCGCGCTGCTCGACGTCTATCGCCAGGCCCGCTATGCGACGCACACGGTCGACGACCAGATGCGCCGCCAGGCCCGCTCGGCGCTCGAGCGGCTGCGCGCCGACCTGGGCTCGGGGGTGCCGGCGTGAGCACGGGCGGGCTCGACGAGCTTTTCGGGCAGCGCGACGAGCCACCGGTCGCCGACGAGCCGGCCCCGGAGCGCAAACGCTCGTGGGTCGCCTGGACCCTGGGCAACCTGCTGCTGGTCGGTCTGGCCACCGTGGTCGTGGTGGCCGCCATGCGCTCGGCCGATCTCGACATCTCGATCGTCTTCGTGGTGTTCGCGCTGGCCGGGCTCCGGCTGATCCTGCTGGCGGTGGCCGAGGTGCGGCCGCCGCCGATGCCCAAGCGCTCCGACCGGCGCGGCGGTTCCGACGGCGGCAGCGGCACCGATTCGCTGCGGGCCGCCGTGCGCCGCTGGGAGCGAAATCTGGAGCGGGCCGCCGCCGACGACGATCTGTATTCGCGTAACGTTCTGCCGGTGCTGGCCGAGCTCACCGACGAGCGCCTGCGGCTGCGTCACGGAATCACCCGGGCGTCCGACCCGCGGCGCGCCCGTGAGCTGCTCGGCGACCCGCTCTGGGCGACGCTGCACGACCGCGGCCGGCGCATGCCGAAGGCGCGTGATCTCGAGTCCTACGTGGACGTGTTGGAGCGATTGTGAGAAAGGTGCCGTGGTGACGGAGACAGGCGTGCAGCCCCTCCCCCCGTACGAGGTGGGAAGGCTGGCCGGTGCCGTCCTCGACTCGGTCGGCAGCGTCGTGGTGGGCAAGCGCGACTCGCTCGAGCTGGTGCTGGCCGGGATCCTGGCCGGTGGCCACGTGCTGCTGGAAGATCTGCCCGGTCTCGGCAAGACGCTGACCGCCCGCTGTTTCGCGCAGGCGCTCGGTCTCGACTTCCGCCGGCTGCAGTTCACCCCCGACCTGCTGCCGGCCGACGTGACCGGCTCGTTCCTCTACGACCAGCGCAAGGGTGACTTCGCGTTCCGGGCCGGTCCGGTCTTCACCAACATGCTGCTGGCCGACGAGATCAACCGGACGCCGCCGAAGACCCAGGCCGCGCTGCTCGAGGCCATGCAGGAGAAGCAGGTGTCGGTCGAGGGCGTGACGTATCGCCTCGACCCGCCGTTCCACGTTCTCGCCACGGCCAACCCGATCGAATACGAGGGCACCTACCCGCTGCCCGAGGCCCAGCTCGACCGGTTCCTGCTGCGCGTGTCGTTCGGCTATCCGACCGCCGAGGAGGAGTGGGAAGTGCTGCAGCGCCGCATGTCCCGCCGCCAGGAGGAGGCGTTCCTGCAACCGGTGGTCGACTCCGGCCGGCTCCAGGCGATGCAGGCGGCGCTCGAGACGATCGCCGTCGAGGATTCCATCGGCCGTTACTGCGTGTCGCTCGCCGCGGCTACCCGCGAGCACGCGTCGGTGCTGGTCGGCTCGTCCCCGCGTGGCTCGCTGGCGCTGCTGCTGCTGGCCCGGGCGCGTGCCGCGATGGCCGGGCGTGACTTCGTGGTGCCGGAGGACGTGAAGGACGTCGCCGTGCCCGCCCTGGCCCACCGCATCACGCTGCGCCCCGAGATGTGGCTGCGCCGGGTCGACCCGGCCTTCGTGGTCGACGAGGTCCTGCAGAACACCCCGGCCCCGGCCAGCGGCGCCCTGCCCACCTACGCGACGGGGTACACCGCGACGTGACGGTTCCCGAGCCGCTGCTGCGCCGAGCCGTGCCGTCGGCCGCGCCGGGCGATCCGGGTAACGGGCCCGCCTGGGCGCCGACCCGCGCGCTCGGCCGGGCCGTGCTGCTCACCGGCCTGCTGCTCGTGCTCGGCGTCGCCCTCGGCCGCGTCGACCTGGTGCTGCTGGCCGCGCCGTTCGCGATCGGCGCGGCGATCCACCTGCGCCGGATGCCCCGCGCGACGCCCGAGCTCTCGGTCACCGCCGACGAGGAGCTGCTGGTCGAGGGCGGCCAGGTGCAGGCCTCGGTGACCGTGACCAACCCCGATGTCATCCCGTACGACCTGGTGGTCGTGCGCACCCGCACGTCGCGCTGGCTCAAGCTGGAGCACGCCGACCGCCCGTTCGCCCTCACCGTGGCCTCCGACGGGTGGGCCGCGGTCGACCTGCCCGGCGACGCGTTGCGCTGGGGCCGGCAGGACGTCGGTCCGGCCGCGGCCCGGGTCGCCGCCTGCGGTGGCCTGCTGGCCTGCCGCCCGGTCGTCACCCCGGCGCACGGCGTCCGGGTCTATCCGGTGACCGACCCGTTCAACGCGATCGAGGCGATGCCCGCGGCCGCCGGCCTGGTCGGCGCGCACCGGTCACGGCGCATGGGTGAGGGCGGCGAACTGGCCGGCGTCCGCCCGTTCGCGCCGGGCGACCGGCTCCGGCGCATCGACTGGCGGGTCTCCTTGCGCACCCGGGATCTGCACGTCGCTTCCACGCTCTCGGACCGCGACGCCGAGGTGGTGCTGCTGCTCGACGTACTGGGCGAGGTCGGCCTCTCGGGCGGGGTCGGCCGCGCGGCGTCGGTGCTCGACACCACGGTCCGGGCCTCGGCCGCCATCGCCGAGCACTATCTGCAGCGCGGCGACCGGGTCTCGCTGCTCGAATACGGCGCCGCGGCCCGCCGCCTGCGCCCGGCCACCGGCCGCCGGCAATATCTGATCGTGCTGGAGTGGCTGCTCGACGTGCGGCCCGACCCGATGGAGCAGGAGGGCGACTTCGGCGCGCACCACGTGTCGTCGGACGCGCTGGTCGTGGTGCTCACCCCGCTGATCGACCCCCGGTCGGCCGACATGCTGGCCTCGCTGGCCCAGTCCGGCCGGTTCGTGGTCGCCGTCGACACCCTGCCCGCCGAGGCCGCCCCCGACGTGCGCAGCCCGTGGACGCCGCTGGCCAACCGGCTGTGGCGCCTGGAGCGCGAGAACGTGCTGGGCCGGCTGCGCGAGCACGGCGTCCCGGTCGTCGAGTGGGCCGGCGCGGGCAGCCTCGACCTGGTCCTGCGCGACGTGTCACGGCTCGCTTCGGCACCCCGGGGGCGCTGATGTTCGCGATGATCACGAGGCGGCTGACCGGGGCCCGGCGCGCGTTCTCCCGCGCCACCGTGCTGCCTTTCCTGGTGCGCTGCGCCATCGGCGTGTGCGGTCTGGTCGCCATGTCGGTGGCCTGGCCGGCCGGCCTGGTCGGCACGCAGTACTTCCTGCCCCTGGCGGTGATCGCCCTCTATCCCGCGTTTGCGCCGCGCGGCCGGGGCGCGACCTTCTCGGCCCTGGTGGTGATCGGGGGCTGGCTGGCCGACACCGCCTTCTACGACTCCGAGGTGTCGCTCTGGCGGGTGCTGACCATCGCCGCGGCGCTCTATCTGGGTCATTCGCTCACGGCGTTGGCGGCCGTGCTCCCGTACGACTCGATCGTGAACTTCGATGTGGTCGGCCTCTGGCTGGTCCGCGCGCTGGCTGTGGTCGTCGTTTCGGCCCTGCTCACCGTGTTCGCCCTGGGGCTCGCGGCCGAGCTCGCGGGCGGCCCCTTCCTGGTGGCCACGGTGGTCGGTCTGGTCGGCGCCGCCACTGCCACACTGCTCATATCACGCCTTGTGCATAGGGCGTGAAATCTGCCCGCAATATGTGTGTCACAGCACTTGACAAATGGCTTTGTCTTGCGTCACACCAGGAGGCGCGCGGACCCTCCGGCGCGCGAGAATGGCTCACGTGAATCCGCAGCGCATCGTCGTCGTCGGTGCAGGGCACGTCGGTCTATACGCCGCCCTGCGCCTGTCGAAGAAGCTCAGCCGGCGCCGGGCCGAGATCGTGGTCATCGACCCGCAGCCGCACATGACGTACCAGCCGTTCCTCCCCGAGGCGGCGGCCGGCAACATCTCCCCGCGGCACAGCGTCGTGCCGCTCCGCCGCGAGCTCAAGAAGTGTCGCGTGGTGGCCGGTGAGGTCACCAAGGTGGAGCACGCACGCAAGACGGTGACCATCCAGCCCATCGAGGGCCCGGCCACCGAGTTGAGCTACGACCACATCATCGTGGCGCCGGGCTCCGTCTCGCGTACGCTGCCGATCCCCGGCCTGAGCGAGCGCGGCATCGGCCTCAAGACCATCGGTGAGGCCACTTATCTGCGTAACCACATCCTCGACCAGCTCGACGTCGCGGCCGTCACGCCCGACCCCGAGGTCCGCCGGGCCGCGCTGACGTTCGTCTTCGTCGGCGGCGGGTTCGCCGGCATCGAGGCGCTGGCCGAGATGGAGGACGTCGTCCGGGACGCCCTGAAGTACTACCCCGAGCTCGACAAGAACGAGCTCAAGTTCGTCCTGGTCGAGGCGACCAACCGGATCCTGCCCGAGGTCGGCCCCAAGATGGGGGCGTACGCGGCCCGCGAGCTGGCCAAGCGGGGCGTGTCCCTGCGCCTCGACACCTTCCTCAACTCGTGCGTCGACGGCGAGATCGTGCTCTCCGACGGCGACAAGTTCCGCGCCGAGACCCTGGTCTGGACGGCCGGCGTGAAGCCGTCGCCGATGCTCGAGCACACCGACCTGCCCCGCGGCCCCAAGGGCCACGTCAACTGCCTGCCCACGCTGCAGGTGGCCGACAGCGACGGCAACGTGCTCGAGGGCGCGTGGAGCGCGGGCGACAGCGCCCAGGTGCCCGACCTGACCAACCCCGGCGGCTGGTGCTCGCCGAGCGCCCAGCACGCCGTCCGGCAGGCCCGGGTGCTGGCCGACAACATCCGGCAGGTCATCCTCGGCGGCGAGCCGAAGGAGTACAAGCACAAGTACATCGGCAGCGTCGCCGGTCTCGGCCTCGGCAAGGGTGTCGCGCACGTCTACGGCATCAAGGTCAAGGGCTGGCCGGCCTGGTTCATGCACCGCACCTATCACGTGAGCCACATCCCGTCGTTCCACCGCAAGGCCCGGGTGGTCGCCGACTGGACGCTGGCCATGCTGTTCAAGCGTGAGACGGTGGCGCTGGGGCAGCTGCACTCGCCGCGCGAGGAGTTCACCGAGGTGACCCCGCCGGTGCAGCGCCCGGCCGAGCGTCCGAAGGTGGACGCCGGATCCCGCTGAGGCGGTCTCCAGAACTGAAGCTCGGACGTATACGGTGTCCTAGGGTGTCGCCGCTCACGGTGACGCCCTGGGCCCGCCCGGGTGGTGGAACGGCAGACACGGCCGCCTTAAAAGCGGCTGCCTCACGAAGGCGTGCGGGTTCGAGACCCGCCCCGGGCACCTGAGCCTGCTTTGACGGCTTTACATTCAGCCTGTTCACAGCATTCCGAGGCTTTCCTGATCAGTCGGCTCCCGTACGCTGGAACGGCACGTCAAACGTGCCTCAACCTCATGAGGGAGGCTGGACACAGTGAAGACTTCCAACCCGGTGCTCTCGCGCCTCGGCCAGGCGGCCGAGCGGGAGCGTACGGCCGGGTACGGGGCCTACGGCCCCGCCGGTGCCGCCCCGGGTTACGGTCAGCCGTATCCCGGCGCGTCGGATTACCCCGCCGCTCCGCCCGCCGTCCGGCCCATGACGGTCGACGACGTCGTCGTCAAGACGGTCACCCTGCTCGGCATCACCGGCGTCTCCGCCGTCGTGGCGTGGAACGTGATTCCCGACTCGATGACCGGCGCCGCGTGGATCGGTGCGGCCGTCATCGGCCTGGTCCTCGGTCTCGTCATCTCGTTCATGCGCATGGCCAACCCGGCGCTCATCGTCGGCTACGCGGTCGTCGAGGGTGTCTTCGTCGGCATGGCGTCCAAGGTCTTCTCGGTGATCGCCGGCTATCAGGGCGTCGTCCTGCAGGCGGTGATCGCCACCTTCGGCGTCTTCTTCCTGACGGCCTTCCTTTACAAGGCCAAGGTCATCCGGGCGACGCCGAAGTTCCAGCGCGGCATGATCATCGTGATGGGCGGCCTGTTCGCCGTCATGCTGATCAACATCGTGCTGAGCCTGTTCGGCTTCAGCACCGGCCTGCGTGACAACGGCCCGCTGGGCTACATCTTCAGCATCGTCTGCATCGTGGTGGCCGCCCTCAGCTTCATCCTCAGCTTCAACGAGGTCGAAGAGGGCGTCCGGATGGGCCTGCCGGCGCGTTACTCCTGGGTCGCCGCGTTCGGCATCCTGGTCAGCCTGGTCTGGCTCTACATCGAGATCCTGCGTCTGCTGAGCTTCCTGCAGGGCGGGGACGACTAGCACCGCCGCAAGACAAGGGACGCCCGGACCGCCGTACGGTGGCCCGGGCGTTTGTCTTTAGGGTGATCTCATGACCGGGGGGATCGCATGACCGACTTCGCGACGTCGATCGACCGGCTGCTCAACCAGATCCGTGTGTGGGAGCAGCCGCGCTGGAATCAGGACGACCGCGCCGCCCGGACGTACGCTCTCGCGCAGTTGCTGGCCGACCTCGGGGCCGACGCCGAGGGCCGGGCCCGCCGCGAGGTGCCGCGCGAGCACGACATGATCCTGCCCGACCAGGTGCGGGTGCTGGCCGACGACCTGCTCGGCTCGGGTTCGCAAGCCGTGCTGGTGGAGGCGGCCGAGGCCGTCGACGAACTGCGCGCCGCCCTCAACAAATAAATCCGCCGAGCCCGGCCGCTCGTGGCAGACCGGACCCGGCGGTAATCCGGGGGCTCGGAGCGTCAGCTCAGGCGCTCGAGCACCAACGCCATGCCCTGACCGCCGCCGACGCACATCGTCTCCAGGCCGATGCTCTTGTCGTGCCAGTCCAGGGCGTTGAGCAGGGTGCCGGTGAGGCGGGCGCCGGTCATGCCGAACGGGTGGCCCACCGCGATCGCGCCGCCGTTGACGTTCAGCTTCTCGATCGGGATGCCCAGTTCCCGGTACGACGGGATGACCTGGGCCGCGAACGCCTCGTTGATCTCGACCAGGTCGACGTCGCCGATGGTCATGCCGGCCCGCTTGAGCGCCTGCTTCGACGCCTCGACCGGACCCAGACCCATGATCTCGGGGCTGAGCGCGGTCACGCCGGTCGAGATGATCCGGGCCAGCGGGGTGATGCCCAGCTCGCGCGCCTTGGTGTCACTCATGATCACCACGGCCGCGGCGCCGTCGTTCAACGGGCAGCAGTTGCCCGCGGTCACCCGGCCGTCGGGGCGGAAGACCGGCTTGAGCTGCGAAACCGCCTCCAGCGTGACGCCGGCCCGGGGACCGTCGTCCTGCGAGACGACCGTGCCGTCGGGCAGCGTCACCGGGGTGATCTCGCGCTCCCAGAAGCCGTCGGCGATGGCCTTCTCGGCGAGGTTCTGGCTGCGTACGCCGAACTCGTCCATGTCCTCGCGGCTCACGCCCTTGATCTGGGCGAGGTTCTCGGCGGTCTGACCCATCTGGATGTAGACGTCCGGGATCTGGCCGTCGTCGCGCGGGTCGTGCCAGGTCCGGCCGCCCTCGGCGTACTGGGCCGTGCGGGCCTGGGCCTCGGTGAACTTCGGGTTCTCCCAGCCGCCGCCGACCTGGGCCTGCAGCGCCGAGGGAAGGCCGTCGGAGCTGCCCCGGGCGTACCGGGAGACGGTCTCGACGCCGGCCGAGAGGAAGATGTCACCCTCGCCCGCCTTGATCGCGTGGAACGCCATGCGGGTGGTCTGCAGCGAGGACGAGCAGTAACGGGTGACCGTCGCGCCGGGCAGGCCGTCCAGCCCGAGCTGGGTGGCGACCACTCGGGCCATGTTGAACCCCTGCTCGCCGCCGGGCAGCCCGCAACCGAGGTAAAGGTCCTCGATCAGGGTCCGGTCGAGCTGGGGCACCTTGGCCAGGGCCGCGTCGATGATGGTGGTGGCGAGGTCGTCGGGACGCAGGTCCCTCATGGATCCCTTGGCTGCACGGCCGATGGGGGATCGAGCGGTGGCGACGATGACAGCTTCCGGCATGCGCCCAATTTAACTCGCGGGTAACTTAGCCGGTAGTAGAAATTCGTCACACAGGTGGCATGTTCGACTACTTATCCGTCATTGCCCCGGGCGGCGATGTGGTGCAGTCAGCCGGCCGGGGTCATCGCCGCCTTGACGACCGCGGGATAGAGGGCGTGCGCCCACACCCGATAGCCGTCGGCCGAGGGGTGGAAGCCGTCGTAGCAGAGCGTGCCCGCGTCGGCCCGGAACACCGCGCCGGTCTTGTCGGCCAGGTCGACCACGGCTCCGCCCGCGGCCGTCACCGCCTTGGTCTGCGCCTTGGCCATCCGGCGGCCCAGCACCGCGGCCACCTGTCGCAGCGGCGGCGCGATCGCCCGCAGCGCGCCCAGGTCGGGGCAGGTGCCGACCACCACGCGTACGCCCGCTTCGCGCAGCCGGCGCACCGCCGTGCCCAGCTGGGCCGCCGACTCCTCGGGGCTGCGCAGGCTGGTCGCGTCGTGCGCGCCGATCAGCACCACAGCCACGTCGGGCCGGTCGCCCAGCAGCGCCCGCGCCACCTGGGTGCCCAGGTCGGACGAGCGCGAACCGGCCACGCCCACGCTGGAGAGCAGCACGTGCCGCTCGCCGGTCTCGCCGCTGCCCTCGGCCAGCAGTCGGGCCAGGTGGCCGCCCACGGTCTCGCTCAGCCACTCGACACCCACGCCGATCGCGGCCGAGTCACCCAGCAGCACCAGCCGCAGCGGTGGCGCCGAGGCCGGGCCCATCGACGTGCGCAGGGCCAGGCCCATGGTCGGCTTGGCGTACCGGCGGGCCTTCGCGGCCAGCACCTCGCCGACCAGCAGCGCCGCTCCACCGACCGCGCCGGCGAGCAGACTCGTGGCGGCCGCCTTGCCGATTCGTGCGTTCACCCCCGCCATCCCACTCGCCTCCCTGCGTCACGTTGCATGCTCTTGATCCTCTGGGGTCCACCCTACGGCGCTCGATGCCGAGCGGCCGCTGGGAACGGTGTCGGCCCCCGGGGCCGGCGACGCTGCCGGCCGGTGACCGAACCAGGAACGGGGCTCGCCGAACCACGGGTGCCGGCGCAACACGGCCCATCGGCCGGCCGCGCTGACCTCCGTGCCCGGAGACTGGACCGCTTCCTGCGCGGCCCGTTCCAGGTTGCGTACCCCCTCGGCGGGGGGAAGAACCGTGCGATCGTCCTCGCCGAGAACCGCCATCAGGGTCGGCATCACCACGGCCGCGGCCCGGGCGTAGCCCTCGGCGGACGGGTGGAAGCGGTCCGAGCCGAACATGCGGGCCGGGTCGGCCTCGAACATGGGCCCGAGCAGGCCGCCGATCGACACCGTGCGGCCGCCCGCCTCGACCACGGCGACCGTCTGCGCGGCGGCCAGATCGCGGCTCCACTTGCGGGCCAGATAGCGCAGCGGCCGCTTGATCGGCTGGATCGCGCCGATGTCGGGGCAGGTGCCGACGACCACCTTGCAGCCCACGTCGCGCAGCCGCCGGACGGCGTCGCCCAGGTGACGTACGGCGGAAGCCCGGTCGGAGATGTGCGTGACGTCGTTGCCGCCGATCAGGATCACCGCCACGTCCGGGTCGTACTCCAGGGCCGCGTCGACCTGATAGGGCAGGCCGGACGACATCGACCCGACCACGGCCAGCCGGTGCAGCCGTACGGGGCGGCGCAGCCGGCGCGACACCCCGGTGGCCAGCAGCGCGCCCGGCGTCTCGCGGGGACGGTGCACGCCGTACCCGGCCGCGGTGGAATCGCCCAGAATGACCATGTTGATGGCCTTGCCGCCGAACTTCCCGCCGTAGAGGCCGTCGCCCCGCGGGGGTGGGGCCTCGGCCATCGGGATGATCCGGCGAGCGTCCGCGGCCTGCCGCAGCAGCAGGCCCGCCGACAGGGCGGTCACCGTGGCCAGGGCGCCCGTCACGCCACCGAGGACCTGACCGGCCACTTTGAGCCGGCGCCGATCCTCCGCGGTGATCTGTTTGGTGCTCACAGGCTCCCTCGCTGTCGCTCGAAACGGCCTCGATGATCAGAAAAGAGTCGTGAATTCGAGGCTATCGCGCGGCGGCGAGAGGCAATCATGGCGCGCTCAAGTCATGCTGGAGTGACTGGAGGGAGAACAGAATGGCGAAGACGCTGAAACGGACGGCGGCGTTCACCGCGCTGGCCAAGGCGCTCATGTCCGGGGCCCGTGGCGGCCCGTCCCTGTCCACCCGCATCGCGGCCCTTCCGCGCATGATGAAAGCCACCGTGCGAGGCGAGTACGACGGCGGGCTCCGCGTGGCGATGATGGCCGCCGCCACGGCGTACGTGCTCTCGCCCATCGACGTCATCCCCGAGATGTTTTTGCTGGTCGTGGGTCTGGCCGACGATGCCGTGATGGTGGCCTGGCTGGCCGGCTCGGTGCTCGCCGAGACACAGCGCTTCCTGGAGTGGGAACAGGAGCGGGGCCGGATAGTCGTACCCTAAGGCCGTGCGCTACTACGACAACGTCGTCGACATCATCGGGGACACCCCCCTGGTCAAGCTGAACAAGGTCACCGAGGGCATCTCCGCCACCGTGCTGGCCAAGGTCGAATACTTCAATCCCGGCGGTTCGGTCAAGGACCGGATCGCCATGCGGATGGTGCTCGACGCCGAACGGGACGGTCTGCTGAAGCCCGGCGGCACGATTGTCGAGCCCACCAGCGGCAACACCGGTGTGGGGCTGGCCCTGGTGGCTCAGCAACGCGGCTACAAGTGCATCTTCGTCTGCCCCGACAAGGTCAGCGAGGACAAGCGCAACGTTCTCAAGGCGTACGGGGCCGATGTGGTCGTCTGCCCCACGGCGGTCGCCCCCGAGGACCCGCGCTCCTACTACAACGTCTCCGACCGCCTGGCCCGCGAGGTGCCCGGCGCGTGGAAGCCCGACCAGTACAGCAACGCCGCCAACCCGCGCTCCCACTACGAGGAGACCGGCCCCGAGCTGTGGAAACAGACCGAGGGACGGATCACCCACTTCGTCACGGGCGTCGGCACCGGCGGCACGATCACCGGGGTCGGCCGCTATCTGAAAGAGCAGGGTCCCGTACGCGTGATCGGCGCCGACCCGGAGGGCTCGGTCTACTCCGGCGGTTCCGGGCGGCCCTACCTGGTCGAGGGCGTGGGCGAAGACTTCTGGCCCACCACGTACGACCGGGGCATCGCCGACGAGATCATCGAGGTCTCCGACTCCGACTCGTTCGAGATGACCCGCCGGCTCGCCCGCGAGGAGGGCCTGCTGGTCGGCGGCTCGTGCGGCATGGCCGTGGTGGCCGCGCTCGACGTGGCCCGCCGCGCCTCGGCCGACGACGTCATCGTGGTCCTGCTGCCAGACGGCGGCCGGGGCTACCTGTCCAAGATCTTCAACGACGACTGGATGGCCCGCTACGGCTTCCTCCGGTCGGTCGACGGCGCCCCCACGGTGGCCGACGCGCTGGAGGGCAAGGACGGCGCGATGCCGCCGCTGATCCACGTACACCCGACCGAGACGGTGCGCGACGCGATCGACTACATGCGCGAGTACGGGGTTTCCCAGCTGCCCGTGCTCAAGGCCGAGCCGCCGGTGGTGACCGGCGAGGTGGCCGGCTCGATCGCGGAGAAGGCCCTGCTGGACGCGCTGTTCACCGGCCAGGCCCATCTGCACGACACGATAGAACGGCACATGGGCGACCCGCTGCCCATGATCGGCGGAGGCCAGCCGGTGAGCGAGGCGGTGGCCCTGCTCGAAAAGGCCGACGCCGCGATGGTGCTGGTCGACGGCAAGCCGGCCGGGGTGCTGACCCGCCAGGATCTGCTCGCTCACCTTTCCTGATTGTCGGCTTTTGGGGCCGGTGCAGCTTCGGCTGTGCCGGCCCTCATCTGTTCCGCCCTGTTCCGCCCCGCCGGGCTTGCTCAGGCGGGCTTGCTCAGGCGGGCTTGCTCAGGCGGGCCGCGAACGCCTCGATCACTTCGTCGGTTTCCGGGCCGGCGTCGATCGACGTGCTGAGCAGGTCGAAAAGCAGCCCGTCGAGCGCGTAGTGCAGCAGCGCGACCTCGAACGCGCCGCCCGGTAGCCCCGTCGAAGCGTGAAACTCGACGTCTTCGGTGTACCCGCGATGCAGCGTCGTCGTGAGCAACCGGCCGAGGCCCGGCCGGCGCGCGCCCTCGAGCCGCAGCTCGAACAGGGCTCGCATCAGGTCGGGTTCGCGCGTGGTGCGGCGCACGATGTCGCGCAGATAGTCGGCCAGGCCGCCGCGCTGCTCGAGCCTCGTGAGGTCGTCGGGCGACGGTGCCATGCGCGCGAAGATCCGCTCGGCCAGCCCGCCGAACAGCGCGTCACGGGTGCGGAAGTAGTTGGAGGCGGTGCCGACCGGCACCCCGGCCTCCTGATCGACGGCGCGGTGGGTGAGCCCGCGCGCCCCGGCCCGGGCGAGCACCCGGAGCCCCGCGTCGGCGAGCAGGTCACGGCGCTGGGGATTGCTGACCACACCTCGAGGTTAGCACCAACCACGACAGCTGTAGTAGTTTGAAGCGATGCGAAAGCTCGTCTACTACATCGCGTCGACGATCGACGGCTTCATCGCCGGACCGGACGGGACGTTCGAGTTCTTCCCGTTCGAGCCGGACCTCCTGGAGTTCATCCGGTCCCGCTATCCGGAGACGTTGCCGACGCATCTCCGCGCCCCGCTCGGCATCCCCGACGGCACGCCCAACCGCGCCTTCGACACGGTCGCGATGGGCCGGGGCACGCTCGAACCGGGTCTGCGGGCCGGCCTTTCGAGCCCGTACGCCCATCTGAAGCAGTACGTCTTCAGCCGCTCCCTGCCGCCCGGCAGCGACCCGCAGATCGTCGACGGCGACCCGGTGGAGTTCGTCCGCAAGCTGAAGCAGGAGGACGGCCTGGACATCTGGCTCTGCGGAGGCGGCGACCTGGCCGGCCAGCTCCTGTCCGAGATCGACGAACTGGTCATCAAGCTCAACCCGGTCATCGCCGGCCAAGGGATTCCGCTGGTGCGCCGGGGGTTCGACCCGGCCCGTTTCACGCTGGAGTCGGCCCTTCCGCTGGAAAGCGGCGTGGTCGTCCTCACCTATCGGCCGGTGAGCCGCCCGGGTTGAGAGGCCGTGGCCGGGCGTTGGGCCTAGGTTGGGCTGGTGACATCGAAGCTGCGTCGTCTTGTCGTCCTCCCGCTGCTGGCCGTGGCCGCCGCTGTGCTGCCGGTGGGGCCCGCCGTCGCCCAGGCGCCCGAACGGCTCGCCACCCAGGTGACCGATGAGGCCGGCGTGCTCGGCAACCGGGGCGCGGTCGATGCGGCGCTCGGCGACCTGCAGGACAAGACCGGGCTGCAGCTGTTCGTGGTCATGGTCGACTCGTTCGACGGCACACCGGCGCAGGACTGGACCGACGAGACGGCGCGGCTCAGCGACCTCGGCAGCCAGGACGCGCTGCTGGCGGTCGCGGTCGGCGACCGGGCCTACGCCTACTCGTTTCCCGAAGACTCGCGCCTCACCGACAGCGAACTCGCCGACGTCGCCGCCAAGGACATCGAGCCCGCCCTGAGCCGGAGCGACTGGTCGGGTGCGGTCATCGCCGGCGCCCGCGGGTACGCCGACGCGGCCAGTCCGTCCGGCTTCGGCTGGGTGTGGCTCGTCGTCATCCTGGTTCTGATCGTCGCCCTCGCGTGGTGGTGGCTGCGGAGGAAGCGCCGGACCGCCACCCCGAGCGCGGCGCCGCCGCCCCCGGCCGGGCCGAGCCTGGAGGAACTGACCAACCAGGCCAACGCGCTGCTCATCGAGCTCGACGACGACCTCCGGGCCGGCGAGCGTGAGCTGGGACTGGCCGCCGCCCAGTACGGCGACGAGGCGACCGCGCCGTTCCAGGCGGCGCTGCAGGCTTCGCGGCAGGACGTGGCCGAGGCTTTCCGGCTGCGCATGACGCTCGACGAGGAGCCGGTCCCCGACGAGGCCCGTCGTCGCGAGACGCTCACCCGGATCATCGAGCTCTGCCGGGCCGCCGACGCCCGGTTGGACGCCGAGTCCGAGGCCTTCGACCGGTTGCGCGACCTCGAGGGCCGGGCAGCCGAGGCCGCCGACGAGATCGACCGGCGCCGGACGGCGATCGAGCAGTCCCTCCCGGCGGTCGAGGCCATCGCGCAACAGATCCTGACCTCGTACTCCGGGGGCGCGGTCACCGCCATCGCGACCAACGTGGACCAGGCTCGCGAGCGGCTGTCCTTCGCGGCCTCCGCCCTGGCCGAGGCCCGCTCAGCGCTGACGGGCGCAGCGACCCCGGATGGCGCAGCGACCCCGGATGGCGCAGCGACCCCGGATGGCGCAGCGGGCGCGGGTAGTGGCGCAGCGACCGCTGGTGGAGTGACGGCTGCGGGGGGCGGCACGGTGAGCGCAGGCGGTGGCGCGGCAGGCGGTGGCGCGGCGGGCGGTGGCGCGGGCGTGGCGGCGGCCACCGGGGGTGGGTCGGCCGACGTGCCGGGTGGGGATCGGGCCGAGGCGGCGCTGGCCGTCCGGGCCGCCGAGCAGGCGGTGGATCAGGCGGAACAGCTGGTGGCCGCGGTGCGGCGGGCCGCTGAGGACCTGCCGGCCGCGCGGGTCGCGGCCGAGGCGCTGATCGCCGAGATCACCGGGGAGATCGCCGCCGGCCGGGCGGCCCTCAACGCGGGTGGGCCGGCCCCGGCCGGGCTGGCGGCGGCCATCTCGGGTGGAGAGCAGGCCCTGGCCGAGGCGGCGACGTCTTTGGCCGTGTCGCGGCCGGACCCGATCGACGCCGTGGCCAAGCTGCAGACGGCCGACGCGGCCCTGGATGCCGCACTGGCCGAGGCCCGCGACGCGGCCGAGCGGCTGGCCCACGACCGCGGTCTGCTCGCCCAGGAACTGCCGGTGGCGCGGGCCGAGGTGGCAACGACGAACGACTTCATCACCACTCGCCGCGGGGCGGTCGACTCCGGGGCGCGGGCGACGCTCTCCGAGGCGCTGCGGCATCTGGCGGCGGCCGAAAGCCTGGCCGGCACCGATCCGGCGACCGCCCTGGCCGAGGCCCGCCGGGCGCGGCAGCTCGCGGCCAACGCCGGCCAGGCGGCCCGCCTCGACGTGCAGCGCTGGGGTGGCGGCGGGTCCGGTTGGGGCGGCGGACCGGCGGCGGGCGGCTTCGACGCGGGCGCGTTCGCCGGGGCGGTGCTGGGCGGAATCCTGTCCGGCGGCGGACGGTCGTACGGCGGAAGCTCAGGTGGATTCAGCGGCGGCGGCTTCGGCGGCAGCGGATCACGAGGACGCCGCACCTCCGGAGGCGGCGGCGGACGTCGTGGCGGCGGCGGACGTTTCTGACCAGCCGTCTTCCGCGCACGACGTCGGACGCCGCAGGTCCGGAGGCGGTGGCGGGTCATCCCGTGCAACCGTCGCCTCGGAGCGACGTCGGCCGGCGTAACCGGTCGGCCCGGCGACAGGACGGACTCGGAGCGTCAGGCCTGGGGGTCGATTACCTCGATCACCCGGGTGGTCGGGGCGGCCTCGGCCAGGGCGGCTCGCAAGGACAGGCGGTCGGGGTCGGCCATGAACGCCTCGTAGCCCGCCCGGGACTCGAAGCGGATCAGGTGGACCTCGGAGTGGGCGTCCGTGCTGTGCAGCCGCTGTTCGACCGAACCGCCGTGGCGGGGGAGCAGGGCCAGGACGGCGTCCTCGTACTGCCGGCCGCGGCCGGGGTCGGTGGCGGACATGTCCACTATGGCCACGAGCAGGAGGCGGTCCGCCCCGCCGGCGTCGATCATGTGGGGAAGTATCCCACCGGCCGGCCGGCGAGGCGGGGTCAGTCGAGTTCGGCCGGGACGGTGACGACGTCGACCAGCGCGTTCTTGCGCAGCAACGTGATCGGCAGGTGGTTGCCGATGGCGGGGCCGAGCATGAGGCGCTGCAACGCCTGGACGTTCTGCGTGGACTGGCCGCCGGCCGTGATGAGCACGTCGCCCAGGAAGATCCCGGCGTTGCCGGCGGGGCTGCCGGGGACGACCTCGACCACCCGCAGCCCGAGCTTCTGCCCGAGCCGCTCGGCCAGCGCGGGCGGCAGGGGAGCGGGGACCCCGGCCACCCCGAGCCACGCCCGGCGGACGCGGCCGTTGGCGGCCAGATCGCCGATGATCGAGCGGGTGGTGGAGTTGATCGGGACGGCCAGGCCGAGGCCGTAGCCGGCCACCGCCGTGTTGATGCCGACCACCGTGCCCGCCGAGTCGGCCAGGGCGCCGCCGGAGTTGCCCGGGTTCAGCGCCGCGTCGGTCTGGATGACGCTGTCGATGATGCGTATGCGCCGGCCGTCGCGGGCCGGAAGGGAACGGCCCAGACCGGAGACGACGCCGGCCGTGACCGAGCCGGCCAGGCCCATCGGGTTGCCCACGGCCACGACCAGCTGGCCGATCTTGAGGTTGTCGGCGTTGCCGAGCGGGGCGGCCGGCGCCCCGGGAATGTGCACCCGCACGACGGCCAGGTCGGAGAGCGCGTCCGCCCCGACGACGTCGAAGCGGGTCTCGGTGCCGTCGGCGAAGTCGGCTGTTCCGCCGTTCGCCCCGGCCACCACGTGTGCGTTGGTGAGAAGCAGACCGTCGTCGGTGAAGGTGACCGCCGAGCCGGCGCCCTGCCCGCGCGGGGTGCGCACGGAGAGGGCCGCGACCGACGGAAGCAGTTTGGTGGCGACGCCGGTCACCACACGGCTGTAGGCATCGAGTGCCCCGGAATCGACACCCGTGTGTTCGGTATCCATGAGTGCTTCAACACGCCCCGACCGGCGTCGATGCCCGGCCGGCGTCCGCCCACGGCGAACAGGCGGCCCGGGCGTACGAACTCAGGTGTTGCGAAAACCAGTCACTGTGGGTCGCGCTAATCGCACAGAAAGTCCGATCGGCGGATGGTCCTGCGCGGTTGTATGGGTCGTGACGGACGTATGACGACCCGACCGACACCCGAAATGCCGACGGAGGGGTAAGGGAATGGTCATCGCCGAGTCGATGCC
The DNA here is from genome assembly GCF_055562135.1 of Actinoplanes sp. NPDC021490. Taxonomy (NCBI): domain Bacteria; kingdom Bacillati; phylum Actinomycetota; class Actinomycetes; order Micromonosporales; family Micromonosporaceae; genus Actinoplanes; species Actinoplanes sp. NPDC021490. The sequence goes on from NZ_JBVHFW010000001.1 coordinate 808,504, forward strand.
GACCGACATTGTGGACCGCCTGTTGTGGGAGGACGCCCAGCAGATGCTCGGGCGGCATGCCGAGCCGGACGCCGACGGAAGCTGTGTCTGGTGTGGATGGCGCTGGCCGTGCTCACCGCGCCGGCTCGCCGAACGGGCCGACGCCGCGTCCCGCCGCCCCTGGCGGGAGGCGTGGACCGTCCGTCATGACCTGAACAGCATCCGGGCCGTGCCCGGGCTGCGCGCCGGCCGCGACGACCATCGGCGCCCGGCCAACCGCGGCAATTTCGACTGAGAACCAGACAACTGCATCGAGCCTCCGACGTCGCCCGTCAGCTTGACCTCCCCCGGCAGGCCATGGCTACCCGGCCCGGGATGACGTCGTCCGGCGGTGAGTCCGCTGCGCCCCGCCAGCGTCGCGATCTCCCGCCGCAAGACCCGCCCTTGAACCTGGTCAGGACCGGCACGCCTCCGTCGGTCCAGCGTCTCCGGCCAGACGCGACCCCGGTTCGGGCGGGACGGTTGGCGGGAGCGCGGGACCACAGGTTCCCCCGTTCCACACCGGTCTCGCGCTCCCGCCCAGCCACTCGCAACCCCGTTCGCGGTGAGGATCAACGACCGAGCGGCCGCGTGTACCGGAGCTGCTGCACCGGCTCGCCGTTCACCGGCTCGAAGCGCGTCGCACCGTCCGGCACCCACCCGCCCGCCTCGTAGAAGCGCCGCGCCCGCTCGTTGTCCTCCAGCACCCAGAGCACGGCCCGCGACCCGCCCACCGAGGCGAGCGACACCAGCGCGTCCTCCATGAGCAGCCGCCCCACCCCGGTGCCGATGACCGACGGCAGCACGTGAATGGCGTACAGCTCGGCCGCATCGGGTGTCTCCGAGGGCCCGACGTAGGAAAATCCGACCACGGCGCCCGAGTCGTCGGCCACCGTCATCCGATGGGTGTCGCGCTCCCAGCGATACCGTTCCGTCCACCACTCGCCGAAGGCCTCGGCCGTGCGCAGGGCCAGCGTCGATTCGGAGAGAATGCCGGCGTAGGCGGCCACCCGTGAGCGCTGGTGCACGGCTCCCACCGCGACAAGATCAGATTCTTTCGCCGTACGCAGGGAGACGCTCATCAGGCGACCGTAGCCTCCCGCCGCGGGGGCACGGGCACCCGGCCGAGGTCCGACGCGACCACGATCTCGCCGTCGAAGCCGGCCCGCGCCTCCTCCAGGAACCGCGACGCGTCCGGATAGCGCTGCGAGAAATGCGTCAGAACCAGCGTCCGTACGCCCGCCTCGCGTGCCACCGAACCGGCCTGCGCCGCCGTCAGATGCCCGACCTGGGCCGCCATGACGGCGTCCTCGGTCAGGAAGGTCGACTCGATGACCAGCAGGTCGACACCGGCGGCCAGCTCGTAAACGCTGTCGCACAGCCCGGTGTCCATGATGAAGGCGAAGCTCTGCCCGGGCCTCTCGACGCTGACCTGATCGAGCGTCACGTCGCCGATCCGGCCCGCCCGCTGCAGCTCGCCGACTGCGGGCCCGGCGATGCCGTGCGCGGCCAGCAGCGCGGGAACCATCCGGCGCCGGCTCGGCTCGTCCAGGCGATACCCGTACGCGGGAAGGGAATGCCGGAGTGGCAGCGCGGTGAGGCGCCCCGCCGGGGTCTCGGCGACGAAGCGGGCGCCGGAAACCGGGGACGCGATGATCTCGGCGTTGTCCCAGTAGCTGGTGGCGTGCCGCAGCCGGTCGTAGAACTCCTGGCCGGCCGCCGGATAGTGGACCGTCACCGGGTGCGGCACCTTGTCGAGCGAGATGCGCTGCAGGATGCCGGGCAGGCCGAGGCTGTGATCGCCGTGGAAATGGGTGATGCAGATGCGCTTGATCGGGGTGACCGCGAGACCGGCCATCAGCATCTGGCGCTGGGTGCCCTCGCCCGGGTCGAACAGGATCACCTCGTCGTCCCAGCGCAGCAGGTAGCCGTTGTGGTTACGGAGCCGGGTCGGCACCTGGCTCGCCGTGCCGAGCAGCACCAACTCGCGCACCGGACAGACCCCCGCTGGACTTGCTGAGACAAGCAGAAACAAAGCGACCCCCAGGGACTTCCACCCGTGCGAGCGCACGCGTGGTCCGGTCGGACTAGGCCGGATCCCTGGGGGTCGGGTGGCTATCTTGAATTCGCCGCACCGCTGCCACACGGTCTCGACGTTGTACTACGAAGCTGTCGAGGACAGCGGCTAGCGGACAGCCACCTCACGAGTCCCGTTGCTATACAACTTCGGACCACCTCCCTTCACGTGTACGGCCACGTTATCCAGGGAAAGGCGTTGCCGCCAAGGCTTTTTACATCACTACAGCCGAGGGAATACGCGGGGCGACATCTCGGTGCCCTCGACCGCGAGTGCGGCCGGCCCGACGATCAGCGGGTCGGGCGTGCCGACGACCCCGGTGTCCTTCTTGTCGTAATCGAAGCGGTTGAGCACGTGCCGCATCGCCTCGAGCCGGGCCCGCTTCTTGTCGTTGCTCTTCACGACGGTCCACGGCGCGTCGGCCGTGTCGGTGTAGAAGAACATCGCCTCCTTGGCCTCGGTGTAGTCGCCCCACTTGTCGAGCGACGCGAGGTCGTTGGGGGAGAGCTTCCACTGGCGTACGGGATCGACCTGGCGGATCGCGAAGCGGGTGCGCTGCTCGCCCTGGGTCACCGAGAACCAGAACTTGACCAGGTGGATCCCGGAGCGGACGAGCATGCGCTCGAGCTCGGGAGCCTGCCGCATGAACTCGAGGTATTCCTGCCGGGTGCAGTAGCCCATCACCCGCTCGACGCCGGCCCGGTTGTACCAGGACCGGTCGAACAGCACGATCTCGCCGGCAGCGGGCAGATGGCTGATGTAGCGCTGGAAATACCACTGCGTGCTCTCGCGCTCGCTCGGCTTCTCGAGCGCCACGACCTTGGAGCCGCGCGGGTTCAGATGCTCCATGAAGCGCTTGATCGTGCCGCCCTTGCCGGCCGCGTCGCGCCCCTCGAAGAGGATCACCATTCGCTCGCCGCTGCTCTTGCACCAGTTCTGCAACTTCAGCAACTCGATCTGGAGCAGCCGCTTGTGGTGGTCGTACTCCTGGCGGGGCATCCGCTCGTCGTACGGGTAATCCTCGCGCCAGGTGTCGACCGGGGTGCCGTCGGCATTGAGCAGCACGGGATCGTCGTCATCGTCGTCCGCGACCCGGTAACCACCCAGCTCGGCGACCGGTCCCGAATAGGGCTCCGTCGTCGAGTCCGTGTCGTTGATGTGGCCGTTCTGCTGTGCGTACTCTTCCGCCTCCGACTGCATGACATGACTACATACCCGTAAAGGGTGACAACTCAACGAGCCGCCGGGTGAACAATCAGCCGAGCCACTTACGCAGTTTGTCCTGCCGCGAGTTCTCGACGACCACGGGCAGTTCCGCGTACGTCTGTTTGCCCACCTGCTCCTGCCGGGCCCACAGGACGCCGAACCAGAAGCTGTCCGGGCCGATCTCGTGGAGCAGTTCGCGGGCAACCACCGAATCCTGGTGCGCGCCGAGCACGTCCTGCAGCTCGGTCAGCACCTTGACCAGCTGCTTCGCGGGCTTGCCGGCCTGCGGCTCGAACACCTCGACGGCGTAGCGGGCCCGCTTGTACGCCTTGCGCGCGTCGTGCAGCTCGTGATCCTCGCCGTGGGCCAGCGCCTCGTCGAGCAGCGCGTCGGCCTTGGCCAGGCTCTTGTGCGCCCGCTTGATCGGGTCCTTCTCGACCTTCTCCTGCCGGGCCAGCTCGTCGATGCGGTCGAGCAGCGTCAGGTAACGCTCACTCTCGAGGGCCTCGGCCAGCGCGGCGCGGCCCTCGGCGACCTGCTTGTCGAGGTGCTCGCGGATGCGGGCGGCCACCGGGACGAACTGCTCGCCGGCCTCGTCCAGCCCGGCCAGCAGCTTGCCCTCCTGCACCTGGCCGTCGCGCACCTGACCGAGCAGGTCGGCCAGCCACTTCAGCTCGTCGTGCAGATCGGCCGCCCCGGGGAACGAGCGCTTGAACGTCTTCAGGGTGCTGCGCAGGCGACGCGTGCCGACGCGCATCTTGTGCACGGCGTCCGGATCAACCAGGCGTACGCCCGGGTCGAACCCGGTGATGGCGTCGTGCTGCTCCCGGACGTACCGGAGAACGGGGTTGCTGCTCGGGGGCGGGGTCGTCGCCGTGGGCTGGTTGCCGAACGCGCGCGCGACCTTGGAGGGGCCGGCGGCGGGCGTGGCACCGGCGCTGAGCAGCACCTTTTCGACGGCCGCGAGCACCTTGGGGCCGCCGTCGACCAGCTCGACCTCGATCTCCTGCCAGCGCTGCTCGTGCCCGTCCCGCTCGGCGATCACCTGATCTTGTGCGACCAGAGCGAGCGTGCGGCCGTCGGCGTCGCGTAGCGGGGTCTCGACCCGGTGGGTGCGCAGCCGGGCGATCGGCTCGAGCGGCCGGCGCCGGATGATCGAACGGACCAGGCCGGCCAGCTCGGCCGGGACCGAGTCGCCGTCGAGGGGTAGCCGGTGCTCGGTGCGGCTGCCGCCGTCGCCCGGCGTCTTGAGATGCCACCCGGCATCCCCGCCGCCGCTCCGCCGCCGCAGCGTCCGGCGGTTTTTCATCAGGACAAGGTCGTCGGTGTCGAAGTAGGTGGCGTCGAGGTCGTGCGTCTCGGCGTCTCCGGCACTGCTGATCCCCGCTTTCCCGGCGAGATTCGGCAGCTCAAACTCGGCAGGCACGTCGTACTTACGTTCTGTCTCGCCGGCGATCTCCATCGGTTCATAGTGCCCGAATCAGTGACGGTGATACACGCCAACTCATTGGCAGGTTCCGTACAGCGGGTTCACAGAAACGGCTGGCACCGTGGGGGTCCGTGAAGCGATGGAGGTACGCATGGACAAGTCCGACCGCCGACCCGTTTCGCTGGCCGGCCTCGGTTTGATCAGCGCCGGCGCCGTGCTGGGCCTGGCGCTGGCCGCTCCCGCCGCGGCGGCCCCCGACCAGCAGGCCGCCCGGCCACAGTCGCAGTCCGCACAGACCCAGACCGGCGAAGAGGACGGCGCTTAGGCCGCCATCGGCCGGCCGCCCAGACTGCGCAGATAGAGCGCCCGCGAATAGTTGGCCGCGGCCGCGCCGAAATACATGGTCGCCAGCCCGACGTAGAAGCCATTGTTGGTGATCGCGTTCTTCGCGTTGGTCGACGCCGACCACCGGATCTCCGCGTCCGACTCGCTGATGCCCTTGCGAATGCAGCGCAACCGGTTCATCTCTTTACCGGTCTTCCAGGTCTCGAGCGCCTCCTCGGCCTCCCGCATCGACTCCTCGCCCTGCTCGGCGAGCGACTCCGCGAGGTTCCAGGCCTGACGTTCCTCGTCGTTGTAAAAGATGGGCACGGTCACACCTCCCGCTGTACCGCTGTCGATCTCCAGTGTGCGGAACATGTCGGGACATGTCGATCTTTTCCACTCCCAGGCATGAAAACCAGCCCCGGCAGTTGCCGGGGCTGTCCAGCGCCTGATCAGGCCGTACGCGCGACCCCGACCGGGCAGGTCATGCCGTTCGGGCCGTGGTTGCAGTAGCCGTACGGGTTCTTGGAGTCCGACAAGTACTGCTGGTGATAGTCCTCGGCGAAGTAGTACTCGCCGAGCGGGCGGATCTCTGTGGTGATCGGGCCGTGGCCCGCCGCCGTGACGATCGGCTGGAAGGCCTCCAGCGAGGCCTCGGCGATTGTGGCCTGGGCGTCCGTGGTGGTGTAGATCGCGGAACGGTACTGGGTGCCGACGTCGTTGCCCTGGCGCATGCCCTGGGTCGGGTTGTGGTTCTCCCAGAAGGCCTTGAGCAGGTCCTCGTACTGAATCTTGCTGGGGTCGTAGACGACCTGGACCACCTCGGTGTGGCCGGTCGAACCCGAGCAGGTCTCCTCGTACGTCGGGTTCCTGGTGAAACCACCGGCGTAGCCGACGGAGGTCGAGTAGACGCCCGGCAACTGCCAGAAGATCCGCTCGGCGCCCCAGAAACAGCCCATCCCGAACACCGCGACCTCCAGGCCGGCCGGCCATGGGCCCTTCAGCGGGGTGCCGAGAACGGTGTGCTCGGCGGCGACCGGCATCTCCAGGAGGCGGCCCGGCAGGGCCTGGTCGGGGGTAATCAGCTCGAGCTTCTTGTGCCGCAGGAACACGGTCACTCCCTTCATCCGGTGACGTAACACCGGGCGCTGTTCGATCCTTACCCGAGTTTCGCGGCGATGGACGCGGCGTACCCGGCGGCTTCCTCGTCACTCGCGTACTTGTGCCGGGGCCAGAAGAAACCGCGCAGTCCGTCGCCCTTGGTTCGCGGCACCACGTGGAAGTGCAGGTGCGCCACTGACTGGGAGACGATGTTGTTGTTGGCCACGAAGGTGCCCTGGGCTCCGAGCGCCTCGGGTACCGCGGCGGCGACCTTCTGGACCAGGCCGAAGAAACCGGGCAGATCGGTCGGGGGCAGGTCGGGCAGGGTCACCACGTGCTCGCGCGGCACGACCAGCACATGTCCCTTGAATACCGGCCGCACATCGAGGAAGCCCACCCCGTCGGGCGAGTCGATGACCTTGAAGGCGGGCACCGACCCCGCCACGATGTCGCAGAACACACACGATGCCACGTGGCGAGACTAGCCTTGCGCACCATGACGGCTAACGACTATGGGTTCGACACCCTCGCCATCCACGCCGGCCAGGATCCGGACCCCCGGACCGGCGCGGTCGTGCCCCCGATCTATCAGACGAGCACGTACGCCCAGGACGCCGTCGGCGCGCCCCGGCTCGGCTACGAGTACAGCCGCTCGGGCAACCCCACCCGCGACGCGCTGCAGGAGTGCCTGGCCGCGATCGAGGGCGGCCGCCGCGGTCTGGCCTTCGCGAGCGGTCTGGCCGCCGAGGACACGCTGCTCCGCGCCGTCTGCCGTCCCGGTGACCACGTGGTGATTCCCGGGGACGCGTACGGGGGCACCTATCGGCTTTTTGCCAAGGTGGCCGAGAACTGGGGCCTGTCGTGGACCGCGGTGCCGCTGGACGACCTGGACCAGGTGCGCGCGGCGTTCCGGCCCGGCGCGACCAAGATGATCTGGGCCGAGACGCCGACCAACCCGCTGCTCAACGTCGCCGACATCGCCGCGCTGGCCGGGCTGGCCCACGAGTACGACGCGCTGCTGGTGGTGGACAACACGTTCGCCTCGCCCTACCTGCAGCAGCCGCTGGCCCTGGGGGCCGACGTGATCGTGCACTCGACCACCAAATATCTCGGCGGTCACTCCGATGTGGTCGGCGGGGCCCTGGTCACGGGGTCGGACGAGCTCGGTGACCAGCTCGCCTTCCACCAGAACGCGATGGGCGCGGTCAACGGCCCGTTCGACGCGTGGCTCACCCTGCGGGGGATCAAGACCTTGGGCGTACGGATGGAAAGGCACTGTGACAACGCCGAGCGCATCGTCGGCTACCTGAGCGAGCACAAGGCCGTCGCCTCTGTTCTCTATCCGGGTCTCGATTCGCACCCGGGTCACGAGGTCGCGGCCAAGCAGATGCAGCGGTTCGGGGGCATGGTGTCGTTCCGGGCGGCGGGCGGCATGGAAAAGGCCATCGACATCTGCAACCGGACAAAGCTCTTCGTGCTCGCCGAGTCGCTGGGCGGCATCGAGTCGCTGATCGAGCACCCCGGGCAGATGACACACCTGTCCGCTGCGGGCTCGGCGCTTGAAGTCCCCGGCGATCTCGTGCGACTGTCTGTCGGCATCGAAACCGTTGACGATCTGCTCGCGGACCTGGAGCAGGCACTCGGCTGACATACGGAGCACGCAATGACGGACGGGACGACCTGGGTCGGCGCCACCGCCAAGCAGATCTCGCGCGCCGTGCGGCGCGGCGACATCACGGCAACTCAGGTCGTCGCCGACCACCTGGAACAGATCTCCATCACCGATCCCTCGCTGGACGCGTTCCGGGTGATCCGCGCGGGCGAGGCGATCACCGAGGCCGAGAAGGTCGACGACCAGGACGACCTGTCGAACCTTCCGCTGGCCGGTGTGCCGGTGGCGGTGAAGGAGAACACCCCGGTCGCGGGCCTGCCGACCTGGAACGGCTCGGCGGCCGCGCGCACCGGGATCGCCGAGGAGGACCATGAGGTGGTCCGGCGTCTGCGCGGCGCCGGGGCGGTCGTGGTCGGGGTGACCCGCATGCCCGAGATGGGCCTGTGGGCGGTCACCGACGAGTCCGACTCGCCGACCCGCAACCCCTGGGACCGCGACCGTACGCCGGGTGGCTCCTCCGGGGGCGCGGCCGCCGCGGTCGCCTCCGGCCTGGTGCCGATCGCCCAGTGCAACGACGGCCTCGGCTCGATCCGCATCCCGGCCGCCTGCTGCGGGCTGGTCGGCCTCAAGCCCGGCCGCGGTGTGGTCCCGGCCGAGATGGGCGTCACCAACTGGTTCGATCTCGTCGAGAACGGCGTGCTCACCACCACGGTGTCGGACGCCGCCCTGGGCTTCTCGGTGCTGGCCGGCCGCGATCCGATCAAGCTGGTCGAGCCGACCCGGCTGCGGGTCGGCGTCTCGACCCGGTCACCCCTTCCCGGCGTACGGGCCGACGAGCCCAACATGTCGGCCGTGACCACCGCATCCAAGCTGCTGGTGCAGGCCGGGCACGACACGATCACCGCCCACCCGTCCTATCCGCCCACCCTCGGTCTGGGCACGCTGGCCACCTGGTTCGCGTCGGCCTACCGCGAGGCCGAGGCCTACCGGCTGGCCGACCTGCAGCCGCGCACCCGGCAGCACATCCGTCTGGGCAAGTGGGCGCTGCGCAGCGGCCTGGTCCGCCAGTCGCAGCGGGACGCCTTCCGCGAGTCGTGCATCCGGTTCTTCGCCGACAACTCGCTCGACCTGCTGCTCACCCCGGCCCTGGCCGCGGCGCCGCCGCTCGCCGACGGGTACGCGTCCGGCTCGTGGCGGCACAACATGTCGGTGAGCATGCGGTACGCCCCGTTCGCCGCGCCGTGGAACGTCGCGGGCCTCCCGGCGATCGTCGTGCCGATCAGCACCCGCCCCGACGGCCTGCCGCTCGCCGTCCAGTTCGTCGGCCCGCCCGACTCCGAGGCGCTGCTGCTGGCCGTCGCGGGCCAGTTCGAGGTCCTCAACCCCTGGCAGCGGCACGCGTTCGGGTGAGGGCCCCTCCTCAGCTGCGGCGGAGGCCTTCGAGGCAGTATTCAGGGCATGGACACCCCCTATCCGCTTGAGCTGCTCGGGCTGGCCGACATCCGGGCCGCGCGCGAGTTGCTGGGCGACGTGGTCAAGACGACCCCGCTGATCCCGTCGCGCCCGCTCACTGAGATCACCGGCACCCCGGCCTGGCTCAAGTGCGAGAACCAGCAGCGCGCCGGCTCGTACAAGGTGCGTGGCGCGTACACCCGGATCGCCCGGCTCTCCGAGGCCGAGCGGGCTCGCGGGGTGGTCGCGGCCAGCGCCGGCAACCACGCGCAGGGCGTGGCTCTGGCGGCCGAGATGCTGGGCACCCGGGCCACCGTGTTCATGCCCGAGGGGGCGCCGCTGCCCAAGGTCACCGCCACCCGGGGGTACGGGGCGGCCATCGAGTACGCCGGCACGAGCGTCGACGACTCGCTCGAGGCCGCGCACGTCTTCGCCGAGCAGACCGGCGCCGTGCTGATCCACCCGTTCGACCATCCCGACGTGATCGCCGGGCAGGGCACGGTGGCGCTGGAGATCCTCGAGCAGTGCCCGGACGCGGCCACGATCGTCACCGCGGTCGGCGGCGGCGGGCTGATCTCGGGTGTGGCGGTCGCGGCCAAGGCGCTGCGGCCCGACATCCGGGTCGTCGGGGTGCAGGCGGCGGGCGTGGCGGCGTATCCGCCCTCGCTGGCCGCGGGCGCGCCGACCAAGCTCGAGCGGGGTGTCACGATCGCCGACGGCATCGCCGTGCTGCGGCCCGGCGACCTGCCGTTCGCGCACGTCAGCAAGCTGGTCGACGAGATCGTCACGGTCACCGACGAGGATCTGTCGGCCGCTCTTCTGGTGCTGCTCGAGCGGCACAAGATGGTGGTCGAGCCGGCCGGGGGAGCGGCCGTGGCGGCGCTGCTGACCGGCGCGTACGTCCCGCCGGCGGACGGACCGGTGGTGGCCATCCTCTCCGGCGGCAACATCGACCCGATGCTGCTGCTGCGCGTGATCGAGCACGGGCTGGCCTCGGCCGGCCGGTTCCTGCGGCTCGCGGTGCGCTGCACCGACCGGCCGGGCGAGCTGGCGCGGCTGCTGGGCGAGATCGCCGGGCAGCGGGCCAACGTGGTCGACGTGGCGCATTCGCGGCAGAGCCCGCGGCTGAGTTTCGGTGAGGCCGAGGTGGCGCTCTCGGTCGAGACCCGGGGGCCTGACCACTCGGCCGCGCTGATCAGCACGTTGCGGGACTCGGGATACCGGGTGTCGCTGCTGGCCGACACCACGCCCTGAGGTGCGCGAAGAGCCCGCGACCTCGGCGGTCGCGGGCTCTCGAAGATGTGCGGGTCAGCCCTCGAACGGGCCGAACTTCACCACGGTCACCTTGATGTCGGAGCCGCTGGGCGCCGTGTAGGTGACGGTCTGACCCTCGCCCGCGCCGAGGATGGCGGTGCCGAGAGCCGACTCGGGGCTGTAGACAGTGAGGTCGGTGGTGGAGGCGATCTCGCGCGAGCCGAGCAGGAACGTCTCGGTGTCGCTCTGGTCGTCGTCGAAGTAGATCGTCACGACCGACCCGGGAGTGACCTCGTTGGCCGTCTGGGCCTCGCCGACCTCGGCGTTGCGCAGGAACTCCTTTAGGTAGAGGATCCGGCCTTCCTGGCGGCTCTGCTCCTCACGGGCGGCGTGGTAGCCACCGTTCTCGCGGAGGTCACCCTCCTCGCGACGCGCGTTGATCTCGGCCGCGATGGCGGGGCGACCGGCGATCAGCTCATCGAGCTCGGCCTGCAGCCGGTCGTAAGCGTCCTGAGATAGCCAGGTCTTGGGCGCCTCGGAACTGGTCACGGTCGATCTCCTTGCTGGAACGGGGGCACGAGACAAAAAGGAAAAGCGCCCAGCACCACTGGCGGGGATGCTGAACGGAGCGAATTACTTAGCTTACCAGCGGTATGCATGCCGCCAGTTTTGTACGATGTTGCACTATTCAGATGCGGGCGGGCACGCGATTTACGCGGCCTCGCGGCACTTCAGAACATCGCCGACGCTGGCTCGGGCCGTGGTGGGCACCGTCTCCTTGGCGTCGATGACCGTCGCGTCACCGTCGGCCCGGACCACCACCGTACGCTGTCCGACTTCGAACCCGTTGTAGTCGCGGGCCCGCAGAATGCACTCGGCGCCCCCACCGGCCGGCACCCGCACCTTGAACTGGATGGTCATCACGGTCGCCGACGGTTCGTCCCAGCCGACGATCTGCGGGTCGTAGTCGGTCTGCCCGTACTGCTGGAAAAGCCGGACGGAGAGCACGAGCGAGGCGGCCACGACCACCACGAGCACCACAATCGGCAGCACGGACCGGCGCCGGCCGGAGCGGCGCTTGCCGTATCGCCCCGGCGGAAAGACCGGTTCTGTGGTGCGCGTCTCGCTCACCTGGGCACCCTCTCGTGCGTTTCTTGTCGGGGGGATCCGCAAGAATGGCAGGGTCCATCTTCGCAGTCGACACCGGCCCGTTCGTCGCGGGTCAGGTCCGAGGAGACTTCAGTGGCCGAGCAGTTGCGTCTCATGGCAGTGCACGCGCACCCTGACGACGAGTCCAGCAAGGGCGCCGCGACCATGGCGCGCTACGTTGCCGAGGGCGTCCGGGTGATGGTCGCGACCTGCACCGGGGGCGAGCGCGGCAGCATCCTCAACCCCAAGATGGACCGCCCCGATGTGCTGGAGAACATCTCCGCCATCCGGCGCGCCGAGATGGACCGGGCGCGCGAGATCCTCGGCGTCGAGCAGTCGTGGCTCGGCTTCGTCGACTCGGGCCTGCCCGAGGGCGACCCGCTGCCGCCGCTGCCCGAGGGCTGTTTCGGTCTGCAGGACCCGGAGACCGCGGCGATCCCGCTGATCAAGCTGATCCGCGAGTTCCGCCCGCACGTCATGACCACCTATGACGAGAACGGTGGCTATCCCCACCCCGACCACATCATGTGCCACAAGATCTCGGTGGCGGCCTTCGACGCGGCCGGCGACCCCGAGCGCTATCCCGAGCTGGGCGAGCCGTGGCAGCCGCGGAAGCTCTACTACAACTCCGGCTGGACCCGGGCGCGCATGCTCGCGCTCCACGAGGGCATGCTGGCCGCCGGGCTGGAGTCGCCGTACGCGGAGTGGCTCGAGAAGTGGTCCGACCGCGACGACCGCGGCGACAAGATCACCACGCGCGTCGAGTGCGGCGAGTTCTTCGAGACCCGCGACGACGCCCTGCGCGCCCACGCCACCCAGGTCGACCCCGACGGCTTCTGGTTCAAGATCCCGCTCGAGCTCCAGCAGAAGGTGTGGCCGACCGAGGACTTCGAGCTGGCCCGCTCGCTGGTCGACAGCCCGGTGCCCGAGTCCGACCTCTTCGCCGGCATCCGCGAGTCGGTCGAAGCGCACTGACCTTCGCCGGCCTCCGCCCGCCCGTCCCGGAGCCGACCGCAGGTCAGTACTCTGAGGTCATGGACCTTTTCGCGGTCAACAATTTCGGCGACACCCGGTCGGGCGGCCTGGCCGGCCCGATGGGGCTGTTCGTCATCGTGCTCATGTCCATAGCGACTGTTCTGCTGATCCGCAACATGAACAAGCGCTTGCGTCGGCTTCCCGACAGTTTTCCTGACGCGAAGCAGACGCAGCGTGAGGCCGAGATTGCTCGGCTGAATGCGGATCTCGAGCGTTCCGGCGGCGCCGAGGCCACTCACGACGTTGACGCGGATCGATCGGTGACACCCGCCGCCGGTGCGGAGGACGAGGTCACGGGCGTTACTACTCACCGTGACGGCGACTCCGCAGACGGCGACAACCGTCGCGTTTGACCTCGTCGCAGGCGGTGTCGTCGTTCCGGGCGACAGCACACACCGTATTGGTCTGACGTAAGGGTGATACGCGTCGTGCGTCAAGCCCTAGTGCGTTCATCGGTATTGATTTAGCCTTCCGCCGGGGGCTTCGCCGCCCCCGATCCCTGCGCGGAAGGGGGCGCCGAAAATGACCATTCCCCGCCCGCGTTTTTCTCCACTGCAGATGCACGTGCATCCGCCAGTGCCGCTGTTCAAGCGGTGTTTCGCATGAGCGCCCCGCCCGTAACCAATGGGCGCGTCCGTCGTTCCTGGAGCGACACGGCGGGCCTGGCCGGCCGGTCCCGAGGGGTCCGCGCGCTGACCGCCGTGGTCGCCGGTTCGGCCCTCCTGATCGCCGTTCTCGGGGTGCTGCTGCCCGCCGGGCTTCCGGCCGACCGTCCACTCACGCCCGTCGCCGGTGTCGCGCTCGCCGTGGCGCTCGTCGCGGCCGGGCAACTGGCCCGGTTGCGCTTCCGCCTCGGCCGCGGGTTCGTCTCCGTCAGCTGGGGCGAGGCCGCCTTCATCATCGGGTTCGTGGTGGCGCCGCCCGGCTGGCTGCCCGCCGCCACGCTCGTCGGCGCGCTCGCCGCCTGGGCGCTGCTGTCCTGGTGGGACTCGCATCGCAACCTGGCCGAGATGACGCACCTGGCCGCCTCGCTGAGCCTCGGCTCGGCCGGCGCCGCGCTGGTGGCCCGCCTGGTCGCCGGGGACGCGCCGGTGCTGAGCACCCGCACGTCGATCGGGCTGGTCGCGGGCGCACTGACCTATCTGGTCATCACGTTCGGGCTGGCCACGCTGACCCTCACGCTGCACCGTGACGCGCCCGCCCGGCAGATCGTCGTCCGGGCCTCGTACGCGAAGGTCCCGATGTTCGTCGGCAACGTGGTGGTCGGTCTGGGGGCCGTGCACGCGCTGGTCGGCGGTCCGCTCTGGCTGCTCGCATTCGCTCCCGCGCTCTGGCTCCTGCAGCGCACCTACCGGTTCCACCTGCGGGCCGAAGAGGAACGCCGCATGTGGGAGGCGTTCTCGGCGGCCACCGCGACCCTGCCGGCCGGCACCGAGGCCGAGGTCGTCCGGGCCGGGCTGGGCGCCGCGCTCGACGTGTTCGGGGCCCGCCGGGTCGAGATCGAGGTGCGCGGGCGCGACGGCGAACGCCGCTACGCCGAGGACGGCCCGGGACAGGACAACGCGGTCGCCGGTCTGCCCGGTCCGGCGATCACCCGGTCGATGGCCGTCGCCGGTGACGCGGTCGGCGAGCTCACCGTCTGGCTCTCCGACCCGACGCTCCCGGTGCCGCGCGACGAGGCCGCCATCTCCGCCTTCGGTGACGCCCTGGCCGGTGCGCTGCACGACGCGGCGACCCGGGGCCGGGTGGCCGAGCTCGAGGAACGGATCGCCCGAGATCTCTCCCAGGACAGGCTGACCGGTTTGCTCAATCGAAGCACGCTGCTGAGTGAGGGCGACCGGCTGCTGCGCTCGTTCGACCGGCGCCGCCCGGTCGCGCTGCTGCTGCTCGACATCAACGACTTCCGCGAGGTCAACGGCACCCTCGGTCACCGGCACGGCGACGAGGTGCTGCGTACGGTGGCCGAGCGACTCACCGAGCTGGCCCGGGCCGACGAGCTGGTCGCCCGCACCGGCGACGACGAGTTCGCCCTGTTCATCCCGACCGTCACGACGCTGGCCGACACCGGCACGGCGGCCGCGCAGCCCTCCCCGATCCCGACCGCCCTGCGCCGCGCCCGCGACCTCGTCGAGCACCTGATCCGGCCGATGGAGGTGTCCGGCGTACGCCTGGCCGTCGAGGTGGCGGTGGGTGTCACGGCCGGGCCCGCCGGGCGCGTCGACCTGGGCGAGATGGTGCGCCGCGCGTCCCTGGCACTGCGTCAGGCCAAGCGTCAGCAGGTGTCGGTCTCGGTCTTCGACGCCGGGCAGGACGCGGTCACCACCGACGGGCTGGCCCTGCTGGCCGAACTGCAGGACGCGCTGGCCGCCGACGACCAGATCCTGCTCAACCTGCAGCCCGCGGTCGACCTGGTCACGGCCGCGCCGACCGGCGTCGAAGCGCTCGTCCGCTGGAAGCACCCGCGCCGCGGCCAGCTGTCGCCGACCGAGTTCATCCCGGCCGTCGAGCATTCGGCCGAGCTGCACACGGCGTTCACCGCCCGGGTGCTCGACCTGGCTCTGCAGGCCGCCGGAAGCTGGCACGCGGTCGGCGTCGACCTGCCGGTCTCGGTCAACGTCTCGGCCCGCAGCCTGCTCGACCCCGGCTTCCCGGCCCTGGTCGCCGAGGCCCTGCGCCGGCACCGCGCGCCCGCCTCCCGCCTGGTCCTCGAGATCACCGAGTCGGTGGCGGTCAGCGAGGAGCGGATCGTCGACGAGGTGCTGGCCGAGCTGCGCGACAACGGCATCCAGCTGTCGCTGGACGACTTCGGAACCGGATACTCGTCGCTGTCGATAGTCACCCGCGCCCCGGTCGACGAAATCAAGATCGACCGGTCCTTCGTCGACGACATGATCGAGTCCACGGCGGCCGAGGCGGTGGTCCGGGGCGCGGTCGAGCTGGGCGCCCGCCTGGGCGTACGGGTGGTGGCCGAGGGTGTGGAAACCACCGAGCAGCGGGCGGCCCTCATCGCGCTCAACTGCCCGTCGGCGCAGGGCTACCACTTCTGCAAGCCGATGCCGGCCGACCGGATCGTGCAGGCCCTGACCCAGCTGGCCGAGGCGGCCCCGGCCAACATCCGCCCCCTGCGCGCCGACGACGCCGTCTGATCAGCGGCGGCTCAGGAACACGTCCGAGGCGTTGTTCGTGTCGCCGGCCACGAGGTTCGACGCGTACGAGCCGAACACCACCGCGCGGCCGTCCGGGCGCAGCGACGGGTACGCGCTGTCGCCGTTGCCCTGCGCGCCCGCCGACGCGACGCTGACCCGGGTCGTCGTGCCGGCTCGGCGATCGCGAACGAACACGTCCGAGGCGTCGTTGGTGTCGCCGGGCACCGCGTTCGTAGCCCGGCTGGCGAACGCGACATACCGGCCGTCGGCGCTGATCGAAGGTTGCTGGGCGTCATCGTTCAGCTCGCCGCCGCCGGCGGTCAGGCCGGCCCGGCTCGTCGTGCCCGCGACCCGGTCACGGACGAAGACGTCCAGCCCCGACGTGTCGGCGGGCACCAGGTTGCCGGCGTACGAGGTGAAGGCGACGTACCGCCCGGTCGCGCTGATCGTTACCTCGTCGAGACAGCAGATGCCACCTCGTGCCTGAGCGCCGCTCGACGACACGTTGACCCGGCTCGTCGTGCCCGCGCGCAGATCACGGACGAAGACGTCACCCTCGCCGTTGGTGTCCGGCGGCACCAGGTCGGCCGCGTCCGACAGGAATCCCACGTACCGGCCGTCGGTGCTGATCGCCGGTCCGCGACCGCCTCCGGTTCCGCCCGGCGTGGCCGCCACCGAGACCCGGGCCGTGGTGCCGGCCCGCAGATCGTGCACGAACACGTCGCCGTGCACGGGTGACAGGCCGCCCGCGGAGGAGGCGAACACCACCCGGCGCCCGTCGTCGGAGATCTCCGCGTCGAAGCTCTGCTCACCCGGCTCGCCCTCGGCCTGCCCGCCCGAGCCGGTCACGCTGACGCGGACGGTCCGGCCGGCGTGCAGATCGCGCACGAACACGTCGGTGATCCCGTTCGTGTCGCCGGGCACCAGGTCGGCCGCCTCCGAGCTGAACGAGACGTACCGCCCGTCGGCGCTCAGATCGGGGTCGTAGCTCACCCCGCTGCCCGCGGCGCCCGCCGGCGTGACACTGACCAGCGTGACCCGGCCGGTGCGCAGGTCTTTCACGTACGCGTCGCTGTCCGCCGTGAACGCCACGAACCGCCCGTTCGTGCTGATCACCCCGGAGAAGCCCTCGGCCACCCGGACCGGCGGCGAACCGGCCGCGCCGACCGCCAGGATCAGTGTCATCGTCAGAAGCTGCATCCGCTCAGCATGGCATCGAAGTCAATAGATCTGCTGGTCAACATCGGCCTGCCGCGAGCCGCACGCGGCCGTCAGTGAGAGGCTGGAGGCATGGCCAACCGTCTCGCCGGCGCGACCTCGCCCTACCTGCTCCAGCACGCCGACAACCCGGTCGACTGGTGGCAGTGGTCCGACGAAGCCTTCGCCGAAGCCAGACGCCGCGACGTGCCGGTGCTCATCTCGGTCGGCTACGCGGCCTGCCACTGGTGTCACGTCATGGCGCACGAGTCCTTCGAGGACGAGCGGATCGCCAAGCTGATGAACGAGGGCTTCGTGTCGATCAAGGTCGACCGGGAGGAACGCCCCGACGTCGACGCCGTCTACATGACCGCGACCCAGGCGATGACCGGGCAGGGCGGCTGGCCCATGACCGTCTTCGCCACCCCCGAGGGCGAGCCGTTCTTCTGCGGCACCTACTTCCCGAAGCCGAACTTCGCCAACCTGCTCGCCTCGGTCACGACGGCCTGGCACGACCAGCGCCAGCAGGTGATCGAGCAGGGCGCCAACGTGGTCAAGGCGATCGGCGGGTCGCAGCTGGTCGGCGGGCCCAAGGCGCCGGTGTCGCCCGAGCTGCTGGCCGCGGCGGCCGCCGGGCTGCTCAAGGAGCAGGACACGACGAACGGGGGCTTCGGCGGGGCGCCCAAGTTCCCGCCGCACATGGCGATGCTGTTCCTGCTCCGGCACCACCAGCGCACCGGCTCGGAAGAGGCGCTCGAGGCCGTACGCTTCGCGGCCGAGCGGATGGGCCGCGGCGGGATCTACGACCAGCTGGCCGGCGGGTTCGCGCGCTACTCGGTCGACGCCACCTGGACGGTGCCGCACTTCGAGAAGATGCTCTACGACAACGCGGTGCTGCTGCGGGCGTACACCCAGCTCTGGCGCCTCACCGGGGACCCGTTCACCCGCCGGATCGCCGACGAGACGGCCGAGTTCATGCTGCGCGACCTGGGCACTCCGGCCGGCGGGCTGGCCTCGGCCCTCGACGCCGACGCGGCCGGGGTCGAAGGTCTCACGTACGCCTGGACGCCGGCCCAGCTGGTCGAGGTGCTCGGCGAGGACGACGGCACCTGGGCGGCCGACCTTTTCCGGGTCACCGACGAAGGCACGTTCGAGCACGGCAGCAGCGTGCTCGTGCTGGCCCGCGACATCGACGCCGCCGACCCCGAGCTGGTCGCCCGCTGGTCCGGCGTACGCACCCGCCTGCTCGACGCCCGGGCCGCCCGCCCGCAGCCGGCCCGGGACGACAAGGTCGTGGCCTCGTGGAACGGCCTGGCCGTGACCGCGCTGGCCGAATACGCCATCCTGACCGGCTCGTCCGGGGACGCGGCGGTGCAGATCGCCGAGGTGCTGGCGACCCGGCACATCGTCGGCGGCCGCCTGCGCCGGGTCTCGCGCGACGGCGTGGTGGGGGAGCCGGCCGGTGTGCTGGAGGACTACGGCTGCGTGGCCGAGGCGTTCCTGGCCGTCCACCAGCTCACCGCCGACGCCGTCTGGCTCGACCGGGCCCGCGGGCTGCTCGACGCGGCGCTGGAACACTTCCCGACCGGCGACGGCGGGTTCTACGACACCGCCGACGACGCCGAGCGCCTGGTCACCCGGCCCGCCGACCCGACCGACAACGCCACGCCGTCCGGGCTGTCCTCGGTCTGCGCGGCGCTGGTCGCGTACGCGGCCCTGAGCGGCGAGCCCAGCTATCGCGAGGCGGCCGACGCGGCCCTGGCCACCGTCGGCCCGGTGATCGGCACTCACCCCCGGTACGCGGGGTACGCGGCGACCGTGGCCGAGGCGGCGCTGACCGGCCCGTACGAGATCGCCATCGCGGCCCCGGCCGGGCAGGAGGGCCCGCTGCTGGCCGCGGCCCACCGGCACGCGCCCCCCGGAACGGTGATCGTCGCGGGCGAGCCCGACCGGCCCGGCGTGCCACTTCTGGCCGACCGGCCGCTGCAGGGTGGCGTTCCCACGGCGTACGTGTGCCGGGGGTTTGTCTGTGACCGCCCGGTGACCACTGCGGAGGAGCTGACCACCCGCCTGACCTGAGCTGGGGCTTGGTTAGGCTGGTCGGGCGATGGATACCCGAACCGGTCTGCCCGTAGTCGGCATGGTGGGCGGAGGCCAGCTGGCCCGGATGACCCACCAGGCCGCTATCTCCCTCGGCCAGTCACTGCGCGTGCTGAGCGTCTCGCCCGACGACAGCGCCGCCCTGGTCGCCGCCGATGTGCGCATCGGCTCCCACACCGACCTGGCCGCCCTGCGCGAGTTCGCCAAGGGCTGCGAGGCCGTCACCTTCGATCATGAGCATGTGCCGACCTCGCACATCGAGGCGCTCGAGGCCGAGGGCGTCAAGATCTTCCCCGGCTCCGCGGCGCTCGTCTTCGCGCAGGACAAGGGCATGATGCGGACGCGGCTGGCTTCTTTGGGCGCGCCGGTGCCGCGATGGGCGCACGTCTCGTCTTTATCGGACATCACGGACTTCGCGGGCGGGCGCTGGCCGGTGGTGGCCAAGGCGACCCGGGGCGGTTACGACGGTCGCGGTGTGTGGATGCTCGGCGCGCCCGACGAGGCGTCCGATTTGGTGGCAACCGGCACGCCGCTGATCGTCGAGGAGAAGGTGCCGCTGCGCCGCGAGCTGGCCGCCCTGGTCGCCCGCTCGCCGTTCGGGCAGGTGGCGGCCTATCCGGTGGTGGAGACCGTGCAGAAGGACGGCATCTGCGTCGAGGTGCTCGCGCCCGCGCCGGGCCTGTCCGAAAGCCGGGCGATCGAGGCCCAGCAGCTCGCGATCGACCTGGCCAACGCGCTCGGAGTGGTCGGTCTGCTCGCCGTCGAGCTGTTCGAGACCGACAGCGGCATCGTCGTCAACGAGCTGGCGATGCGGCCGCACAACTCCGGCCACTGGACGATCGAGGGCGCCCGGACGTCGCAGTTCGAGCAGCACCTGCGCGCCGTCCTCGACTACCCGATGGGCGAGACCGCGCTCACCGCGCCCGCGGTCGTGATGGCCAACGTGCTGGGCGGCGAGCCGGGCGGCATGTCGATCGACGAACGCCTGCACCACCTGTTCGCCGAGGACCCGGGCGCCCGCGTGCACCTGTACGGCAAGCTCGTGCGGCCCGGCCGCAAGATCGGGCACGTGACCGTGCTCGGTGACGACATGACCTCGGTGCGGGCCCGCGCGGCCCGGGCCGCCCAATGGCTTCAGGAAGGCCGGTAAATGGCGCCGCTCGTCGGGATCATCATGGGCAGCGACTCCGACTGGCCCACGATGGAGGCCGCCGCCGTCGCGCTGGCCGAATTCGAGGTGCCCTTCGAGGTCGGCGTGGTCTCCGCCCACCGTACGGTGCGAAAAATGGTCTCCTACGCCGAAGGCGCGGCCGACCGCGGCCTCCAGGTGATCATCGCGGGCGCCGGCGGGGCGGCCCACCTGCCTGGCATGGTGGCCGCGCTGACCCCGCTGCCGGTGATCGGCGTGCCGGTGCCGCTCAAACACCTCGACGGCATGGACTCGCTGCTCTCGATCGTCCAGATGCCGGCCGGCGTGCCGGTGGCCACCGTGTCGATCGGCGGCGCACGCAACGCGGGCCTGCTCGCCGTACGCATCCTCGGCGCGTCCGACCCGGTGCTGCGCACCAAGATGGCCAACTTCCAGGCCGGCCTCGAGACGCTGGTCGCCGAGAAGGACGCCGCGCTGCGGGAACGCCTGCTCGGGTAGCCTCGCCGCATGAGGCGATGGCGTCCGTCAATCTTCCTGCTCGTGGGCGGGGTGGTCGGTGCCGCTCTGCTGCTGTCCGGCGGTTCCGTGCTGGCCGGCCTGCTGTTTCTGGCCGCCTTCGTCGTTCTGGCCGTCCTGCTCTCCCCGCCCGCGTTCCCGCACTCGGTCACCGACGCCGCCGCGCGCGCGGCCCAGGCCGCCGACGGCCGGCCGATCATCTATTGGCGGCCCGGTTGCCCGTACTGCCTGCGCCTGCGCACGTCCCTGGCGCGTGAGGCCGGCCGCTACCACTGGGTCGACATCTGGAGCGACCCCGAGGCCGCCGCTTCCGTACGGGCAGTCGCCGAAGGCAACGAAACAGTGCCGACGGTCGTCACAGTCGGAAAGTCCTATGTGAACCCCACCGCCCAGCTGGTCAAAACCCTGCCCTGAAAGCTCGTATCCCGTTCGTCCGCGCCGACACAACTGAGCCACGGCGCCCACACCCCGGACGACTGAGTCACATTTGCCTTTGTCGAATTCAATGGGGCAAGCGGACCAGCGTGAGGGAGGCGGCGTGAGAGCCATGCCCGGCCGGCGCGCCCGATAGAGGCGCCATGGCGAAGCGACCCCGCGGCGGAAGCGACGACCCACCCGACGGTCCCGGCGGCGACGGCCCGTCCAGACCACCGTGGGGTGGCGGCGATCCCGAATCTATTCGAGAAGCCCAGATCAGAGTGGCCGCCCAAGGGCAGAGCGGTCGGGCCGGCGATACGGTCACCCGCCGGAGCGGCACGCCAGGGAGTGTCCCGGCGGGGGCCCGGACCGTGGTCAAAGGAAAGCCCGATGAGTCGACCCGGCGGGGGATCGAGATGGAGAACTCGGGCGCCGCGGTTCTCGCCGCCGAGGGGTGGCGTATCAAGCAGAACCCTTCGGACGAGGAGGTCGCCGAGGCGCGACGGGCGACCGGCGATCGGGGGGATCCGAACAAGAACCCGGATTATCTGCTCGAAGGCAAGGTGTTCGACTGTTACTCGCCGACCAAGGCCGATAAGACGCCCTACGGAATCTGGAGCTACGTGCGAGACGAGAAAATCGACGTGCTTCAGGTGCAGCGGGTGGTCATCAATTCCCGTCCTGGATGAGCGGCCGGTCGGAACGGCGCCACTCTTGACTGCTGCGCTCGACGACGAGTACGGGTTCGTTGTCACGATTCGTTCGGGTGCCAGTCGCTACATCGAGGTGGACTCGGACGACGGCTCCTGGGAATGGGAGCCGAGGCCGTACACGTCGGTCAGCTTTCGCATGGACAAGTGGGCCAAGGACGTCGGCTGGCAGGTGACGAACATGCTCAGCGTGGTCCGCCGAGTTCTCGAGACAGGCCCGGAGGACGCCGCGTTCGTCCTCAATGGCGACGTGCTGTTGCTGACCCGGCTGGCCGGCACGATCACCAAGCATCGGCGGGAGAAGTGGTGGGAGCACTACGAGGGCGCTGATCAGGCGATCAGGTAAATCGTTCGTCCGGCGGCCTGAGCCCTGAACTGTGTCCGATATCGGCAGCGATATCTGGGCTGGGGTGTGTTCGCGCTGAGGAAGCGCTGACCTACAGTGCCAGGGTGATCAGTCTGAGCGAGGCCACCCTGGCCGGAGCAGAGCTGCAGAGCCTGTACGAGATCTGCTGCTCGCAGCCGGACTACTGGCGCACCAGCGGCGACCTCGAGCTGGGCACCCTTTCGCGGGCCGAGGTCGAGGTGATGCTGCGCGAGGACACGGTTGTGGCCCGGGACGACGACGGCCACGTGGTGGGCTTCGCCCAGCTGCTGGATGAGCATCCCATCGACGGTCATCCGTGGATCGGCCTGCTGATCGTGGACGGCCGCCTCGGCCGCCGCGGGCATGGCCGGGCCATCGTGCTCGCGATCGAGGAGCGGTACCGGTCCGGCGGCGCCGCCTCGCTCCGGCTGGGGGTGCTGGAGAACAACGAGCCGGCCCACATCTTCTGGCGGGCGCTCGGCTACCACCAGATCGACCTGCGTCCCGACCTCGGCAAGGGCCGACCGACCCGGGTCATGGAGAAGAGCCTTATCTAAAGGTGACCGGTGTCGTTGAGGCTGACGACGGCGTGGTTGTGGAAGTAGTCGTCCTCGTGCAGGGTCGTGATGCCGCCCGCCGAGAAGCGGAACGCCACCCGGCCCGCGGCTTCCAGTGGCATCTCGATCCAGGCGGCCAGCACGAACGTCGCCGCCATGCCGTGGGTCACGATCACCTGGTGGGCCGCCTCCGATTTTCCGACGCGGTCCATCGCGGCGTAGACGCGTACGGCCAGGTCGTGTTTGGTCTCGGCACCGGGCACGCCTTCGTCGTGACGCATGCGTTCACCGTTGCGCGGCGGCGGCACGAAACGGGCATCCAGCCACGACTGGGGGCGACCCCCGGCTTCCCCGTACGACTTCTCGCGCAGACCATCGTCGAGGATCACCTCGGTGCCGAGCCGGCCGGCGACGACCTCGGCGGTGCGGCGCGTGCGCAGCAGGTCGGACGAGTAGACCTCGGCCCCGGGCGCGCGGGTCGCCAGCACGTCGGCGATCTTGGCTGCCTGGTCGAGGCCGCGGGGCGTGAGGTCGGAGTCGAACCAGCCTCCGACCAGGTCGTCGACGTGGTGGGTGGCCTCGGGATGGGTGACAACGTGAAGCGTGCGCATGCCCTATGGCCGTCCCCGGCCCGTCGGCGCACCCGGCCGGGACGCCCGGTCGCTGAACCACCGGGCCCACTCGCGGGTGCGGCGGCGGTTCTCGTTGCTGGCGCCGACCCACAGCAGGATGACGCCCAGCGGCACGAGCACCAGCCACGGGCCGACCAGCGTCATCGCGAAGTGGATGGCGGCGAGGATGGTGGCCAGGGCGCCCACGACGACCGGGGCTTGCTGACGGGTGCGGGAACCGACGATCAGCGTCGCCACCGCGGCCAGCAGGAGCAGCACCTCGCGTAGTTCGCCGCCGTCGCCGGCCAGCACGATGCCGATCGTCGGGACGAACGCCGCCAGCAGGGCCGGGCCGTACGCCACCCAGCTGCTCAGCTCGGGGCGGTCGCGGGACTCGACCACGCCGACCAGCAGCGCCAGGGCGGCGAAGGGCAGCGTGTAGGCCTCGGGGAGCGCCACGTCGGCCAGCGCGATGAACAGCCACCAGCCGACGACTTCGAAGCCGACCGCCGTCCAGAACAGGGCCCGGCGCTGGTTGGGCGGCCGTCCGACGCGGGCGGCGGCCAGACCGAGCACGGCGCCCCACGCGGCCAGCATGGCGGCCAGGTGGGCCGGGGAGTCGAAGGCCATGACCCCGGCGATCAGCGCGGACGCGTAACCGCTCCACTCGATCGTCGTGGCCTCGGTGCGGTACTGCGGGAGGCCGAGCCGGGGCACGGTGGCCTCGAGGATCAGCAGGGCGGCGCCGACGGCCAGCACGCCGAACGCGGCCCACGGGCGCTCCACCCCGGCCGCGATCGCGGCGGTGAGCACGAAGAACTGGCCCATCACGGCGGCGAAGATCCAGCCCAGGACACGGGCGAAGCGGCTGCGACCGGCCAGCGCGGCGGCCAGGCCCACGAAGATCGCGCAGCCCAGCGTGAGCAGCGTGAGACGTTGCTGGGCGAGGCTGCCGGCCAGGCCCGCGTTGCCGGCGAGCAGGCCGATCACGAAGACGATCGTGCGGACCGTGCCCAGCAGCGAGGAACGCCGGCCGGCCGGGGGCGGGGTGAGCGCCAGGCCGAGCATCGCGATCGTGAAGACCACGAGGGCCGCGGAGGTGGCCGTCGGGTACTCCGCGTGCAGGGCGATCGGGGTGATCAGGATGGTGATGGCCACGCCCGGCATGATCACCGGTACGGCCTCGGACGCTCGGCCGCCGAAGCCGATGGCGGCGAGCGCGGCCGCCCCGGTGAGCAGCACGATGGCCAGGACGCTGGTGCCGTCGACGTAACCCGACGAGGGCGCGGACAGCGCCGGGATCGGGCCGTCCCAGATGTGCTGGACCTGGCCCAGCGGGTCGAGCAGGGCCGCCCGCAGCGCGGGGGCGATCGAGAAGATGGCCAGGATGGTCGGCACCAGGGCCAGCACGATCGCGCTGGTGGCCGGGTCGACCAGCCAGCGGCCGGTCAGCCCGAGCGGGCGGGCCGACGTCCAGCGGCTGGCGCGGTAGCTGCCGGCCGAGAACGCGCCCTCGCGGGCCAGCGTGAGACCGGGCGCGGGGATCGAGCCGCGCAGCAGTTCGGCCATGACTCCGAGCAGGGCCGCGGCCGCCGCGTAGAGGGCCGTGGGGTGCGGGGTCGGGATCGAGGCGAAGGCGGTGATCGTCGCCCCGAGCACCAGGCCGACCGTGGCCCACGGCAGGAACTGCGGAATGTACCGGCCGGCCAGCGCGAGCATGGCCAGGCTGAGGCTGGACCCGGCGAGCGCGGCGGTGAGCACGATCAGCGCGCTGTGCGACTGGTCGGCGGCGACCGACGCCAGGACGCCGGGCAGCGCCAGCATGATCGCCCCGGTGGCGGCGCCGCCGATCTGGGCCCGGTGGCGGGGCATGCCGGTGTCGTCGCGGGCCAGGTCGGCCTCGGAGATCGTGGACGGCGACCAGAACCGGCCCGGCGGGGGCAGCGGTGTGCCCGGCGGTGGATCCTCGATGACGGCGACCCGGGTGCGGGCCATGACGGCGGTGAGCGCGCCGACCAGCACGACCACCAGCAGCGCCAGGGCGGTCGACCAGGGCCGGGCGAGCGACGCGACGACGGCGTGCAGCAGCACCACGGCGGCGGCCCCGGCACGGCACAGGGCGGCGATCGGGTCGACGGTGGCGACGGCAGCCATCGCGTACGCCACGCCGACCGCCCCGCCGATCAGCAGCGGCGACCACCAGGGCAGGCCGAGGGCGAACGGGGCGCCGATCGCGGCCAGCGCCCCGGCGATCGCGGAGAACAGGTGCGACCACGGGCGGGGCGCGGCCAGGGCGGCGGCGATCGCGATCGCGACCAGGGCGAACGGGGCCTGCCAGGCGCCCGGGCCGGGGCTAGGGACATTGGTCAGGTCGGCGTCCCAGAGCTCGGCCGGGACGGACAGCATGCGGACGGCCCCGGCCAGCGCCAGATAGCCCGCGATCGCGCCGACCACCACGCCGGCCACGGCGAGCCCGCGGTTGGGGCCGCGCGCCCAGTCCTCGGGGAGCAGGGCCACGCCGAGCGCCACGATCAGCACGACCACCCCGGCCACGGCCAGCGGGGCCTGGGGGAAGGCGAGCGCGAAGACCCGGGCCAGCGCGCCGCAGATCGCCACGGTGGCGGCCGCGGCGGCGATGTCGGGCCCGTCGAGCAGCCGGTCGCTGCGGCGGCCGTTGTCGATCGACTTGGAGAAGAACAGCAGACCTGCCGCGACCAGCAGGAGAGCGCCGACCCAGACGTCGGGCGCGCTCGCGCCCGGTGCCAGCAGGGCGGCCAGGGCCAGGGAGATCGCGCCCAGGCCGGTGCCCACGGTCAGCGGGAGGCTGATGTCGCGCCGGGCCACCTGGAACACGGCGGCGTAGCTGAGCGTGGCCGCCACGGCCAGGAAGCCGACGGCCAGGGCCGGAACCGTGACCGCCTCGGTCGGGGGCGGGCCGTCACCGCGGTCGGCGACGGCCAGGGCGGCGCTGACCACGGCGCCGGGCAGGGCCAGCGCGGCCGCGCCGGACGCCCAGTCGCCGACCAGCCAGGCGTAGAGCCGGATCGGGATCTGGCGAGCGGCCACGGCGATCATCACGCCCGCGCCGGCCAGCGCGGTCAGCACGGCCGCGGTCAGCCAGGCCGCGCCCAGGGCGGCCCCGGCCCCGAACAGGCCCACCACCCCGGCCGCGGCGACGTGCACGATCGCGATCCGCCGGGTGGTCGCGGCCAGCCCGGCCGCGCCCAGGCCGACGGAGGCGATGACCAGCGGCCACGGCGCCTCCGACCAGTTCAGGCCGAGCGAGGCGGGCAGGGCCAGGGCGGTGAGGGCGATGCCGGCGACCGCGCCCTCGTGCCGCACGGCCGGGGGCAGGGCCAGGGCGGCGGCGATGGTGACCAGCAGCGCGCTGAAGGCCAGCAGCCAGCCCAGATCGCCCGCGGCCTCGGACATGCGCTGCGCATAACCGGCCGTCTCGGCCTGCCAGACCGGGCGGGCGGCCTGCAGCGGCGCCAGCGCGGCCCGCAGGCAGTCGACCACCAGGATCAGGCCGATGATCCCGAGCGCGAACGCCGAGGCGATCTGCGGACCGCGGCGCACCTCGGCCGGGATCATCGTGACCACGGCGCCGGTGACCGCGATGGCGGCCGCCGCGACGGCCAGCGTCCAGTGCGGCGAGACCACGTCGGCGATGCGGGCGGTCGCGCCGATCACGGCCAGCGCCAGCACACCGCCGGCGATGTTGCGGGCGACCTGGTTGTCGAGCAGATAGGCCGCCGCGGCGCCGGTGAGCGCGGCCAGCACCAGCACCAGGCCGGAGCGCAGCGCGTCCGGCAGCACCTGGGCCTGCAGCAGCGCCACCGACGAATAGAGCAGGGCGCCCGCGCTGGCCACGCAGAGCAGGGCGAACGTCAGCTCGCGCAGCCAGTCGGCCGACGGCGGGGTGGCGGGCGGGGCCAGCGGCACCGAACCGGCGGGCGGCGCGTCACCCGGGCGCGGGCCCGGGAAGATCCGCGAGCGCAGCCAGTTGCGGCGGCGCGAGCCGGCCAGGCCCGCGATGATCAGATCGGGTTCCTCGCGCGCGGACTCGGGGCGCTCCGGCGGGTCCTCGGTCAGCGGCGCCGGATCCTGAGCCCGCCGGTCGGCCGGCCCCGGGCGGCCCCACGGCCAGCGCGGCAGCAGCCGGCCCTTGCGGATCACCGTGGTCAGCAGCAGCAGGTCGAGCACGGCGACCACGGTCAGGGCCATGCCCCACCCGGCCGGGCTCTGGATCATCGGGTCGGCCAGCAACAGCGGCACCGGCTGGACGGCCACGACGGTGGCGTATCGGGGCGCGGCGAGCCGGGTGAACCCCGCGTACGCGAAGGCGGCGACGGCCGTGAGGGCGAACGTGATGCCCAGATAGAGCGGGACGGGCACCCGCGCGCCGCCGGTCATCGAGCTGCCGTGCAGGGCGAACAGGGTCAGCGGCAGCAGGATGAAACCGACCCAGGCGACCGTCTCACCGGTCGAGCTCAGGCCGCGCTTGGCGATGCCGGGGGCGACGGCGAGGGCGATCGCGGTGCACAGGGCGAGGATGAAGGCCCGGGCGAACGGGTTGCTGACCGCCACACCGGCGAAGACCACCGCGGCCACGCCGATGAGCAGCGCGCCCAGGGCGAGAAGAATATTTTGCACAGACTGCGAGGACGCCTCGGGCGGGTGGTGCTCGGCGCCCGTGAACCCGGCCGAGCGGCGCGGCGGCGGGGCGACCCGCTCGGTCGGCGGCGGGTCGTCGACCAGCATGGTCACGCCGTCGGTGGCGACCCCGGGCGGACCGGTGTGCGGCGAGCCGGGCGGCGCCCAGTCGGGACGCGGGCCGGACGCGCGGGCCGTACGCGGGGGCGGTGGGGGTTCGTCGTCGGGGGCACCGGTCGGCGGGGGCGGCGGCGGGAACTCCTCCGGCCCGCGGCGGCGTACGCGCCGGGACTTGCCGGTCTTGGCGGCCTTTTTCTGCTGGTTGGCGTGGGACAGAATGTCACGCTGGAACTGGGCCGCCTGGATCTTGGCGGCGATCTGCGTGCGCTCCTTGGCCGCGGCCATGTCACGGATCTTGAGATCCGCGATCGAGGCTTCGATGCGGGCCAGCTCATCGTCGTAGCCGTCGGGCTGTCCAGCCTGCGCCACGGAACCTCCTCGACCTGCCCGGGCACCCGTCCAACTGAAGCATGCCGGTACGACATTCATTAGAACAGGCTCACGGCGGTCGACATCTATAGAAAACGCGCAGACGGCGACATCGGCCCTCAGGCGGGCGGCCGTCCCATGCCCCGATAGGTCCAGCCCGCGTGGGCCCATTGGGCCGGGTCCAGGCAGTTCCGCCCGTCGATGACCCGGCGCTCGGCGACCAGCTCCCCGAGCAGAGCGGGGTCGGCGTTGCGGAACTCGGCCCACTCGGCCGCCACGATCACGAGGGAGACGTCCGTCACGGCGACAGACAGAGTTTCCGCGTACGCGAGAGCGGGCTGGGCGGCATAGGCGTTCGGCATGCCCTGCGGGTCGTACACCCGGACCTCGGCGCCGGCGTTGGCCAGCGCGGCCGCGACAGCCAGGCTGGGAGCATCCCGTACGTCGTCGGAATTGGGCTTGAACGTCGCGCCCAGCACCGCGACCCGGGTGCCGGAAAGGTCCGGGCCGGCCGGACCGACCTCCCGGCCGAGCAACTCCGCGGCCAGCGTGAGCGCCCGGGCCCGCCGCCGCGTGTTGATCAGATCGACCTCGTGCAGGAAGCGCAGGGCCTCGCCCGCGCCCAGCTCCTGCGCGCGGGCCTGGAACGCGCGGATGTCCTTGGGCAGGCAGCCGCCGCCGAAGCCCAGCCCGGCCTGCAGGAAGCGGTGGCCGATCCGCGGGTCGTAGCCGATCGCCCGGGCCAGCAGCGTCACGTCGGCCCCGGCCACCTCGCAGACCTCGGCCATCGCGTTGATAAAGCTGATCTTGGTGGCCAGGAACGCGTTCGCGGCCACCTTGACCAGCTCGGCGGTCGCGAAGTCGGTGATGACCGCGGGCACGTCCCGGTCCTCGGTCGCGGCCAGGTCGAACACGCCCTTGTGGGCGGCGTGCAGCCGGTCGCGGGCCCACTCCGAGCGCACCCCGGCGACGATCCGGCTGGGGCGCAGCACGTCCTCGACGGCGTGTCCTTCCTGCAGGAACTCGGGTGACCAGGCGACTTCGACACCCAGGCCGGGGTCGGCGTGCCTGGCCACGAGCTGCTCCACCCAGGCGGCGGTGCCCACCGGAACGGTCGACTTGCCGACGATCAGCGCGCGACGCGTCAGCAGCGGCGCCAGCGTGGTTACAACGCTTTCGACATAGGTCAAGTCCGCGCCCATCCCGTCCGGGCGCTGCGGGGTCCCCACGCAGATGAAGTGCACGTCGGCGAACTCGGCCACCTCGGCCATCGAGGTGACGAAGCGCAGCCGGCCCGCGGCCAGGTTGCGGCGCAGCAGATCGTCGAGGCCGGGCTCGTGGAACGGGGCCTGCCCGGCGGCCAGCTTGGATATCTTCGCCTCGTCGACGTCGTAGCCGAGGACCTCGTACCCGAGCTCGGCGAAACAGGCCGCATAGGTGGCGCCGAGATAGCCGGTGCCCAGGAATGACATGCGCATCACGTCTTGCCTAACGAAGCCGCCTCTGGTGGGCGTACGCTACGCGCCAGTAACATAGCGGCACACAGCTTCGATCGAAGGGGCCTTGGCCATGAGCGAGTTCGACGTCTACCAGCTGCCGGAGGACCACGAGACCATCCGTGCCGCGGTGCGCGAGGTGTGTGACGCGCGGGTGGCGCCGAACGCGGCCGAGGCCGACGAGACCGGCGAGTTCCCCAAGGCCTCGTACGATGCCCTGCGCGCGAGTGACTTCCACGCCCCGCACATCCCGGCCGAATACGGCGGGGCCGGCGCGGACGCCCTGGCCACGGCGATCGTGATCGAGGAGGTGGCGCGGGCCTGCGGGTCGTCGTCGCTGATCCCCGCGGTCAACAAGCTGGGCACGATGCCGCTCCTGATCGCCGCGTCGGAAGACCTCAAGCAGCGCTATCTGCCCAAGGTGGCCTCGGGCGAGGCGATGTTCTCCTACTGCCTCTCCGAGCCCGAGGCCGGCTCGGACGCGGCGTCGATGACCACCCGGGCCGTACGCGACGGCGACTTCTACGTCCTCAACGGCGTGAAGCGGTGGATCACCAACGCCGGCGTGTCCGAGTACTACACGGTCTTCGCGGTCACCGACCCGTCGAAGCGCTCGAAGGGCATCTCGGCCTTCGTCGTGGAGAAGTCGGACGAGGGTGTCAGCTTCGGCGCGCCCGAAAAGAAGCTGGGCATCAAGGGCTCACCCACCCGCGAGGTCTACTTCGACAACGTACGCATCCCGGCCGACCGCATGATCGGCGAGGAGGGCACCGGCTTCGCGACCGCGATGAAGACCCTCGACCACACCCGCGTGACCATCGCCGCCCAGGCCCTCGGCATCGCCCAGGGCGCGCTCGACTTCGCGAAGAACTACGTGAAGGAGCGCAAGCAGTTCGGCAAGCCGGTGGCCGACTTCCAGGGCGTGCAGTTCATGCTGGCCGACATGGGCATGAAGCTCGAGGCCGCCCGCCAGCTGACCTACGTGGCCGCCGGCAAGAGCGAGCGCGGCGACGCCGACCTGACCTACTTCGGCGCGGCCGCCAAGTGCTTCGCCTCCGACGCCGCCATGGAAATCACCACCGACGCGGTCCAGCTGCTGGGCGGCTACGGCTACACCCGCGACTACCCGGTCGAGCGCATGATGCGCGACGCCAAAATCACCCAGATCTACGAGGGCACCAACCAGGTCCAGCGCGTCGTCATGGCCCGCCAGCTCCTCAAGGACTGACCCGTTATCCACAGGGTTTGCAGTTATCCACAGGAACGCCTCGGCCGAGCTGGCCGGGGCGTTCCTCGGCTTAGGATGAGCGGCATGAGCGCCGAGGTCATCGGCAGGAACTTCCCGCCCGTCGTCACGCTGGACGACCTGGCGGCGATGAATGCTGCCGATCAGCACGGCCACCGTTACGAGCTGAGTCCCGAAGGAGCCTTGTTCGTCATGCCGCCACCAGGCACCGAGCACGCGGCGATCGCCAGCCGCCTGCACGTCTGGTTGGCGATGGCGGGGTGGGCGCCCGAACAGATCCTGCAGGCGGTGGGTCTGCGGATTCCTGGGGCGGGCGGCATCGGCGGACGGATTCCCGATCTGACGCTGTGGGCACGAGCCGTACCCAGCAGCGTCTGGGCCGACCTCAGTGATCTCCTGCTCGTCGTCGAGATCGTCTCGCCCGGATCGGCGCCGGTGGACAAGGCCATCAAGGTTCAGGAATACGCCGCGGCCGGCATCCCACGCTATTGGATCGTCGACAGTGATCCGGCGCAGACAGTGGCCATGCATCTCCTCGGCTCGGACAACAGCTACGAGGTGGCGGCGAAGATGCCGCTGGCCTGGCTCCTGCGAACCGGCCCGGCCGAGCACCTCGGCAACTGACGAACGGCCGGGTCCCATTCGGCCCATACGCAGTCCTTGGAAAGCTAGTCAGACTGCCTACTAACCAGTTAGCCTGACTAGCCATGACGCCTCGGCCGTGGCTGCACGGCTTCCTCGACCTGTGCCTGCTCGCG
Organism: Actinoplanes sp. NPDC021490; assembly: GCF_055562135.1. Classification (NCBI taxonomy): domain Bacteria; kingdom Bacillati; phylum Actinomycetota; class Actinomycetes; order Micromonosporales; family Micromonosporaceae; genus Actinoplanes; species Actinoplanes sp. NPDC021490. The sequence continues at coordinate 840,577 of NZ_JBVHFW010000001.1, forward strand.
ATGCTGCGGGAACGCGCCGACTACGGCTACGGTCTGTCTCAGCGCCTCGCCGCGGCCGGAGTCGCCGACGTGCCCGGTGGCACGCTCTATCCGGCCCTGCTCCGCCTCGAGGAACAGGGCCTGGCCGTCCCCAGCTGGGGGCCGTCGGAGACCGGCCCGCGCCGCAAGTACTACGCGATCACCGAGGCCGGCCTGGACGTGCTCGCCGGTCAGGCCGGCGACTGGCGAACGTTCCGCGACGGCGTCGACAGCCTGCTCAGCGGAGTGCCGCATGAGTGACTGGCCCACGACCTTCGAGGCCGAACTGCTGCGCCTCGGCCTGCAACCGGCCCGCGCCCGCCGCCTCGCCGACGAGACCACCCAGCAGGCGGCCGAGAGTGCGGCCCCGCCCGCCGACGTCTTCGGGCCGGCCCACCTCTACGCCCGGCACCTGGTGGCCGAGCTCAACACGGCGGCCGCGGTCCCATCCCGTACGCGATATGCCCCCGGACCGGTCATGTTGAGCCTGGACGGGGTGGCCAAGCGGTACCGGCGCCAGACGGTTTTCCAAGGCGTCAATTTGACCGTACGCGGGGGAGAAGTCGCCGCGATCGTCGGCGCCAACGGCTGCGGCAAGTCGACCCTGCTGCGCATCTGCGCCGGGCTGACCCGGCCCAGCGGCGGAACTGTCAAACGCACGCGGCGGGTCGGGTTCGTGCCGCAGGACGGCGGAACCGCGGGATGGCTGACCGCCGAGGAACACTTCACGCTGTTCGGAGCGGCGGCCGGCATGGTGCCCGGACGGGCCCGGTCCACCGGCGTGCACCTGGCCACCCGCCTCGCCTGGCGGCCGAACCGGAAGCAGCCGGCCCAGCGGATGTCCGGCGGCACCCGCCAGAAACTCAACCTCGTCCTCGGCGAGCTGCACGCGCCCGACCTGTTGCTGCTCGACGAGCCCTACCAGGGCTTCGACCAGGGCACCTATGTGGACTTCTGGCAGCAGGTCCTGGCGTGGCGCGACGCCGGACGGGCAGTCGTGGTCGTCACTCACCTGCTGCACGACCTGCAGAACGTCGACCACGTCCTCGACCTGGGAGCAACCGCATGACAACCCTGGTCGTGGCCCGCCTGTCGGCCCTCGAAGTGACCCGGCGCCGCGCCGCGCTCCTGCTCGTGATCACCCTGCCGTTCTGGTTCTACCTGGTCCGGCGCGACCTCTCCGGCCAGTCCACCCGCGCGCTGACCCTGGGCATCGGGTGGGCGATCTCAACCCTGACCCTCTTCGTGGTGAACGCCTCCCGCGGCGTCGACCCGCGCCTGCGCCTGACCGGCGCCTCGGTGACCGGCATCATCGCGGGCCGCTTGCTGGCCATGACCGCCGCCGGCATCCTGCTCGCGCTCGGCTACTGGACGTTGGTCGCCGCCGACCAGAACCTTCCGCACCTCTGGGCCGCCGGCCTCATGATGCTGCTGTCCGCGGTCGTAGCGGCCCCGGTCGGAAGCCTGATCGGGGCCGTGCTGCCTCGCGAATTGGATGGCGCACTGGCCCTGCTGAGCATCAGCTCGGTCCAGATGCTGGCCGACCCCACCGGCCTGATCGCCAAGCTGATGCCCTTCTGGTCGGCGCGCGAGGTCGGCAACTACGCGGTCGACGGCGGCCCCATCGACCTGGTCTGGCGCGGCCTGACGCACGCCGGCATCACGTGGCTGATCTGCGTCCTGGCCACCCTGGCCATCTTCCACTGGCGCCTGCGCCTGGTCCGCTATCCCGAACCCTGAGTTCCGGCTGCTGCCCAAGGTCGCATCCGACGGCGCGTCACTCACCGGGGTGCGTGCCGCGAAGTCCCCGCGCCGCACCGACAACGACATGCCCTGCGGGCGGCGGCGTGTCCTGTCCTTTGAGGACCCGAGCCCGCCCGTCGTTGCGCGTCGCCCCACGGGTGCCGAAGCTCTTCGCCGGCCCAGACGCGAGATGCCGAGCGCTGCCGTTTCGCGCCTAGTGTGACGGCCCACACAAACGGTCAGCCAAGATCGTCCGAAAGTACGTATTCGCCTGTTCAAGACCGATGAGTCCCATATGCCACGATCTGTGGCAGAAGGCAGTAGCCAACTTGGAGGTTGAGATGAACAAGGCAACCCGCACGTTCACGATGATGGCGATGGGTCTGGTGGCCGGGGCCACCATGGCCGCCGGTCCCGCGATGGCCGCCGACAGCACCACGGCGCCGGCCGCCAAGCCGTCGACCACCACCAAGGCCGAGAAGGGCTGGGGCCGCGACCGCGTCGTCGGCTACTTCCGCACGCTGCGCGCCTGCGAGCGGGCCGGCCGGATCGGCGAGATCACCAACCGCTGGGACGACTACGACTGTGACCGCGTCCGCTTCGGCTTCAAGCGTGGCCTGTGGGCCCTCGAGGTCGAGCGCGACTTCCGCGGCGGCGGCCACGGCCACGGCCCGTGGGGTCACGGCCGCGGCCACGGCGGTCACGGCCCGCGCGGCCACCGCTGATTGACCCGGGCCGTGTAGTCCGGCCCGCCGAGGTCGCAGGCGCGAGGGTTCCGTCCACGCTCTCGCCCCGGCGGCACTGAACCACCCCGGGGCTCGGGCCGCATCTCCACCGATGCGGTCCGAGCTCTTTCCTGATCGAGCTCGGACTTGCGCGTCGTGCCCCGCCGGCCGGTCATGTCTTGGCCGGGGCGGGTCTTGCTCGGGAATGAAGTCAGAGCCGTCGCAGGACGGTCACAACGCGGCCGAGGATGGTGGCGTTGTCGCCGGGGATGACGTCGTAGGCCGGGTTTCGGGGGACCAGTTCGATGTGTCGGCCGTTGCGCCGCAGGACCTTGACCGTGGCCTCGCCGTCGATCATGGCGGCCACGATGTCACCGTTGTCGGCCACCTGCTGCTGGCGGACGACCACCGTGTCGCCGTCGCAGATTGCGGCGTCGATCATCGAGTCGCCCTTGACCTTGAGGGCGAACAACGTGCCGTGGCCGACCAGGCTCAGCGGCAGGTTGAGTTCCTCGTCCACGTTTTCGTCGGCCAGGATCGGCGCGCCGGCCGCAATCGTGCCGATCACCGGGACGGGCACATTGGCCTGCTCGCCGGGAGTGCGCACGTCGATCGCGCGCGAACCCCGAGCGCCACGCCGGATGAAGCCGCGATCGTCGAGCACCTTGAGCTGATGGGCCACCGACGACGGCGAGTCGAGCCCGACAGCGGCGCCGATCTCTCGGATGGTCGGGGGATAACCGTGCTGGTCGATCCACTCTCGGATCATCGAAAGGATCTGCCGTTGCCGCTTGCTCAGAGGCACGTCGTCCGTGGACATGCGGTGATGATACTACATTCTTCGATCATCTGTACGACTCGATCGAGTGACAACCCGTAACTTTCCCAGATAGCGCTGCGTCACGGGTCGTCAGCTCTCGGAGGAACTCGGCTGGCGCTGCTGCGGAATCTCCGGGTCGTCCTCCGGCGGCCGCTCCATGTTCATCACGGTCATCTCACGCTTCTCCGCGTCGCGCCCGTTCCCGTCCGACGGAACGATCCGGCTCGTCGGATCCTCGGCGAAATTGGGCTGCTCGGCCTCGACGACCGAAACCGGCGCCAGCTCGACCGCAGCAACCGCCGGATTGGTAACCGTCGGTATCGGGTCGGGAATCGCGCCGCTCGGACCCGCACTCGGCAGCCGAATGAACTCGGTGCGTTCGCCGGGCGGCTCCACCGATCCGGGCCGGATGATCTGCGTACGGTCCGGATCGAGCCTGATGACCTGCGTCTCGTCCCCGCCGGCGTCACCGGTGTCGCCCGCGCGACCGTCGTGCGCGAGCCCCGGATGCCAGGCAATCTCCGCCGGCGCGACGGGCGGCATCAGTCGCAGCCCTTCACCTGGTGCCAAATTCACGATTGCTTCCGTACGGTCCGGGTCGAGCTCGTGGCCCACCTCGTCGCTGTCCCGGTGAACCGTTTCCAGCGACCGCGTGTTCTCCGCAAGCGCCTTGATTGTCTGCGTACGATCCGGGTCCGGCGCACTGAGCGACCGGGTGATCTCGCCGTCGTCGATACCGGATGCGGTCTGAGCATCCTCCGACGTGATGACGGTGATGGCGTGAGTCGTCTCGGAATCCGACGCGCTGACCGGCCGCGCATTCTCCGGGCCCGCCACCCGAATCGTGTGCGTCCGATCCGGATCGGGCGCACTCAGCGACCGGGTGATCTCGGTCCCGCTCAGATCAGGATCCGGCGCCGCCACCGACGCGCGCGCCTTGACCGGCTCATTGACGTTCCCCGGTTGCTCTTCCCCCGCCGCGGGCGTCACCTGAAGCTTCGTGGTGAGCTCACCCAGATTGATGGCCCGGGTCCGCTCCGGATCGGGAGCCTCGAACGACCGAGTCTCCTCGAAGTCCGGCGGAACAGCCCGCGAGTGGGGGGCCGGCTTGGCCTTACCCGTCACATACACATAGGCGCCGTCCCCGCCGCTTTTCGCTGCCACGACGTCATCGGTCGCCGCGTCGAGGTGCCGTTCAGCATTAGATTCCCCGGCCCGAACGTCTTCGCCGTCCGCCTCCGGCCGAACCGCATCTACCTTCGCGGAAACAGTCGCATCCGCGTCGACCGCTACGTCGTTCTCGCTGCCGGAACCACTGTCAATCGCTCGCTCAGAACCGGCCTTGACGTCGACGCTGGAGGCATCAGTCGCCTCCGCCAACGCAACGCCGTCAACCGGCCGGATTCCAGCGGCCGTCTCGTCGCCGTTGTCCTCCGAGACATCGTCCACTGTCGAGATGTCCGCGATTCCCGATTCCAGGACCTCGACCGGTACGGCTCGGTCGCCGTCCATCGCGTCTTCTTCGGCCGGGCGGCCAACCGGTGACAGTACGGTCGTGGCTTCGTCATCCTCGTCGCCCCGAGCGTCGAGGCCGTCCGCAGCTTCGTCCGTGTCGGCTGCCAGATGACCGGCGGAAACATCGGTTGCCGTCCGAACATCGGCAACGGCCTGGAAGCCGGCCGTCGTCTCATTGCTCTCGCCCGCGAGGTCGCCGGCCGTTGCCCCGTCGTGCGCTTCAGCGACCCCGGGATGCCCCACCTCGGCGACTGGGAAGCTAGCCGTGAATTCCTCATTCGCCGGGCGACCAATCGGTGACAAGACGGTCGTGGCTTCGTCGTTCTCGCTGCCCCAAACGTCGGAGGTCGCGTCGGAGTCGGCTGCTTCGTCCGTGTCGGCGTTGATGTCGGCTGTCGTCACCGAGCCGTTCGCAGCTTCGTCGGCGCCGTTTGCATTGTCGGCGGTTGCGTGGAGGCCGGTTGCTTCGTCTGTGCCGGTTGTGATGTCGGCGGTCGTGTCGAGGCGGGGTGCAGCTTCATCCGTGCCGCTTGCAATGCCCGCGGTCGCATCTGAGTCGGCTGTTTTATAGGCGATCGCTACCGAGCTGTCCGAAGCTTCGTCCGTGCTGCTCGCAAGGTCGCCGGTCGCCTCGCCACCGGCCGTTTCCTGCGTGCCGGCTGCAATGTCAGCGGTCGTCGCCAGACCGGCCGTCGCTTCGTCGCTGCCGCTCGCGCTGTCGGCGATCGTTTCAAGGCCGGTCGCTTGGTCTGTGCCGGCTGCGATGTCGGTGGTTTTGTCCGTGCCGCTTGCGATGTCGGCGGTCGGATCGTCCGGTACCGTGTCGGTGTTTCGGACCTCGGTGATTTGCGCCTTTTCGGCTTCCGCCGGAATGTCGATGGCCGACGGGACGGTTGTCGGCTCGTCCGCGGGGGTCGCCTCAGCCTCGTCCGCGACCTGGGTGGAACTGGCCCGCTGGACGGTGGCACCAGCGGCACCCTCGGACGTGGGGGAGTCGTCTTCGGTCGTTGCTGCTGGGACCTGCTGTCCATCGGCGGTGGAAGTCGGCGACTCGGCGAGCGCGGTTTCGGGCTCCGCGGGCGGCGGCGTAACGGTGGCTCGTCTAGTCGAGGCTTGGCCGTCGCAGAGGGCTGCCACCGTGGCCGCCTCGTCGGAGGAGACGATCACTGTTGTGCGGCGCTCGTCCCGGAGCGTCGACCAGGCAATGGTGGCCTCGTCTTCCGGAGCCACCGCCGCTACCTCGCGCAGCGGGCCGGCGAGCGCAGACATCGGTGACTCCGTCGTGGCCGAAGCCGAAGCCGGTGCCGAAGCGGACGTCGCCGGACCGGTTTCGCTGGAGGCCGACGCAAAGGTGGAGTCGGAAGCCGCCGGACCGGTTTTGCTGGAGGACGGCACAGGGGTGGAGTCGGAAGCCGCCGGACGGGTCTTGCTGGAGGACGACATAGGGGTGGAGTCGGAGGACGACACAGGGGTGGAGTCGGAATCGACAGAAATCCGTATGTGGTCAGCCGCCTCTTCGTCCGCGGCGGCTGACTGCACCGGCGTATCCGTTGCAGTGGCTTCGTACGAAGGCAGCACCGAAGTCGCATCGGGATCGGCGGGCGCGGACGTGACGCTGCCAACCGTGGGCGAGTCATCAGCAGACGTCAACACGGAGGCGGACGCCGAACCGGGAGCAGGCGCGAGACCCGAAGCAGACGCAAGACCGGAGTCGGACGTAAGACCGGAGTCGGACGTAAGACCGGAGGCCGACGCAGGACCCGAGGCCGAGGCGAGACCTGACGCAGAGGCGAAACCGGAAGCCGCGGCAGGAACAGGCCCGGAACCAGGGGCAGGAACGGAACCGGGCAGCTGGCCCGCGGGCGAACCGATGACAGCCGTCGTCGAATCGCCGCCGCCCATGACCGGCAGGCGCATCACCGTGGTCGGGTCGGAGTCGCCCGCCGGCGTATAGGCAGGCAACATTCCCGGAGCCGAGGGCGGCGAAGCAACAACCCGAGCCCGCCCCACCGTCCCGATCAGCGGCAGAACCACCGGCTCGTAGCGGTTCCAGCGGCGCGCGCTCAAGGCAGTGCACATGAGCGGCACCGCCAGCATCGCCGCCAGGCCGTAGCCGGGCCGGCTGACGTCGAAGCCCTCCTGGGCCACCTCGGTCGGCCACGCCCCGGCATAGCCGCCCGGCGACACCAGAGCCCAGACCGAAATGCCCAGATAGATCAGCCCGCCCGCCAGTGGCCCGGCCGGTGAGATGGGGGCGAGGAGCAGGATTCCGTACGCCGCCCCGGCGAGCAGCAGGAGCAGCAGCCCGGTGGCCGATTCGACCGCGAAGTCGTCGCGTCCGCGGGTGGTCAGGTCGTGGGTGAAACCGACCCCGGCGAGAACCCACACCGCCGGTGCCAGTACGAGGGCATACAAGATCGACCTGAAGTGGCGCACGCTTTCTCTCCCCGAACACTGGCTGCCCGACGAACCGTACCGTCGAGGGGCAACCGCACGGAAGGACGCCGTAACCTACGCCGCATGAATGAGGGCCGTCCCACCAGCCATTCCAGGGTCACGCTGAGCCGCATCATGACCGCGGTCGACGTCAACCTGTACGGCACCGTGCACGGCGGCGTGCTGATGAAGTTCGTCGATGACGTGGCCGGCGCGGCGGCGGCCCGGCACAGCGGCGGCACGGCGGTCACGGCCGCGATCGACGAGATCGTGTTTCTGGAGCCGGTGCGGGTCGGCGATCTCGTCCACGCGTACGCGCAAGTGAATTGGACGGGCACCAGCTCGATGGAGGTCGGCGTCAAGCTGGCCGCCGAGCGCTGGGACGTGGTGGCCAACGAGCCGCTCACCGTGGCGACGGCATATCTGGTGTTCGTGGCCGTGGATGTGGCCGGCCACCCAAGAAACGTGCCTCCGGTGTTGCCCGAGAACGTGGACGACGAGCGCCGGTTCCGCGAGGCTCTGATCCGGAGGGAGCACCGCCTGGCCCGGCGGACCGCCATCCAGAAGGCACGAGAGACTGAATGAACGTTAAGGTGATCGCATGACGGGCGCAGTGTTGTGGCAGCCGCCGGCCGATGTTCGCGAGACAACCCGGATCGGGCATTTCATGTCGTGGCTGCAGCGCGAGCGCGGCCTGGTGTTCGCCGACTACGCGGCCCTGTGGCAGTGGTCCGTCGATGATCTTCCGGCGTTCTGGCAGTCGATCTGGGACTACTTCGAGGTGATTTCGCACGCCCCGCCCTCGGGAGTGTTGCCCGACACCGGGATGCCGGGCGCGAAGTGGTTCCCCGGTGCGACGCTGAACTACGCCGAGCACGTCCTGCGCATGCCCGGGCTGGCCGAGGACGACCCGGTCGTTCTGGCCTATTCGCAGACGCGCGACGCCATCAAGCTCACGAAAAGCGAATTGCGGGACAAGGTCCGGACCGTACGGGCGGGCTTGCGGGCCAGGGGAGTCCGGAAAGGCGACCGGGTTGCCGCGTACGCCCCCAACATCCCCGAGACGTACGTCCTGATGCTCGCCACCGCCAGCCTCGGCGCGATCTTCTCCTCGTGCGCCCCCGAGTTCGGCGTACGCAGTGTGATCGACCGCTGGCAACAGATCGAGCCCAAGATCCTGGTCGCGGTCGACGGCTACCGCTACGGCGACAAGCCGATCGACCGCACCGGCGAGGTCGAAGCCATCCGGGCCGCCCTTCCGTCGCTCGAGCACGTGGTGACCATCGGTTACCTCGACGCGGCCAAAGACACGTTCGGTGACCTCCAGGGCGACGAGCCCATGGCGTACGAGGAACTCGCCTTCGACCATCCCCTCTACGTGCTCTACAGCTCGGGCACCACGGGACTGCCGAAACCGATCGTCCACGGGCACGGCGGCATCCTGCTCGAGCACCTCAAGATGCTGGCCCTGCACCACGACCTCGGCCCGGGTGACCGCTTCTTCTGGTTCACCACGACCGGCTGGATGATGTGGAACTTCCTGGTCAGCGGGCCGGCCGTGGGCGCGGCGATCGTGCTGTTCGACGGCAATCCCGGCTTCCCGGACATGTCGGTGCTGTGGGATCTGGTCGACGAGGCCGGCATCACGTATTTCGGCACCTCGGCGCCGTTCCTGATGGCCTGCCGCAAGGCCGGGCTCACCCCGCAGAAGCGGCGGCTCAAGGGCATCGGCTCGACCGGCGCGCCGCTGCCGCCCGAGGGTTTCGACTGGGTCTACGAGGCGGTGGGCAGTCGCTTGCAGCTCCAGTCGCTGTCCGGCGGCACCGACGTCTGCACCGGTTTCGTGGGTTCCGTCCCGCTGCTGCCGGTGGTCGAGGGCAAGATCGCCTGCCGGGCGCTGGGAGCGAGCGTCGAGGCGTACGACCCCGGCGGCCGGCCGGTGATCGACGAGCTCGGTGAACTGGTGATCACGGCCCCGATGCCGAGCATGCCGGTCGGCTTCTGGAACGACCCGGACGGCCAGCGCTACCGGGAGGCCTATTTCGACTATTTCCCGGGCGTCTGGCGGCACGGCGACTGGATCACCATCGGCGCCGACGGCTCCTGCGTGATCACCGGGCGCTCCGATGCCACTCTCAACCGCGGCGGCGTCCGGCTGGGCACGGCCGAGTTCTATTCGGTGGTCGAGGCCCTGCCCGAGGTGGCCGACTCGGTGGTCGTGCACCTGGAGAAGGACGACGACCCGAACGGCGAGCTGCTGCTTTTCGTCGTGCCGGCCGAGGGTCTCGAGCTCGACGACGCGCTCCGCAAGAGGATCGCCGGCGAGCTGCGTGCCGCTCTGTCGCCACGGCACATTCCCGACGAGATCCACGCCGTACGGGCCGTGCCCCGCACCCTGTCGGCCAAGAAACTCGAGGTGCCGGTCAAGCGAATCCTCACCGGCACCCCGGTCGAGTCGGCCGCGGCCAAGGGGGCACTGGCCAACCCGGAGTCCCTGGTGGCTTTCGAGGAGCTGGCCCGCAAGCGCGCACGCTAGGCCACGACCAGCGTCACCTTTTCCGACTCGGCCCGGCTCGACGTCCGGGCCGGGTCGAGGTTGGCGCACAGCACGATCGACGCGCCCGCGACCAGCGGGGTGACCAGCCAGTCGATCGGATCGAACCGGGTCGCCGCGTCGATCAGCACCCGGCTGCCCGGGGCGATGCCCAGTTCGGTGGCGCGCGCCTGGGCGGCCGCGATCACTTCGGCGTGCGTACGGTCGTTCAGCGCGACATCCCCCGCGGCGACCGGCCGGCCCGGGAAGTGGTCGCCGAACTGGCGCACTTCGAGCACGTAGTCGGCGAAGCCCGCGGGCAGTTCGCGAAGCGGCATGGCGAAGGGAAGCAGGCCCGTCGCGTACCGGTCCGAGGCTTTTGTCGTGGTGGTCTGATCGGGCGCGGTGAAGAGAACGTCGGCCGAATCCGGGTCGCTGATCTCCGCCGTCACGCCGGCCGACCAGACCCCGAGCAGGACAGCCGCCGTCTGCCAGTGCGGCGGCAGCTTGACCGCGGCGGTGTCGCCGGTGCCCAATCCGAGGCCGTCGACCAGCATGTTTGCCGTCTTTGACACCCAGTTGTCCAAAGTCGCGCCGGACAGTTCGGTGCGGTCGCCGCTCGCGTCGTCATAGAAAGTCAGCATCGGACCGGTCGGATCACGGCGCACCGCGGCCGCCAGCACCTGGGGGATCGTGGTCTCCACCGGGACAACGATAGAGGGATTACGCTCCGTAATCGATCCTGAACGGGCGATGAGAACGGCGAAACGCTGGCAACAAGGCGGTGTCGCGGTCACATGCGCGATGCATTGCGGGCGTACCCTTGCCAGTGGTCTGAATTACAACCTCTTTGGGAGTTGCCTCGTGACCGCCGGTCGCCCCCCGCGAGTGCTCGTCGACGCCACCAGCGTCCCCGCAGACCGAGGAGGAGTCGGCAGATACGTCGACGGCCTACTCGGTGCCCTCGGACGGATGGATCCTGACCGGGTCGATCTGGCCGTTGTGGCCCAGCGGTCGGATGCGGAGCGTTACAGCCGCATGCTCGACCACAAGGCCGAGGTGATCGCCGGCCCGGCTGCCGTCGCGCACCGCCCGGCCCGGCTGGCGTGGGAGCAGACAGGTCTGCCCCTGCTCGCTCAGCAGGTCGGGGCCCAGGTGCTGCACTCGCCTTTCTATACGTGCCCGCTCCGCGCCGGCTGCCCGGTCACCGTGACCGTGCACGACGCGACGTTCTTCACCGAACCCGAGCATTACGACAACACCAAGCGGACGTTCTTCCGCAGCGCGATCAAGACGTCGCTGCGCCGGGCCGCGCGGGTCATCGTGCCCAGCAAAGCGACCCGTGACGAGCTGATCCGGCTCCTCGACGCCGATCCGACCCGCATCGACGTGGCCTATCACGGCGTCGACCAGGCGGCCTTCCACGCGCCGACCGAGGAGGAGAAGGCTCGCGTGCGGGCCCGGCTCGGCCTCAACGACGCCGGTTATGTGGCGTTCCTCGGCGCCAAGGAGCCCCGCAAGAACGTTCCCAACCTGATCCGGGGCTGGGCCCGTGCGGTCGCCGACTGGCCGCACCCGCCCGCGCTGGTGATCGCCGGTGGCCAGGGTCACGACGACGAGATCGATCGCGCCGTGGCCGAGGTGCCGTCCCACCTGCGCCTGCTGCGCCCCGGCTATCTGCGGTACGCCGACCTGCCCGGTTTCCTCGGCGGCGCGCTGGTCGCCTGCTACCCGTCGTTCGGCGAGGGCTTCGGCCTGCCGATCCTCGAGGCGATGGCCTGTGCGACCCCCGTCCTGACGACCCCGCGGCTGTCCCTGCCCGAGGTCGGCGGCGACGCTGTCGCGTACACGACAGAAGATCCCGACCGGATCGCCACCGACCTGGCCGACCTGCTGCACGACGAGCCGCGGCGCGTCACGCTGGCCAAGGCGGGCTTCGACCGGGCCAAGGAATTCACTTGGGCGTCAAGCGCGGAAGTGCACGTCACAACCTGGAAACGAGTCTCGGCGATCTGACCTTTACACTCTGTGCGCATGAGCGATGAACTCGGCGGGCTTTACGGCGTGGTGCTGGCTGGTGGGACGGGCACGCGTCTCTGGCCGCTGTCCCGGGCCGGTCACCCGAAGTTCCTGCATCCGCTGACCGGCACGGACGCGTCGCTGCTGCAGGCCACGGTCGACCGCCTCGACCTGCTCGCGCCGATGGACCGCATCTTCGTGGTCACCGGTGTCGCGCACGCGGCCGCGGTCTCCCGGCAGCTCGACGCCATCCCCGAGGCCAACGTGCTGGTCGAGCCGTCCCCACGGGATTCGTGCGCGGCGATCGCCCTGGCCGCGGCCGTGATCGCCCGGCGTGATCCCGAGGCGATCATGGGCTCGTTCGCGTCCGACCACCTGATCTCCGACAAGGAAGGCTTCACCCAGGTCATCCGTCAGGCGATGGAGGGCGCGCGCCAGGGTCTGCTGATGACCCTCGGCATCACCCCGACCCGGCCCGAGACGGGCTACGGCTATCTCCAGTGCGGCGGCGCGACCGGCGACGGTCCGGTGCTCGCCGTCGAGGAGTTCAAGGAGAAGCCGACCTACGACGTGGCCGAGGGTTACGTGAAGTCGGGCAACTACCTGTGGAACGCCGGCATGTTCGTCTGGCGGGCCGACACGTTCCTGTCCGAGCTGTCGCGTCAGCAGCCCCAGCTCGCGGCCGGCATCTCGCGCATCGCCCAGGCCTGGGACACCGCGGGCCGTGAAGAGGTGCTGGGCGAGGTCTGGCCGACCCTGCCGCGCATCTCGGTCGACTACGCGGTGATGGAGGGCGCGGCCACGGCCGGCCGGGTGGGCACCGTCCCCGGCGACTTCGGCTGGAACGACGTCGGCGACTTCCACACGCTGGGCGAGGTGCTGGCGGCCGACCCGGCGGGCAACGTGGTGGTGGGCCGCGACATGCAGCAGACCTCGGGCGTCCTGCTGCGCGAGACCGAGGGCCTGGTGGTCGTGCCGACCGACGGTCGTCTGATCGCCGCGATGGGCGTGCGTGACCTGGTCATCGTCGACACCCCCGACGCCGTCCTGGTGATCCCGCGCGAGCGCGCGCAAGAGGTCAAGCACCTGGTCGACGAGCTCAAGGAGCTCGGCCAGCACGGCTACGTCTAGTCGAGCCTTGCCAGCGCGGGCCCGATCTGCTGGGCGGTTCCGGAGGCCAGCGGGCTGGGCAGCTCGCCCGGGTCGAACCAGCCCAGCTGGGCCGACTCGGCACTGATCTGCTCGCGCGTGCCGGCCGGGCAGCGCAGCAGGAAGCGGACGTCATAGTGGACCGACGGCGTCGCCGCGACGCCGTCGGCCGCTCCGCAGCGCACCTCGTGGATGTCGATGTCGATCGGCGTCCGATCCAGTTCCAGGCCCGCGATGCCGGATTCCTCGGTGGCCTCGCGCAACGCGGCCGCGGCCAGCGACGCGTCCCCGGCCTCGCAGTGCCCGCCGAGCTGCATCCACAGGCCCAGGCGGCCGTGCAGGCAGAGCAGCACCCGCCCGTCCCCGTCGACGATCAGCGCGCTGGCCGTCACGTGACCTTCCCGGTGGGCCCGGGTCATCGCGACCGGCCCGTCGGCCAGCAGCTCGAGGGTCCGCTTGCGGGCCAGGGCGGCCTCGTCGGAGGTGGGCTGCCAGGTCTCTAGCACCCGGACGGCGTCCGCGTGCAGGTCTTCCAGAGTCACCGTGATGTCCTCAGTTTCCGGAGAGCTCGAGGCGGATGCCGTCCTCGTGGGGCAGCGACAGCGTGACGATCGATTCGGCGGCCAGCGCGGCCCGCAGCCGGTGCGCGTCGGAACCGAGCCGCATCAGGCCGGCCGGCGTGGTGTCGCGGGTCTGCAGATGCAGGGCCGCGGTGGCGCCGCTGCCGGTGACCACCTCGGCCGGCACGACGGTGATGGCCGGCGAGAGCAGACCGGCGACGGCGGCCGCGGCCCGGTCGACGGCGGCCGGATCGATCGGACGCCCCGGAAGGGCGCCGTCGGGCAGCTGGGCGGCGTCGCGCAGGCCGAGCGCGCGGGCCTCGGCCGTGCCCAGGCTGAACATGTCGGACGCGGCGTCGCGCAGCAGCACCGACGCGCCGTCCGAGTCGCGGATGCCGGACCGCGGATAACCCCGCACGACAGCCACCGGCACCTGGTCGCGCTTGCCTTTGACGAGTTCCCCGGCCGCGGCCAGCTCGTCGATCACCGCCATCTGGGTGATCTCCAATTCGTTCCCGTACGGGTCGGTCTCGCCCCGGTGGTCACGGATCGGCTCGATGCCGGCCGCGCCCAGCGCCACGTCGGTCAGCCCGTTGCGCCACGTGCGGCCGGTCGTGTCGGAGACGATCACGCCCACGTCGAGCCCGCGGGCCCGGAAGGCGGCGCGCAACTGCCGGGCCGACGCGTCGGGGTCGGCGGGCAGCAGCACGAGGTGGGTCTTGTCGACGTTGGAGGCGTCGATGCCGGCCGCGGCCATGACGAACCCGTGATGGGTCTGCACGATCGTGGTCGGGCCGCGGCGGGCCACCACCCGCGCGGTCTCCGAGGCCAGCGTGGCCCGGCGTGCCTCGTCGCGCTCGGGCCCGTCGGCCGGGACCTCGACCAGCCGCCCCTCGGCCTTCGACACGATCTTGCTGGTGACCACCAGCACGTCGCCGTCGGCGATCCACGGCGCCGCCGCGGTGATCAGCTCGGCCAGGTCGTCCCCGGCCTCGATGTGCCCCATCCCGCGCACCGGCAGGATCTCCAGCCCGTCCTCCACGACGTCGTCCCTTTCTGCGCTGGTCGGCCGGTCGGTCAGGCGACGCCGGCCAGGGTGAGTGCGTCCTTCACCATCTGGGCCGTGGCCTCTTCCGAGCTCATCCACAGCGGGACGGCGCGGGTCTGGAGACCGGGGATCTCGACGCCCGCGTCGGACGTGTCGACAAGCCAGCCGTCGAGAAGGCCGCCGGCCGAGCGGGCTCCATAGAGCCGGCCGACGCCGGCCGGGCTGACCTCGACCTCGAGCGTGGCCAGGCACTTGTCGGCCATGCCGCGGATGGGGGAGTCGCCGATGATGGGGGAGACCCCGACGACCGGGGCCGAACCGCCGGCCACGGCGTCGCGGATCGCGTTGACGGCCAGGATCGGCGCGATGCTCACGACCGGGTTGCTCGGCGCGACCAGCACCACGTCGGCGCCGGCGATCGCCTCGAGCACGCCCGGCGCCGGCTTGGCCGCCTCGGCGCCGACGAAAATGAACCGGTGGGTCGGCAGGTCGCCGCGGTATCGCACCCACCACTCCTGGAAGTGGATCGCCTTGCGCTCGCCCTCGACATCGACCACCACGTGGGTCTCGAGCCGGTCGTCGGTGGCCGGCAGCAGCGTGACGCCGGGCTGCCAGCGGGCGCACAAGGCCGCCGTGACCTGCGACAACGGATAGCCGGCGGCGAGCATCCGGGTGCGTACGAGATGGGTGGCGGTGTCTTTGTCGCCCAGGCCGAACCACGACGGCTCGGCGCCGTAGGCGGCCAGTTCCTCCTTCACCACCCAGCTCTCGCCGACCCGGCCCCACCCGCGCTCGGGGTCGTGCGCGCCACCCAGCGTGTACATCACGCTGTCGAGGTCGGGGCAGATCTGCAGGCCGTGCATGCGCACGTCGTCGCCGACGTTGACCACGGCGGTGACCTCGGCGCCGAGGCCGCGGGCATGCGCGCGCACGCCGGCCAGAAACTTCGCGCCGCCGATGCCGCCGGAGAGGACCACGATCCGCATGCCGCCATCCTCCCGCACCGGTATGACAGAACACGCCGCCGGGTATCGGGCCACGTGCGAACCCGGTCTACCCTTAGCCGATCTCACCCACTTCTCGCCAGGGAGAATGTCCGTGACCAGCCAACCGCAGCCCGCGCCGGGCGAGGGCAAATCGGCGGGGCAGCTGCTCCGGCCGCTGCGTGATCTCGCGGCCTACGCGCTTGTCGGCGCCCCCGCCCTGCTGCTCTTCGTGGCCGTCATCCGGCTGATCCCGGACGGTGAGAACCAGTTCGGTTACCGCACGCAGGACAGCTTCTACGGCTTCATCAACACGTCGACGATCTTCATGCCGCTGGCCGCGGTGCTGCTGGCCGTGCTGGTGCAGCCGCGCCACCCCAAGGCGTCGCTGATCACGCTGATCGCCGTGGTGGAGTACGCGGTCATGGCGCTCTTCGGGGTGCTGTTCGGGCTGCTGATCGGCCTGATCAACCACGCGAGCAACAACGGCGCGCGAATCGCGTTCGAGGAGCTCCTGGTGCGCGCGGCCTGGCTGGCCGTGTTCGGTGTGGCGGCCTACGCGGTGTTCCGCCTCTGGCAGGGCCTCTTCCAGGTGCACAAGCCCAAGCCGCAGCCGGGCGTCTACGGCCAGCCGGCCTACGGGCAGCCGGGCGCCTACCCAGGCCAGCCGGGCTACGGACAGCCGCCGCAGCCGGGCTTCGGCCCCGGTGGTTACCCGCCGCCGGGCGCGCCGCAGCCGCCCCAGGGCTTCCCGCAGCCGCCGCAGTACGGCCAGCCGGGCCAGCCCCAGCCCGGTCAGCCTCACCCCGGCCAGCCCCAGCCGGGTCAGCCGCACCAGGGCTATCCGCAGCAGCCGCCGGCGTGGAACCAGTCGGCCGTCCCGATGCCCGCGTCGGCCCCGCCCGCGCACCCGGCCTCCGGCCCGTCCGGCCCGTTCGCGCCGCACCCGGCGCCCACGACGGCGTTCCCCAATTTCGCCGAGCCGACCCAGCCGGTTCCCGGCGCCGACACTCCCGGCGACGAGCGCACCGAGAAGATCTCCTCGGACGACCGTCCCGGCTTCGGCCCGGCCGACGAGGACCCGCCGCGCCGCTGAGCCGTGTCCTATACCACTGTGGTTGGCCCGGAACGCCCGGGGCAACCATCGGCTTTCCGGCCTAGGCTGCTGGGGTGGTAGAGGTCAACACGGTCGGAAGCAGGCCCACCGAAGCGAGCATCCGGCGCGCCCTGCGCCGCGCCGCCGACGGCAAGGCGGTCGACGCCGAAGAGGCGACGGCCTTGCTGGCCGCGACCGGCGACCAATTCGACGAATTGCTGACGATCGCCGGCCACGTCCGCGACGCCGGTCTCCGTGAGGCCGGGCGTCCGGGCGTGGTGACGTATTCGCGCAAGGTCTTCATCCCCCTGACCCGGCTCTGCCAGGACAGGTGTCACTACTGCACGTTCGCGACGGTGCCACATCGGCTGCCCGCGGCGTTCCTCGAGCGCGACGAGGTGCTCGAGATCGCGCGTCAGGGCGCCGCCCAGGGCTGCAAGGAGGCCCTGTTCACGCTGGGCGACCGGCCCGAGGAGCGCTGGCCCGCGGCCCGGCAGTGGCTCGACGAGCGCGGTTACGACTCCACCCTCGACTACGTGCGCGCCTGTGCGATCGCCGTGCTCGAGGAGACCGGCCTGCTGCCGCATCTCAACCCGGGCGTGATGAGCTGGGCCGAGCTGCAGCGCCTCAAGCCGGTCGCGCCCAGCATGGGCATGATGCTCGAGACCACGGCGACCCGCCTGTGGTCCGAGCCCGGCGGCCCGCATTTCGGCTCGCCCGACAAGGAGCCGGCCGTCCGGCTGCGCGTGCTCGACGACGCCGGCCGCGTCGGCGTGCCGTTCACCACCGGCATCCTGATCGGCATCGGCGAGACGCCGGCGGAGCGGGTCGACGCGCTGTTCGCGATGCGCCGCGCCGCCCGTGAGTACGGCCACATCCAAGAGATCATCATCCAGAACTTCCGCGCCAAGCCGGACACGGCGATGCGCGGCATGCCCGACGCCGAGCTGCGCGAGCTGGCCGCCACGGTGGCCGTGGGCCGGATCATCATGGGTCCGCGGGCCCGGGTGCAGGCCCCGCCCAACCTGATCGACGCCGAGTTCGCGCTGCTGCTGCGGGCGGGCATCGACGACTGGGGTGGCGTCTCGCCGGTCACCCCCGACCACGTCAACCCCGAGCGTCCGTGGCCCCAGATCGACCTGCTGCGGGCCCGCTCGGCCGACGCCGGCTTCGAGCTGCGCGAGCGGCTGACGATCTATCCGGAGTACGTCCGCCGGGGCGCCGAGGGCTGGCTCGATCCGCGGCTGGCGGCCCACGTGGCCGCGCTGGCCGGTCCCGACGGGCTGGCCCGCGAGGACGCCGAGGTGGTGGGCCGGCCCTGGCAGGAGCCCGACGAGGCGTACGGGTCGGGTCGCACCGATCTCTTCGCGACGATCGACACCGAGGGCCGCACGGGCGACCGGCGATCCGACTTCGACGATGTCTACGGCGACTGGGACGAGGTGGCCGCGCACATCACCACCGACACGTCCCAGCGGCTCGAGTCCGATGTGCTGGCCGGTCTCAAGCTGGCCTCGACCGACCCGGCCAAGCTGCTGCTGCCCGAGCACGAGGACGCCGCGATGGCGTTGTTCAACTCGGACGGCGAGGCCCTCGACGAGCTCGCCCGCATCGCCAACGACCTGCGCCGGCAGGTCAACGGCGACGACATCACCTACGTGGTCAACCGCAACATCAACTTCACCAACGTCTGCTACGTCGGGTGCCGGTTCTGCGCGTTCGCCCAGCGCGAGAAGGACGCCGACGCCTACCGCCTCTCGGTCGAGCAGGTGGCCGATCGCGCCGAGCAGGCCTGGCAGGACGGCGCCTCCGAGGTCTGCATGCAGGGCGGCATCGACCCCAAGATGCCCGTGACCGCGTACGCCGACCTCGTGCGGGCCGTCAAGCAGCGCGTCCCCGGCATGCACGTCCACGCGTATTCGCCGATGGAGATCGTCACCGCGGCGGCCAAGGCGGGCGTCCCCGTACGCGATTGGCTGGCCCAGCTGAAGGAGGCCGGGCTCGGCACCATCCCCGGCACCGCGGCCGAGATCCTCGACGACGAGGTGCGCTGGGTCCTGACCAAGGGCAAGCTCCCGGCCAGCGCCTGGGTCGACGTGGTCAGCACGGCTCACGAGCTGGGCATCCGCTCGAGTTCGACAATGATGTACGGGCACGTCGATCACCCGCGTCAGTGGCTCGGCCACTTCCGGGTGCTGGCCGGCATTCAGGATCGCACGGGTGGTTTCACCGAGTTCGTGGCGCTGCCGTTCATTCACACCAACGCCCCGATCTATCTGGCCGGCATCGCCCGCAACGGCGCCAGCTGGCGCGAGAACCGTGTGGTCCACGCGATGGCCCGCATCCTGCTGCACGGCCGCATCGACAACATCCAGTGCTCGTGGGTCAAACTGGGCGACGAGGGCACCCGGGTGATGCTCGACGGCGGCTGCAACGATCTCGGTGGCACCCTGATGGAGGAAACGATCTCCCGGATGGCGGGTTCCGAGCACGGATCGGCCCGTACGGTCGCTGAGCTGAAGGAACTTGCCGCGACTGCGGGTCGCCCGGCCGTGGAGCGGACCACGACCTACGGTCGACGCTAGATCACAAATCGGGTTAAATAGGACGCAGGCGGGCCGGGCTGCGTTACTTTCCGGTGCCCCGGAGAGATATGGCAGGAACGGGACCGCGACGCGCCGAAGACGCGCCGGGGAAACGGGCCTATTTATCAGGTTCGGCTTGACGACGCACGTCTTACACGCGTGTAATTTCGGTGGGGTTGTGAGCGAGGCGCCCACAAATGCGAACTCTGCTCACAAAAAACACGCTGCGTGCGTGGGGGGTCAGCGCCGGCACTGCTGCCGGCGCGGAAATTGGGAGGCACGCCGATGGAAGCGCAGGTTGAAGGGGTCGACCTGCTCGGGGACGCGCCCGAGTGGCAAGAGCGGGCGCTGTGTTCGCAGACCGATCCGGAGGCCTTCTTCCCGGAAAAGGGTGGGTCCACCCGGGAGGCAAAGAGGATCTGCGGTCGCTGTGAGGTCAAGGCCGAGTGCCTGGAATACGCACTGGGTCACGACGAGCGTTTCGGCATCTGGGGTGGACTGTCCGAGCGCGAGCGACGCAAGCTGAAGCGCCGGGTCGCCTGATCCGGCTCAGCGCCTAGGACAGTTCGTCAGGATCCACCCCGAGCAGGTTGGCGACCTGCTCGATGATCACATCGTGGACGAGGTCGGCGAGGTCCTCACGGTCCATCGCCCGGAATTCCAGCGGCCGCCGGTAGAGCACGATCCGTGGGGGAAGCTCCTGCCGGCCGGGGCGACCGGGCAGCAGCCGGGCCAGCGGCACCTCGCCGTCCTCGAGCACATCGGAGTCGTAGACGTTCAGCTCGGGTGGCACATCCTCGACCGCGAACTCGACCCCGGCCAGCTCCTTGGCATAACGCCGCTCGAGCTGCTCGACCGTGTCGAGGACCAGGTCGTCGAAGATCTCGGCCTTGGTGCGGGCGAGGGGAACGGTGGCCGGCACCAGCCTGCCCCGCAGACCGCGGCCGTGCCGGTCGCGACGGGTGGGATGCCCCGGCCCGGCCTTGCGTGCCGCCCGGGAAGGATCGGCACGGCGGCGTTCGGGACTGGTGGTCACTCGGCAACTCTAGTCCTCCGACGGTGTGACACGGCGTCAGACCTGTTACCGCGTTGTTGATTCGCCCCAACGGGGGCGTACGCCGGTAATTCGTCCCATCGGGGGCGGCGTGTCGGCCCCTCATGGCCGAATCGTGATGCATCGTGGGTCGGCGTGTCGCGGGGCTTCCGCACCCACGCGGGCGTCCGGAGCGATAACGTGCCGCCGTGAGGTCACCACGGCGCTGCTCCCGGAACGGCTGTCCCCGACAGGCGGTCGCCACGCTGACCTACGTGTACAGCGACTCCACGGCGGTCGTCGGCCCCTTGGCGGCCTTCGCCGAACCCCACACGTACGACCTGTGTGAGCCGCACGCCCGCAGCCTCACCGCCCCCCGAGGCTGGGAGCTCGTCCGGCACGACGGCGATTTCGCCCCGCCGCCGCCCACCACCGATGACCTGGTCGCCCTGGCCGATGCCGTGCGCGAGGCCGCCCGCCCGACGGCGCCGCCCCCGCGCGCCGACGACGAGGAGCGCCTCCCCGGCCACCAGACGGGCCGCCGGGGTCACCTGCGGGTCATCCCGCCGTCCCACTGATCAGGGCAGCGCGACGAGCGTGTAACGCTTCTTGAGCCATGGAATCAGCTTCCGGTACGCGGCGATGGTGTCCGGCTGCGCGTAGTCGTGCGACAGCACGATCGCCCCGGGCCGGCAGTGCCGGGTCACGCTGGAGATGACCTTGGCCTGGTGGGCTGCGCTGCTCTCGCCCTTGCGGTGGCTCCAGTCCCGCGGGTCGACCTTCCAATAGATCGACGTCATGTTCATCCGGTCGGCCACCGCGACCAGCCGCGGCGTGAAGTTGCCGCCGGGCGCGCGGAAATACTTGATCTTCGCCTTGGGCGCGGCCCGGAGGATCGCGGCATTGGTGCGGTTCAGGTCGGCCCGGATCTTGCCGGCCGGGTCCTTGCCGATCTTGAGGCTGTGGTTCCAGGTGTGGTTGCAGAGCGTGTGACCACCCGCGACGATCTGGCGGACCAGTTCCGGGTGCCGCTGCGCGTTGCTGCCGACCAGGCAGAAGGTGGCCTTGACGTGATGCTTGGCCAGCAGCCGGAGCAGCTTCGGCGTCTCGGCCGGGTCGGGGCCGTCGTCGAAGGTCAGCGCGACGCCCTTGCCGCCGGTCAGCACCCGGCTGCCCGCGGGACCGGCCAGGCGCGGGTTGTTCGCCCGGCGTACCTCCGGCTTCCGCTTCGGCTTGGGTTTGGGCTTCGACGTCTTGGCCGGGACCGCCGGCTTCGTGGCGGGGGCCGACGCGGGCGCCTGAGCCACGGAGCCGGCCTCGGGCAGACGTGTCTCGGCCGAGGCGCGCCCGGTCAGGCCCACCACCAGCAGCACGACGCCGAGCAGAACCGCCTTGCGGCCGCGGGACATCCGCATCCAAGCCTCCCTGTGCCGTCCGGCTGCCGACAATGCCGTCCGCACCGCGCGGACTGCCACTTTCCGGCCGGTTTCGGCACGGTCGGGGGAGACGTCAACCGGCCGTTCGTCGCCGTTCCGGGCCGTTTCGAGCACCCGGCGGGCGAGTGCCATGACGCGGCGGTCCAAAGCGTGCAGGGCGGCCAGGATCTGGTGGGCGGAGGGGGCTCGCACTCTTTCCTCGGGGGTCGGCATCGGGGGGCGTGTGCCGGCGACGCAGAACCGCCGCCGTCCCCCATTGATACGGGACGACGGCGGCGCGCGGATCAGATTGTGGCCAGTGTCAAATGATTGTCATCTGGTCCGATCAGGACAATTCCACGAGTTCCTGCTCGGTGAGCAGGCGGGACCGGATCAGGAACCGTACGCCCTCGGGCGCCTCCAGCGAGAAGCCGGAACCGCGCCCGCGGACCACGTCCACCGTCAGATGGGTGTGCTTCCAGAGTTCGAACTGCGAGGCCGACATCCAGAAGGTGATCGGCTCGGGCACCCCGTCGATCTTGAGGGACTCGAGCAGAACATCCGACTGGCCGGTACGGAACTCGCCCTCCAGGTAACACATCGGTGAACTGCCGTCGCAGCATCCGCCGGACTGGTGGAACATCAGCGGACCGTGCTGGTCCCGCAGCTGCCGCATCAGATCGGCAGCCGCGGGAGTGACATCAACCCTGGTGGCCATCGGCTTAGAAGAAACCCATCGCCTTGGGGCTGTACGACACGAGCAGGTTCTTGGTCTGCTGGTAGTGGTCGAGCATCATCTTGTGGTTCTCACGCCCGATGCCGGACTGCTTGTAGCCACCGAACGCGGCGTGCGCCGGGTACAGGTGGTACGAGTTCGTCCACACCCGGCCCGCCTTGATCGCGCGGCCGGCCCGGTACGCCGTGTTGATGTCCCGGGTCCACACGCCGGCGCCCAGGCCGTACAGGGTGTCGTTGGCGATCTTGATGGCGTCGGCGTAGTCCGCGAACGAGGTCACCGACACGACCGGCCCGAAGATCTCCTCCTGGAAGATCCGCATCGAGTTGCTGCCCTCGAAGATCGTCGGCTGCACGTAGTACCCGCCGGACAGGTTGCCGCCCAGGTCGGCCCGGCTGCCACCGGTGAGCACCTTGGCGCCCTCCTGCCGGCCGATGTCGAAGTAGGACAGGATCTTCTCGAGCTGGTCGTTCGAGGCCTGCGCGCCGACCTGGGTGTCGGTGTCCAGCGGATTGCCCTGCTTGAGGTTCTCGACCCGCTTGACCCCCGCGGCCAGGAAGTCGGGATAGATGCTCTGCTGGATCAGCGCGCGCGACGGGCAGGTGCAGACCTCGCCCTGGTTGAGCGCGAACATCGAGAAGCCCTCGAGCGACTTGTCGTAGAAGTCGTCGTCGAGCCGGCTCACGTCCTCGAAGAAGATGTTCGGGCTCTTGCCGCCCAGCTCCAGGGTGACCGGGATGAGGTTCTCCGAGGCGTACTGCATGATCAGCCGGCCGGTGGTGGTCTCACCGGTGAAGGCGACCTTGGCCACCCGGTTCGACGAGGCGAGCGGCTTGCCGGCCTCGACGCCGAACCCGTTGACGATGTTGAGGACGCCCGGCGGGATCAGGTCGGCGATCAGCGACATCAG
This sequence comes from Actinoplanes sp. NPDC021490, assembly GCF_055562135.1. Classification (NCBI taxonomy): domain Bacteria; kingdom Bacillati; phylum Actinomycetota; class Actinomycetes; order Micromonosporales; family Micromonosporaceae; genus Actinoplanes; species Actinoplanes sp. NPDC021490. The sequence goes on from NZ_JBVHFW010000001.1 coordinate 863,901, forward strand.
GTAGTGGATCGACGCCGGGGTCTGCTCGGCCGGCTTGAGGACGACCGCGTTGCCGGCCGCCAGCGCCGGGGCCAGCTTCCAGACCGCCATCAGGATCGGGAAGTTCCACGGGATGATCTGGGCGACCACGCCGAGCGGCTCGTGGAAGTGGTAGGCGACGGTGTCGTCGTCGATCTCGCCCGCGGTGCCCTCCTGGGCCCGGATGGCCCCGGCGAAGTACCGGAAGTGGTCGATCGCCAGCGGGATGTCGGCGGCCAGCGTCTCGCGTACCGGCTTGCCGTTCTCCCAGCACTCGGCGACGGCCAGCTTCTCGAGGTTCTGCTCCATCCGGTCGGCGATCTTGTTGAGGATGTTGGCCCGTTCCGCGGTGGAGGTGCGGCCCCACGCGTCGGCCGCGCCGTGCGCGGCGTCCAGCGCCTTCTCGACGTCCTCGGCCGTGCCCCGGGCCACCTCGCAGAAGTCCTCGCCGGTGACCGGGCTCGGGTTGGAGAAATACTGTCCCTTCGCCGGGGGCACGTATTCCCCGCCGATGAAGTGGTCGTAACGCGACTCGTAGCTGACGATGGCGCCGTCGGTTCCGGGCGCGGAATATACGGTCATGCCTGCCTCCGTACCAGTGGGGTACGGCCGACGTTAGTTACGCGTACGTTGCACGGACGTTGCAAGTAGGCCGTATTCTCTCTGCAGCTCGCGGACCCTGGTCATGGCCATCGGGCGGGCCGGGGCGGTGGGGGACAGCAGCTGGGCGTACGCCTCCCAGATCTGCAGGTCGTCGGCGCCCCACGGGGAGTGCACCCAGCTCTGCAGCAGGTCGCGATCCCGGGCGGCCAGCAGCGCCGTGCGCAGGCGGTCGTCGAGCAGCCTCCGCAGCCGCACCACGCCCGGGGCGTCGGATCCGGGCAGGAGCGGTCCCGCGTACGCCTCCAGCGCCTCCGCCGTCCGCCCCTGCTCGAGCAGCCGCACGACCGTACGGAAGTCGGCTTCGACCTCGGCCCGCAACCGGTAGGGGCGGGCCTCGATCAGCTCCGGCCCGAGCGTGCGGCGCAGCCGGGACAACTCGGCGCGTACGGTCACCGGGCTCGCGTCGTCCCCGTACAGCCCGGCGCCCAGCTCGTCGCCGGTGCTGCCCTCGGGATGGGCCAGCAGCAGCACGAGCAGCTCGGAATGGCGGCGGCCCAGGCGCCACTGGCGGCCCTCGAAGGTCAGCCGGGCCTCGTTGCGACCGAGCGCCGCGACCGAGCCGGCGGTCGAGGCGGATGTCAGGTTGCCCCGCAGGTAGGCCTCGGCGGCGAGCGCGGTGGCCCGTACGAGGGCAAGGCTGTGGGGGTTGGCCAGATGATCGCCGCCGGTCACGTCGATCGCACCCAGCAACCGGCCGGTCGACGGGTCGTGGATCGGCGCCGCGGCGCACGTCCAGCTCTGCGCCGAGCGGCTGAAGTGCTCGGTCGCGAAGATCTGCAGCGGGTGGTCGATGGCCAGTGCCGTGCCGGGCGCGTTGGTGCCGGCGTGCGCCTCGTCCCACCGGGCGCCGGGCACGAAGTTCATGCTCTCGGCCCCCCGCAGCACCTTGGCCGTCCCCTCGACCCAGAGCAGCCTCCCGTACGCGTCGCAGACCGCCATCAGGTGCTCGCCGTCCTCGGCCAGACCGCCGAGCAGGTCGCGGAAGATCGGCAGGACACGCGCGAGCGGGTGGGCCGCCCGGTACGACTCGAGGCCCGCGTCGCTGAGCTCGATCGGGGCGGTGGCGTCCGGGCCCGGCAACGCGACCGCGGAGCGCTTCCAGGAGTCGGCCACGATCGACCGGATGGCCGGCCCGGCGCTCGTCTCCCCGGTCACGAACCGTTCGTGGGCGCGCCCGACCTGCCTAATACGCTCGACGGGATCGGCGCCGGAGTCGAGGGCGAGCCACGGGTTGGGCAAGGAGACACCTCCAGATCTCCATCGTGACCCGCATCACGCCCGGCGACAAGCGATGTCCGGAGGCAGTATTGATCGCGATCGGATCACGTAACAGTGACGCCTCCTCGTTGCCACCTTGCCGCCCACGCAGCTCCGCTACTCTCGGCCCGAACATCCTGAGTAGGGCCTAGGGGGCGCAGTGTCTGACCTGTCCAAGATCGTCAAGGCGTACGACGTCCGGGGCATCGTGCCGGATCAGTTCGACGAGTCGGTCGCCCGGGCCCTGGGCACGGCGTTCGTCGAGATGCTGCGCGAGTCGGGCGACAACGGCGACGAGATCGTGATCGCCCACGACATGCGCGAGTCTGGTCCCGGTCTGGCCGCCGCGTTCGCCCGCGGCGCCAACTCGGCCGGCGCCGCCGTGGTCAACATCGGCCTCGCCTCGACCGACCAGCTCTACTACGCGTCCGGCTCGCTCGGCCTGCCCGGCGCGATGTTCACCGCCAGCCACAACCCGGCGCAGTACAACGGCATCAAGCTGTGCCGCGCGGGCGCCAAGCCGGTCGGCCAGGACAGCGGCCTCGCGATCGTCCGCCAGCGCGCCCAGGCCCTGCTCGACGACCTGAACGCCGGGGCCGACGGCCCGGTCCGGGTCGAGACCCGCGAACTTCTGGGGGCGTACGCGGAGCATCTCCGTTCGCTCGTCGACCTGTCGGCCATCCGGCCGCTCAAGGTGATCGTCGACGCCGGCAACGGCATGGGTGGCTACACGGTTCCGGCCGTGCTGGGCGACCAGGTGCTGCCCGCGCTGCCGCTCGAGATCGTCCCGCTGTATTTCGAGCTCGACGGCTCGTTCCCCAACCACGAGGCCAACCCGCTCGACCCGGCCAACCTGGTCGACCTGCAGAACGCGATCCGCGAGCAGGGCGCCGACATCGGTGTCGCGTTCGACGGCGACGCCGACCGCTGCTTCATCATCGACGAGAACGGCGACCCGGTCTCGCCCTCGGCCGTCACCGCCCTGGTGGCCCGGCGCGAGCTGGCCAAGTTCCCGGGCAGCACGATCATTCACAACCTGATCACCTCGAACGCCGTGCCCGAGATCGTCAAGGAGGCGGGCGGCACGCCCGTACGCAGCCGGGTCGGCCACTCGTTCATCAAGGCCGAGATGGCCCGGACGAACGCGGTCTTCGGCGGCGAGCACTCGGCGCACTACTACTTCCGGGACTTCTGGTTCGCCGACACCGGCATGCTGGCCGCGATGCACGTGCTGGCCGCGCTGGGCGGGCAGGACCGGCCGCTGTCCGAGTTCGCCGCGGAGTACGAGCGCTACGCCGCCTCCGGTGAGATCAACTCGACGGTCGCCGATGCCACGGCCAAGGTGGCCGAGGTCCGGGCCGCGTTCCCGGCCGCGACTTTCGACGAGCTCGACGGCCTCACCGTCACCCTGCCCGACGGCTCCTGGTTCAACCTGCGGGCCTCCAACACCGAGCCGTTGCTGCGCCTGAACGTCGAGGCGGCCAAGCCGGACCGGATGGCCGCCCTCCGCGACGAGGTCCTGGCGATCGTCCGCGGTTAGGCTGGGCCTGTTTTAGGGGCGCGTCGCCTCACCTTTCCGTTATGTAAGGAGCGTTCGGTGGCCCTCGATCCGCAACTTCTGGACATCCTGGCCTGCCCGGACACGCATCACGCGCCGCTCACCCACGACGCCGAAGCGCAGACCCTGACCTGCACCGAGTGCGGGCGGGTCTTCGAGGTCCGCGACGACATCCCGGTGCTGCTGCTCGACGAGGCGCGCCCGGCGGCCGACGGGGGCAAGGCCTGATGGCGGGTCCGCTGGAGGGTGGCAGGGCCGGGGTGGCCGGGCACCGGCACGCCGACGAGTCGCTGCTCGACGACGAGAAGTCGATGCTCGCCAACGACCCGGGCGGCATGCTGCGGGCCACGGCGTCGGCGGGCGCCCAGGTGCGCGAGGCGGCCGCGCTGGCCGCCGAGACCGACCTGAGCATGCTGGCCGACGAGGGCCGCCCCCGCGCGGTCGTCGTCGCCGGCATCGGCACCGCCGGCCTGACCGGCAGCATCCTGTCGACCGCGGCCGGCCCGCGCTGCCCGGTGCCGATCATCGGGCACCGCAGCCCCGGCCTGCCCGGCTGGGTCGGCGCGGCCGACGTGGTCATCGCCGTCTCTGCCTCCGGCCGCAGCCCCGAGGCGCTGGCCGCGGCCGAGGCGGCCGCCCGCCGGGGCGCCCGGCTGGTCGCCGTGGGCAACCCCGACTCGGAGCTCGAGGCCATGGCCGCCCGCGCCCGGGCCCCGTTCTTCCCGGTGCCGCGCCGGGCGCCCGCCCGCGCCAGCCTCTGGGGCCTGGCCGTGCCGGTGCTGCTCGCCGCGCGCGCGATCGGCCTGGTCAAGGTCAACGAGGCCGACCTGGCCGAGACCGCGACCCGGCTCGACGCCGACGCCGAGCGTTGCCGGCCCGGCGCCGACTCCTTCGTCAACCCGGCCAAGGCGCTGGCGCTCGGCCTGGCCGGCTCGATCCCGATCGTCTGGGGCTCGTCGCCGCTGGCCACGGTGGCCGCCCGTCGCTTCGCCGACACGCTCGCGGCCAACGCGCGCTACCCGGTGATGGCGGGCGCGCTGGGCGAGGCCGGTCGCGGCCGCGTGGGCCTGCTCGACGGCGTCTTCGGCGGGCTCGCCGAGTCGTCGCGCGACATCTTCGCCGACCCCGACGCCGAGGAGACCGGCGCCACCCGGCTGCGGCTCGTGTTGTTCCGCGACGGCGGGCTCAACCCGGAGGACGACGCCGACGAGCCGGTCGCCGTCGAGGAGCGCCGCGCCGACGCCGTGCAGACGCTGGCCGAGCGGCGCGGGGTGCGCTGCGACGTGCTGACCGCCGAGGGCGGCTCCGCGCTCGAGCGTCTCGCCTCACTGACCGCCGTGCCCGACTTCGCCTCCCTCTATCTCGCGCTGGCGCACGGACTCGACCCGATGGCCGTGCCCGCGATCAGCGAGATGAAGGAGCTTTCGAACCCGCTCCCCGAGGGAATGCAGTGACAGTACTTTCGGACGTCACTGTGGAGTGGGCAAAATGAGCGCTGAAGGCGGCACCAAGGCGATCCTGGCGGCGTTGAGCGCCAACGTGGGCATCGCGGTCACGAAATTCGTCGCCTGGATGCTCACCAGCTCGTCGTCGATGCTGGCCGAGTCGATCCACTCGGTGGCCGACTCGGGCAACCAGCTGCTTCTGCTGGTCGGCGGCAAGCGGGCCAAGCGGCAGGCCACCCCCGAGCACCCGTTCGGCTTCGGCCGAGAACGCTATCTGTACGCGTTCATCGTCTCGATCGTGCTGTTCAGCCTGGGTGGCCTGTTCGCCCTGTACGAGGCCTGGCACAAGATCCGGGAACCGCACCCCATCGAGAGCTGGCAGTGGGTGCCGGTCGTGGTGCTGGTGGTCGCGATCGGTCTCGAGTCCTACTCGTTCATGACGGCGATCAAGGAGTCGAACCGCACCCGCGGCAAGACCTCCTGGATCGACTTCGTGCGGCGGGCCAAGGCCCCCGAGCTGCCGGTGGTGCTGCTGGAAGACTCGGGCGCCCTGCTCGGACTGGTCTTCGCGTTCTTCGGCGTCGTGCTCACCCTGATCACCGGCAACGGCGTGTGGGACGGCATCGGCACCGCGGCGATCGGCCTGCTGCTGGTGGCGATCGCGGCCGTGCTGGCCATCGAGACCAAGAGCCTGCTGATCGGCGAGGGGGCCAGCCCCGAGGCGACCCGCGCGATCGAGCAGGCCGTGCTGGCCGGCGAGGGCATCGAGCGGATCATTCACATGAAGACGCTGCACCTCGGCCCCGAGGAACTGCTGGTCGCGGTCAAGATCGCGGTGCCGAGCTCGGAACGGGCCGCCGAGGTGGCCCGGCACATCGACGAGACCGAGAAGCGCATCCGCGACGCGGTCCCGATCGCCCGCGTGATCTACATCGAGCCCGACATCTACCGCCCCGCCGAGGCCGCGACTCCCGCCCCGGCGCCCGCGTAACACCCTTCGATAAACGGACAAAAGGTTATTCTCCTGTTATGAGCGTCTATTCGCTGACCGGGGTCGTCCGGCCGTACGCCTGGGGCTCCCGCACCCTCATCGCCGAGCTCCAGGGCCGTTCCGCCCCCACCGAGCAGCCCGAGGCCGAGCTGTGGCTGGGCGCCCACCCCGGCGACCCGGCCACGGTCACCGGCCCGGACGGCCCGGTCAGCCTGGAAGCGCTCATCGCCGACGACCCCAAGGGCCAGCTCGGCCCGCCCGTACTGGATTCGTTCGGCCCGCGGCTGCCCTACCTGCTCAAGGTGCTGGCGGCCGAGACACCCCTGTCCTTGCAGGCCCACCCCGATCCCGAGTACGCCAAGCTGGCGTACGCCCGGCAGGAGGCCGACCCGGCCCTGCCGCGCAACTACACCGACGCGTACCACAAGCCGGAGATGCTGGTCGCGGTCACGCCGTTCGAGGCGCTGTGCGGCTTCCGTTCCCCCGCGACCGCCGCCGACGAGATCGAGTCGTTCGGCCTCGAGTCGCTGACCCCCGTCGTCGAGTCGCTGCGCGGGGGAGACCTGCGTACGGCGGTGCAGACCCTGCTGACGTGGCCCGCCGACGACCGCGAGGCTCTGATCGCGGCCGTCGCCTCGTCGGGCCGCTCCGAACTGGCCACCACCCTGGCCGGCCACTATCCCGGCGACCCCGGCGTGCTGGTCGCGCTGCTGCTCAACCACGTGCGTCTGGCCCCCGGCGAGGCCATCTGGATGCCGGCCGGCAACATGCACGCCTACTTGAAGGGCGCGGGCGTCGAACTGATGGCCGCAAGCGACAACGTCCTCCGCGGCGGCCTGACCCCCAAGCGAGTAGACGTCGGCGAACTCCTCAACGTCCTGCGCTTCGAGGTCCTCGACGACCCCATCCTGCCCAGCGTCGAGGTCGCCCCCGGCGTCACCACGTGGAAGGTTCCGGTCCCCGACTTCGAGCTGTTCCGCATCGAACTCGACGGCACCCGCCCGCCCACCGAGGTCCCCGCCACGGGCCCGCGCATCATCCTGGCCATCAGCGGCGACACGTTCGTCGGCGAGGCCGTCGACGGCACCCCGGTCGAACTCGCCCCCGGCGGGGCCGCTTACGCCCCCGCCGACGCCGGCGCGATCAAGGTGGCGGGCCAGGGCCAGCTCTTCGTGGCGGCGGTTCCCGCCTGACAAGCACTCGCTTTTCGCGCTGCCCGGAAGCCGTGGGCCGTCTGCTCGTGCTCGGAGTGGCGGCCTGCTTCCGTGTCTCTGGTCAGGCCACGCCTGCTCTTCCTGAGCCGGCCGGGCCCACTGTCGCCGTATGCGGGTGACTGGATCCGACTCATCCCGGGTCCCGGACGAGCCCGCCGGTACATAGCCGTTCCTCGACGAGCGGCTGAACGGTAGGCCGCAGGACGCTTGCCGCTGGGCTTCCTGACCACCGAGGGCGACCCGGCCTTTCGAGGCGGCCGCGATGCTTCGTGCCCCTACGTAATCCTGGACAGTGACCCGCCCTACCGGGGGACCTCCGACCCTATGGGCGGACGTCAAATCCTGGAGTCGAGTTTTCCACAAACGCGATGAGATCGTTTGCGGCTGTCCACAGGGTGCGCGGAGCTGTCCACAGGCCGCGTTCTACTGCTGGTCGGGCACGGGGAGTGATGCCGACGGCTTGGGAAATAGGAAATTTCCGGATTTCCTTGACAGTGGCCTGTGCGGAGTGTGAATCTATAACCACGCAGCGTCATTGGTGATCGGGGGGTCCCACGGACGCGCGCGGTACCAAACCGGGGGGATGAACGGGGCGGCGGACTTAGGTCTGCCGCCCCGTTCGCTATGGGAACACAATCTCGCCGAGCTGCCGAGCTGCCGAGCTGCCGAGCTGCCGAGCTGCCGAGCTGCCGAGCTGCCGAGCTGCCGAGCTGCCGAGCTGCCGAGCTGCCGAGCTGCCACCAAGCGCAACCCGCGCCGACCAAGCGCAACCCCGACGGGAGAGGGCGGCGCGGCACAAGGCCCGCCCGGCACTTGCGTTCGATCCGCCCCACGAGGCGTACGGGAAGATCGAAGAGGCACGAGAAGATCCGCGGCAGGGGCAAGAGCAGGGATTGAAGAGACCCCGTCCGCCCGCCGGACGGGGTCTCCCTCTCCGGGTCCCGGTGGTGTTTGCCGCCACCCCCGCACCCGTCGTCCACTCCATTACTTCATGGCCCCTGACCTGCGTGCAAGTGCAGAGTGTGCGATGCAAGTTGCAGACAGCGACCAATGTGCCGTTATGGTGTTCGCGTGGCAAGGGCGACCTCGACGGCCAGGCGTGAGCTCGGGAACGAGCTCCGGCGTCTGCGTGGCGAGCGCCGGGCGGCCGGGGTGGCGACGTCGCTGGGGTGGTCCGAGAGCAAGCTGAGCCGCATCGAGACCGCTCACACCGGCATCACCGAGCCCGATCTCGATCGTCTTCTGACGGCTTATGGCGTACGGGTCGAGGATCGTGAACGCCTTCGCGAGCTCGCGCGCCGGGGGCGGGCGCGGGCTTGGTGGACGCCGTATCGGTCGTCGGTGCCGGATCCGTACGACGAATATGTCGCGCTCGAGGCCGAGGCCGTGCTGATCAGCGAGTGGGAGACGCAGGTCGTGCCGGGGCTGCTGCAGACCGACGAGTATGCGCGGGCCGTGATCGAGGTGGGGGCCGATGTCGGGGCAGCCGAGACGATTCAGCGGCGGCTGGCCCTGCGGATGGCGCGGCAGGCGGTGCTGACCCGGGAGCCGCCGCCCATGCTGCGCGTCGTGCTGGACGAGGCGGTTCTGCATCGCGAGGTCGGCGGGCCCGAGGTGCTGCGCCGGCAGCTGGCCCGGCTGGTCGAGGCGAGTGAGCGGCCGGGCGTGGAGCTTCTGGTGCTGCCGTTCACCGCGGGGGCGCACGCGGGGATGACCGAGCCGTTCATGGTTCTGGAGTTCGAGAGCGGCACGCGGGCGCCGATCGTGCACATCGAGGGGCTCACCGGAGGTCTCTTCCGGGTGAAGCCGACCGATGTCGACGTCTACCGAGATGCGCTCTCTGACCTGCGGGAACGCGCATTGACGGCAGAAGACAGCCGAACGGCCATCGCTGAAAGGGAGGAAGCGCTCCGCCTCTTGACGGCATCGTGAGCTGAAATGGGGGTGCATTCCATCCTTGGAAGGGGACCCACGATGCAGGACGCCACTCTCACCTGGCGCAAGAGCACTCGAAGCGGAGCCGCCGGCCACTGTGTCGAGGTTGCGAACGTCCCGTCGACCGTGCTGGTGCGCGACTCGAAGAACGCCTCGGGTCCGATGCTCGCCTTCGGCGACGCGGACTGGACCGGCTTCATCGCCGGTGTGCGGGCCGGGGAGTTCGACAGGCCCGGCGCCTGATCTGTACGGCAAGCCGGTCGGGCGGTCCCTCGCGGGACCGCCCGCTTCTTTGTGAAAAGACGCAAGATCGCCCCCGGGGTACATGGGGCTCGGGAGGACAGTGCAATATTGGACCGCATGAGAGCCCGGGTACTCGTCGTCGATGACGATCCAGCGCTGGCCGAGATGCTCGGCATCGTCCTGCGAAGCGAAGGATTCCTGCCCTCGTTCGTCGCCGACGGTGAGCGCGCACTGGCCGCGTTCCGGGAGAGCCGGCCCGACATCGTCCTGCTCGACCTGATGCTGCCGGGGATGAGCGGCATCGACGTGGCGCGGGCGATCCGGGCCGAGTCGGGCATCCCGATCGTCATGCTGACCGCCAAGAGCGACACCGTCGACGTGGTTCTGGGCCTCGAGTCGGGCGCCGACGACTACGTGGTCAAGCCGTTCAAGCCCAAGGAGCTGGTGGCGCGGATGCGCGCCCGGCTGCGCCGCGGTGAGGACGCCGCGCCCGAGATGCTCACCATCGGGCCGCCGGGCAACCAGATCACCATCGACGTCCCGGCGCACACCGTGTCGCGCGACGGCGAGGAGGTGAAGCTCACGCCGCTGGAGTTCGACCTGCTGGTGGCCCTGGCTCGCAAGCCGCGTCAGGTCTTCACCCGCGAGGTGCTGCTCGAGCAGGTCTGGGGTTACCGCCACGCGGCCGACACCCGGCTGGTCAACGTGCACGTCCAGCGACTGCGGGCCAAGATCGAGCCGGACCCGGAGCGACCCGAGATCATCCTGACCGTCCGGGGGGTCGGCTACAAGGCGGGCACCGGTTAGAAGTTCGAGCGGCTAACCTTGCCGCGTAATGCGTGCTCCGGCCTGGCTTCCCCTCCCTGTACGCCGCGTCCTGCGGGTCGTGCGGCGATATTGGCGTGTGCTCGTGCGCCGCGTGCAGGTGTGGTCGTCGCCGGCCCGTCGTGCCTGGCGGCGTTCGCTGCAGCTGCGCGTCGTCGCGCTCACCCTCGTCGCGTCCAGCCTGCTGGTCGGCGCGTTCGGCTGGTTCATCGCCGACCGCAGCGCCAAGATCCTGCTGAGCCGGGCGCAGGACGAGGTCCAGGTCTCGATGCGCAACCGGGTGGCGTACGCGGAACAGCAGCTCACCGTGCACCCGCAGGCCCGTGACCCGCGGCTGCCCAAGACGTTCAGCCTGATCGTCAGCCAGCTCACCGACGGTGACCCGGCCGAGTCCGGCGGCTCGGTGGTCTCGATCCGCGCCGAGGACCACCCGGAGCTGCCCCCGGTGACCTCGCCCAACGTCCCCACCGACGAGCTGATCACGCGCGAGCTGATCCACGACGTCGCCGGCGAGGGCAAGGTGGGCCGCCAGATCGTCACCGCCCGGGTCAACGACCGCACCACCAAATATCTGGCCACGGGTTCGCCGGTGCCGACCAGCTTCGGTCACGTCGAGCTCTACTACATGGTGCCGCTGACCACCGAGGACAGCGCGGCCAACCAGATCCGCACGACGGTGCTGGCCACCGGCATCGCGCTGGTCATCATGCTCGGGGTGATCGCGGGCCTGGTCACCCGGCTCGTCGTCACGCCCGTACGGGTGGCCGCCCGCACCGCCCAGCGCCTGTCGGCCGGCCTGCTCGACCAGCGTATGAAGGTCGATGGCGAGGACGACCTGGCCCTGCTGGCCGCCTCGTTCAACCAGATGGCGGCCAACCTGCAGCGCCAGATCGTGCGGCTGGAGGAGTTGTCCCGGCTGCAGCGCCGGTTCACCTCGGACGTGTCGCACGAGTTGCGTACGCCGCTGACCACGGTCCGCATGGCGGCCGACCTGATCTTCGCCGAGCGCGACGAGTTCGATCCGGCCGTGGCCCGCAGCGCCGAGCTGCTCCAGGCCGAACTGGACAGGTTCGAGAGCCTGCTCACCGACCTGCTCGAGATCAGCCGCTTCGACGCCGGGTTCGCCGCTCTCGACGCCGAGCACACCGACCTGGTGCCGATCGTCGAGCGGGTGGCCGACCGCCTGGCCGGCCTGGCCGAGCGGGTCGGTGTCGCGATCGAACTGCGCCTGCCCGACCAGCCGGTGATCGCCGAGGTCGATCCGCGCCGCGTCGAGCGGGTGCTGCGCAACCTGGTCGGCAACGCGGTCGAGCACGGCGAGGCCAAGCCGGTGCAGGTGACGCTGGCCTGCGACGACGCGGCGGTGGCGATCACCGTGCGCGACCACGGCATCGGCCTCAAACCGGGCGAGGAGCGGCTGGTCTTCAACCGGTTCTGGCGGGCCGACCCGTCCCGGGCCCGGCAGACCGGCGGCACCGGTCTGGGCCTGTCGATCAGCGCCGAGGACGCGCGCCTGCACGGCGGCTGGCTCGAGGCCTGGGGCGCGCCGGGCGAGGGCGCCCAGTTCCGGCTCACTCTGCCCGTGCGCTCGGGCGACCGGCTGCTGGCGGCGCCGCTCCCGCTCATCCCGCGGGACCGTGTCCCGGCCCTGTCCGAGGACGGCGAAACCGCCGAGCCGAAGGTCGAGGTGGTCTGATGAAGCGCCTGCTGTGCGTGGCCGCCGTGCTGGCCACCTTGGTGGCCGGCGGCTGTGGCATCCCCGACGAGAGCGACGTGACGATCGTCGACGACGGCCCGTCGGGCGTGCTTACGGACGGTGGCGGCGACGAACCACCGGTGCAGCCCCGGCGGGAGGACACCGACGAGCCGAAGGCGCTGGTCAGCAACTACTTGCAGGCCGCGGCGGGCGATCCCGAGACGGCGGCGGCCCGGGCGAAGGCGTTCCTGGGGCCCGACAAGGCGGCCGGCTTCCCCTCGGGCAACGACATCAAGGTGGTCCACGAGACCGAGGCGTCCCTGCACAGCCCGGGCGAGGCCGAGGTGACGATCAACATTCAGGTGATCGGCACGCTCAAGGCCAACGGCGTCTTCGAGCCGGCCGTCCCGGCCGACCCGCAGAAGTACGACGTGCGGGTGGGCCGGGTGTCCGGCCGGGACGGGCAGTTCATCCTCGACGCTCCGCAGATGCTGATGATGACCGACGTGGCGCTGCAGGAGTACTACTCGCCCCGCACGATCTACTGGTGGAACACGGCGAACACCGGCCTGGTGCCCGACGTGCGCTACATGCCGCTCAGCGTGCCGACCGTGCAGCAGCCGACGACCGTGCTCGGCTGGCTCACCGGCTCGCCGGCGCCCTGGCTCGACGACACGGTGAACGCGCTGCCGCAGGGCACCCAGGCGGCCGACAACGTGCCCGCGATCAGCAACGACACCCTGCAGATCAGCCTCAACGCGCAGGCCGTGCCGCAGGGCAGCGACGCCGGCGCTCTCGATCGCCTGCGGCGGCAGCTGCAATGGTCGATGCGGCCGCTGGTCACCCGCACGATCGAGATCAAGATCGGGCACGACGATCCGGTCCGCACCAGGGACGGCGCCTATCTCGACAGCAACGCGGCGTACGGGCTGGCCGACGTGCCCGAGAGGTTCGCGATCTACGGCTCGTCGATCCGCCGGCTCAAGGACTCGCCGCACTCCACCGACCCTGTGCCGGTGATCAAGCCGGCGGCCAACAAGAACATCACTTCGGCCGCCATGAGTTCGTCCTCCACCCGGGCGTACGCGGCGGTCGTGACCGGCACGGGTGCCGCGCGCCGGCTGCGGGTGGCCCAGGCGCCGCTCGGCGAGCAGGCCGACCTGCTGCAGGTGGGCAAGCTCGAGGGTGATCTCCGCACGCCGGTGTGGGCGCAGACCCCCGACGGCGACGAGCCCGCCGCGGCCGTCGGCCTGATCACGATGGGCGGCCAGATCTACAGCTTCGACGCGACTGGAGCGGCCGCGAGAAAGGTCGAGTGGCAAAATCCGCCGGGCGCGGTCACCGGCCTGTCGGTGGCCCCCGACGGCCACCGCATCGTGCTGGTCAGCGGCGGCCATCTGTATCGCGCGGTGCTCAACACCAGCGGCGACGAGATCACCCTCAGCGACCCGGAAAGGGTGCAACCGCCCGATCTCAAGACGGTGGCCGCGGCCGCCTGGAACAGCGAGACCTCGCTGGCCGTGGCCGGTCTGCGCACCAACGACCGGTTCGCGGTGCTGGATGTGACGGTCGACGGGACGCTGGCGACGACCCGCCTCAACGACATCGGGGCCGAGCCGGTCACCTATCTGACGGCGTACCCGTCCACTCCGGTGAATCCCGAGCGGCTGGCCTCGGAGTGGTACGTGGCCGGCGGCGACGCGTGGGACGTGCTCAGCGAGCCGGTGAAGCTGCTGCCCGAGCATCTGGCCGATGTGACACCGCAGCCCGGCGTCAACCCCACCGCACCCTTCTTCCTCGACTGAGCGGGCGGCGCAGCGCTTGACGGGACTTCTCGGTGATCTCGCCGACCTCGTGCTGCCGGCTCCCTGCGCCGGCTGCGAGGCCGAGCGGGTGCGGCTGACCTTCGGCGTCTGCGCGAGCTGCGCTGCCCGTCTGGAAGCCCTCAGACCGTTCCGTACGGCTCCCGAGCCCCCGCCGCCCGGTCTGCCGCTGTGCGTGGCCGTGGGGACGTACGAGAGCGCTTTGCGGGGCGTGCTGCTCGGCTACAAGGAGAAGGGCCGGCACCGTCTCGCCGGACCGCTCGGCACTCTGCTCGCCACGTCGGTGGCCGTGCTCGCCCCGCGCGGGGCACCGGTGACTCTCGTGCCCGTGCCGTCGACCGCCGCGGCCGCGCGCGAGCGGCACGGCGACCACATGATCCGGCTGGCCGCACAGGCCGTGCGGCGCCTGCGCGCCGCCGGTTGGGACGCCGGCGTCAGTCATCAGCTCGAAGCGTTACCGCGTCTTGACTCTACGTCACTGAGTGTGGCCGGTCGCCGTGCCGCAGCTGAGGATTCGCTGCGAGTTCGGCGGCCTCGAATCGGCGTTCTGCGACGCGCCGCTCCCCGGAAAGGCACGCTGGTGGTAGTCGACGACATCGTCACCACCGGAGCCACTTTGGCCGCGGCGACGGGTCGGCTCGAGGAGGCGAAGATGCAGGTCGCGGGAGCCGCGGTACTTGCCGCCACTCGACTGCGTAGATCAACCGCAGTCGGTTTCGACGGATTACCACCTAGGGGTAGGAAAAAGGTGGAACGTCGGGCATCTGGTATCCCGAACGAGGGGTGACGAGAGAGCATCGGCACGTTAGCGTCTTGGTGACGAGGGTATGAGTGCCGTCTCAACCCGCCTGAGCCGGAGGCGCAGCGTTCCGCGAACCGCCGCACCGGAAAGGAGTCGTCTTCCTCGCGATCGGTAACGCCCTGTGAGTGGCCAAGGGGTCGTCACGGCTTACCGGAAAAGACTTAACGCGTCGCAGTTCGGCGCCCCCGCCGCACCCTTCGCAGGGGCGTCTGCAAAACAGGAACGTTGGGGGAGGTCACGAGTGGACATTGTCGTCAAGGGCCGCAACGTAGAGGTTCCCGACCATTATCGGGAACACGTCGCCGACAAGCTGAGCAAGGTCGAGCGTTACGACCAGAAGCTGATCCGGGCCGACGTCGAGCTGTTCCATGAACGCAATCCGCGCCAGGCCGACACGTGCCAGCGCGTCGAGATCACCGTCATGACCAGAGGCCCGGTCATTCGGGCCGAAGCCTGCGCCAAGGACTTCTACGCAGCTCTGGATCTCGCCATCACCAAGCTCGACGGCCGGCTGCGGCGTTCCGCCGACCGGCGCCGGGTCCATCGGGGGCGTCACACGCCCCGCTCGGTGGCGGCGGCCACCGCCGGCCTGCCCACCGACCTCAGCCTGGCCGCACAGGCGGCCGAGGACACGTCACCGGTAGCCACCGCCCTCGCGGAACACGACGAGGATCAGCCGTGGCGGATCGTACGGGAAAAAGAGCATCCCGCTGACCCGATGACTGTCGACGACGCCCTCTTCCAGATGGAGCTCGTCGGCCACGACTTCTACCTTTTCCTCGACAAGGACAGCGGCCGCCCGAGCGTCGTCTATCGCCGCCGCGGCTACGACTACGGAATCCTGTCGCTGGAGACCACGGGTTAGTCACCCATCAAGCCGAGGGCCTTCGGTCAGAAGGTCCTCGGCGAGGAGGACGAACTGCACGTCGTCGACGCGCGTCCCGTCCGGGCCGGGCAGTCGCGAGCGCAGGAACGCCTCCTGGTGAAATCCCGCCTTCTCGAGCACCCGCTGCGAGCCGGCGTTGGTCGGCATCGCGCCGGCGACGAGCCGGGCCACGTCGGTCTCGGCGAAGACCCACAGCGACAGCAGCTGCGCGGCCCGGGTCGGAAAACCCTTCCCCCGGTACGCGGGCAGCATGCTGTAGCCGATCATGGCCTGCTGCGTGTGCGGGTCCTCGTAGTACAACCCGATGTCGCCCGCCGGCGCACCGGTCGCCGCGTCCTCGATCACCAGATCGGCGCGGGTGCCGGCGAGCCAGTGCGCCTCGGCCCAGAAGCACCGGCGGTGGATGACCTGCGGTGTCGGCGTGACCGGGGGCACGCTGGTGGCTATCACGTCGGGCTGCCCGAGCAGTTCGGCCAGGAAATCCGTGTCGCCGGCGCCGAGCGGGCGCAGGCGCACGACGCCGTCGGTGAGTTCGCCGCCGGGCAGGTCGGGCAGCAGGCGCGGCGGGGGACGGCCGGAGTCCGCGGCGAGCCGGGTGAAGACCACCATGTCCTCGCGGTCGCCGTCGCGGCCGGGCTGCGCGCCCCGGCGTACCCCCTCGCGGGTGTAACCGGCAGCGAGGGCGACTCGTTGACTGATCGGGTTGTCCCAGTGGGTGAGCAGTTCGAGGCGCTGGAGGCCGTGGCTCAGGGCGTGCGCGCTCAGGGACCGCAAGGCGGCCGAGGCGATTCCGCGGCGGCGCGCCCAGGGACCGACCCAGTAACCGACCTCGGCCTGGCCGCGGGCGGGCACCACCTTGTCGAATCCGATGCCGCCGAGAAGTTCGTCGGTCTCCGGGTCGGCAATCGCATACAGCACGCCGCCTTCGGCAAGGGTGGCCACGACGCGCTCGGCGATGTAACGCTCGGCGTGTGCGGTCGTGAAGGGTTCCGGCATCTGTGGGAGGAAGCGTTGCGTGAGCGGATCGTTGAACCCGGCGGCGAGCCCGTCGGCGTCGTCGGCGCGAAACGCCCGGAGGCGTACCCCCGTACCGTTGATCTGTGTGATGGTCACGCCCTCTCCTGTTCCCGGGTCATCCTGCCCGAAGTGCTCCGCTCTCAGCGAACTTGATGCGAAGTTTCACACCATTTGTGCGGTTAACCGGAGGCTCGGGTCACAGCTTCTGCCGAAGGGTGCCTACGATGGTTCGGCAGACTGTCTAGGGGAGCGCTGACCCGTGTCGATATTGGAAAAGGTCCTACGTGCCGGCGAAGGCCGCATGGTGCGCCGGCTCAAAGCGATCGCGGACGCGGTCAATTCGATCGAGGACGACTATGTCGACCTGACCGATGAGGAGTTGCGCGAGTGCACCCAGCAGTTCAAAGAACGCTACGAGGACGGTGAGTCGCTCGACTCGCTGCTGCCCGAAGCGTTCGCGGTGGCCCGTGAGGGCGCCAAGCGGGTGCTCGGCCAGCGGGCTTACGACGTGCAGCTCATGGGTGGTGCGGCGCTGCACTTCGGCAACATTCCCGAGATGAAGACCGGTGAGGGCAAGACCCTGACCGGTGTGTTCCCGGCCTATCTCAACGCGTTGAGTGGCAAGGGCGTGCACATCATCACGGTCAACGACTACCTCGCCCAGCGCGACGCCCACTGGGTCGGCCGGGTGCACGTGTTCCTCGGCCTCACCGTCGGCGTGATCCTGCCGAACCGGCCGTCGGCCGAGCACCGCGAGGCGTACCTGTGTGACATCACGTACGGCACCAACAACGAGTTCGGCTTCGACTACCTGCGCGACAACATGGCGTGGTCGAAGGACGAGCTGGTGCAGCGCGGGCACAACTTCGCGATCGTCGACGAGGTGGACTCGATCCTCATCGACGAGGCACGCACCCCGCTGATCATCTCCGGCCCGGCCGAGCACTCGCAGCGGTGGTACGGCGAGTTCGCCGCGATCGTCGGCCGGCTTCAGCGCGGCAAGGACGGCGAGGGCGACTACGAGGTCGACGAGGCCAAGCGCACCGTCTCGATCACCGAGCGCGGTGTCGGCCGGGTCGAGGACCGCCTGGGCATCGACAACCTCTACGAGTCGGTGAACACCCCGCTGGTGGGCTACCTGAACAACGCCATCAAGGCCAAGGAGCTCTACAAGCGCGACAAGGACTACATCGTCGACGAGGGCGGCGAAGTCCTCATCGTCGACGAGTTCACCGGTCGCATCCTGCACGGCCGCCGCTACAACGAGGGCATGCACCAGGCCATCGAGGCCAAGGAGGGCGTGGAGGTCAAGCAGGAGAACCAGACCCTGGCCACCATCACGCTGCAGAACTACTTCCGGCTCTACGAGAAGCTCGGCGGCATGACCGGTACGGCGCAGACCGAGGCCGGCGAGTTCAACAAGGTCTACAAGGTCGGCGTCGTGAGCATCCCGACCCACCGGCCGATGATCCGCATCGACCACCCGGATGTCATCTACAAGACCGAGAAGGCCAAGTTCGACGCGGTCATCGAGGACATCGCCGAGCGGCACGCCACCGGCCAGCCCGTTCTCGTCGGCACGGTCTCGGTGGAAAACTCTGAGATCCTCTCGCAGTTGCTGCGCCGCCGGGGCATCCCGCACAGCGTGCTGAACGCGAAGTTCCACGCGCAGGAAGCCACGATCATCGCGCAGGCCGGCCGCAAGGGCGGGGTCACGGTCGCCACCAACATGGCCGGCCGCGGCACCGACATCCTGCTCGGCGGCAACCCCGAGTTCCTGGCGGCCAACGAGCTCGCCCAGCGCGGCCTCGACCCGGAGGAGAACCCGGAGGAGTACGCGAAGGCGCTCGAAGAGGTCCTCCCGGTGTGGAAGGACGCCTGCGAGGAAGAGGCGGCCGAGGTTCAGGCCGCCGGCGGGCTCTACGTCCTGGGCACCGAGCGGCACGACTCCCGCCGCATCGACAACCAGCTGCGCGGTCGTTCCGGCCGGCAGGGCGACCCGGGCGAGTCCCGGTTCTACCTGTCGCTGCAGGACGACCTGATGAAGCGGTTCCGCGCGGGCGCCGTCGAGGCCGTCATGGAGCGGTTCAACATCCCGGACGACGTGCCGATCGAGTCCAAGATGGTGACCCGGCAGATCCGCAGCGCCCAGACCCAGATCGAGGGTCAGAACGCCGAGATCCGCAAGAACGTCCTCAAGTACGACGAGGTCATGAACAAGCAGCGCCAGGTGATCTACGCCGAGCGCAAGCGGGTTCTCGACGGCGAGGACATGCACGACCAGGTCGAAAACATGATCGGCGACGTGGTCAGCGACTACGTGCTGGCGGCGACCGGCGAGGGCTACGCCGAGGACTGGGATCTCGAGCAGCTCTGGACCAACCTCAAGCGGCTCTACCCGGTCACGGTCACGATCGACGACCTGCTCGAGGAGGTCGGCGGCGAGCGGCAGGCTCTCGACCAGGAGTTCCTGACCGCGCAGCTGAAGAAGGACGCCGAAGGGTCGTACGCGGCCCGCGAGGAGGAGCTCGGGGCCGAGGCCCTGCGCGAGCTCGAGCGTCAGGTGCTGCTCAGCGTCATCGACCGCAAGTGGCGCGAGCACCTCTACGAGATGGACTACCTGCAGGAAGGCATCAACCTGCGGGCGTACGCCCAGCGCGACCCGGTCGTGGAGTACCAGCGCGAGGGCTTCGACATGTTCAACCAGATGATGGAGGGCATCAAGGAGGAGGCGGTCGGGTTCCTGTTCAACCTGGAGGTCCAGGTGCAGGAGCAGCCGACGGTCACCGTCGACCCGAGCAAGGCAGTGCCCCTGCCGGCCGGTGGCGTGATGACCTCCGACGACTCCGACAACGAGGCCGACTCCGACCGGGTCGAGGTGCGGGCCAAGGGCCTCGGCGGCGAGGGCCGTCCGCGGAACCTGCAGTACACCGCGCCGGCCATCGACGGTGAGGCGGGCGAGGGTTCCCCGGTGATCCAGCGCGACCAGCAGCAGCAGGCTCCGGCGCTGGGCATCGGCCCGGGCGGCTCCCCGGTGCCGGCCGGTCCGGCGCACACGGGCCGCCGGTCGGCCCAGGTCGGGCAGGCCGAGTCCAACGGCCCGTCGCGCAACGCGCCGTGCTACTGCGGCTCGGGCAAGAAGTACAAGCGCTGCCACGGAGCTCCCGGAGCAGCCTGATAGTTCCTCGGCCAAAGCCCGCCTGCGAGCCTGCAGGCGGGCTTTCGCTTTGGCTTTTGCTTGGCCCGGGACGCCCACTGCCGGGCGTGGTCGGCAGGCGCCCCGGGAGTCTTCGGTCAGATGAGCCGCAGGGCGGTGGCGCGCCACGCGTCCTCGTGCAGCTCCAGCCGCAGCGCCAACGCCCACGTGCGTTCGCCGGTGAGCAGCGCCACCGCGGCCTCCACGGCGCCTGGGCGCGGCTCGCACAGGCGCACGTGGATGACGGCGACGGGGGAGGCCCGGTGCTGTTTTCGGCGCCCCCGGCGTAGGTCGGCGACCCGATGCGCGGCCGCCATGCCCTGGGCCACGACCGCCGACGCCTCCATCGGGCGCGAGAGCCGGCGCAGGTGGGCGGCCGGACGATGACCGTTGAGCACCTCGACACACGTCTGCACGAAGCGCCGCACGGCGTGCTTGGCGTCCGTCGAGGCCCCGGCGATCGGCGAGTGCCGCGGCATCGGCGGTGGTTCCTCGCCCGGGACGGCCGGCTCGTGCGCCGACGGCCAGTTGAGGGCGAGCTGCTGGGCCGTGGCCCAGACGGTGGGCTCCAGCTCGTCGTCGAAGGGTGGCTCGCAGCGCGGGGTGGGACGAAGGCTGATCACGGACTGGGGCCCGGTTCGGGTTGCCTCGAGCGTCCTTTGCATCGCCACATCGCCTCGATTCCTTCGTTTGCCTTCGTTTGCCTGTGACAGCGATTCTGAAGAAGGCGCGCTCGGGCGGTCAACGTGGACGGAGATCGATCTGGACCAGGCGGGAAGACGGATGAATCGGGCGCGGCTATTCGGGATCCGGCGCGTTCAGCGGATTCTGTGCCACCCAGGCGGCCGTCTCCGCGTACTTCTCCTCGATGTACTGCTCGAGGCGGGCGCGCTCGACACGCCACTGGCCGCGGCCACCGATCTTGATCGCGGGCAGTTCGCCGCTGCGCACCATGTGGTAGACCTGCGACTCTGAGACGTTCAGCTCGGTGGCGACGTCGGGCAACGGGAGGAAGCGCGGCTCGGCCATGATCGTTCCTCCTCGTGATCGCGTACGGTTGCCTCAGTTTGCCACCGTTTCACTGCGGCGGCGCGATCGCCCGCCCAGTGAGTGGGCTCGAGTAGACCACGCTGGTGGTGACCGCACCCAGACCCGAGATGCGCCCGGTGACCTCCTCGAGGTGGCGCATCGAGCGGGTCAGAACCTTGAGCACGAAGCAGTCGTCGCCGGTGACGTGGTGCGCCTCGACGATCTCGGGAGTCGAGTCGAGCAACGCGTGGAACGGCCGATAGTTACCGGTCGGGTATCGAAGGCGAACGAAGGCCATCACGTGCAGACCGAGCCGTTCGGGATCGAGCGCCGCCCGGTAGCCCGCGATCACGCCGGCCTCCTCGAGCCGCCGGATCCGCTCCGCGACGGCGCTGGGAGACATCGCAACGGCACGGGCGAGTTCGGCGTACGACGAGCGGCCGTCCTTCTGCAGCTCGCTCAGCAACTGCCAGTCCGTCCGGTCCAGCGCGAAATCCGTGGTCATGCCGGTCATCTAAGCGCCTTTCCCCGGCCGTACGCCAGCAGCGCCGGGGAATGACCATGTATCGCCGGGGCTCGCCCACCTAGCGTGATGTGCCATGACTTCCTTTTTCGAGGCGCTGCTCACTTTCCAGACCGACGTGGCCGACGTCCGTACGGCCATGGCGAGCGGGGAGCCCGGGTTCGTGCTCCTCGACTCGCGGTCACGGGCATCCTGGGACCAGGCCCACATCGCCGGTGCGCTGCACCTGCCGACCGCCGACATCCCGGCCCGCGCGGCCGAGCTCCTCGACCCGGCCGTGCCCGTGGTGACGTACTGCTGGGGCCCGGGATGCAACGGCGCCACCCGGGCTGCGCTCGCTCTGTCGCGGGCGGGCTACCAGGTCAAGGAGATGATCGGCGGCATCGAGTACTGGATTCGCGAGGGCTTCCCCGTACGCACCCCGGCCGGCGACGTCGCCGCCCCGGCCGACCCGCGCGTGGCCCCCGCCGGGCCCCTCACGGTCGCGGCCGCCCTGAACTTCGCCCCGGCCGCTCTGAGCTTCGCCCCCGCCGCGCTGGCCGCTGCAGCCACAGGCGACGGTCCGGCCACGCCCGACGCGTGCGGTTGCTGATTGCCCCGCCTGCTTGCTCTGCCTGCGCGCCTGTCCGCCTGTCGCGGAATCCTGATCTTTTCGGAGTGCCGCCGCCTCCCCCGCCCACCCAAGGGAAAAGCGCGCTGACCCTACTGCGCGGGAGGGGGAGGCGTCGGGTTATCCACAGTCCAGGGTTATCCACAGGGGCGGCGACCCGGCGAGGCACGATTCGGACACGCCTGGTGGAATGGGCCTTCCCGGCGCCGCCTCGGCGGTGTACTACGGGGACGGTCCAACCGCAGGAGGAGATGTGCCGATCACCGAGCTGGTCCGGGTCTACGTGCCGGCCACCGTGCCGATGCTGGCCGCCCTGCGCGCCGACGGGCATCTGGGGGCCGGGCCGGTGGAGGCGCACGCCGTCACTCCCGCGCTCCGCGAGTGGTATGCGGAGGGCGACGAGGAGGAGCTGGAGTACGTCGCCTTCACCCGGGCCGCCCAGGGCGCGCTCCACCTGCTTCGCCTCGACCCGAAGGCGCCGCGCCGGCGCGTCGTGGTCTCGGCCGACGTGCCGTCCACGGCGCTGGTTCGCGAGGATGTCGAACTCGGCTCGAGCACCGTCCGGCTTCCACAGCCTGTGTCGATCAAGGAGGTCGCCGCGATTTACGTCGACGGGGCGGATGCCTCCGAGGCGGTGGCGGCGGCAGCCGAGGTGGTCGACGAGGCGGCCGCGGGCGATCCCGACGCGCAGTTCACCGTCGACAGCGCCGAGGATCACGAGTTGGAGTGGTACGCGGTGACCGAGCTGGACGAGCTGATCTAGCCGGCGCTCGACGGATGGGCCTCCGCCTCGTCGTCCTCCGGAGCGGGGCTGATCGTGCGGCCCACGGCGATCGTCGCGCTGATCGCGCCGACGAACAGGACGATCAGGGCGCTGTTGAGCCGGGCCCCGCTGAGCATCTGCTGCACCACGAGTTCGAGCTCGCTGACCCGCCCGGCCAGATCGAGGACCCGGTTGCCCGCCGTACGCGTGAGGATCTCGCCGATCACGAGCAGCAGGCCCGCTCCAGCGCCGGCCAGCCCGTAGAGCGGCCACGGCACGTCCAGCCCGTCCGACTTGCGGCGGTCGCGGCGCAGCACCAGGTAGGACACCACACCCGCGGCGAGACCGCTGAGCACGCCCTGACCGTACGAGATCCACTGGTTCGCATCGGCCCGGGAGCTCGCCGAGCCGGAGCTGAGGGCGTCGAGCAGCGGGCCCTGGAACAGGTTGAGCACGAAGCCGACGGCGAAGACCACCACGGAGGCCCAGCCGACCGCGTTCACCACCCGGGGGATGCGGAACCCGGCCAGAGCCCCGCCGATCGTCGCGGCCGCGGCCACCGTCCCGCCGACCACCGCGTACAGCCAGCCCTCGGTGTTGATCGTGATGATGGTCAGCGCGCCGAGCACGCCGATGAGCAGGCCGCTGCCGGTGGTGATGGCGAACCGGGTGGTGGCGCCGAGCTCGCCGCGCCGGCTCAGCAGGGCCAGGACCGCGAGGGCCACGGTGGACCCGGTGACAAGGCTGGCCGAGATGGCGCCGGGCAACGCGTACGCCGTGGAGGTCACTTCCATCTCGGCCTCGGCCCGGCCGGTGATGGTGGCCCGCGCCGACCACAGCATGGCGCCCATCCAGATGAGAGTGAGGGCGGCCAGCAGGAACCCGTTCGACGAGGCGGCAGCGGCCGGTTTGGGGGCCGGTGCGACCTCCTGTTCAGACATGAGGCTCAGGGTACGCGGCTCGCCCGCGGGGCCGGACGGGCCCTGAGACGGCAAAACGGAGTCGATTGTCGTATTTGTTGGGAACGTAGGCGTTCCGGAGCAGCTGTCTGTCCCAGTTTCGACCGTTTCCTGCCCGGCATCGCCGTCTGACCGTTTGGCTAGGGCCATTTTAGCTGGTCAAGACCCAGATTTTCGGCAGAACGCGCCGTCTCGACCCTCGTGGTCGGACTGTCTGTGCGGGACAGTCGCTTGTGGAGACGCAAACTGGACGGATCGGGCGAAATCCTGGACGTCGGCGCGACAAAGTGGCAGCTTAGAAGGCATGCCCGACTCTCAAATCAATCCCACGGCTGCCGCTCTGCTCGGCCTGCTTCACGAGGGGCCGATGACCGGCGGTCAGCTTATGGCGGCTGCCGAACGCCGCCTCGGGCCATACTGGTCGATGACGCGGAGCCAGGTCTACCGCGAATTGCCGGTTCTCGCCGAAATGGGATACGTCCGTCTCGGCAAGCCCGGTCCCAGATCCAGCCAGCCCTACGCCATCACCGCCGCCGGCAAGCGAGCCTTCAGCCGGTGGCTTGCCGAGCCGGCCGGCCGGGACGCCCTGCGCAACCCGATCGCGCTGCGGGTCGCCTTCGGCGAGCAACACAGCGGCAATCAGCTGCAAACCCTGTACACCGGGGCCAGTGAGTACCATTCCGAGGCCATGGCGATGGCCAAGGAGCAGGCGAAGGAAGCGAAGAAGGCGGGCGACCAGTACGGCGCCGCGGCCCTCGAGTTCGCCGTTGCCTATCACAAGGCCGCGCTCAGCTGGCTCAAGATCGCTCCGGCCGGCTGACGACTGACACTGTGCCCGCCCCGACCAGCTATCTGGCCGGGGCGGCGTAGTCTTGACTGTCGTGACTGCTGCCGACTATCCCGAGCAACTCAAGACACTCGACGCCACCCTGCGCAACATCGAGAACGTCCTGGACGTCGACAAGCTGCGACGGGACAAGGCGGATCTCGAGGAGCAGGCCTCCGCGCCGGACCTGTGGGACGACCAGGCCCGCGCGCAAGAGGTCAACAGTCGCCTCTCCTATATCTCCGGTGAGATCAGCAAGCTGGAGCGCCTGCGCTCGCGGCTCGACGACACCAGCACCCTTCTCGAACTTTCCCAGTCCGAGGACGACGCCGATTCCCTCGAAGAGGTCGGCCAGGAACTCGTGGGCCTGACCAAGGCGGTCGAGGAGATGGAGGTGCGCACCCTGCTGTCCGGTGAATACGACTCCCGCGAGGCAGTGGTGGCCATCCGGGCCGGCGCCGGCGGCGTGGACGCGGCCGACTTCGCCGAGATGCTCATGCGGATGTACCTGCGCTGGGCGGAGCGGCACGGCTATCCCACCGAGGTGTACGAGACGTCCTACGCCGAGGAGGCCGGGCTCAAGTCGGCCACCTTTGCGGTCAAGGTCCCGTACGCCTATGGGACCTTGAGTGTGGAATCGGGCACTCACCGGCTGGTGCGGATCAGCCCGTTCGACAACCAGGGCCGCCGCCAGACGAGCTTCGCCGGTGTCGAGGTGATGCCCGTGGTCGCGCAGACCGACCACATCGACATTCCGGACAACGAGCTCCGCACCGACGTCTACCGTTCGTCGGGTCCTGGTGGACAGAGCGTTAACACCACCGACTCCGCTGTGCGCCTCACGCACATTCCGACGGGCATCGTCGTCACGTGCCAGAACGAAAAGTCGCAACTTCAGAACAAGGCCTCGGCCATGCGCGTGCTCCAGGCCCGGCTGCTCGAGCGCAAGCGCCAGGAGGAGGAGGCCAAGATGGCCGGCCTCAAGCACGACACCACCGGATCCTGGGGCGACCAGATGCGCTCGTACGTGCTGCACCCCTATCAGATGGTCAAGGATCTGCGCACTGAGCAGGAGACGGGCAACCCGACGAACGTTTTCGACGGCGACCTCGACGATTTCATCCAGGCCGGCATCCGGTGGCGCAAGCAGACCGAGAAGGCCGCTTCGGCGTAACGTCCGGCAAGATCGTTTACGGACGGCGACGGCCCCCGGACGAACGGTGGGCCGGCGCCGCCCGGCGGCCAGGTTTCTTCACCAGATGCGCAGAATGGCGGACCCGGCGGGGTTGGCGTTTTCGTTACACCGCGTAGACTCCGTTCCCGTGATTCAGCTCGAGAACGTGACGAAGACGTACCCCAAGGCGTCTCGCCCGTCGCTGGACGAGGTCAGCGTCGGGATCGAGAAGGGTGAGTTCGTCTTCTTCATCGGCCCCTCCGGTTCCGGCAAGTCGACGATCATCAAGCTTCTCCTGCACGAGGTCGCTCCGACCCAGGGCAAGGTGATGGTCAACGCCAAGGACGTGACCTCGATCCGCTCCTGGAAGATTCCCCACTTCCGCCGCTCGATCGGCTGCGTGTTCCAGGACTTCCGCCTGCTGCCCAACCGCACCGCGTACGAGAACGTGGCCTTCGCCCTGGAGGTCATCGGCAAGACCAAGGCCGTGTCCCGGCGGGTCGTGCCCGAGGTTCTCGAGCTGGTCGGCCTGGGTGGCAAGGAGCACCGCTACCCGCACGAGCTCTCCGGTGGTGAGCAGCAGCGTGTCGCGGTTGCCCGGGCTTTCGTCAACCGCCCGCTGATCCTGCTGGCCGACGAGCCCACCGGAAACCTCGACCCCGACACGTCGATCGAGATCATGCGACTGCTCGACCGGATCAACCGGACCGGCACGACGGTCGTGATGGTCACGCACGACTCCAACATCGTCAACCAGATGCGCCGGCGCGTCATCGAGATCGAGAGTGGCCGCATCGTGCGCGACCAGGCTCGCGGCGTCTACGGCTGAGCTCCGCCTCCACCCCCGACTGAAGAAGAATTGCGCGGAGTCCCGGAAGGAACCCCCCGATGCGCTTGAAGTACGTCCTCAACGAGGTCCTGGTGGGCCTGTGGCGAAACGTCACGATGACGGTCGCCATGATCATCACCATGTCGGTCTCGCTGACCATGCTGGGCGCTAGCGTGCTGCTGTATATGCAGGTCGACCAGATGAAGAACTACTACTACGGCGAGATCGAGGTCTCGATCTTCCTGCGCACGGACGTCACCGACGGCCAGCGTCAGCAGATCGAATCGGCGATCGCGTCCAACCCCCTGGTCGCCGACCGCACGTACGAGACTCGCGAGCAGGCGCTGGAGCGGTTCAAGCAGCTCTGGAAGGACTCGCCCGAGTTCGTCAACTCGGTCGGCCCGAACAGCCTGCCCGAGTCGTTCCGGGTGAAGCTGAAGAATCCCGAGACGTACAAGACCTTCACCGATCAGATGAAGGGCATGCAGGGGATCCAGGACATCATCGACCAGCGTGCGCTGCTCGACCGCGTGTTCAACATCTTCAACGCCATCCAGGTCGGTGCGCTGGTGGTCGCGGGGGTGATGGCGTTGGCCGCGCTGCTCCTCGTGGGAAACACCATCCAGGTCGCCGCGTACAGCAAGCGGCGCGAGGTCGCCGTCATGAAGCTGGTGGGTGCGTCGAACTGGTTCATCCAGGCGCCGTTCGTGCTCGAGGCGGTGGTCGCCGGTCTCATCGGCGCGCTGCTGGGCTTCGTCGCCCTGTTCATCAGCAAGATCGTGCTGTTCGACAACAAGCTTCAGGCGCTCACGACCATCCTGACGCCGATCGACAACGGCAACGTGTGGCTTATGCTGCCGCTGCTCGCCGGCGTCGGCGCCCTGGTCAGCGCGGTCACCGCCTGGGTGACGCTGCGCTTCTACCTGAAGGTCTGACGCCCGCGCCGCTGAACTCACACCACGGCCGCATCCTCCACGCGAGGATGCGGCCGTTGGGCGTTTTAGGAGTTAAGACCGGTTAGGGCGCGTTACGGTGCTCTCGTGTGGTCCAAACGCCGACATAGCCGGAAGAGTGCCCTTCTGCTGGTTTGCGCTGCCCTGCTCCTCGCGCCACACCCGGCCCGGGCCGACCCGGGCGACGACGCCGCCAAGCGCGCCGGCCGGGCCGTGCAGCGCGCCGAGGCCGTCCTCGAACACGCCACCGACGTCGCCCGCGCGGCCGCCCGGCGGCTCGAGACGGCAACGGCTGCGATGCCCGCCGCGCAGAAGAAGGTCGCCACCTCACGCGGGGCGGTGGCCGCCGCACTGGCCGCCTCCAAGACGGCCGACCGCAAGGCCAAGGCGGCCCGGGAGGCGTACGCGAAGGTCGCTGGGCGTTTCCAGAACGCGCGGGACCAGGTCTCGGCCGCTCGCGACCGGGTCGACGAGATCGCCACCGCCACCTACATGGGCAGCGACATCGTGCGGCTCAACGTGCTCGTCGACGCGAGCGGCCCGGCCGACATGATGGACCGGCTCAGCATCGTCGACCAGATCATGCGCAGCCAGCAGCGGGACGTCGCCGTGCTGGTGGAGGCGCGGCGCGAGGCCCGTACGGAACAGGACCGGGCCGGACTGGCCAAGCGCGCCGCCGAGGACGCCGAGGCCGACGCCCGCGACCGCCTGAACGCCGCGCGATCCGCCCAGGCCGCCGCCGTACAGGCCCGCGAGGCCCTCGCCCAGCTGGCCCGGACCCGGGCGGCCGCGCTCCAGTCGGCCAACGCCCAGCGCGCGACCGTGCTCGCCCAGTATCGGGCGGCCAAGGCCGAGGAGGCCCGGATCGAGGCGGCCCTGCGCGGCTACTCGGCCAAGTCCGGCGAAGGCCGGTACGGCGGTGGCCGGCTGCTCATGCCGGTCAACGGCTGGAAATCCAGCGACTACGGATGGCGATACGACCCGTACTACCGGGTGTGGCAACTGCACGCCGGCATGGACATCGCGGCGGGCGGCGGCACCCCCATCCGCGCGGCCGCCGCGGGCCGCGTGATCCGGGCCGGCTGGGCCGGCGGCTACGGCCGCTACACCTGCATCAGCCACGGACGGATCAGCGGCGTCGGCTTCCAGACCTGCTACGGCCATCAATCGGCGTTCCTCGTCGACGTCGGCGAGCACGTACGCCGCGGCGAGGTCATCGGGCTGGTCGGCACAACTGGCGCCTCCACCGGCAACCATCTGCACTTCGAGACCCGCTTCAACGGATCGCCTCGCAATCCGCTGAACTATCTGCCGCCCTGTCTGTGTTGAACCCCGAGTAACATTGCGGCGTTCCATCACTCATTCACAGGGGGTTCCGGCGACATGCCACGCGAACAAGGTCGCAAGGTCGTCGCCTCCAACCGCAAGGCCTACCACGACTACGCCGTCTCCGACACGTACGAGGCGGGCATGGTGCTCACCGGCACCGAGGTCAAGTCGTTGCGGGCCGGGCGGGCCTCGCTGGTCGACGCGTTCGGCCACGAGCACAACGGCGAGATCTTCCTCCACGGGATGCACATCCCGGAATACACCCAGGGCACCTGGACCAACCACGAGCCTCGGCGCGTACGCAAGCTGCTGCTGAACCGCGAAGAGATCGCCAAGATGCGCAACAAGCTGCGCGACGACGGCGTGACGCTGGTGCCCCTCCAGGTCTATTTCCACAACGGGTACGCCAAGGTCGAAATCGGCCTGGCCAAGGGCAAGAAGAGCTACGACAAGCGCCAGGACCTGGCCAGTCGTGACGCCCAGAAGGAGATCAACCGCTCCCTCGGCCGGCGTGCCAAGGGCATGGGCTGACAGGTAGTCTTCCCCGCCGGCTCATTTGGGGGAGGACGCAAGTTGGCAGCCAAGCACTCCGTCCGCGTGTTCGGGACGGCCAGGTTCATCCTCAGTTTCGCCGTCGCGATCCTGGTGCTCCTGGTCGTCTGGATCGCGGCGCGGGCCGTCGGGCCGGCCGAGGCGTCCAAGGCCCCCACAGTGGTGCTGCCGTCCGTGACCCGGGCCACCCTCGCGCCGCCCTCGCCTGTGGTTGCGCCCACGCCGTCCGCTTCCCCATCCCGTACGCCGTCTCCCGAGCGCACCACCACCAAGCCGGCCCCGCGTCGCACCTCCAAGCCCGCGGTGACCAAGACGACGAAGCCACCCGCCCCTCGGGTCGACATCGAAGCCACGCTCACGGTCGGCGCAAGCTGGGACGAGGGCTACGTCGCGGCCGTCCGGGTCGTCAACGAGGGCGACCGCCCCGTCGAGTGGCAGGTCACGGTCAGCCACTCCGGCCTGCGCAACCTCTCGCTGCGCGGCGTGTGGAACGCCCGCGGGAATCAACAGGGCGACAGCATCGTTTTCAAGGGCGGAACGCTGGCCCCCGGCGCCCGCGCCTCGTTCGGCTTCCAGACGTCGGCGAGCGCCCGGGGCAAGGTCCGCCCGTCGGGCTGTAATGCCTTGGGCGGTTCCTGCAGCGTCAGGTAGGATGGCACAGTTGTGTTTTGACCAGGGGGTGACTGGTTTCGACTTCGAATGTGGAGACAGGGGAAGCGAGCCGAGGAAGCCGACGTCGTCTCGAGAATCGGTCGTCGGAAAACAATAAGCGCCGATACTAAGCGCAACGATTTCGCACTCGCCGCCTGAGGCGAGTAGCTAAATCTGTCGGACCGGGAGTACCTCCGTCCCGGATTTCCGGCATCAGCTAGGAGGTTGGCCAACAGGTCCCGGTCGCGGGGACCTTGCGGCGAGATTAATCAGCGACTGGGCCCGTCACAGGAACTTGCTCACGTGATTCCAGGGGCCGAGTAGAGGCACAGTGAGCTGCGCTCGGAGAAGCCCTGACAAAGCGACGAAGGACCCGGGTTCGATTCCCGGCACCTCCACGGTATGGCGGCCCCCTGTTCGCGGAAAGCGCGAACAGGGGGCCGTTTCGGTATTCCGGCTCAGGGGGCCGAGCCCCCTGAAACCCCACGGTGCGGCGTGTTGCGCTTGGTGGGTGGTCGGCCTGCGCAGCGCTCGCTTCTCAGTGGAGCTAGAGCGCTTCAGCTGCCGACAAGACCATCGGACGTCAATGCGATGACCGAGAGCGAGAAGGCGGTCTTCGCCAAGCTGGGGCCGGCCTGGGACGACTTCTTTCGGTGGGATGACACCGTCATGGGCTGGCTGGCGCAGGACACCCGGTCGGCGCGGGCCAAGGCGATGGCCGGCATCAACGGCGGTGATGCGCCCACCTCGTACGGTGTGGTGCTCGACATCACGGCGGAGTTGGAGAAGTCGGTCGACGGCCGGGTGACGGCATTGCAGGCCGAAGTGGAGCGGGTGCGTGACACCGGCGTACGGGTGCTCGGTGGTGCGCTGTTTCTTGCCGTGTTGCTTGCCGTGATCATGGGCGTGTTGGTGACGCGTTCCGTGGTCCGGCCGCTGGCTGTCGTCGTCGGCGCCCTCAACCGGCTGGCGGGCGGCGACCTCACTACCCGGGTCGGACTGCGCCGCAAGGACGAGCTGGGGTGCTCGGTGAGGCGCTCGACCGGACCGCGGCGTCCCTCGGCGGCACCGTTGCCGCCATCAACGGGCACGCCGTGACGCTGGCCGACGCGGCGAAGGGACTGGCGGAAGTGTCCGCGCAGATTGACGCTTCGAGCACGGCGACCGACGCGCGGGCCGAGGTTGTCTCGCACGCCGCCGCGAATGTGTCCCGCAACGTTCGTACGCTGAAAGCCGGCAGCTCTGAGATGACACTCGCCATCGAAGAGATCGCCAAGGGGGCCGGCGAGGCGGCGGGGGTCGCGGTCGACGGGATCGGCAACTTGGTGAGGCGGATCAGCGACCTGCAGACGGTGATCGCGGCCGCGGTCGAGGAGCAGACCGCGACGGCCGGCGAGATGGGTCGCAGCGTCGCCGAGGTGGCCGACAGCAGCTCCGAGATCGCGACGAACATCGCCGGTGTGGCGTCGTCGGCGGGAGTCACGGCGTCGGCGGTCGCGGCTTCCCGGCGTAGCACCGACGATCTGGCCCGCACGAGCGAGGAACTGCGGGCGCTGGTCGTCGGCTTCCAGGTCTGAACGGGCCGGCGGCTCACCGCGCCGGTAAGTGGAGGGGCGGCGAGCACGACGTCGTCCACCACCGA
The DNA here is from genome assembly GCF_055562135.1 of Actinoplanes sp. NPDC021490. Lineage (NCBI taxonomy): Bacteria > Bacillati > Actinomycetota > Actinomycetes > Micromonosporales > Micromonosporaceae > Actinoplanes > Actinoplanes sp. NPDC021490. The sequence goes on from NZ_JBVHFW010000001.1 coordinate 895,310, forward strand.
GACGAAGAAGTCTCGACGCACCGGTCCGCGGCCGGCGCTCAGGCGGTGCGTACTCATCGCGGGGATCACCTCGGCCAGGACCGGGACGCTCGCCGCGAAGTTGGCGGAGACCTCGCCCCTGTCGATCGCGCGGTGCAGCAGGCGGCGGTAGACCTCGACGTACGGGTCGATCACTTCCGTGCGTACGGCGTCGGCCAGCCGCTGCGACGTGCGGGTGGCCGGGACCAGGCCGGCGAAGATCGCGAGTCGCCGGTCGGGTCCGCCGAGCCACGGAGAGTCGACCATCGCCAGCAGGTCCGATCGGAGGGAGCCGAGATCCGGCAGCTGATCGGATTCCGGTGGCCGGCCGGCGGCTCGGAGCGCGGCCAGGACGAGGTCCTCTTTCGTCGCCCATCTGCGGTAGAGCGTGGTTTTGGCTTTGCCGGTGCAAGCGGCGAACCTCGGGCGGACCTGGTCCCCGCGGCCTTCGGCGGCACACGCTGAACTCGTTCAGCTGGCCTCGGGAACGCCCCGGGTCAGCGCCGCCTGGACGATGCGGACGGCCTCGGTGGTGTCGATGCCGATTGCGGCGATGACGGCGGCGTACTCGGCGGCGGCGCGGCGGGCGCGTTCGCGTCCCTGCTCGCCGGCCGCGGACACGAAGGAGCCGGCCGCGCCGCGGGTCTCGATCAGCCCCGCCTCCTCCAACTCCCGGTAGGCCCGGCCGACCGTGTTGACCGCCAAGCCGAGGTCCGCGGCCAGGCGGCGGATGGTCGGCAGCCGAGTGCCCACGGCCAGCGTGCGTTCCTGGATCTGCCCGGCCAGCTGGGCGCGGAGTTGCTCGAACGGCGGGACGGGCGAGGCCGAGTCGATGACGATCATGCGGTTCACCGAGCGTCGGGGCCGTGCTGGGCGGCCAGGACACCCCGCGCCTGCCCGGCCGTGATCAGAGCCAGCGCGATGACGCTCAGGACGATGAAGACGAGCCAGCCCGTGTTCCACGGATCGAGCCCGGTGTCGAACACCGAAACGACCGGCAAGGACCACACCACGGTCGGTACGGCCACCTCGCGGGCGTCCTCGACACGCATGAGGAAGTCGGCCTTCAGCGTGCCCTCGTCGTCGGCCACCACCGGGTGGGTGAGCACGTGGCGCAGTTGGACGGCCGTACCGACCGCGACCCCGCACAGGCCGATGAGCAGGATGACCGCCGCGTATCTTTCGGCGCCGTCCCGCATGGTCAAGGCCGCGATCGCCAGCACTGCGGCGCCCGCGTACGTGACCGCCAGCAGCGCGGCCCGCGGCACGCCGAGCACGGTTCGCCAGCCGGGCCGTACGGAATGGGTCGCCCGTCGCGGCAACTCCGCGCCGGCCTGCTGGTCGACCCGGCGCACCCACCGGTCCACCAGCGACAGACCCAGCACCAACCCGGCCACCAGGGCAGTCAGCGCCACCAGTGCCGCGCGCCCCTGCGTCCCGAACCCGTCATCCGTAGGGCGGATCGGCAGGGCGGAGACGTAGACGAGGGCGGTTGCGCAGAGGAACGCGGCCGGGAGGAGGGCCGCGGCCACCCGCGCGCGTCGCCGCACCGACAGGCGCGCCGCCAGCATCGGTGTCGGCGTGACGTCGGCCAGGCCGCGCGCGGCCAGCCACAGACGGGCTATCTCGAGCTCTGTCGGACGCACCTTCCGCGGCATGACTGCCTCCCGGCTTGTCGCAAGTCTTGTCCCAAGATAGTGAGACAAGGATTGCGACAAGTCAACCGGGAGCCCTGAGATGAGGCGATTCAGTAGTTGCCGTTGTCCTGGAAGTGGCCCCACGCCCCGCACGGGGTGTCGTAGCGGCCCTTCACGTAGCCCAGGCCCCACTTGATCTGCGTGGCCGGGTTGGTCTTCCAGTCGTCGCCGGCCGAGGCCATTTTCTTTCCGGGCAGGGCCTGCGGGATTCCGTACGCGCCCGAGCTCTTGTTTTCGGCCTTGTAGTTCCAGCCGCTCTCGTGCTTCCACAGCTTGTCGAGACAGGGGAACTCGGCGATCGGGAAGCCCTTGTCGAGCATCAGGGCGCAGCCGATTTTGCGGCTTCCGGAGTATTCGTTGCAGGAGGACGGAATCGGGCCGCTGTACGGGACGGGGCCGCTCGCCTCCTCCTTCTTGCGCTCGGCGGCGGCCTTCTTCTGGGCGGCCACCTTCGTCTCGAGTTTGTGGGCCCGGCCGGCGGCGGCCCGGGCGGCGGTGGCGGCCTTGGCGGCGGCGGCGCCCTCGGCCTGACGCTGCCAGGCCCGGGCGGCGGCGTTCTGGCTCTGGTGCTGCTTGAGCAGCCGCATGTCGAGGTCGGCCTGCGCGGCGTTGGCGATCGACGTCTCGACGGGCTCGGATTGCCAGTCCTGGCCCAGGTAGATGCCCCCGATGAGGCCCGCCACCAGTAGTCCGACCGACACGGCGCGTACCGAAACCCGGCTCCAGAGCCGATTCACGAGCGTCCCTTTCGCCGCCTGCACGGAAGATTGCTCGGAACACATTGGCGCACCGCGACCCGGAAGGCAACAGCGGTCGGAAAATGACCGCTACAGCGGCAATACTCGGTCCATGAAGATTCCCGAGGGTAAGCACGCGGTGACTCCCTATGTGGCAGCCAAGGGGGCCGAGCGGTTCCTCGCTTTCGTCGAGGCGGCTTTCGTGACCGAGCCCGCCCGGAAAGTGTTCAATCCGGACGGAACAATCGGTCACTCCGAAGTCACTATCGGCAATTCGGTGGTGATGGCGTTCGATGCGGATCCGGATTGGCCGGATATGCCAGCATTGTTGTCGGTCTATGTGGAGGATGTCGACGAGACGTTCGCGCGGGCGGTCGGGGCCGGGGCCGCGGTGGTGACCGAGCCTTTCACCTCGCGCATCGTCGGCGACCGCGGCGGACGCCTGCGCGATCCGGTCGGCAACATCTGGTGGGTGCAGACGCACCTCGCGGAACCCGATCTGACCGCTTTCGAAGACCCGGAGGAACTGCGGATCATGCAGGAAGCTCAGCGGTCCTTCGCCGGCGAGATGGGCCGGCGCACGAACGTGTAGCTGAACGCGACGATCCCGTCGATGACCAGCACGATCGTCCACACCCAGACCACGCCCCACAGCCCGCTGGTCCGGCTCGGATCGCCGACTAGCAACGCGAAAAGGCCGAGGATCAGACCCGCGATCCCGTACGCGAGAAGGTGCCGAAGCCACATGCGGCGCTCGTACGCGGCGTGTTCGCGGCCGCCCCGGGGTGGCTTGACCGGCGGCGGCCCGCCCGCGAAACGGTGGGCGAACCGCTGGTCGGCCCAGCTCAGCATGCGATGGCCGAACGCGACCGACACGCCCAGATAGACGGCGGCGAGCGCATGCGCCAGTTCGGCCTCGCCGCCGCGCCGCAGGTCGAACACCGAGAAGGCCAGCAGCGCCACGTCGACCAGCGGCACCGACACGAGCAGGGCCGCGCTGAGGGCCCGTGCCTTCAGCAGGTAGCGCGCGGCCAGCCCGGCGACGAGCAGAACCCAGAAGCCGATCTCGCAGGCGACGATCGCGACGATCATGGCTGCCCCCGTCCAGTTAAAAAACACGATTGTGCCATAACCTTTGTAACACAGTCGTGCGATGATCGGGTGTGCCAAAAATCGTCGACCATGCCGTACGCCGTAGAGAGCTGGCCGCCGCGGTCGGGCGCGTCATCGCGCGCGACGGGGTGGCCGACGTGTCGATCCGCTCGGTCGCCGCCGAATCGGGCTGGTCGTCGGGCGCGCTGCGGCACTACTTCGCGACCCGCGGCGAGCTGCTGGCCTTCGCTTGCGAGCAGGTCATCGACCAGGTCACCGAGCGCATCGAACAGATGCCGCAGGCGGAGGGCGTACGGGAAGCGGTGTTGCAGATCTTGCTGGAGACCATGCCGGTGGACGAGCGACGCAAGGCCGAGGCGACGATCGCCTTCTCGTTCCTCGCGCTCGGTCTCGGCGACCCCGCGCTGGCCGAGGTGCAAAAGAAGCAGTTCACGCTGATGTACGAGTTGTGCCGGAACCTCGCGGCCGGCCTGACCCCGGACGGGGACGTCGAGGCGACCGCGCGGCGCCTGCACGCCGTGGTCGACGGGCTGAGCCTGCACGTGCTGGCCGGCCACCTGACACCGGCGGAGATGGTCGGGCAGCTGGGCGATTACCTCGACGAGGTCATGGCTTGACCCAGGTGGCAATGATCTTGCCGCTCTCGTTGGTGAACGGGGTGCGGGCCCACGAGTCCCAGCGGTGCTCCGGCCGCAGCCCGGCTATCCGGGCCATCAGGTCCATCTCGGCCGGCCACAGATAGCGGAACGGCACCGACCAGAACTCGCCGCGGCCGTCCTCGTGCAGGCTCACGTAATTGGAGGCCATGCCCTGGGTGGCGACCTCGTAGCTGTCGAAGCCCCAGCGCGACGGCGTCACCGTGAACGGCACCAGCGTCTGGCCGGCCGGCAACTTCCTCAGTTCGGGGATCATGACCTCGACCAGGAACCGGCCGCCGGGGCGCAGATGGGCGGCGGCGTTGACGAAACAGTCGACCTGCGCGTCCTGCGTGGTCACGTTCATGATCGTGTTGAAGACGAGGTAGACCAGATCGAAGCGGCCCTCGACCCGCGTCGTCGTGAAGTCGCCGATCGCCGCCTCGAGGCCCGGCGACTTGGCGTGCAGGCGGGCGACCATCGCGCGCGACATGTCGATGCCGCGCACGGAGACGCCCCGCTCGGCCAGCGGGACGGCGACACGCCCGGTGCCGATCGCGAACTCGAGCGCGCTGCCGCCGGTCGCCAGATCGGCTAGAACGTCAACGGTCTGCGCGACCACCAGCGGGTCGAACTCCGTGCCGGTCGCGTCGTCATACGTACGGGCAACTGCTTCATCGAAGTAACCGTCGGCGTCGTCCATGGCCCGGACGCTATCGGGGCCCTGTGACACTTTCGAGCGCTTTTCAGGGCAGCTCGATCGGCAACTTCAGACCGTCCAGCGCCGACGCGCACGGGCACGTCCGCTCCCGCGGCAGCCGGGTCACAGCATCCAGCAGTACGCCCCGCAGCCGCGCCGTGTTCTCGGCGAACACCCCGAAGACCTCCTCCTGGGTGACGCCGTGCTCGCCCTCGACCCCCGCGTCCAGGTCGGTGACCAGCGCGATCGACGTGTAGCAGAGCCCCAGCTCGCGGGCCAGCACCGCCTCGGGATGACCGGTCATGTTGACGACCGCGCCGCCGATCGCCGTAAACCAGCGGGACTCGGCCCGGGTCGAGAAACGCGGCCCCTCGACCACAACCATCGTGCCGCCGTCGACCGCGGCGACCGGCTCGGCCGCGGCCAGCACGGCGCGCCGGCCGTGCGAGCAATACGGATCGGCGAAATTCACGTGCACGGCGCCGGTGTCGTAGTACGTCTGCGCGCGCCCGCTCGTACGGTCGATCAGCTGGTCGGGCACCACGAACGTGCCCGGGCCGAGCTCGGGACGCAGACCCCCGACGGCGCAGGGCGCCACGATCTGCCGTACGCCCAAAGCGCGCAGCGCCCAGAGATTGGCCTGGTAGGGAATCTTGTGCGGCGGGTAGCGGTGATCGCGCCCGTGCCGCGGCAGGAACGCCACGCGACGGTCACCCACCTGGGCGACAGTGATCGGATCGGAGGGCGCACCGTAGGGCGTGGACACCTCGTGCTCGGAGGCGCCGTCCAGGAGGGCATAGAGGCCCGATCCGCCGATGACGCCGATCTCGGCCGCTGGGTTCATGGGCAGACCTTATCGGGGGCCCGAATCTCGGGCTAATGTGCCAAGCATGGCGTTGCTGGGGACGGCGTATGTATAGCGAGGGCCAGCGGATCGGAGGCCGGTCGATGGAGTCGATGACCGGCCGGCTCCTGGTGGCGACACCAACCCTCAAAGATCCGAATTTCGACCGTACGGTCGTGCTGCTGGTCGCCCACGAGACGGGCGGCGCTCTCGGCGTGGTGCTGAACCGCGCAACCGAGGTGCCGGTCGCCGACGTGCTGGGCGGCTGGGGCGAGCTGGCCGGCGATCCGGCCGTGCTCTTCGAGGGCGGCCCGGTGCAGCCCGAGTCGGCGATCTGCCTGGCCCGCACCCGCCCCGAGGTGAAAAAGCGGGTGTCCGGCTTCCACCAGGTCTCGGGCGCGGTCGGCACGGTCGACCTCTCGGCCGACCCGGAACGCCTGCGCGAGAGCGTCGCCGGCATCCGCGTGTTCGCCGGCTACTCCGGCTGGTCCGCGGGCCAGCTGGAGGAGGAGATCGCCTCCGGCTCCTGGTTCCTGCTCGACGCCCTGCCCGGCGACCCGTTCATGACCCGCCCCGACGACCTGTGGGCCATGGTCCTGCGCCGCCAGGGCGACATCCTGGCCGCGGTGGCCCACTTCCCGCCCGACCCGGCCCTCAACTGAGCCGGCCCGGGCCTGCCCCTCGCGAACTGAGGGGGTCCCTTCGGGGGCGGCTCGGAGGTGTGTAGTATTTCTTCCGTGCCCGGGCGAACCGGGGACGGCAAGGGGCTGTGGCGCAGCTGGTAGCGCACCACACTGGCAGTGTGGGGGTCAGGGGTTCGAGTCCCCTCAGCTCCACCAGGAGATATGGCCCGGACCTCGGTCCGGGCCTTTCCCTTTGTGCCAGATACATGCCAGATCACTCGTTGCCCTTGGTGCGCGCTTCCACGATCAGCAGGTTGAGCGCGGTAGCGATGGCTTCATCTCGGGCACGACTCGCGTGCTGGTAGATCATCGCCGCCCGGGTGCTGGAATGACCGATGCGTGCCATCAACTCTTTGTGCGTCGCGCCGCTCTGCGCAGCCAGATGCTCCCTGTGCGGCGAAGGTCGTGGAGGTGGAGGTCGGTCTCCTTCGGGATTCTGGCCTTTTGAGCGCGGCATGCCAGATCCGGTTGAAGTTGCGGCGAAGAGGTATGCCCCCGTGCGGGCCGACAAAGACGCGGCCGGTAGGGCCGGGTTGGGCGTAGCGCTCAAGGTCGGAACAGTGCCATGTCAACCATGCCTTGACACCGGGCAGTCTCCTAAATGGCAACCCCGGTGTCGGCGCGATCTGCCCACCTGCTCTCGCCAGTGACCTGCTCAATCACTTCGCCGACTGCGGCATCGGTTTGAGCGACCAAGTAAGCTATCAAATTGTAGAACTCGCGAACATTCTTCTTCACTACTGCCTGCCCCGGCGAGTAGCGGTGTGCGATTACATTGCGCATATCGATGTATTGGTCAAGGGTGCGCTTGGACCGATCCGGGCTGTACGGCAATTCCCAGCTATCGGAAATATTGACTATTCCGACGGAATCCAAAAAGAGCCTATTGACCTGTTCTGACTTGGGCGTAGCAAATGAATAATTTCTTTTTTGCATAAGCTTGGGCTGCCGGGCGATAAGATAGTCTCGCCACCCATCATCGGCCAGTATCCAGGGGCCGAGGTCGCCCATTCCCCTAAGGTCCTTCGTGACGCTCTTCAGGAGCGGTTCCGGAAGATTCTTCCAACTTGGGGCGAACTTGACCAGGGTGGTAAGGCTCTCGTCGGCCAGGTCCTCACAATAGGCCTCCCACATGGCGGAAATAAGCACAATAACGGCTTTGTTTACCACATGCATCTTCTTAGATATGACCGGGACGCCTGCCTTGCTTACCGCTTGATGAAGGGCGTAGAAATCCCTCATGTCTTGACTGTTCTCTACAAATCGGTAACAGGCGGCACTGACGGGGATTCCGAGCCTCTTCGTGGTCGGTGTGTCGATCAATGCTGATACGGTCTCGGTCACCCCAGCAGCGTGCTGCCTCCTGGAAAAGATCGCAACCTTGATACGGAAAGGGCGCCCATGCGGCAAAAGTGCGGTCCTGTCGACGCCGCGTTAGTTGTTGCATGGCCGCGAGGTGCGGCAAACGGGCCCGAGACTCAAGACCGCGCCTTAGTGGCTGAGGCCAACTCTTGGATCGCACGAGCAACTTCGAGCAGGGCGTAGGCCACTGCCGCGAGTCCTTCGCCGATCGCGTCTGTCTGCATGTCCTCGCCAGACTGCCCGGCGGCCCGGCCGGCTGTCTCTGCAGCTATGTCCTCGTAGACACTCATGGTAGTTAATCAACCACGGTTGCAGCGGTTCGGGTGGCTAGTCTGCCGGCCCAAGTTTGATGTCGACGCCCAATGTCCCTGTGGCGTGAGTGTCTAACTGGGTGACAATCGCCAGCAACGACGCCGGACGCCCGTGGACCACTGCGGACTCATGAGCGCAGGTCCTCGACCTGTTGACCAAGCTCATTCAAGATCATAAGTTGCCTGGGGGTCAAGGAGTCGGACAAGGGGTCCGTGCCGGAGTCCGGCAGCGCGGGGATGATCCCTAACGACGTAAGTTTCAAGATCTTTGTCAATGAGTGAACCGGCTAGCTCGGCACAACGTGTAGAAGCCAAAGCACACACTTCCAGCGGGGATCATCACGAGAGGGGCAGGCTATGACTAGGTACAGAAGCCCCAGATTCTTCAAGGCCATCCAGAACTTCCAGCAATGGTGTCGCGTTCACCCTGAGCTCTGAACTCAGCACATTTCGGGCCAAGATTGCTCAGTCAAGGTTCACGTTCGACACGCTGAAGAGTTTTCTCGGTAATCCCTACGGTCAGTTTCTAATGGGCTTGCTAGTCAACACTGTGTACGACTTGATCAAGTCTTGGCTTGGGCTTTCTTGACTGGAGCTGGCCCGGCGCGATTTTTCTATCCGGGGGAGCTGGTGAGGCGGGTCGGCACGGCGCTCGATAATCGTTCCTTTGAGACGAGTCGGCCGCCGTGCCAAACCTTGACACGGAAGCGTCGGAAGGTTCGCCGCGTGCCAGATTCGTGCCAGGACGGCCGGTCATCGGCGGGACGTGGCGGGGAACTGCGGCAAATCCAACCGAGTATGGCCAGGTGAGGTACTTGCAGCTCAACCAAGATCGACGATGACCCCCTGGCAGTGTGGGGGTCAGGGGTTCGAGTCCCCTCAGCTCCACCCTTGTAGAGCGCTCGGACATTGTTCGGGCGCTTTTTTCGTTCGCCCTCCGATGCGCCGCAGTGGCCTCCTTGTGCTCATCTTGTTGGTAATGCAAACTTGTGTGCACTACACACGCGGAGGTGTGCGATGACCGAGGCTTCCGAAGCCGGCGCCACGCAGCCGGCGGCTCTGCTGGATCAGCTTGCGGAGCTTCGGCGCACGGTGCGAAGGGATCGGCGGGCGTACGGCGTTCCGTTGCTGGCCTTCGGGATCCTGGCGCTGGCGGCAACGCCGCTCTATCTCGACTCCACCGGGCCGGACGCTCTGCGGGCCCCGGCCGGAAACCCGCCCCTGGCCGGCCTCGGTGGCGATCTGCTGGAGCGTTCCGGCGCCCTCGGCTGGTACTGGCTGGCCGCCCTGATTCTGGGCTATGTCGGCACGCTGTGGTGGCATCGCCGGCACGCGCTCAAGGTCGGCGTTCAGACCTCGACCCGGAAATATCTCGTGGCCGGGGTGGCCGGAGTCGTCGGCGGCCTGGTGCTCGGCCCGGTGCTCCAATGGCTGGCCACCGGCACGTCCACATCGGTGTCGGAGGCGGCCCGATTCCTGCTACGCCCGGTGTACGCATTGCTCAACCTCGGCCTCATCCCGATCCTGGTGATCGCGGTCGGCGTGCTGGTGCTGGCCCGCGTCGAACGCAGCGGCCTGCTGACCGTGACGGCGGCGACTCTGGCCGTCCTGCTGGTGGCTTCGGTGGCGTACGTGAACCTGGTGCCCTTCGGCGACGCCTTTCCCCGGTGGGGGTACGTTCCGACCGTGCTACTGCCTGCTCTGGTCCTGATCGTCGCCGGCGCCACCGCTGCGGGGCGGGCGCGCCGGAAGGCCTCGTGATCCCGTCCGACGCCACCGAGGCCGATGATCGCCCGCATCCCACCAACGTTCTCGACGACACCGTCCACCAGCGGCACCGGCTGGGGATTCTGACTATCTGCGCGGAAGCGGAGCGCGTCGATTTCACCTACCTGCGGGACACGCTCAACTTGACCGGCGGCAACCTGTCGCGGCACCTCGCGGTCCTCGAGGGAGCGGGCCTCGTCGAGGTGACCAAGGGGCACGAGGGACGCCGCCCGCGAACCTGGCTCGCCATCACTCCCGGCGGGCGCACCGCTCTCGAGACGGAGTTGCGCGCCCTGGAGGAACTGCTGTCACGCCATCGGAGAAACCGCGCCCAGTAATGCATCGCGACGGCCACCCAGGTTTGGGGGTGCCCTCGGATGATCGGCGGCCGTGAATATCTGATCGGGCCACTGCGCGGTGTCGGGGAGTGTCGTTGGGTTTCGGTGCGGCCGATTTCCGGCGCTTCCGGCGTTGGGGGCAAGATGAAGGACGGTGGTGTGCCGCCGATCGGGGACGAACCCGAGCCGGCGAGCAAGACACCCCGGTGGCCCTACGCTGTGCTCCTGCTGGCCGTGCTCGTGCTCGGCGGCGGGGTGTGGACGGCGTACGACCGCGGGATGATCCTCGAGGATTCGGGGGTCGGCGCCTGCGAGGCGATGCGGGGCGGATCCACGACGTTCCGGATTGACCCGGCCAAGGGCAAGCCGATGACCGAGGACGAGTATCGCCGCGCGCGGCAGGTGTTCGCCGACTCGCGGCACGAAGACCTGCGGGAGCACGGCACCAGGGTGATGGACATCGCCTGGCGCATGTCACAGACCGAGGGCAAGGACAGCCTCCTGTACGCGCAACCGCTGGTCACCCAGGTGCTCGGGCTGGAATCCGCCTGCGCCGACCAGGGCATCTTCCTGCCGATCGACGCGGCCGGGGAGCCGCCGCCCGGAAAGGCAGTGGCCGAACCGGCGAGCGCAGAACGAATCGCGACCTGCGCCCAGATCTTCCGGAACGGGCAACTGATCGCCAAGGGGTTCAACGGGACCTGCGGCGGCGCCGGTGGCCGGGTGCAGGTGGTGCCGGCGCTCGGTTGCACGGACGGCCGGGTCCTCTATCGGGTGGCCTCGTCGACCGGGGCGCGCGGCGGCTGGGGTTTCGCGGGCGCCAAATATCAGGCTGTGGGCGAGGCGACCAGCGATCCGGCCTATTCGGTCGCGGTCCGGAAGTGTCTCGGCTGACAAATTGAGGCGGACCAGAAAGATGAGGCGGACCAGAAAGATCCAGTAGCGTCGAGCCGTGATCATCGTCTTTGACCTGGAGTTCACTACCTGGGACGGTGCGCAGGATCGGGGCTGGTCCGGGGCCGGCGAGTTCCGCGAGATCGTGCAGTTCGGCGCGCTGCGGCTCGACTCCACCGGTCTCGAGGTCGAGGGCGAGTTCGACCGGCTGGTGCGCCCGGTCCGCAACCCGGAGTTGTCGCCGTTCTTCCAGGAGCTGACCGGCATCAGCCAGGCCGACGTCGACACGCACGGCGTCCCGTTCCTGACGGCCCTCGACGAGTTCCTCGATTTCTGCGACGACAACTACGTTCTCTCGTACGGCAATGACATGGTCGTTGTCGGCGAAAACCTCGTCCTGCAGGTCCCCGGGGGCAGCGCACCCAAGCGGAGCCTGCCCCCGTTCATCAACATCCGCCCGTACGTCAACACCCTGCTCCCGGCCACCCGAGCCGAGTCGGCGGGCCGGCTGTCGTTCGCCGCCGGCCTGACGGGCACAGTGGACCGCGAGCACAACGCCCTGGCCGACTGCTATTCGATCACCGAGGTCCTGCGCTATCTGCGCAAGCAGGGTCACCCGGTGATCAGTGCCGAGATCGGCTAGAGGCCTGGAGGGAGGGTGAGGTTACCCGGTCACCAGATCGGGTCGTCCAGGCTGGATTCGGCCAGCATGGTGGTCACGTACTGGCACTGCCGACCGGCGCAGTCGGGGGCGGTCCAGGTGATCGCGATGACGATGCGGAACATTTCGACGCGGGTCGTTCGCAGCGCGGTGGGCACCACGACGCAGTCGCCGCCGGTCTTCGCCTGCCAGCAGCGTCCCACGTACCACCAGCGCTGATAGGGGACCGAGTCCTGGGTCAGTTGGATGGTCTCCGGGGTCGTCGGCAGACCCTGCACCGAGACCGGCGTCGGCAGGGACGGGTCCTGCCAGGCCTGCTCGGTGCGAGCCGGGTCCAGATGGACGGCGGCGGCCGGCGCCTGCCACTGCCCCTGCACCGCTGTCTGGGTGCGGCCGAGCAGCACGTTCTCGCCCGGGAGCTGGCTGACATAGTCCAGCGAATTGGCCGCCAGCTGCGACGCGACCTGCACGTCGGCCTGGCGGTGCTGGACGGTCGACGTGCGGATGAAGAACAGGGCCAGGGCGGCCATGACGACGCCCACGATGCCGAGCGCGACCATCGTCTCCAGCAGGGTGAAGCCCTCATCGCTCGCGCGGCGGGGGCTCATCGCTCGATCACCCCGGTCAGGCCGGACGTGCTGACCGGTGGGACGGCGTTCCATTTCTGCAGGTAGTCGCCGCTGCAGGCGGTCAAGCCGATCCAGTCGGCCTGCACCGGGTTGCCGGGGGCGGGCAGAGGGGCCAGGCACTGACCGGTCCAGCCGCCGGTGCCTTCGATACGGTACTTCTCGTCGTACGTGGCCGCCTTGTCGCCTCGAATGAGCCAGATGTAATCGGCCGCGGCCATGGCCGCATTGGCCGGGCAGGTGACGACCGTGACCCTGGTCTGGCCGGCGGCCGGAGCCCTGAGGCACATCCTCGTGACGTTGTCGGTCTTCGTCACGTAGACCAGGCCCTTGGTGCCGTAGCCGGGGAGCGTCCACACCTGATTCCAGACCTGACTCATGTCCCGGAACTCGATGCTGGGCGACTGCTTGCACGGGAAGGCCCAGTTCAGCCCGGCGCTGTAGTTGTAGTCCATGCACTTGCCGAACTGGCGGAAGTTGACCAGCTGACCGGATTCCGGCCCGGCGGCGCCCGATCCGGCGTCGGCGGTGATGTTCCACGACTGGTAGTCGGTGGTGGTCAGGCCGCACCGGCGGGAGTTGTCGTTGTTCAGCCCTCCGGTCGTGTTGTTGAGCACGATCTGCTGGCTCGAAGGCACGATGTTCCAGCAGTAGACGTTGAGGTTGCGCCCGTCGGTGGTGCCTCGCAGGTTGCTGGCCGAGTCGAAGCTCCACTGCTGATGGGTCAGCGTGGTGAGGCCGCATTCGCGCAGTTCGACGCGTTGCCCGATTGCCTGCGTAGTGCCCGCCTGGGCGCAGAGCCCGCGGGGATAGAGCGACGGGTTCGCGGTCATCAGCTTGATCGTGATGTCAGACATGTAGCCGAACTTCTGCTTGCCGACCGTGGTGCCGTCCGCGTTCGTCGTGCAGACCGACATGGTCAGGGGCGAGCCGATGGTGGGAGTGTTGGCGGTCAGGCAATAGTCCTGAGTGGCCGAGGGGGTGCGATAGACCCGGATCTGCCCGCCGGGCATGTTGCCGGCTGCCCGCAGCCGGAACTGGTACGTGCCAACCAGGGTGCGCCGGTACTTCCCGTCGGATGAGGTGCCCTCGGAGATCAGGCGCGCGTATCGCGGCGTCTCCGGCATCGTGGTGGCGCAGGCGACCCCGTGAGCCCGCACCCAGGCCTCGTCCTGGTGGCCCGGATCGGTGTCGAGATACCAGATGGTGGTGGCATAGCTGCCCGCTTTCGCGCCGGCCGTGCCGGTCACCTGGCCCGCGCCCGTCGTGCAGGGGAGCGCGGTGAGGAGACCGGCGTTACCGGCGCTCACCGCGGCGCGCAGCGAGGCCAGGCCGCTGGCCAGTCCGGTGCGGGCCGATTGCAGCGCCGTCGTGCGGCTGACGGCCGCGCGGGTGTCCTGCTCGCCCCGCGTGACCGTGGTCGCCGTCAGGATGGTCAGACCGAGTCCGACGATCACCACCAGCATGGCCAGGGGCATGGAGCCGTCGTCGCGGCGCGGTGTCCTCACGGCCGGCTCATGCCGGTGCAGACGCCGCCGCTCACGGTCGTCAGCGTGGTGTTGAGGGCGGTGAACGAGAAGGTCGAACGGCGAGGGGCCTGCGACGAGGTGCTCGGGGAACTGACCGTGACGTCGACGGTCAGGCGCTGGTGGGGGTAGCCGCTGGTGCTCGCCGGTTGCAGCGTGAACGGCCGGCTTCCGCCGAGCGACGAGGCGACCGTCACCCAGCCGCCGATCGGCTGGTCCGCGGGCATCGTCCGCTGCTGCAGCACGCCCGACGTCGTGTTCAGCCGGAGTTGGGTGCACACCGCGGTGCCGTCGGTGTCCGTGGACCATTCCACGTACCATCCGCCGGTCGTCGTGGCGGCGGTGTTCGGCTGACTGATCGCGCCGGCGTACCGGATCGACCGGTCGAGTTGCTGAAAGGCCGACTGCAACTGGACCATGGCTTGGGACAGCACCTCGTTGCGGTTGCTGAAGCGGTACATCTGCACGACGGCGGTCGTTACCATCGCCATCACCACCGATGTCACGCCCATCGCGACCATGACCTCGACGAGCGTCACACCGGCGTCGCGATCAGGCTTGCCTTTCGCTCCCAAGGTTCCTCCACCACTGTCGCCGGTCCTACCAGATAAATCGGCGGTTTGCGGCCGTTCATTAGGACGCGAGGCGGCTCGGCTCAGGCCGACACGGGCAGGGTGAAGGTCATCTGGGAGCCGCCCTCGTTGCCGGGGGTGGCTTCGATTGTGCCGCCGTGGCGTTCGACTATTCGTTTGCAGATGGCCAGGCCCAGGCCGGTTCCGATGAAGCCCTGGGCGACATGGGCGCGGTGGAAGTTCTGGAAGATGGCCTCGTGCTGGCCCGTCGGGATGCCGATGCCGTTGTCCGACACCGAGATGCGGACGAAGCCGTCGCCGGCCACCTGGGCCCGGATGACGATCTGCGGGACCACGCCGGGGGCGGTGTATTTGATGGCGTTGCCGATCAGGTTTTCCAGCAGTTGGCGGGTGAGCAGCGGGTCGGCGCGCACCAGGGTCAGGTCTTCCAGGTCGAAGCGGGGCATGGGGGCGCCGATGCTGGCGGCGTGGTCGAGGCGGCCGGTGGCGATGTCGCGGACGACCGCGTCGAGGTCGACGGGGACCGGGTCGAGGCCGGCGTCGCGGGCGGTCGTGTAGGCCAGCAGGCCGTCGATCAGGCAGCGCATGCGTTCGGAGGCGCGGCGGATGCGGATCACGCTGTCCACGGAGAAGTCGTTGTCCTGGTCGATCTCGCCGGCCAGCACCTCGGACCAGCCCTCGATGGTGGCCAGCGGGTTCATCAGGTCGTGGGCGACCACGCCGGCGAACGAGGTCAGCTCGTCGCGGTGCCGGCGGTCGGCGGTCACGTCGTGAAAGACGACCAGCGCCTCCCGGCTGTTGGGCAGCACGCGGCCGTTGACGTGGATGACACGGCCGCCGGGGGTGGCCGCGTTGCGGATCATCAGGTCGGACGGCTCGAACGTGCCGGCCAGGATGCGCTGGTGCGGTGCTTCGCCGTCGGCCAGCGGTGAGCCGTCGGCGCGGGCCAGGCCGTAGAAACCCGGTTCCTTGACGTACGAGGTGCCGCTGGTGATGCCGATGAGCCGGCCCGCGGCCGCGTTGGCCAGGCGGTGGTGGCCGGTCTCGTCGATGACGACGAGCCCCTCCTGCATCGAGTCGATGATGGTGGCCATGGTGGTGGCGTGCTGGACCGCCGCCTCCTCCGAGGCGCGCAGCCGGGCCACCAGGGCGGCCCGCTCGTCGCGGCCCAGCGCCAGCACGAGCCCGACGACGGCCACCGTGGCCACGAAGAGCTGTGCCACCAGGGCCCGCAGCGGGTGCGACGTGATGGCCGCGAACGGGCCGGTGCCGTGGAGGGTGAGGATGATCGCCGAGCCGCCGAAGATCAGCGAGTGGACGACCACGGACGAGGTGCGCAGCCGTACGCCGGCCCACACGGTGAACGTGATCAGAGTGAACGCCAGCGGCAGCCCGTGGGTGATCCCGAAGACCAGCAGGTAGGCCAGCGCGGAGGCCGCGGCCACACCGATGTGCTCGATGCGGCAGGGCGCGCCCAACTCCTTCCACCGGGTCCAGAGCCGGCCCGGCCGCAGCAGCAGGTGCAGGGCCATGCCGACGACGACGATGCTGACCGTGTTGCGGGCCAGCCACACCACCGCGGACACCGGCGAGTGGACGCCGTGCACGAGCCACAGCCCGGCCGCGCCCAGGCCCGCGCCGGCCGCGCTGCTCAAGAGCGCGGCGAGCAGGAACCGCCACAGCTGAGGTATGCGGCTGATGGTTTCGCCACCCGGCGCCCAGAGCGTGGGCAACCAGCGGCGGAGGAGCCAGACCAGCCCGTACGCCTGAACGAGGTTGGCGACCGCGAAGAAGCCGGCCATCGCCGCGCCCGACCCGGTGGCCAGGTTGACGCCGACGGTGATCGCCAGCAGGGCGGCCGGGTCGGCCCAGCGCCACCGGGAGCGCGGCTGCCCGGCGAACCAGACCGCCAGCACGCCCGCCGCCGGCCAGACCAGGCTCAGGTTGGTCTGGTCGAGCACGGTCAGCCGGCCCGCGTACGTGGCGATCACGTACAGCGCGGCGAAACCGAGCGTGCGCAGCAGGGGAGACACGAAGTGACGTTCGGCAACGGACGCCCGTATCTGAGGAACGCCCGTCACCGCCCGGCGGAAAGGAGAAGCCAGCTGACCCGGCGCATCATCTCGCGCGTGCTGAACGGCTTGGGCAGGTAGTCGTCGGCGCCCGCGGCGAAACCGAGTTCGAGGTCGGTGGGCCGGCCGTTGCCGCTGATCATGAGAACCGGGATCTCGGCCGTGGCCGGGCTCTCGTGCAGGCGGTTGCAGACGGTGAGACCGTCGATCTGCGGCATGGTGACGTCCAGGATGATCACGCGGGGGCGGCGCTCGATGGCCAGGCTCAGCGCCGACCGGCCGTTGTCCGCGGTCATCGTGCGGTATCCGGCCACCTGCAGGCGGTATTCGATGACGTCGCGCACGTCGTCATCGTCATCGGCGATGAGAACACTGGGTGACAGCGGCGCCATGATCGGCCTGGAGGAGAGCGCGCGGGTGAAGGCGTCGGTTTCTTCGATCGGCGGTGCGAGAAGCGCGGTCATTTCGGTTGTACCTCCTGGTTCGGAAACGGTCGGCGGGGCTGAGCGGTTCAGTTCGGGGCGAAGCCGCGCTCGGTGATGAGGTCGCGCAGTTCGGCCACCAGACGCCGCGGGGACAGCGGTTTGGGCAGGTAGCGGTCGGCGCCGGAGCTCAGGCCGGCGTCGATGTCGAACATGTGGGCGTGCGCCGAGATCATCAGGATCGCGGTGTCGCGGGAGGCCGGGTCGCGCCGGGCGAGCTGGCACAACTCCATGCCGTTGAGAGCGGGCATCCGGACGTCGGTGATCAGGGCGGCCGGCCGGGCGACGGTGAGGATGCGCGCTGCCGTGTGCCCGTCCTTGGCCGCCACCGCCCGGAACCCGGCGGATTCCAGGGTCACGGTCAGCAAGTCGCGGATGTCGGGGTCGTCCTCGGCGACGAGGACCAGATTGGGGGTCACGCCTCGTCCATCGGCGCGGCCGGTGCCAACGCGAGGAAGATCACGGTTGCCGCCGGGTTGCTAATTCGCCCGGCGCGAAAAGGTCTGGGCAACCACGCGAGTCGCGGGCCAGGATCGGCGCATGGTCACCTTCGCGCTGCAAGCCCTGCCCGACACCGCCGCCGGCTGGCTCGACACCGCCCGCCGGGCCGAGGCGGCCGGGTTCGAGTCGCTCTATGTCGCCGACCACCCGGGTTCGTGCGCCGCCCCGTTCGTCGCGCTGGCCGCGGCGGCCGCGGTGACCTCACGGATCCGTCTGGGCTCGTACGTCTCGAACGCGGGCGTACGCGAGCCGATGCTTCTCGCCTCGGACGTGGCCACGCTCGACGTCGTCTCGGGCGGGCGCGCCGTGCTGGGGCTGGGCGCCGGGCACACGCCGGCCGAGTGGGCGGCGGTCGGGCGGGTGCGGCCGGACGTGCGGGGGCGGATCGACCACTGCATCGCGGTCGCCGAGGCGGCCGTCCGGATGCTCGCCGGTGAAGGTCTGAAGCAGCCGCGGCCCGTACAGGAGAAGGTTCCTCTGCTGATCGGGGGCGGGAACAGCCGGCTGCTGCGCTGGGCGTCCCGCAACGCCGACCTGATCGGCCTGTCCGGGCTGGGCCGGACGCTGGAGGACGGCCACATGCACGAGGCGCGGTGGCGGAGCGACCAGATCGACGCCCAGATCGAGCTCTGCGGCGAAAAGCCGGCCGAGGCGCTGGTGCAGCGGTTCGAGGTCACCGACGACGCCGGTGCCGCCTACGCCGCGTACGCCAAAGAAAGCGACGAGGACGAGCAGGCGGTGACCACCTGCCCGTACGTATTCGCCGGAACGCTCGACGAGATCGCGGCCAAGCTGCGCGACGTGGAGAACCGGTGGGGGATCACCCGGTTCGCCGTACGCCGCGACGCCATCGACGGCGTCACGCAGCTGCTGCGACGCTACTGATCGACGAAGATCTCGCGCTCGACCTGGGTGCGGTAGTCGACGTAGATCTGCCGGTAGCGCGCCAGCGCCCCATCGCGGTCGCCCTCCTCGAGCAGCCGCAGGATCGCGTCGTGGCCCTCGATCCAGCTGGTCCAGAGGTCGCTCTCGGCCGTCATGGCCAGGATGCGCATCGTGCGCGCGACCACCAGGTCCACCATGGATTGAAGCTCGCGGTTGCCGCTGGCCAGGATGATGATCGTGCTGAAGTCGGCGCCGGCCGCCCCGGCCGCGAGCACGTTGCCCGCGGCCAGCGCGTCGATGAACTCCTTCTGGCGCTGGCGCAGCAGCCCGATGTGGGTGTCGGTCAGATTGTCGACCCCCCACTCGAAGCCGGCGCAGGCCAGCACGCTCATCACATCGATCAGCTCGAGCGCGTTCTTCTGAGTGACCTTGGTGACGTGCCGCGTGCGGTTGGGCGCGATGTCGATCAGGCCCTCGACGCTGAGCTGGGCTATCGCTTCTCGTACGGGCGTGATGCTGACTCCCAGGCGCGCGGCGAGCTCGGCGTCCTTGATGAGCGTGCCGGGGGGCAGCTCGCCGGTGACGATCTCGTTGCGCAGCTGACGGACGACCGCCGCGGTACGGGTCGGTGGGACCGCGTATGACATACGGGCAGCGTACTCAGGGTGACAATGGAGTGTCGTGCCACCCGTCGGTGGTTCACCCTTGCGCCGGTCGGGCCCAGCTCATCCGGCGGCCCGGCAGCGGTCGGTGCGGTCCGTCTTCGCGCTGTCGGCGACGTCCGAGGTGGTGCAGAAGGCGCTCAGCGTCAGGCTGGCGGTGACCACATTGTCGTCGCCGGTGGTGAGGTTGACCGCGTTGACGAGCACGGCCCGGGGCTGGATCTGCTGCATCTGATCGAGGAAGGTGCTGACCTCGGCCGCGGTGCCGGACGCGCTGATCGTGAGAGGCATCTCCGCCGCGGTCGCCACGTTCGACGACACGACGGTGTTGCCGGCCGAGAGCACGGTCACCGAGACGCCCGCCCGGGTTCCCGCGTCCTTGAGTGAGCGGATGAAGGCCGGCTGCCCGTACGTCTCGGGCAGGTTCTTGATGAGGGCGTCGAGCTGGGCCTGATAGGCGGGCTTCTTGGCGTCCTGCGCCTTGAGCGCGGCCACCTCCTTCTTCAGCTTGGTCAGCTGGAGGGTGGTGTCGTCGGCTTCGGTCTGCACGGTGTCGGCCTCGGCGTACTTGGGCGAGATGGCGAGCAGCCAGGCCGCCGAGACGAGGATGACGATGGCCACGATGCCGCCGATGAGCCAGATCCGGTCGGTGCGACGGGCGTCCATCAGTTGCCTCCGGTCGCGGGGCAGGTCTTGGTGAAGCGACCGCACAGCGCGGACGAATTAATGTTGACTGTGAGGGCGTAGTCCCACACGTCCTCGTTCTCCGACAGGTTGGTCAGGTACGGGTCCGAGAAGCCCTTGAGGTCGGCCAGCTTGTCGATGAACGCGGCAACCTGGGGCTTGTCCGGCGACGTGCCGGCAATGGTCACCGTGGCCACCGTACGTTCGGTGGCCGCGGCCGCCTTGCCGGTGGTGCCCGGGGCATTCGTGACCACGGCGTCCTGCCGGAGCACGGTGCCGCCGATCTCCTGGATCGTGACGTCGGCGGCCGCCGCGGTGTCCCGCAGGGCGTCGGTCTTCTGAGCCCAGGGCAGGTCGTTGGCCATCAGCGTCTTGAGGTCGGCCTTGACGGTGTCGCGGTCGCTGATGATGCCGGTCACGCCCGCGTAGTCCCGCTTGTCGTCCCGCGCCCGATCGACCTGTTCGTTGACCAGGGTCCGGTTCTCGTTCGCGGTGTCGAGCTGCTGAACCGCGTAGAAGTACCAGCCGCCGAGCCCGGCCAGGACGACGACCACGGCGGCGATCAGCGCGCCCCGGGTACGCCGGGCCCGGCGGCCCGCGGTGATCTCCTCGGGCAGCAGGTTGGCGCGGATGGTCAGGATGCGCGACGCCTGTGCGGGGGAGACCGCCGGGTCGACCGGAATCAGGGCGGTTTGAGTCGTGGTCATCAGGCTGCCGCTCCCAGGGTCAGGCCGATCGACACCGCGGCCGAGGGCACGAAGCTGTCGAAGCCGCGTTCGCGGCCCCGGCGCGTGTCCTTGAGGCGGCTGGCGCCGTCGGCGTACATGACGGTGATCCGCAGTTCGTTCTGAAGGTGCTCGGCCAGGCCGGGCATGAGCGCGCTGCCACCGCAGAGCGCGAGCCGGGTCACCTGCTTCTGCCGCTCACCCGAGGCGAGGTAGGTGAAGGAGCTGCGCAGCTCGCTGACCAGCGGGCGGACGGCCTCCTCGGCGGCCTCGGCGGCGTCCTCGCGGCCGTCGCCGTGCAGCCCGAACCGGCACTTGAGCTCCTCGGCCTCGGGCCGTGGGATGCCGAGCCGGGACGCGATGCTGTCGGTGATCTCCTGGCCGCCGCGCGGCACGGTCCGCACGATCAGCGGCTCGCCGTCGGCGTGCACGACCACGCTGGTGACGTCGAGACCGATGTCGACGATCGCCTCGACCTGGGCGTCCAGCCGGGAGGCGGCGCGCAGCAGGGCGAACGACGCCAGGTCGACCCCCTTGACGTGCAGTCCGGCCTTTTCGACCGCGTTCACGGCGCTCATCACGGCCTCCTTGGGCATGGCGATGAGCAGCCCCCGTACGGTCGGGTTGTCGCCCGGGTCCTCGAGCGGATAGAAGTCCAGCAGCGAGCGCTCGACGGCCAGCGGCAGCGCGTCCTTGACCTGGAACGGCAGCGCCTGCCGCATCTCCTTGGCGGGCAGGTTGGACACCGACATCTCGCGCACGACCAGCTGCGGGTTGGTCACGCCGAGGTTGACGTTCTTGGTGCCGAACTTGCACGCGGCCCAGAGCTGCTTGAGGGCCGAGGTGACCATCACCTGGTCCTGCACCACTCCGCCGTGCACCGCGCCGAGCGGCAGCGGGACCTGGCCGAAGTTGGACAACGAGTAGTCGTCCTTGCCTCGGCGGACCTCGACGGCACGGATGGAGGACGTGCCGATGTCCAGGCCGATCGGGGTGACGCCAGCCATCGGATTCCTTCCTTGGAACGAAGAGCGGAGAGTGGGTCAGACGGTGGGGACGAGCAGCGAGGCGTACCACTGCGCGATCGGGGCGCCGGCGAAGACCGCGAGGAAGGCGCCGGCGAGCATGTAGGGACCGAAGGGGATGCGGGTCTTGCGGCCGGCCCGGCGGGTCAGCATCAGCGCTGCGCCGACGACGCCACCGAACAGGAACGCGGCGAACGCGCCGATTGCAACCGAGCTCCACCCGAGCCAGCCGAGGTAGAAGCCGATCAGCGGGCTGAGCTTGAGG
Organism: Actinoplanes sp. NPDC021490; assembly: GCF_055562135.1. NCBI lineage: Bacteria > Bacillati > Actinomycetota > Actinomycetes > Micromonosporales > Micromonosporaceae > Actinoplanes > Actinoplanes sp. NPDC021490. The sequence goes on from NZ_JBVHFW010000001.1 coordinate 917,116, forward strand.
TCACCGCCGCCCATCCCGCGGGGCAGGCTGGCCAGGATGAAGTAGCCGACGTAGAGCACGGCCGCCGCGAGCAGCGCCCGTCCGGCCGCCGACCAGGTGCCTTCGGCGATCACCGCGGGGGCCATGAGGGCCAGGGCCACCGCGTAGGAGGGCAGGACGATCTTGTCGGGGAGGCGCATCACGTCGAGGTCGATCGCGGCCAGGGCCACCGAGATCGCCGCCAGGTAGAGATAGGCCGGCAGCTCCCAGGAGAAGCCGAACCGGGCCGCCACCGCGACGAACAGGATGGCGGTGCCGGCCTCGACGAGCGGGTAGCGGACGCTGATCGGGGCCCGGCAGTCGGCGCACCGGCCGCGGAGCACTAGCCAGCTCAGCACCGGGATGTTGTGCCGGTTGCGGACCTGGTTGCCGCAGGCCGGGCAGTGCGACCGGGGATGCGACAGCGATTCGTCGCGCGGCACCCGGTAGATCACGACGTTGAGGAACGAACCCACGACCAGGCCGAGCACGGCGACCACGACGAGCAGAAAGGTCTGCATCGGAGTCCTCCGTTCTCGAGCCGGGCGATGGGAAGCGGGTGGCGCCTCAGGGCGCCACCCGATTCAGCGCGTCAGGCGGTGCAGCTGGCGATCTTGCCGTTGTTGATCGTCTTGACCGAGCCGCCGAGGGCGCTGTCGTAGACGTAGAGCTTGCCGCTGCCGTTGTCGTTGATCGCGCAGACCTTGTAGGTCGAGACGGTCGTGACGCTGTTGGCCGTTGCGGAGGTGCCGACCAGGTAGGTGAGCTTGGTCTTGTCCGACAGGGTGACCCAGCCGGCCGGGGCGGCGCTGGTGTTGGCCGGCGTGTTGGGGTAGAGGCTGAAGCTCTCGGCCTTCTCCGTCATCGCGGTGGTCGGGTACGAGTTGCCGTTGTCGGTGTAGTACTGCTCGATCGTGCTCACCGCGCCGCGTACGTCGGACTGCGCCGACTTGTCCGCGGCTCCCTTGCGGTAGTTGAGGTAGACCGGCACGGCGATGGCGACCAGCACGCCGATGATGACCACGACCACGAGGAGCTCGATGAGGGTGAAGCCCTCGTCGTCCTTCTTGTTACGCAGCCGGTTGATCGTTTCCTGCATTGGGGGTGCCTCCATGGCGTCAGGGTGGGACGGGCGGGTGTTACCGGGCGGGGGCCCGTTCGGCCGGCGGGAGTCCGGCCTGGTCCAGACGTCAATTGCTCTGGATGTTCTGGTAAATGGTGAACATCGGCAGGTACAGACAGATCACCATTCCGCCGACCACGGCGCCCATGACGAGCACCATGATCGGTTCGATCGAAGCGGTCAGGGACTCGGCGGCGGCGTCGACTTCCCTGTCATAGAAATCGGCAACCTTGTCCAGCATCTGACTGATTTGGCCGCTTTCTTCGCCAACTTCGATCATTTGCGTGACCATGGCCGGGAAGATCGTGTGGTGCCGCAGGGCCGAGGACATCGTCTGGCCGTCGCGCACGGCGGCCTGCACGTCCTTCATGGCCGCGTTGATGACCTCGTTGCCGGTGGTCTCGCCGACCACGGTCAGCGCCTGCATCACCGGCACGCCGACGTTGAGCAGCAGGCCCAGGTTGCGCGAGAACCGGCTCATGGCCAGCTTGCGGAAGAGCGGGCCGAAGACCGGCAGGCGCACCTTGATCTTGTCGACCTTGTAGCGGAATTCCTCGCTGGCGCGCATCTGCCGCTTGTAGAAGATCGACCCGCCGATGCCCACACCCAGGACGAGCGGCCCGATCCACCACATGTTGTGGCTGGCGTCGACCAGGAACTGGGTGATCGCCGGCAGCTCGCCGCCGAGGTTCTTGAACATGCCCTCGAAGATCGGGACGATGAAGATGAGCACCGCGGCGATCAGCACGAAGGTGAACGACAGCACGATCGCCGGGTAGGTCATCGCACTCTTGATCTTGCCGCGGAGCTCGGTGTCCTTCTCCAGGCTGTCCGCGATCTGCTCGAGAGCGCGGTCGATCATGCCGCCGGTCTCACCGGCCCGGACCATGGCGATCATCAGGCGCGGGAAGATGCGGTCGTGCTTGGCCATCGAACCGGACAGCGACGCTCCACCGGCCACATCCGTACGCAGATCGCCCAGCGCCCTCTTGAGCGGCGCCGAACTGCACTGTTCCTCGAGGATTGCCAGCGACCGCAGCAGCGACATGCCGGATGCGGTCATGGTGGAGAACTGGCGGGCGAAGACGGCGAGATCCTTGAGCTTGACCCGGTTGCCGAAGCCGGGGATCTTGATCTCCATGTCGAGGCCCTTGCCGGTCTCGACCAGCTCCAGGGGCGTCTCGCCGCGCTGTTTCAGAAGGTGACCGGCGGCCGTCTCGTTGGGCGCCTCGACGGTGCCCTTGGTCCGGTGACCGGCGCCGTCGATGCTGCTGTACCGATAGACCTTGGTAGCCGGCATCGGATCACATCCGTCCCACGAGTCGCTTGAGCTCTTCCTTCGAGTGGCAGATCTCCAGGGCGGCCTGCAGCGTCACGACCTGCTCCCGCACCTTCTCGGCCAGGTGCTGGTCGAACGCGAGCATGCCGTCGCCCGCGCCGGCCTGCATGAACGACGGGATCTGGTGCGACTTGCCCTCGCGGATCAGGCTGCGGATGGCCGGGGTGGCGGTGAGGATCTCGCACACCACGACCCGGCCCTTGTTGTCCGCGCGCGGCGCCAGCGCCTGGGTGATCACGCCTTGGAGCGAGGCGGCCAGCTGGGCGCGGATCTGCAGCTGCTGGTGCGGCGGGAAGATGTCGATGACGCGGTCGATGGTCTGCGTGGCGCTCTGCGTGTGCAGCGTGGCCAGCACCAGGTGACCGGTCTCGGCCGCGGTCAGCGCGGTCGCCGTGGTCTCCAGGTCGCGCAGCTCGCCGACCAGGATGATGTCGGGGTCCTGCCGCAGCGCGTGCTTGAGCGCGCTGGCGAAGTCCTCGGTGTCGCTGCCGACCTCGCGCTGGTTGACCACGCTGCGCTTGTGCGGGTGGAGGAACTCGATCGGGTCCTCGATGGTGATGATGTGGTCGGCCCGGCTGCGGTTGGCCAGGTCGAGGATCGACGCCAGCGTCGTGGTCTTGCCGGAACCGGTCGGGCCGGTCACCAGCACGAGGCCGCGGGGCAGGTGGGCGAAGCGGGCCACCGAGTCGGGCATGCCCAGCTCGTCCAGCGGCTTGATCTCGTGCGGGATGGCCCGGAAGACCGCGCCGCACGAGTTGCGCTGGATGTAGAGGTTGCCGCGGAACCGGGAGACGCCGACGATGCTGTGCGCGAAGTCGAGTTCCTGTGACTCCTGGAAGGTCTGCCACTGGTCGGGCGAGACGGCCGCCCGGGCCAGCAGCGCGGTGTCGGACGAGTTGAGGTTGCCGTAGCCGGGGATCGGGCGCAGGCCGCCGTTGACCCGCATCATCGGCGGCGTGCCGACGGTCAGGTGCAGGTCGGAGCCCTTGGACTCGACCAGGGTGACGAGCATCTGGTTGAGCACGGCGAGATCGCCGGGCGCGGCCGGCGCGGCCTGCTGGGGAACCATCTGGTCGGTCTGGTACATCGTCACCGGCAATCTGCTCGTCGGTTCGGGACGCCCCTTAGATTCGGCACCGGGCCGGACCGGTTTAGGGGCTCTTCCGGCGTTTTCGGGCGGTCGATCGGCGTACGGGATAATCTGGTTCGCCGCTCAGGCACGGCTGCTAGATCGCCACTCGGGACACCTCGCGCACCGAAGTGAGCCCGCCCGACGCCTTGGCCAGGCCGTCCGCGCGCAGGTCGTACATGCCCTGGTAGAGCGCCACCTCGCGGATCTCGTTGGTGGAGGCCCGCCGGATGGTCAGCGCCTCGATCTCGGGCGAGATCGGCATGACCTCGTGCAGTGCGATCCGGCCCCGATAGCCGGTGTTGGCGCAGTTACGGCAGCCGACCGGCCGGTAGAGCACCTCGGGCACGGTCAGGTCCTCGAACGGCCAGCGCGCGCCGACGAGCTCTTCCTCGGTCGGCTTGTAGGCCTCCTTGCACCAGTCGCAGAGTCGCCGCGACAGCCGCTGGGCCAGCACGCAGTCGAGCGACGAACCGACCAGGAACGGCTCGATGCCCATCTCGGTGAGACGGGTGACCGCGCCCGGGGCGTCGTTGGTGTGCAGCGTGGAGAGCACGAGGTGACCGGTCAGCGAGGCCTCGACGGCGATCTGCGCGGTGTTGCCGTCCCGGATCTCACCGATCAGCACGACGTCCGGGTCGGACCGCAGGATGGCCGGCAGCACCGCCGCGAAGGTCAGGCCGGCCTTGGCGTTGACCTGCACCTGGTTGACGCCGCGGAGCCGGTACTCGACCGGGTCCTCGACGGTGATCACGTTGACCTCGGGCTTGCTGATCCGGCCCAGGGTGGCGTACAGCGTGGTCGACTTGCCGGAACCGGTCGGGCCGGTCACCAGCAGCATGCCGTGCGGCTTGCTGAACGACGCCGCGTATCGCTCCAGGTTGTGCTGGGTGAACCCGAGCTTGTTCACGTCGAGGTCGATGCCGCCGGTGTCGAGCACCCGGAGCACCAGCTTCTCGCCCCACACCGTGGGCAGCGTGGCGGTACGCAGGTCGACCGTGCGGTCGCGGATGAGGGCGGTGATGCGGCCGTTCTGCGGCACCCGCTTCTCGGTGATGTCGACGCCCGACATGATCTTGATGCGCGACGTAAGGGCGGCCATGACGCCGCGCGGCACGATGTCGACCTCGTGGAGCACGCCGTCGATGCGGTAGCGGACCCGCATGTCGTCCTCGGTCGGCTCGAGGTGCAGGTCGGAGGCGCGGTTCATGACGGCCTGCTCGATCAGGTTGTTGACGTAGCGCACGATCGGCGCGTCGTCGGCGCTGGTCGCCTGGGCCGCCATCCCGCTCTGGGACTCGGCCTCGTCGTCGACCATGTCGCCCAGGTCGCTGGACTCGCGCTGGAGTTTCTCGATGATCCGGCGGACCTCGCTGCGCGCCACCACGACCGGTCGTACGGTCATGCCGGTGGCGGCCCGGACGTCGTCCAGGGCGACCACGTCGCCGGGGTCGGTGACGCCCACGACGATTTCGCCGTCGGACATCGAGATGCCGAGCACGCGGTGGCGCAGCACGACGGACAGCGGGATCTTCTTGAGAGCGGCCGGATCGGGCGTGAAGCTGACCAGGTCGACCGTGTTGATGCCGAACGCCAGGGCGGCCGCCTGGGTCAGCTGCTCCTCGGTGACGACCTGGTCGTTGATGAGGACCGCGCGCACGGACCGGCCGCTGCGCTGCGCTTCCGCCGCCGCCGAGTCCACGGCTTGCGGATCGATCCCGATCTGCTTCAGGGCGTCGAGCAGCGGGCGGAAAGTCTGGTCCATGACGTCCTTGGTCTAGGCATAACGGTGCTTGCCTATGCCTATCGGGCGTCGGGGGCTAAAGCTGAGATCCGGGTAGTTATGACGTAATTTACACCGGTTGGCGGAAGGTCCGGCGGTAAGCTGTGGGCGCTACGCCGATCGTCGCCTGCAGGTGTTGCCGCAGCGCCGTCGCGCTGCCCAGGCCCGAGCGCCGGGCCACCGCCTCCACCCCCAGATCGGTCGACTCGAGCAGAAGCTGAGCGTGCGCGATGCGCTGCCGCAAAATCCACTGCCGCGGGCTCGTGCCGGTCTCCTCGCGGAAGCGCCGGGTGAAGGTCCGCACGCTCATCCGCGCGTGCCCGGCCATCTCCTCCAGCGTCACCGGCTCGGCCAGCCGGTCGAGCGCCCAGGCCCGGGTCGGCGCGGTGCCGGTGCCGTCGGAGTGCGGGACCGGCCGCTCGATGAACTGGGCCTGACCGCCGTCGCGCCACGGCGGCAGCACGCAGCGCCGGGCCGCGCGGTTGGCCACCTCGGCGCCGTGGTCGCTGCGCACGATGTGCAGGCAGAGATCGGCCCCGGCGCCCACCCCGGCCGAGGTGAGCACGTCGCCGTCGTCCACGAAGAGCACGTCCAGATTCCATCTGACCCGCGGATAGAGCCGGCCGATGCGGTCGCCCCAGAACCAGTGGGTGGCGGCCGGGCGCCCGTCGAGCAGGCCGGCCGCGGCCAGCACGGCGGCGCCGGTGCAGATCGAGACGATGCGCGCGCCCCGGGCCGCCGCTTTCACCAGAGCTTCCCGTACGTCCTCCCGCAGCGTCCCGTCCGTCACGGTGCTCCCGGCATCGACGCCGGGCACGACGACCGTGTCGGCGATCTCGAGCACGCTCAGGTCGTGATCCGCGACGATCGTGAACCCGGCCGCGCTGCGGACCGGGCCGGGGCCGCAGACCAGGATGTCGTAGAGCTTCCGCTTGTCGGCGCCCCGGGCCGCGCTGAACACCTGCGTGGCGGTGCCGAGATCGAACGTGACGACCCCGTCGAGGGCCAGGACGGCGATGGTGTGGGAAGCCATGGCCCGATTCTTACGCATGATGGCCTCCCGGCCACTCGCCCGAGCGGCCCGGGATTCGCAGAATCTGTACGTGACCAAGTTCCGCATCCATCCCGCCTGGCTGGTGGCCGTCGTGGCGTTCGTCGCGCTGGTCGGCGCGGCCGGCTTCCGGGCCACCCCGTCCGTGATGATCCGCCCACTGCACGAGGAGTTCGGCTGGTCCCTCGGCACGATCTCGGCCGCCGTCTCGGTCAACCTGATGCTCTACGGCCTGACCGCGCCGTTCGCCGCGGCCCTGATGGAACGGTTCGGCATCCGCCGGATCGTCATGATCGCCCTGCTGCTGGTGGCCACCGGCTCCGGCCTGACCGTGTTCATGCAGTCGAGCTGGCAGCTGATCCTGCTCTGGGGCGTGCTGGTCGGCCTGGGCACCGGCTCGATGGCGCTCGGCTTCGTCGCCACCATCACCGGCCGCTGGTTCGTCAAGCACCGCGGCCTGGTCACCGGCGTGCTCACCGCGGGCGGCGCGGCCGGCAACCTGGTGTTCCTGCCCGTGCTGGCCACGCTGACCGAGCACTCCGGCTGGCGGCCCGCGGCGCTGACCGTCACCGCCGCCGCCCTGCTGGTCGTGCCGCTGGTCTGGTGGCGGCTGCGCGACCATCCGGCCGAGCTCGGCCTGGGCGCCCTCGGCGGTGAATACGAGGAGCCCAAGCCGATCGCGCCCGCCGGGGCCGCCCGCACGGCCCTGCGCGCGCTCGGCCGGGCGGCCCGGACGCGGCCGTTCTGGTTGCTGGCCGGCGGCTTCGCCATCTGCGGCGCGACCACCAACGGCCTGGTCGGCACCCACTTCATCCCGGCCGCGCACGACCACGGCATGGCCGAGACCACCGCCGCCGGCCTGCTCGCCCTGGTCGGGCTGTTCGACATTGCGGGCACGATCTTCTCCGGCTGGCTGACCGACCGGGTGGACAGCCGAATCCTGCTCGGCGCCTACTACTTTTTGCGCGGCCTGTCGCTGCTGATCCTGCCGTCGCTGTTCGCCGCCACCGCGCACCCCAGCATGCTGGTGTTCATCCTGTTCTACGGCCTGGACTGGGTCGCGACGGTGCCGCCCACGGTCACGCTGTGCCGGGAGTACTTCGGCGAGAGCGGCGCGGTCGTCTTCGGCTGGGTCTTCGCCTCGCACCAGCTCGGCGCGGCCGCCGCCGCCACCGCGGCCGGTCTGGTCCGCGATCAGCTGGGGGCGTACACGTGGGCCTGGTACGGCGCCGGGGCACTGGCCGTGCTGGCCAGCGTGCTGAGCCTGATGCTGTTCGCCGGCGGGCGGCTCAAGCCGATCGCGCCCGGCATCGGCCTCGCCGTCTCGAAGGCCTGACCGCTCAGCTCAGTTCGACGACCTCGAGCAGGCCGCTCAGCATCAGAATCTGCCGGATCGGGGCCGGCGCGCGGGTCAGGCGGAAGCGGACGCCGGCGTCGCGGGCGCGCTGGAAACCGAAGATCAGCGCGCCCAGGCCGGTGGAGTCGATGAAGACGAGATCGGCGAGATCGACCACGATGTCGCGCGGGCGGGTCGCCAGCGCGTCGGTCAGCGCCGCCCGGACCTGGTCGACGGTCAGCACGTCGACCTCGCCGCGCAGCGCGACCGTCGCGACCTCGCCGTCGCGGTCCAGGCTCGTCACGAACTCGTCGGGCAAGGCGATCCTTCTTCCACTGTGGCGATGATTCCACGTACGGTAATCGGCATCACCAAACACGTGAGGAGCGTGGTGTGCCGGTCCTGGGCGGTCTGCCGCCGCGCAATACCCGTTTCGTCGGGCGCGAAGATCTTCTCGCGCAGCTCCGGACCCGTCTGGGAACCGGCCCGGTGGTGCTCCTGCCCGGCGAGGACCATCCGCTCGGTGGCACCGGTCGTACCCAGCTGGCCGCCGAATACGCGTATCGATATGCCGAGACCTATGACCTGGTCTGGTGGATCCCGGCCGAGCAGGCCGCCGGCACCCGCGCCGCGCTGATCGGGCTGGCCCACCGGCTCGGGCTGCCCGAGTCGGGCGACATCAACCGCACGCTGGCCGCGGTGCGCGACGCGCTGAGCCGGGGCGAGCCGTACCGCAACTGGCTGGTCGTCTTCGAGGATGCCAACCGCCCCGAGGACATCAAGCCCTATCTGCCCAGCGGGGCCGGCCACGTGCTGGTGACCAGCCGCAACCCGCGCTGGTCGGCCGAGGTGGCCCAGGCCATGCCGATCGGCGTGTTCGACCGGGCCGACAGCGTCGACCTGCTGCGCCGGCGTGCTTCCGAGCTGACCGTGGACGATGCCGAACACCTGGCCGGGCGGCTGGACGACGTGCCGATGGCCCTCGAGCTGGCCGCCGCGGTCCGAGCCGCCACCGGGCGCACGATCGACGACTACCTGACCCGCTACGACGCGCGCGCCGCCGAGCTGGCCTTCCCCACCCCCGTACGGGTGGCGTGGGGTCTGGCCGCCGACGAGCTGAAGGAGGTCTCGCCGGCCGCGTACGAGCTGCTGGAGTTGTGCGCCTTCCTGGGCAGCGCGCCGGTTTCGTGGCGGCTGCTCTGGGGCGCGCGCATGCTGCCGCTGCCACCCGAGCTGGCCCCGACCGTGCGCATCGAGCGGCGGCTCAAGGCCGCGTTGCGCCTCATCGGACGGTACGGGCTGGCCGAGCTCGACCCGCCCGGCGAGCACCTGCTCGTGCACCCGCTGGTGCGCGGCCTGCTCGGCCAGGAACTCAGCTCGGAACGGCACGCCGCGCTGCTCGGCACGGTCCGGGCCATGCTCGCCGCGGCCGACCCCGGCGACCCGGACGACCCGGCGACCCGCTCGCGCTACGCCGAACTGACCCCACATCTGATCCACTCCGATGTGCTCGGCGCCGGCGCCGAAGAGATCCGCCAGCTGGTCATCAACTGCGTGCGCTACCACTTCGCCCGCGGCGACTACGACTCCAGCCGCGATCTGGCCGCGGCCGCGGTGACCCGGTGGCGCGAGTCGCTGGGCGAGACCGAGCCGCAGACCCTGCTCGCCTCGTTCCACCTGGGCAACGCGCTGCGGGCGGTGGGCCGCACGGCCGAGGCCCGCGAGCTGAACGCGCAGACCCTGCGGGCCCAGCGCGAGGTGCTCGGCGGCGACGACGAGGCGACCCTGGCCACGGCCAACAGCGTCGGGGCCGACCTGCGCATCCGCGGCCACTTCGGCCAGGCCCGCCAGCTCGACGCGGACAACCTGGTGCGCTATCGCCGGCTGTTCGGCGTGAGCTTCCCGACCGCGCTGCGCTGCGCCAACAACCTCGCCGCCGACCTGCGGCTGCTCGGCGACTTCCGGGGCGCCCGCACCCTCGACGAGCAGACCCTGCGGCACCGGCAGGCGATCTTCGCCGACGGGCATCCGGAGATCCTGTCGTCGCGGGCCGAGCTGGCGTTCGACCTCTTCGGACTGGGCGACTACGCGGCCGCCGCCGAAGTGGCCGCGGTGCGGCCGGGCACGGTGGGCGACGATCATCCGTTCGCGTTGTGGGCGGCCCGGTTCGCGGCGATGGCGGCCCGGCGGCGGGGGCAGTCGTCGGCCGTGCCGCTGGCCGAGTCGGTGGTCGAGCTGACCCGCCGGCGCTTCGGCGACCTGCACGTCGAGACGCTGGCCGCGGTCGTCTCGCTGGCCAACGCCGTACGGGAAGCGGAAGATTTTGACCGGGCCCACGAGCTGCTCGAACGGGCGGTGACCCGGTACCACTCGGTGCTCGGCGACGATCATCCGTTCACGCTCGCCGCCGCGGCCTCGCTGGCCGGGGTGATCCGCGCGACCGGCCGCTACGCCGAGGCGCGCCGCATCGACGAGGAAGCGCTCGGCGGCCTGCGGCGCAGCGTCGGCCCCGATCATCCGTTCACGATGAGCTGCGCCAACGGCTTCGCGTCCGACCTGTTCGGACTGGGCGAGCGGCAGGAGGGCCAGCAGCTGGCGGGCGAGACGTGGCAGCGGTCCCGCATGATCCGCGGCGCCGAGCACCCCGACACCCTGGCCTGTGCCTGGAACGCGGTGCTCGACGGCGGCGACGACGAGGCCCGTCATCAGGTGTCGGCGGCGCTCACGAAGGCGTACGGGGAAGGCCACCCCGTGCCGGCCCGAGTGGCCCTGGGCGAGCGGCTCGAGACCGACCTCGACCTGCCGCCGCTCTAGCCCCTTCGATCAGTGCCGTTCGAGGACGATCGTGGTCTGCCTGTCGAGCAGCCCGGTCAGTTCGGCGGCGGGCATCGGCTTGGCGAAGTGGTAGCCCTGGGCCTGGGTGCAGGCGAGTTCGCGCAGCATGGCCGCCTGTGCCTCGTCCTCGACGCCCTCGGCCACCGGCGACAGGTTGAACGTGCGGGCGATGTGGAGCACCGCCTCGGCCACCGAGCCGTTCGCGGTCGACTCCTGCATGGCCTGCACGAACGACTTGTCGATCTTCACCACGTCCACCGGCAGCGCGCCCAGGTGGCTGAGCGACGAGAAGCCGGTGCCGAAGTCGTCGAGCGCGATGCGGACGCCGAGGCTCTTGAGCGAATCCAGCACGCGGGCCGATTCGGTCAGGTCGGTCAGGGCGGCCGACTCGGTCAGCTCGAGCACCAGCAGGTCGGCCGGCATCCCGGTGTCGGTCAGCACCGTGCGGATCTCGTCGGTCAGCTCGGGACTGGCCAGCTGGGTGGCCGACAGGTTGACGTTGAGCTTGAAGCCGGGGTGTGCGCGCTGCCACTGGACGGCCTGCACACACGCCTCGCGCAGCACCCACAGGCCGAGGCCGTGCATCAGGCCGAGCTGCTCGGTCAGGTCGATGAAGTCGCCCGGCGCCAGCAGCCCGCGGATCGGGTGACGCCAGCGCACCAGCGCCTCGACGCCGACGGTGTGCTCGCCGTTGAGGTCGACGATCGGCTGGTAGTGCACCTCGAACTGACACTCGGCGAGCGCGCGGCGCAGGTCGTTCTCGTCCTTGCGGCGCTGGGCGGTCTCGGCGAAGCGGGCCGGGTCGAACCGGCGCACGAGGCCCTTGCCGTCGTCCTTGGCGTGATAGAGCGCCTCGTCGGCCTCGCGCAGCAGCGAGTCCACATCGTGTTCGGCGCCGCGGGCCACGGAGATGCCGGCGCTGGCCCGTACGGAAAGGATCAGTTCGTCGACCGAGAGCGGCTGCTGCAGGTCGCGCAGGATCCGGGAGGCCACCGTGTCGGCGGTATCGTCGTCGGCCAGCCGGGGGAGCAGCACGACGAACTCGTCACCGCCGAGCCGGGACACCGTGTCGTTGGCGCGCACGTTCGCGTTCAGCCGCTCGGCCGTGATTTTGAGCAGTTCGTCGCCGGCCGCGTGCCCGTACGTGTCGTTGATGCCCTTGAAACCGTCGAGGTCGAACAGGATCACCGCGGTCATGGTGTCGTCGGCGTCGTCGAGGGCGTCCTTGGCGTGATCCATGAACATCGCGCGGTTGCCGAGCCCGGTCAGCGGGTCGCGGAAGGCCTGCCGGGCCAGGATCGCGCGCTGCCGGGTGAGGTCGCGCATCAGGCCCTGGTTGGTGTGCGAGCCCAGGAACTGGCGGATCAGGATGATGCCGGTGACGGTCAGGACCAGCCAGATCAGGCCGGGGCCGGCGTCGCCCAGATGGGTGTGCACGGCCGTCGTCACGAGGGCCGCGGCGACCGGGGCGTACTGCAGCAGCGGCCGGCGTCCGGCCGCCTTGACCACGATCGCGCCGACCGCCACGACGACGCCCAGCGAGAGTGCCCAGGCCCACCCGCCTGCGCCCCGATGAGGCCAGGCCACCACCAGCAGCGACGCAAAGATCATGGCGATGTCGACCCCGCGTCGCACGCGGTCCAGCGCCTTGCCGAAACGCACCATGCAGCACCTCCGACGCGTTCGATCGGCCGGGGCCGGAGGCGCATGAGTCTTTTCGCGACGACCGATGTGTTGCGTCCCGGTTACGGTGGTCGTCAGGTCGGGTGACCGGCGTGCGCAGCGACGGGGTGTGCGGCAAGCTCGGGCCGGAGCGTGATCTCATAGGGCAACAGAGGAAAAAGTCGGCAACGGAGGACGAAGTAGTGCCGAGTGGAAATCTGGCGGATCGACTTGCGTCGCTGAGTGCGTCCGCAACCGACGAGGACGGCGTGGTCACGGTGACTGTCGGCAGCACCGGCGTCGTGACCGGACTGCGTCTCGACGACCGGGTCCAGCGCCTGAGCGGAGCGACCCTCTCGCACGAGATCCTGCGCACCATGCGCCGGGCCCAGGCTGCCCTGGCCGAGCAGGTCGCGGAGGTGGTCGACGCCGACCCCGAGGACGGGGGGCCGCCGTCGCCGGTCATGCCGGCCGCGCCGCCGTTCCCGTCGTTCGCCAACACCCCGACCCTGCCGCACCAGCCGCCCGGAAACGGGTTCGAGAGCGGACGTGACAGTCGTGCCCGGTGACAAACCTTCGCTTCCGCGCCGCGGCCCCGCACCGGCCGTCGACCGGATGTCGAACGCCGAGCTGGCCCGCATGGTCGAGGCCGAGCATCCGTACCGGGGCAAGGCGCTCTTCGAGCTGTCCGACCGGATCGCGGCCGACGACGACGCGGCGACCAAGGTGGCGATGCTGAGCCGGCTGACCTCGCTGCGGCGGGCGCGCCTGTTCGACCGGGTCTCGCTGGCCTGGTCGGGCATCATCGCGCTGCTCGCGGCCGAGACGGAGCACTCGCGCGCGGTCGCCTACGAGGCGTTCGGGGCGCTCGACGTCGAGGAGCAGCGGGACATGCTGGACTATCTCGAGGTGACCTCGATCGAGGAGGCCCATCCGCGCATCGCGTGATGGGCCCCCGCCGCGGTCAGTCCTCGACGTGCACGTCCTTCCAGAAGGCAACGCGGTCGCGTACCACCCCGGCGTCCGGCTTCGGCTCGGGATAGAACCAGACGGCGTCGGTGGTGGTGTGTCCGTTCGAGCTCAGCGTGTAATACGACGCCCGGCCTTTCCAGGGGCAGATGGTGTGCGTCTCGGAGGGGGCCAGCACGTCCTCGCGCAGCGACTCGCGTGGGAAGTAGAGCCTTCCCTCGACAACCACGGTGTCGTCGCTCTCGGCGATCACTTCGTCGTTCCAGATGGCCTTCGGCATAGTCCGAACGTAGCGCGCCGAAAGCCGGTCGTCCGATATGCGAGTGTTAATCGCTATCGGGGGTGAAAGATGTGACTCGTCCCAACATTGCCGTCGCAATGTAAGAAGATCTAGAGTCAACTGCGATCCTCCTAACCCCCAGGGAGAGCGGCCGGTGAACGGTCTGAGCACGCTACCCACCACCGCTGAGCAGGCACGGCATGCTTTGTTGCTGCTCGGTGCGCCCGCTGCGCCCCGGCTCGTGGCCGACGTGCACGCGGCCCTGTTCGACGGTGATCTCTCGGTGCCGGCCCTGGCCGCCCTGCTGCGCGACCGCGAGAGCGGGCTCTGCGCGGCTCTCGATCAAGACCTTTCCCCCGTACGGGGACTGATCGCGCTGGGCGACTGGCCGCTCGAACGCCGGATCGTCACCCCGGCCACGCGCCGGGCCGACGCGCTGGCGACGGTGATCCGGGTGGCCGGGTTCGTGGCGATGCGGCCCGGAGCCGGGCTCGCCGCGCACCGCCTGCTGCGATCGCTGGCCGAGGACGTGCCGCACGGCGCCGAGGCTGTCGATCTCGCCGACGCCGCCCGGGCCGCGCTGGCCGCGCCCGAACTCGCCGGCGCGCTCGCCGCCGAGGAGCCGGTGCGGGCCGCGGCGATCGCCCGGGCCGCCGGCCTGCCACGGTCGCAGCAGCTCTTCGGTCTGCCGCAGGTGCCCCACCAGCGCGGGCCGGCATGAACCGGATCGACCGGCTGCGCGGCTCAGCCCCCGGCAAAAGGCACAACGCCCGTACGGTGGCCGCCCTCACCGGCAACCCGGGATGCACCCGGCGGGCGGTGCTGGACGCGGCGGGCGTCGACAAGGTGCGCCTGGCCGAGCGGATCGGGTTCCCGGGCAGCTTCGGGCAGTCCCGTTTCGCGCTGGCCCGCGGCAACGCGTTCGAGGCGATGCTCAAGGCCGACGACTGCGCGCTGCTGAGGTCGACCCTCGGGGCGTACGTGGGAACTTATGAAGATCTTGGAATGGACGAGGACGGCACGCTCACGGCGCGGCACGCGCGCACCCGGGCGCTGCTGCAGGGCGCCTCGGAAGGCCTGATCGACCACCCGCTGCTGACGCTCGACGTGGCCGGGCAGACGGTGTTCCTCGAGCCCGACCTGATCGCCCACCGCACCGGCTCGCAGCTGCAGGTCGTCGAGATCAAGTCGTTCGCGATCATCGACGGGCAGGCGGACGGGACGTCGGTGTCGGCCGCCGCCGTGCAGGCCGCCGTCTATGTGCTGGCGCTGCGCCAGCTGCTCGGGGAGGAAGCGGTCAGCCACGAGGTCGTGCTGGTCTGTCCCGAGAACTTCTCGCTGCAGCCGGTGGCCGTCGTGCTCGACGTGCGCAAACAGTTGTCGACATTGCGGCGGCAGCTGTCGCGGCTCGCCTCCGTCACGGGCCTCGTCGACTCCCTGCCCGCGTCGCTGTCCTTCGACCTGGTGCAGCCCGCCGCCGACCTGATCGACGCCCTGGCCCACGTCGAAGCCCGATATGCGCCCGAGTGCCTGTCCGCCTGCGAACTGTCGGTCTACTGCCGCCACGAGTCGGCCGGCACCACCGCCGTTCTGGGCCGTCCGGTCCGCGACGCCCTGGGCGGGATCGAGACGATCGGCGAGGTGCTGGCGCTGGCCGAGGGCCGGGCCACGCCGACACCCGAACAGGCCGAGGCCGCGGCCCTTCTGCGCGCCGCCCAGCGACTGCGGGACGAGGCTCTTTGAGCACGCTCGTCGCGCTCGCCCGGGCCCAGGCGTTCGCGGCCGGGCGGGCCCAGCCGATCGCCACCGTACGTCACCTGCACGTCCACGACCGCCCGCTGGTGCTGATTCCGCTGGCCATGGCGGGTGAGGCCAACGCGCCGCTGGCCGTGCTGCTCGGCACCAGCGTGTCGGAGCCGCGGCTGCTCGTGGTGAGCCAGCCCCGTAACCGGGACGAGCGGTTCGTCTTCACTGCCGAACTCGCCGACGCGGTCGTGCCCTACCTGGCGTCGTTCGGCGAGGGCGGCACCGAGGCCGTGCCGGTCGACCGGGGACGCGACGTGCGCTACCGGTACATCGACGCGCCGCAGGTCTGGGTGCCCAACCCGGGCGGCGTCGAGTTCCTGCGGCTGCTCGGGCGGTCGACGCGCTTCCGGCGTACGGACGGCGACCACCCGGTGCCCCCGGCCGTGCCGCTGCTCGGGCAGTGGCTCACGTTCCTGGCCTCGTCGGCCGAGGTGCCGGGCTCGGCGCTGCTGCCCAACGCCGTACAGGCGCTCGGATTGCACTGGGCCACCGGGCAGAGCTCGGCCGAAGACGCGCACCTCGGATCGCTCTTCGCCTGGATCACCTCGGGGGCGGAGGCCGCCCGGGCCGCCGAACAGGGTCCCGTCGCCGGACCGGCCACCGACCCCGAATTCGACAACAAGGTGCTGGCGCCGCTGATCGCCGACTCGTCGCCGTCACTTCCGGGCGCGCTGCGCGGCCTGCTCATGCCGACGTGGGAACGCATGTGGGAATCGATCGCGCTGCTGCGCGCGATGCCCGAGGGCGCCCGGGTGGCGACGCGGTGGGACAGCGACCGGGACGTGTACTCGGCCTTCGTGACCCACCTGGAGGAGGACGGCACGCCGCAGCCCCGGCGTGACGGCGCGGTGGCCGCGGCGGCCCGGCTCCAGCGGCTGGAGAGCGCGGCGGCTCGCTACGCCGTGCAGCGGGCCTTCGACGATCCGCTGGTCATGGCCGAGCATCGGCTGACCGGGGCGGCGTTCGGCGGGGTGGTGACACTGGCCAAGGCCGACCGGATCGACGACACGGGCAAGCGGCCGGTGCTGCGTCCCCGGATCATGGTGGCGACGACCGAGCCCGTACGGGTGGAGCCCGGCGCCTCGCTCACCTCGCCGGCCCGCCCCGCCCAGAAAGCCAAGGTCATCTCGGTGGCGCCGACGGCCGGCGGATCCGATGTGCTGCTCGAGCTCTCCGGCGGGATGGGCCGCAAGCTGGTGGCCGAGCCGGGAAGCGTGCCCGCCGTCGGCGAGCGGTTGCTGCTGACGACGCTGAGCGACGCCTACCGTCCCGGGGCGGCGTTCCCGGACCCGGCCGACACCCCGTGGACGCACGGTGGCCCGCCTATTCCGGCAGTTGATCCATTTCCGGCAGCCGTTCCATCATCGGCAGCTACTCCATCTTCGGCAGCTACTCCATCTTCGGCAGTTGCTCCTTGACGTAGTGCTCGATCTCGGCCGTCATCCGGGCGAACTCGGCCGGCAGGTCGACGTCGTAACGGTGGGCCAGCACCAGCACCGACCAGAGGCAGTCGGCCAGCTCGTGCCCGAGATGCTCGCGGGCGCCGGGGAGGTCGCGGCGGCCCTCGACGGCCATGACCAGCTTGGCCAGATCGCCGACGTCGCCGACGAAGCCCATCATGAAGTCGCTCGGCTCCCAGGGCGTCCGGCCCGCCGTGACGTTGTGCCGGTCATAGAGCGCGGCCGTCTCGAGGGCACGTTGCTGCAGCTCAGACAGATCCATAGTGGAACAGTCTTTCAGCTCAGTCCGACGATCAGCAGGGCGATGTCGTCGGCTCGTCGCCGGGCCGAGGCGATCAACCGGTCGCACAGCTCCTCAGCCGGGAGGGCGGCGTTCCCGCGCAGCACCGACCGGATGCGGGCGATGCCGTCGTCGATCAGGTGAGCCGGATGCTCGACCAGACCGTCGGTGTAGAGAAGCAGCGTGCTGCCGCGGGCCGCGCGACGGTGATGGGTGGTGCGTTCCTCGCGGGGAAGAAGGCCGAGCAGCGGCTCGGGCGACTCCCACCACACCTCGACCTCGCCGTCGGGGCGCAGCAGCACGGGCGGTGGATGCCCGGCGTTCGCGAACGAGATCACGTAGTCGTCGCGGTCGAGGTCGCGGTGCAGGCGGGCCAGGACGGCGGTGGCGGCGGCCGGGACGTGCAGTCCGTGCAGCGCGCGGTCGAGCTGGGTCAGCAGGGGTCCGGGGTCGTCCTCCCGGCCGTACGCGTCACCGCGCACCAGATTGCGGACCTGCCCCATCGTGGCCGCGGCCTCGATGTCATGGCCGGAGACGTCGCCCACGGCCAGGATGAGGCTGCCGTCGGGCTGCGAAAAGGCGTCGTACCAGTCACCGCCGACCGAGGCGCCGTCCTGGGCCGGAAGGTAACGGCCGTGCAGGTCCACCCCGTCCACCTGCGGAAGCTCGGGCAGCATGCTGTGCTGAAGCACCTCGGCGACGTGACGCTGCCGGTCGTAGACCCGGGTGTTGTCGACCGCCATCCCGGCGCGGCGGCCGACCTCGGCCGCGGTGGTCTCCTCGGCGTCGCTGAACCCGGCCCGGCCCGGCCCGTTGACCAGCAGCACCGCCCCCTGCACCCCGTAGGTGACCGGCGAGGTGATCGGGACAACGAGACACGACGAACAGCCCAGCCGGTCGGCCACGTCGGCGGTCAGCCGGTGCCGCAACTGCGCGACGTCCAGGTCGGCGTCGCCGGTCTCGTGGCGGCCCGTCCTCTGCACGGCCCGCAGCAGCGGCTTCGCGTCGAACCGGCCGGCCGCCCGGTTGACCATGCCGGTCTGCGCCGGATCGCGATGGGCCGCGGAAACGTGCCGGACCGTGCCGCCCTGATCCACCAGCATGATCAGGCACCAGTCGGCCAGCCGCCCCGCGACCATGCCGCCGAGCCGGTGCAGGGCCTCGTCGATGTCCATCGTGGTCGCCAGCGCGTCGGTCAACTCGTCCAGAAGCGCCAGCTGATCGTGCGCGGACTCGGCGGCCCGGCGCGCCTCATCGGCGATCTCGTGCGCGATCCGCAGCCGCAGCTCGGAGCTGCATACCTCGCCGAGCTCTTCGAGCAACACGATCTCGCTCTTGGTCCAGACCCGGGGTTCCCGATCCATGACGGCGAGCGTGCCCAGAACCAGCCCGTCGGCGTCGGTGAGCGGCACCCCCGCGAACGCGATCGCACCCAGATCCCGAATCGCCTGGTTGTCCCGCATGCGAGCGTCCAACCGCACGTCCGGCACGACGACCGTGGCGCCCGACTCGACGACGTGCCGGCTGAACGAGTGGCTGAGCGCCATCTCTCGCCCACCGGCAATCGGCTCAGGCAGGCCAACCTGGCCAGGCAGGTGCTGCCGATCCGCGGCAACCACGGTGACCAGCGCAACCGGAACGTCCACAAGCCGCTCGACAATCCCGGCAATCCGATCAAACGCCGAATCGGCCCCCACCCCCAGCCGAAGCCGCCCCACCGATCGCAGGCGCGCGGGATCCACGAGAACGCTTCCAGGCGCCTCCGTAGCCAAGTCACCCCGCAGCACAGTCGCTCCCCAGCAGGTCAGGGAGGCCAGGCTACCGGGCCGTCACCGCCATCAACGACCCCCGAGTGACCGCAGACGCATCCCCTGCCAATCACACCTTCCAAGCCACAACACATCCGACCGCCACCGCCACCGAGCGTGCTCCCAAACCAACTCACCCAAGCCCGCGCTCTGCGGCCCGTGCTAACCCCGTGCTGGTGCGTTGCAGCGCGTGCCGATGGCGTGCTGACCGGTGCTCATGCTCCACGGCCCCTGCCGGATGTGTGCTGACCTGTACTCATGCGTTGCGGCGGGTACTGCTCGTGCTCGTGCTCGGCGGTGCCTGCGGTGGCCGTGACTCTCCGCGCCTGTGCTTTGTGGCGGCCCACTTTGCCCAACCGGTCCGCCCAGCCAGCCCACCGTGCTCAACCCACCGCGCCCAGCCCACCGTGCTCAACCCAACGTGCTGGGCCGGTCCAGCCCTACCGCGCTCAGCCCTACCGCGCTCAGCCCTACCGCGCTCAGCCCTACCGCGCTCAGCCTGCCCAGCCCACTGCTCAGCCCTCCCAGCGCACCGTGCTCAGCCCGCGCCCAGCGCACCGTGCTCAGCCCGCCAGCCAGCCCGCCCAGCCGGTCCACTCCGCCCAGCCGGTCCACTCCGCCCAGCCGGTCCACTCCGCCCAGCCGGCCCACTCCGCCCAGCCGGCCCACTCCGCCCAGCCGGCCCGCCACTCCGCCCAGCGCGCCCCACCCAGCCAGCCCGCCTCCTCTGCCCGGCCCACCCCGGGCGGGGATGGTCAGGAGTTGGGGGCCGGGTCGGCTGCTGTCGTGATGTCGGCGTCGGCGGCCATGGGGGTCCATCGCTTGGCCCAGGCCTCGCGCGCTGCCTCGAAGGTGGCGTCGTCGGCGCCGAACATCGAGACGGTCACCTCGAAGCGGCCCGCCGCGTGCTCGTCGAGCGGGTGGTGGCCGGCCAGGACGACCAGGTGGCCATCGCTGTCGACGGTCCAGGCCACCCGCGGCCCGAACCGCTCCCACTCCCCGGTCGTGAGCGTCAGTGCCTGCCGCCCGGTTGTCTCGCCGGTCAGATAGAGCGTGCGCCGCCGACCGCTCGGCCGCTGCTCGAGCAGGAACCGCAACTGGATCAGGAACGCCCGCCATCCCTCCTCGATCGCGTCGTACTGCTCCGGCCCGCCCGGCACGGTGCCCTCGCGGGTCACGCGGACCCGCGCCGACTCGTCGCCGCCGCTCACCTCCAGATAGGACCCGTCGGCCCAGCCCATCCTCTCCGGCGCCCACAGGGTCGCCTCGTCCAGGAAGATCTGCTTGATCTCGGCCTCGAGCCCGTCGTAATCCCATCCGAACCACTGGTGGAGCACGGCCGGCTGCGTGACGGACTCCCAGACTTCGTCCCGCCCCGCCGGCACGGAGATCTCCACGTCGTAAGGCTTCAACTGCCGCACCGGGGTCATGCCCGGACCCCGGCCGCGCTCGAGTCACGTGTGTCGGTCCACTCGGTCATGACCCCATCTTTGGGGCAAGAGCCCTCTTACGCCACATGTCGAGACGCTCCGCTTGCCCCGTCGAACGGCGAACGCCGCCCGGCCGTCAGACCCGAACGCAGCGTGCTCCGGATCTCGGCCCGGCCCAGCCCGGCGAAGCGGGCCGCCTCCTCGAGTTCGCGCACCGTTTCGGTCAGGTCGAGCAGGCCGGCCCCGATAAAACGACCCAACGCATACGCCGCCCGGTTGAGCGTGTCGTTGCGGGCGCCGACCGGGGCCCGGGCGACCCGGTCGGCCTCGGCGACGAGGGCGGCCCGCGCATATCGGCTCGGATGCGCGACCGGACGGGCGCCCGCCAGCGGAGCGGGACCCTCGATCAGCGCGCGCAGGGCGGCCGGGCCGTCGGGCAGCGGCTCGCTCGGGCGGTGCACCCACTGATAGCCGACACCGGAGGCGTGGCGCGACGGCGGCGCCACCACGTAGCCGCCGACCCCGCGCCAGTCGAGGCCGGGCAGCAGGCGCACGCGATTGCCGTAACCCATCGGGTTGAACCAGAAATGCCAGCCGCCACCACCGGTGCGGACCCGGGGACCGGCCGGGAAGTCGCCGCCCAAAAGGTGGCAGAGGCCGTGCCAGCCCTCGGCCGAGTCGACATCGGCGACATCCATCACGACGCCGGTGCGCAGGCCCACGTTGGCCCGCGGCCACTGGGTCCACCACACGTCGAGCCGACGCGGGTCGGTGCTCGCCTCGTGAAGACCGTGCCGCAGGTGCGGATGCTTGCCGGGACGCTCGCATGACACTCCTCTGTCGCAGGTGCAGCCGCCGCGCGGGTCAGGCGCATGCACCGGCAGGACAGGGATGCCATGCCGGGCGTAGGCCAATGCGGCTGTCAGCGACATTAGAACAAGCGTACGACAGTTTTTACTCGATCTTGAGGGTTTGCAGCACGTGCGCGATGTGGTGGGAGGTGCTCCACGACATCCAGCCGGCCGGGCTGCCGCCGCCGTGGGCGATGCGGGCCCGCCGGGCGATCTCGGCGTCGCCCCACGAGAAGCGAGCCCCGGCGGCCGGCCAGTGCGACGAGGTGACCAGCGTGCGGCACAGGTCGTGACAGCGGTCGTCGCTGCGGCCCCCGCGACGCGACCACCGATAGATCCACCAGTTGTGCTCGCCGGTGTAGCGCAGGGTCGGCAACTGGCGGTGCCGTTGGACGCCACGACGGCGTACGGGGGAAGTGACTCCGTAATCCGCATAGCCGATGCCCGGCTCGCCGATGCGGGCCCACACCCGCGCGTCGTGGCGGTCGATCATCACCGGGCGGTCGGTCGGCAGCTCGTCGAGATTGGGCGGCATCGCGCCGGAGGCCACGCTGATCGAGCGCCACGGCCGGCCCCGGGCCCAGCGCAGAATCCGGTGGAGCTGTTCCTGAAAGCGGCTCGCGTGGACCGCGCAGGCCGTCTCGGCCAGGTCGATGAGCAGGTCGACCTCTTCGGCCTCGAGGCCCGCGGCGTGCAGCATCCGATCGGCCAGCGCGTCGGCCTGCCCCGGATTGGCCGCGTCGGCGTGCGGCTGCAGCCGCAGGACGGCCCGGCGCAGGTGCATGCGTGCGGCCAGGCCGTGGGCTGCCAGGCGACGACGGCTTTCGTGTGCCCGCAGCACCGGCAGCATGGCCACGCCCAGGTCGGCGAGCTGCTCGGCCAGGTCGAGCGAGGGCGCCACGAGCGGGTCGGCGGGATCGGGGATCTCGCCGAAGTCGACCGCGAGAGCCCCCGTACGCGGTGGCAGCTCACGGATCAGCGGGAGGATGCCGGGGCCGTCGTCGAGTTCGAGGATCGGCATGACCCGTACGGCCTCGTCCGCCGTCAAATGCGTGAGCGCCGCCAGCTCGCCCCGGCGTGGTCGCAGGATCGGCCGATAGACACTGTCCTGCATGGACGCCGCTGTCGTGAAGACCGCCATTCACTCAACGTAGCGGTAAGTGTCGTTTAAGTGACACTCCCTTTGTGCAAATAGGCAAGAATGGCCTGATTCGCCTCCCAGCCGTCGGGGAACTTCACGGGCACGTTGAGGTGCACCGGCTCGGTCGACGGGTGAGCGTCGAGCAACTCGGCGATGCCCTCGCGGGCCACCACCACGCAGGCGTGCCGATGCCGCGACGTCAGCACGCAAAGACGGCCGGACTCGAGGTGGAAGGCGGTCGCGTCCTGCCGGCCGGAGAGCGGGTGCAGCACGATCGTCAGGTCGTACTCCCGGCCCTGCAACCTGTTTGCCGTGTCGACCGTGACGCCCTTGACCTCGGGCGGAAGCAGGGAACGGATCGTCGCGGCCTGATCGCGGTGGGCGGCGCCGATGGCGATGCGGTCGGCGGTCAGCGCGCCGCCGCCCGACTCCGACGCGGTTACGCCCTCGCGGGCCAGGGCGCGCACGGCGAGATCGGCGCAGGCGGCCGCGGCCTCGGCGTCGGTGCGGATCGTGAAGCGGGCCGGCAACTCGTGCAGGCCCCATCCGGTCGCGGCGGCGGCATCGAGCACGTCGTCGAGCCGGTCTCGGGAGGGACGCCCGAACACCAGGCTGCGGTCGCCCGGGCCGGTGCCCGAACGGAAACCGGTGAAGGGATAGAAGGCCTCGGCGACGACCGGGGCGGCCGTGTGGGGGAGCCGCCACGAGACGGGCAGGCGGTGCACGGGCAGGTCGGGGTTGTGCCGCAGCAGGACGGCGACCGCGCTCTGCATCGGATCCCACGACAGCCCCGTCCAGCGTTCGACGTCGACCGTCGAGAACGGGTCGAGCTGGCCGGGGTCGCCGACGAACAGCGCCCGGAGGAATCGGGGCGCGACCCGGAGCAGGGCGTCCGAGCGCATCTGGTAGGCCTCGTCGACGATCGCCCACGGCCAGGTGCCCTCGGGCACGGTGGCCCACTTTGCGGCGGTGCCGATGGTGACCGCGGGCGTGCCGAGCTCGGCGACCTTGGCCCCGACCCGGCAATTCGGATGGTCGCGGACGCGCTCGCTCGCCTCGTAGTCGACGGCGGAGAGCCGGCCCACGGCCACCTCGGGCGAGCGGGCCCCGAGCCGGGCTATCAGATCGTCGACCTGCTCGTTGGTCTGCGCCACGATCATCAACGGCTCGCCCGCCGCGGCCAGCTCGCCGGCGGCCCGCACGACCAGCGTCGACTTGCCCGCGCCGGGCGGCGAGTCGACCACCACGCCACGATGATCACCCGCACGCAGATCGCGCAGCACAGCCTCGACGACGAGCCCAGCCTCGGCGGCCGGGGAAAGCACCTGTTCCGCATTCACCGGGGCACCGTAGCGCGGGCGGCCGACAGTTTTCGCTGATCATGAGCCGCGTGCCGGAGTTATCCACAGGCCCCCGGAAGGGCTTGCCGGCGGGGCTACGGTGAGTCCCGAGTTCGGCACGGGGAGGTGTTGGTCCATGTTCGACGGCCGTGATCTCGAGGACGCGGAACGCATGATCGACGACTGGCAGGCCGGCATCGAGGCACGCGCGGCCCAGGCCCGCGAGCTGTCGGCACGGCTGGCCGCGGTGACGGCGACCGCCCGCAGCGACGACGGGCTGGTCGAGGTCGCGGTCGGGTCGTCGGGCGACATCGTGCGGCTCGAACTCGGCGAGGGCATCCGCGGGCAGCCCGCCGCCGAGACGGCGCGCACGATCCTGGCCACCCTGCAGGCGGCCCGGCGCGCGCTGACGACTCAGGTCACCGCGGTGACGACCGAGACGGTGGGCGCCGAGTCCGAGACCGGTCGCGCGGTGATCGAGTCGTACACGAGACGGCTGCGTGAGCCCGATGAGTGACCACGTCGGGGTGCGGCCGGGCGAGCTGATGACGCATGCCGCGTCGGTCACGGCGATCGGCGACCGGGTCGGCCGGGCGGCGCAGGCGGGCAGTGCGGTGCGGCCGGGCCCGGAGGCGTACGGGAAATTGTGTCTGATGGTCCCCGCTGTGCTCGGCGCATTGCAGGACACGCTCGTCGACGGCATCACCGCGGCCGCCACGTCGCTGCACGACACGGCGGCACGGCTGCAGGCGACCGCGGAGGGCTATGACGAGACCGACCGGCGCCGGGCCGACGAGTTCGATCGGATCCGGGGCGACCGATGACCGGCCCCGCCAACCCGCTGGTCGCGCCGGTCACCGAGCAGGCGCCGAGCCCGTGGGCGGGCGTGTGGATCGCCGAGGACGTCGAGCTGATCGCCTCCGGCATCCGCGACGGCAGCTGGATCGACGGCACGCTCGGGGTCGTCGGCGGCGGGCTGGACGCGCTGGCTCTGGCCACCGATCCGGCCGGGGCGCTTCTGCAGTACGGCATCGCCTGGCTGATGGAACACGTCAAGCCCTTGTCCGAGGCGCTGGACTGGCTGGCCGGCGACCCGGCCCAGATAGCCGCCCAGGCCCAGACGTGGCGAAACGTCGCGGCGGCACTGGCTTCCGAGGCCGAGACCTTGACCCGTACGGCTAAGGACGAGCCGGCGGAGTGGTCCGGCGCGGCGGCCGACGCCTACCGCACATGGTCGGCAGCCCGCGAACAGTCCCTGCGCACCCTGTCCCGCGCGGCCGACACGATGTCCCAGATGACTGAGGGCGCCGGCGCCCTGATCGGCACGGTCCGCCTGATGATCCGCGACGCGGTGGCCACGGTCGTCTCCCGCCTGATGGTCTACGCCGCCGAACTGCTGGCCACGGCCGGCCTGGCCACCCCGGTGGTCGCCGGCCAGGTCTCCACACTCTGCGCCTCGTGGGCCGCCCGGATCGCCCGCTGGCTCCGAGACCTGCTGTCCAGCCTCCGCCGCCTCGGCTCGGCCGCGGGTGAACTCTCGGAGCGTATAAGGCAGTTGATCGGCCTGAACGCGCGGACCGGCGGTGAGCCGGGCGGGCCACCGCCCAAAACGCCGGAGGGAGAGACGCAACGAAAGCATGAACTCGGCATCGATCCCGCCACGGGTGGCGGTCATCGCAGGTCGGAAGAAGAGACCGCTGTACGTGTCGAGCAGCATCTGGGTATCGAGTTGAGACGGGCACCAGGCGGCAACGTCGACTGGGTCGGCTCGGACGGGAAGACCTACGACGCGGTCGGAAACTTCGATTCCAGATTCTTCGATCGCCAGTGGCCCCGTCTCCAGACTCGAATACTCGATCATGTCGAGAAGGCCGATATGGTGCCCGTCGACGTTGCGCGGTTCACCGAGGGGCAGAAACGGACGGTTCGTGAGTTCATCGCGGACAACCGGCTCGGGCCGCAGGTCTTCACCGTGGGGGAATGATGGCGGGCACGATCAGCCTTGCGCAGGACCGGCGATGGTCCGCGGGCAGCTGGCTCTTCGACTGGGCTGTGGGCTTCCTGGCGGCCAACGTCACCGTCCCGGGTCTTCAAGATGAACTCGAGGAAATCGAGGCGGAGAACCTGGGTTGGCTTGGACTTGGTGACTTCGGGCCTGAGGCCGAGCGTGAGATGCGAGCGCTGATCAGGACGAAGCTGGTGCCTGCGGCCGAACAAGAGTTCCCGTCCGAGATGGCCGATCGCGAAGGCGCGCTCGGCCTCCTGCGAGCCTTGGCGGCGATGTCTGAGCTGCGCGAGGGCCGGGAGATCTGACTCACCCGGCGAAAGCGGTGCTGAGGAAATGCGCCTTCGCCGGAAACCGGTGCGGATTATCGGGTTGCCGAGGGCTGAGCGCTTGGTGGGTGGGGGTGTTGCGGCGTTCGGTGGGGGTGAATGAATTTGGCTCAGCCGGTGGGGGAGTGGGTGACGGCTGCGTGGCGAGTGATTCTGCGATGGCGCGCGTGCAGGAATGGATCGCCGTGGGATAGCTCACAGTGGTTGATTGGTTACTTGATGTTGTCTTGCGGTGAAGGTTCCGGGCGGAGGCTTGGTTTCTCTGGGTTACCGGTTCCGGCTCCGTCGCGTGTGGACGGTGGGGCGTGGAGGGTGACGTTGGGGGACTGGGAACGGGCGAAACGGGTCTATGGCACGTATCCCCATTGGGAAGAGTGGCACTGACGGAAATCCGACAACGGTCCGGTCGGGGGCGCACTAGCGTTGATGGCCGGATGGGGTTGACTGCGTCGTCGCGGGCTGTCGGCCGGGAGTGTTTGATCTCGCGAGTGGGTGGGGTCACGTACGGGGTGCCGGCGGTTGAAGGTTGGGGAGTCGCAGGTCGGGGCACATTGGATCGTCACTGTGAGTGGATGTTTGCGCGCTGGTCACCACCCTGAAATATGTGAGTGATTTACTGGTTCCACGGGGTGAAAAGCGAAGCCGACATGCAACTTGCACGTGCGGTTCGCCGTGCAAGTTGCATGTTTCGCAAGTTCCTGAGCTGCTGCTCCATCGTCGTGGCTGGCTTTTGATCGTTTCGCTGGATTTCATTCACGGGCGTTTTTGGGATCTAGGAAAGTGCACCCTTCCAGTCGATCACCGGAAGTGGAACTCTTCTAGCCAGCAGTAACGCCAGCGACACGGACGGTGGTGGTAACGAATGCGCCCAGACGTTCTGGTCGGTCCGAGCGAGTGGGTAGTCGAGCAGTTCGGCGACAAGGTTGCCGGCGAACTGTGGACCCGGGTGCCGGAAGCCTTGAGCACCGCGATCGAGCGCGAGATCCACGCCCACTCCGCGATGACGCAGACCCTGGAACGAGTGATCGCGAATCCGCGATGGCCGCTTCCCTATGAGGAACTCGTTCTCTTCCTGGGCACGCTCCCGGGTGCTGAGATCATCTCTGTTCCCAAGTCGGTGTACCAACTGGTCGTGATCAACGGCCATGTGGTGGTGCCGTGGTGCTACGGGCAGTCCGCCCGTGACTCGATGCTCGACGCACCCGTCGGGCGTTCCTTCGGGCGGCTCACCAGGGAGTTGCTGCGCCGGTTCGGCCCGCCGTGGCGCCGGTCGCAGGCCGAGGCTCCGCTGCCGCTCGACGCCGTCGACGAACGCGAAGTGGCGAAGATCTGCGCCGCGATCGCGCAGATCGACCCCAAGCCCGAGGTGGTCATCGCCGGGTTTGCCGGAGCACCCAACCTGGGTCTGCTCCGGGCCTGCCTCGGCGAGATCAAGTCCACCGACAACGGCTCGCTCAACTGGAGCCACATAGACGACCTGCCGCTGCCTCCACCGGTCATCCCGCGCCCGCGGCGCATGCAGTTCCCCTGACGCACCGAAAGTCCAGACGCGCACCTGCCGGTCTCCGGAGGTGCGCGTCCTGACGTCCGGGCTGGACGTGGCGGCTGTCGGAGACAAGCCCGTTTCGCCGATTGCGGCAACATGGCGATGGATCGAAGCGGCCGGGACGCCGCGAGAGTGAGTCGTTGCCGTTGGATGGAACGCTCATCGCCTGGAGCCGGGCGATGCCGCCGAGCCTGGCGATGCCGCTGAGTCGCGGCGGGCCCGCGTAGGAGCGGGCGCTGGGGTGATGCCGGTTCTCGGAGCGGGTGCAGGCGATGAGCGGGCACCGAGGTGATGCCGGTTCTCGGAGCGGGTGCAGGCGATGAGCGGGCGCTGAGGTGATGCCGGTTCTCGGAGCGGGTCCAGGCGATGAGCGGGCACCGAGGTGATGCCGGTTCTTGGAGGGAGTCCGCGTAGGAGCGGCCGCAGGATGACGCCGGATTCAGACCAGCGTGGCCGACGCCGAGCCAGGACTGGACCCAAGTAAGAGCAGAACGCCACGATGGTTCTGGCTGGACCGCGGAGAGCAGGACGCCGGCGCGTACGCCATGCGTGTGGCGCCCGGTTTCGTCCGGGAAGGGCAGGGGCACTTCGCCGGACATGGACAGGGAAAGCGACAAGCACAGCACGCGAGTTGAGAAGGTGCAGGGCGCAGGTGACGCCAGTCCGGTCCTGAAAGACGGCGAAGACGGCGAAGGCGAAACTGACGACCTCAGCCGGTTCGGGCGGTACATCGGGCGGGCGGCGCTTCCGGGGGATCGTGCGAAGCTGCATCACAGCGCCAAGACGCTGCTGGCTCCCGATGATGTGCTGGCCGACATCGACAGTCTTCCGGCCGGGCGGGAATTTCACACGGTCGCGGAGATCTGGGCTGCCCTGGGGCGGCGCTGATGTCAATTGTGGTGACCGGTGGCGGCCGCGGGATCGGCCGGGCGATCGTGGAGCGGCTGCTCGAAGACGGCCACCGCTTGGTCGTGGTCGAGTTCGAAGAGCACGCCCTGGACTGGGCGGCGGGACGGCTTACGCCGATCATCGGTGATGCCGCGGACGAGAGGGTGGTCGCGCGCGCGGTCGAGGCGGCCGGTGAGCTGGCCGGCTGGGTCAACAACGCGGCGGTGTTCCCGGGTGGATGGCTGCACGAGATGCCGGCCTCCGAGGCGGGCGCGTTGATTGCTCGGAACGTCGACCCGGTGCTGGCCGGGTGTTTGGCCGCCGTCCGGGCCTTCCTGGCCGCCGGCACGCCGGGGTCGATCGTCAACATCTCGTCGCACCAGGCGCAGCGGGCGGTTCGCGGCGCCTTCGCCTACGCGACGGCCAAGGCCGCGATCGAGGGCCTGACGCGGGCGCTTGCGGTTGATTACGGGCGTCATTCCGTACGGGTGAACGCTCTGGCCCTCGGCTCGATCGGCACCGAACGGTCGGAGGCCCATCTGGCCGCCCTCGAACCGGCCGAGCGGGACGGATTCGACCGGGAGATCCGGCTGCTGCAGCCCCTCGGACGCATGGGACACGCCAGCGAGGTGGCCGAGGCGGCCGCGTTCCTGCTGTCCGACCGCTCGTCGTTCATCAACGGGGCGATCATCCCGGTCGACGGGGGCCGCTCCGCCGTGGGACGCGATCCGGAAGAGGTCTAAGGCTGCTGGACGAGGTACGCCGTGGAGAACGGTTCCCGGCGGGCCCGCATGTCGGCGTACGCGGTCAGGATCAGCGGGGTGACCACCACGCCGGAGGCCACCGAGAAGCCGGCCGACACCACCGCCAGGAACAGGTCGACGCCCGTGCCCGCGGTGCCCAACGGGTCGACGATCTTGGTGAAGATGCCCTCGACCACCCCGAACGCGATGTAGAAGCCGAAGATCGTGGCGATCCGCCCGAGCGCGGCTCCGAAGTTGGCGTGGAACAGCTCGAAGACCCGGCCGACGGCCTGGCCGCGTTCGAGCAGGACGACCGCCGGCAGGATCACGAAGACCATAGCCAGGTAGATGCCGGGCAGGATGCAGAACAGCAGGCCGACCAGGATCATCAGGCCGGCCACGAGCTGCCAGCCGAGCAGCGGGAAGAAGCGTCGCAGGCCGTTGCGCAGGGCCGTGCCCACCGAGACCGGCCGGCCGGTGGCCCGCTGCACCAGAATGTCGAGCGTGGCCAGCTGGCCGACCATGCTGAGCACGACGGCGGCCAGCGTGAACGGCAGCACCCACAGGAGCGGCGTGATCAAGTCGCCGAACGAGGCGTTCTGCGCATCGATCTCGACGGTGGATTCGGGTGAGATGAAGGCGGCGGCGATACCGACGGCCAGCAGCGGGATCGCCCAGATCATCTGGACCAGGGTCATCGGCTGCCAGACGGCCGCGAGCAGGGCGAAGCCGCGCCGGAACCATCCGGCGTAGTCGGGGCTGACCAGCGGATCCTGCGGGCCGGCGTAGTAGCCGGAGGGAAGGCTGTAGCCGGGCGGCGGCCCGTAGGCGTTGGGGTCGTATCCGGGAGGACCAAAACCGTACGCCGGAGGGCCGTAGCCCGGGTACGGGGGCGGCGCCTGGTTCGGGTCGCGATAGCCCTGCCAAGGGTCCTGCCCCGGCGGAATCTGTGCCGGCGGCTGCCCATAAGGATCAGCAGGCGGCGGAGGATAAGCGGGCCGCGGAGGGTCAGTGGGCCGCAGAGGATCGGCGGGCGGCGGAGGATAAGAAGGGAAAGAGCCAGACGGCGGATTCCCGTACGGGTCCGAGGGCGGCTGAGACCGGGGATCCGGGCGGTCCTCGTCCGGCCTGTCCGATGCGTTGTCGCTCACGTTCTCCCCGTTCCCGTCAATGATCAGCGGTCACCATAGCTGGCCAGGGCGTCAACCCGCGATCGCGCGGCGCCCGAGGCCGCGAGACGCAGCGCCCTAGACTTCGGAGGATGGCCGAGCAGCTGGAGTCGCCCACCACGATCCGGGACAGGACCGTCGCGGTCGCCGACTATCTGCTCTCCGTACGGGCTCAGATGGAACGCCCCGCCCGGACGGTCCCCGCCGATGCCCTCCGCCTGGACAGTCTGCCCGACCACGCCGCGTGCGAGCTGGGCCTGCCCGCCGACGGCACGTCCTGGCTCCGGGTCGGCCTGCCCGATCTGCCCCCGCCCGTCAAGGTTCCGCCCGCCCTCCGCCGGGACGTGACCGCGGCGGCGCGGGAGGAACCCACCTACGACGGCGACGACGAGGAGTTCACCACCTGGCGCGAGGAGGTCTGGCGTCCCTGGGCGTACGCGACCGGCGAGGCCGAGAAGACCCGCGCCCTGCACCGCCGCCTCTTCGACCTCATGCACCAGCTCGACATGACGGCGGCCACCACCGAGCTGGTCTGGGGGCACGGCCTGCTGGAAACCGTGGTCAACGGCGAGCGGGTCCGCTATCCGCTGGTCGCGACGCCGGTGCTGATCGAGTACGAGCCGGACCGATCGATGATCACGGTGTCTCCGGCCGGCCCGTCCCGCCTGCAGACCGACGCGCTCAACGGCGTCGAGGACCGCTATCTGACCCAGCTCGTCGCCCTGGCCGGTCCGGCCGGCACGCTCGAGGTCGACCTGTGGAACGACCTCGACCGTCGCGAGCTGTTCGAACGCGCGCTCGGCCGGCTCGGCCACGACCGTGTGGTCACCGGCGGCGACAGCGACGAGACCCGCACGCACATCAAGGATGTCGGCGTTCTGTTCGCCCGCCCCCGGCAGCGTCTTCTGCGCGGCTTCCTGGAAAGCCTGCGCGACCGTCTGCTGAGCGGCGACACCGAGGCGGTCGGCGCGCTGGCCGCGATCGTCGCGCACGAGCCGAGCAAGCTGCGGATGCCCGGCGACGAGCCCGACCGGTGGCAGCGGGTCGGCGAGCGCCTGCTCATGCCGCTGCCCACCAACGAGGCCCAGGAGTCGATCGCCCGCCGTCTGGCCCAGCATCGCAACGTCGCCGTGCAGGGCCCGCCCGGCACCGGCAAGACCCACACGATCCGCAACCTGATCTGCCACCTGATGGCCAACGGCAAGCGCGTGCTGGTCGTGGCGCAGAAGGAGGATCCGCTGCGGGTGCTGCGGGACGGGCTGCCCGAGGAGATCCGCTCGCTCTGCCTGGCCGTGCTCGGCCGCACCACCGATCAGCTCGTGCAGCTGCAGCTGGCCGCGCGCGAGCTGGCCGACCGGGCGGCCACGCTCGACAAGACGGCCGAGGCCCGCCGGGTCGAACGCCTCACCTCTTTACTGGAGGAGGCCGAACGCGAGCTGGCGACGGCGCTCGGCGGGCTGCGCGCGATCGCCGAGAACGAGGCGGTCACGTACGTGATCGACGGTGCCCCGCTCACTCCGGTCGAGGTCGGGGCCTGGCTGCGCGAGCGGGCCGCGACCGAGGGCGGCATCCCCGATCCGGTGTCGGGGCCGCCGCCGCTGGACGGCAGCGAGTTCGCCACGCTGCTGGAACTGGCCACCAGCCTGGAGAACGCCGACAAGGCGGCCGCGCTCGAGCCGTTGCCGCCGGCCGAGGACCTTCCGTCGGCGGCCGACGAGGCGCGGTCGCGCGGCGAGACGGACGAATTGGCGAAGAGTGTCCATGCCCTGGCCGCCCAGGGCCTCGACCTCAACGCCGTACGCAACACCAACGTCGCCGCCGTCCGGGACGACCTGCACGACGCGCTGACCTGGTTGCGCCGCCGCGAGGGCGCGTGGACCGACCGTCTCGGCCGTCTGCTCACCGACCACCACTGGCGCACTGTCTGGACCGATCACGTGGCCGCCACCGAGGCGCTGCTGGCGGAACTGGCCACGCTGACGAGGTCGCTCGCCGGTCATCAGATCACCGTCCCCGGCCCGTACGCCGCCGAACCGAAACGCCTCCTGGCCCAGCTGGCCGAGATCCGGCAGCGGTTCGCGACCGGCCGCGGCCTGAGCCGGCTGCTCCAGGCCGCGCTGTTCCGCCTGGCCGACGAGGTGCGCGTGGACGGCGAACCGCTGCGCACCGTCGAGGACGTCGATGCCGTGGCCGCGTGGGTGCGCCGCGCGCAGGCCCGGCAGCGGCTGGGCGGCCACTGGTCGGAGTGGCGTCAGCGCCTGGCCATCGCCGAGCCCCCGGGCGGGTGGGGCGACCCCGAGGTCTGGGCGGGCGCGCTGCTGGCCGAGGCGGGGCAGTCCCTGGACTGGGACGTCCGGCACTGGCCGGCGTTGGCCGAGCGGCTGTCCACCCTCGTACCGCAGCACGAACTTGACCTGGACCCGGCCGGGCTGGCCGAGGTGGCGGCGTTGCTCGACGCGGCGCTCGCCGTCTATGACCTGGACGCCCGCACCGATCGCCACAACCGGATCAGGGAGCGGCTGAACCCGTGGCCTCGTCTGGTCGCGGCCTGGGTGAACCTGCAGGGCTGGGACGAGGAACTGGCCGAAGTGCGGCGGTTGTGGCAGTTGCGGCCGGCGGCTCAGGAGCTTCGCGACAAACTGGACGTCCTCCGGGGCAGCGCCCCCGAATGGGCCGCCCAGATCGAGGCGGGCCGGGTGCCGCCGGTGTCGGGTCAGGCCTGCCTCCAGGCGTGGCAGTGGCGGCGGGCGCAGACCTGGTTCGACGACGTGATCGGCAGCGTCGACCCGGCGGTGCTGGCCAAGCGGGTCGAGAGCGCCCGCGACAAGATCCGTCGCCGGACGGCCGAGCTGGTGGTGGCGTCGGCGTGGCTCGAGGTGTCCCGCAGCCTGGACGACCGCCGGCGGGCCGCGCTGGCCGACTGGACCACCGCCCTGCGCAAGATCGGCAAGGGCACGGGGCGTAACGCCGCGGCCTGGCAGGCGCATGCGCAGCGGGCGATGGAGTCGGCCGTCGAGGCGGTGCCGGTCTGGGTCATGTCGGTCGATCGGGCGATCGAGCAGTTCGCCGGGGGCGCGCGCTTCGACGTGGTGATCGTGGACGAGGCGTCGCAGGCAGACCTGTTCGCGCTGCCGGTGCTCTCGCTGGCCGAGCGGGCCGTCGTGGTCGGCGACGACCAGCAGATCGGCCCCCAGCTGGGCTTCGTCGGGCCGGTGGCCGGTCTGATCCACAGTCATCTCGGCGACGTGCCCTCGGCCGAGCATTTCGACCCCGAGTCGTCGCTCTACGACCACGCCGTACGCCGGTCGCCCGAGCGGATCCTGCTGACCGAGCACTTCCGCTGCGTGCCGCAGATCATCGAGTTCTCGTCGCGGCACTACTACGACGGCAAGATCATGCCGTTGCGGGCCGACCGGCCGGCGTTCACCCCGCTCCGTACGGTGTTCCTGCCCGCCGGGGTGCGGCAGCCGCTGCCCGGCTTCGGGGACGTCAACGTGGCAGAGGCCGAGGCGCTGGTTCAGCAGGTGGCGTCGATCGTCCGCGACCCGCAGTACGACGGCCGGACGCTCGGTGTGATCTCCATGCTCAGCACCAGCGGTCAGGCCGGCTACCTGCTGCACCAGCTGCGTGAGGAGATCGGCGAGGACGAGATCCAGGCGCGGCGGCTGCGGGTCGGCGACGCGTACACGTTCCAGGGCGACGAGCGCGACGTCGTGCTGGTGTCCATGGTGGTCTCGGACAACGATCCCAAGGTGGCCGCGTTCACCAAACGCGAGTACCACCGCCGCATCAACGTCGCCGCCTCGCGAGCGCGTGACCAGTTGTGGATCTTCCATTCGGTGCGGGCCGGGTCGCTTCTGGCCGACGACGCGCGGGGGCTGCTTCTCACGTACGCGCAGAATCTCGCCCCGGCCGAGGAGGTCGCCGACCTGGCCGTCCGCTGCGAGAGCGACTTCGAACGGGACGTGCTGGGCCGCCTGACATCCCGCGGCTTCCGGCCGATCCCGCAGTTCCGGATCGGCGCCTACCGGATCGACTTCGTGCTCAACGCCCCGGACGGCCGCCGGCTGGCGATCGAGTGCGACGGGGACGCGTACCACGGTCCGGAGCAGTGGGAGAGCGACATGCGCCGGCAGGCGGTGCTCGAACGCGTCGGCAACTGCGTGTTCGTGCGCATCCGGGGCAGCATCTATGCCCGCGAGCCCGAGGTGGCGATGGCCCCGGTCTGGCAGCGCATCGCCGAGCTGGGCATCACGCCGCCGCCCCGCCGCACCGTGCTCGAGGTGGGCCAGTGGCAGGGTTCCGGCTCACCCGACGCGCCCAAGCTGGCCGAGGGCGCGGCCGTGCTGGCCTCGCTGATCCCGGGCGACCGCCGGGTCCGCGTGCCGGTGACCGGCTCGTTGGCCGCCAACCTGGCCGCGATCCGGGCCGCGGTGACCGACCCGCCGATGGTGACGGTGGGCGGGGACTGCGGCGTCGAGGTGGCGCCGATCGAGGCCGCGCTCGAACGGCACGGCGACGGGCTGGTGGTGGTCTGGTTCGACGCGCACGGCGACCTCAACACGCCGGAGTCGTCGCCGTCGGGCGCGTTTCACGGCATGGTGCTGCGCACGCTGCTGGGGGAGGGCCCGCCCGAGATGGAGCCCCGCCGCACGCTGCGCCCCTCGCAGGTGGTGCTGGCGGGCGTACGGGCCCTGGATGTGGCCGAGAAGGAGTACATCGCGGACCACTCGATCGAGACGGCCGACCTGGAATCGTTGCCGTCGGTGGTCGCGGCGGCCGGCGCCAAGGCCGTCTACATCCACATCGACCTCGACGTTCTCGACCCGGCGTGGTTCGGCTCGGTGGGCTTCCCCGAGCCCGACGGCGTACGCCCGGAGCGTCTCGCCGGGGCGGTCCGCGCGCTCACCTCCCGGTTCCCGCTGGCCGGCCTGGGCATCACCGAATATCAACCGGGTGATCCGGCCGACCGTGAGGTGCTGGCCGATCTGGTGCGGGCGATCTTCTAGAGATCGCGCAAGTGGGCGGCGATCGCCTCGGCCGATCTGCGCGGCGAGGTGGTGAGCACGTTGTGCGCGCCCTGCGGCACGGTGACCGAGGTGCCGCCGGTGAGCGCGGCCACCTCGGCCCGCCACCGCGGCGGGGCGACCGGGTCGAGCGAGCCGCCGAGCACCAAAGTGGGCACGTCGATCTTGGCCAGGTCGTCCTCGACGGGGTTGCGTACGGAGTGGCCGACGGTGGCCAGCACCCGCCACGGTTTCGCGTCGAACACGTCGCGGGCGAGGATCGGCACCTGCCACGGCGCCTCGACCGAGGTGTCGGCCAGCCAGCGCCCGATCAGCCCGCGGCGGTTGCGGGCGCGCGGGTCGGTGGTCGGGCTGGCCAGCACCAGCGCGGCCACCGTGCCGGGCAGCAGGACGGCGAGCCGGGCCGCCACCTCGGCGCCGAACGAGTGCCCGGCCAGGGCGACGCGTTGCAGGCCGCGGGCCGCCAGCCAGGCGGCCATGACCTCGGCGTGCTCCCTCACGTCGTACGCGTGGGAAGGCTTGTCGCTGTGCCCGAAGCCCGGCATGTCGGGCACCACGACCGGATGCCGCCGGGCCAGGACGGCGGCCGTCGGCATCAGGTAGCGGTGCGACACGGCCAGCCCGTGCAACATGACGACGGGCAGGCCGGTCGCCCGCGTGTGTGCGCGATCGTGGATCCGGAGCCCGCAGGCCGTGGTCCAGTCGCTCCGGAATCCGTGATCGATCAAGAGGTCAGCTCGATCCGAGCCTTGACCCGGCAGTAGTTCGACAGCAGCGTGACCAGCGCCGGGCCGTCGATCAGCTCGAGCGGGCGGCCCGCCACGGCGTCGTACGCCTCGGGCTCGATGCCGCCGAGCGACACCAGGATGCCCTTGGTCGCCCCGGCCGCCGTGACCGCGCCGGCCAGAGCGTGCACCGCGGCCGCCCCGACCGCGCCGCCCCGGATTGCGAAGATCACCACCGGCCCGCCGAAGATCGGCCGCGGGTCGGTCGCCTGCCACCGGGTGCCCAGGTCGCCGCGCATCGGCGGGCCCATCTGCAGGCCCATGACGCCGAACAGGTCGGACAGCTGCTGCTCCCACTGCGCGTCGGTGAGCGTCACCAGGTTGGGACGCTCGTCGATGTCGGCGAGAACGTTGAACTCCTCGGTGAAGTCGCGGTCCGCGTCCCGGTCGAAATCGATTTTTTCCGGTACGGCGGTCAGCTCGTCGGGCTCGCGTGAAAGCGCACCCTCGAGGTGTTTCACGCAGGCCACCGGGTCGACCCGGCGCAGCTTGATGGCGGCGAACGTCTCCCGCGTGGTCTGAATGGACACCAGGCAGGGCCGCACGAACCGGCCGGTGCGACGGTCGATGGTGTCGACGATGCCGTTGAACGAGACCTGGCGTACGAGACCGCCGCGGTCCGCCTCGATCACCTCGTGGATCGTCCGCAGTGTGACCCGGGCGATCACCTCGACGTACCGCCGGCGGATCTCGGTCTCGTCGCGCGGCACGGCGTTCAGGTCGTCGCGGAACCGGTCGTACCGGTACTCCTTGACGTGCGGCACCACCTCGATCGGCGGCAGGTGGTACTCGATCAGAAGGTGACGCTGCTTGGGCAGATAGGCCAGCCGGAAATGCTGCGGGAAATCGTCGGGGTAGACGGAGTTGCCCAGCACCATCGCGAAGTACTCGACGACCGAGGCCGGGTCGGCTTCGGCCACCGCCCGGGCGAACCGGTCGACCTCGGCGTTGTAGGCGGCGACCTTCGCCTCGTGCTTGCGCAGGCTTTCCTCGTACGCCCTCTGGCGGGCCACGAGCTGGCGTTTGCGCCGCTCCTCGGCCTCGGCCCACCGGGCTCGCGCCTCCTCGTAGGCCCGCTGCGCGCTGGCGTTGTACTGCTGGCGCAGGCGGTCCCCACCGAGGATCTTGCCGACGCCGCGGGGTTGCGGCGGCACGTAGCTGTCCCACCGCGGCTCGGGCAGCGGGCGACCCAGCGGCCCCGGGTCGAACGGCGGCGCGGCCACCGGCTTCTTGAACACCTCCAGGTCGATGTGGTCGTCGACGTCCAGGGTGGAGAGCAGCAGAGCGTCGAGGTCGCTGAGCCGCGCCCGGATCTCCGCGTTGGCCGCGGCGGCGTCGGCCGTCTTCGCCTCGACGTAGAGCCTCTGGTGCTCGCGCTTGCGGTCGGCGTCGCCCGCGGCCTGTTGCGCCGCCGCTATGGCCAGGTCGGCGTTGCGCCGGATCAGGTCGCGCTGCTGCGCGGCCGCGGTGTTGGCCCGCTGATCGGCGAACGCCTGGGTGGCCCGCGCCCGCTGCATGTCCCGAATGATGCCCATGCCTCGCCCTCGTTCGCGTTGCTTCCCAGAACATCCCTCGTTCGCCACCATATCCATCCGTAAGGGATCTAGTTACGCGGCGCGTCGTTGGTGTGACGTGGCGTGCATAGGGGCGCGGTTGGGCGGGTAGCAGTCGCTTAAGGTTCCACGGTCGGCACTGCCAGTGACTGTCTGTCATGGAAATGGCGCTATCTCACGGCGTGAACTACGCAGCGCAGTGGTCAACCGATCAGGTATTTCCCTACTCTGATCGGGCGAGAACCTGCTGCTCGACGATGTGCGGAGGCATCCGGTGAAAGTTTGCCGCGGCTGTCCACTGTTATATCGGCCGTGTGACGGGTCGTAATAGTTCTGGGGTCTGGGGAACGTCGTGGGGGGAGGTGGCGGGCGCATGGCCGCACCCGAGGAGCATCAGCATGTGCCGGCGCCGCGGCTTCCGGAGCAGCGGACTCCGCCCGAGGACCGTCCCGCCTGGTTCTCCTACACGGCCACCGGCGACCGGATCGTGTGGTCGGCGACGCTGCGCGAGATGCTCGGTGATCCGCCCGCGCACGACGAGGTGAGCCGCAAGGTCCTGGTCCGCTATGTGCACCGGGACGACCACGCCGAGGCGCTGGCGTCGATCACCAAGGCGTGGACGACGCGTTCCCAGGTGCGTACGACCATCCGGCTCATGCGGGTCGACGGCGGGTGGTTCGACGTGGACTGCCGGCTCGACCCGGTGAAGAGCCCCGACGGCACCGTACGAGGCATCCGCGGCACGGTGACCGACGTCTCGGCCCGCGAGCGCGCCCGCCGCGAGCTCGACCGGCTGGCCCGCCGGGGCGAGACCGTGCAGGCCACGCTGGTCGAGATCGACCCGGAAACCGGCCTGCTCACCCGGGCCCGGTTCGCCGACGAGATCGACCGGGCCCTGCGCCGCGGCGGGGGAGCGGTGCTGGTCATCCGGGTGCAGCCGGAACCGTCCGGGCCGGACGGCGACCACGTGCGCCCCGAACGCAACGCCAACCTGCTGCAACGGGCCGCCCGGGTGCTCGAGGGCGTGATGCAGGAGGGCGCGCTGCTGGGCCGGGTCGGGCCCAACGAGATCGCCGTACTGCTGTCCGGCACCTCGTGGCCGATGGCCCGGCGCGAGTCGGAGCTGCTGGTCGAGGCGCTGCGGTCGCAGACCTTCGTGCTGCCCGACACCTGGCTGCGCGCGCACGCCTGGGGCGGCCTCGTGCGTTTCACCCCCGACGGTGACGCCGGCAGCCACGAACTGCTGATCGACGCCGAGCACGCCTGGCGGCAGGCCCGCGACGACGGCACGCCGCTCGGCCTGATCGCCCACCCGGTGCCGGCCCGCGACCGGCAGGGCTCCTACCGCAGCCGGGTCGCCGACGCGCTCGACACCGACCGGTTCACCCTCTATGCCCAGCCCATCCTCGAGCTGCAGAGCAACGAGATCACCCGGCACGAGCTGCTGCTGCGGGTGCTCGACGAGGCCGACGGCCCGCAGTCGCCGATCCAGGTGCTCGACATCGCCGAGCGCCTCGACGCGGTCTTCGACATCGACCTGTGGGTGGTCGAGCGGGCCATGCAGCTGGCCGCCGAACAGCCCGGCCGCTGTCTGCAGATCAACCTGTCCGGCCGCTCGGTCGGCGATCCGCGGCTCACCGACGAGGTCGAGAGGCTCATCGACCGGTACGGGGTCAAGCCCGAGCAGCTGACCTTCGAGATCACCGAGACGGCCCTGATCGGCAACCTCAGCGAGGCGCGCCGGTTCGCCGACCGCATCCGCGATCTCGGCTGCGAGCTGGCGCTGGACGACTTCGGCTCGGGCTACGCGTCGTTCCGCTACCTGCGGATCTTCCCGATCGACCTGGTCAAGATCGATGGCGAGTACGTGGTCGACCTGGTCAACAGCCCGCAGGATCAGGTGCTCGTGCGGGCCCTGGTGCAGGTCTGCCAGGCGTACGGGATCCACACGGTGGCCGAGTTCGTGCAGGACGAGCCCACCCTGCGGCTCCTGCGCGAGCTGGGCGTCGACTATGTGCAGGGCTACTTGATCGGCCGGCCCGCCCCGGTGGTCGAAGGCCGATTGCGCACGTCCTGAGCTGGGTACAGGGACGGTCATGGAGCACTTCACGATCGCCACCGTCGCCGAGGAGAGCCCGGATTTCCGCCGGGTGCTCTGGACCGGCAAGCACACCCAGCTGGTCATCATGACGATTCCGCCGGACGGCGAGATCGGCGAGGAGGTCCACGAGGTGGACCAGATCCTCACCTTCGTCAGCGGAACCGGCAAGGCCATCGTGTCCGGCCAGGAGCGCAAGGTCGCCCAGGGTGACCTGGTCGTGGTTCCCGCCGGGCGCAAGCACAACTTCCTCAACACCGGGCCGAACCCGCTGGTCCTCTACACCGTCTACGGCCCGGCGGAGCACGCCGACGGCGCGGTGCACAAGACGAAGGAAGAGGCCGACGCCGCCGAGGAGGCCGGCCAGGACGAGCCGCCGCAGGAGTAACGCTCGAGGGATTCCAGCGCCGCCAGATGTGAGCACGGCGCCGGCACCGGCCGTGGCCCCCCAGCCGAACCGGTGCCGGCGCCGTGCCGCTTGGGCCGGCCCCGGGGAAAGTCCGAGCGCAGCGTACAAGGACAACGTCGCCCGTCGATCGGTCTCGCCCACGTCCGGGGCAACCTGGACCCGGATCGTGACCTAAGCGCGGGCCGCTACTAACCTTCCTGCATGACAGAGCCTTCTGGCGCGGCTGAGCCGCGGTGGTTGACCGACGAGCAGCAACAGACGTGGCGCCGCCTCGTCGAAGTGCTGATCAAGGTGCCCGCGGCTCTCGAGGCTCAGCTGCAACGCGAGGCCGGGCTGACCCACATGGGTTACATCGTTCTCGTGACCCTCAGTGAGGAGCCCGACCGGCGGCTGGCCATGAGCAAGCTCGCCAAGAACGTGAGCGCCTCGCTCTCCCGCCTCTCGCACGTCGTCGCCCGGCTCGAGGGCCAGGGCTGGGTGCGCCGTGAGCGTGACGCCGGCGACGGCCGCGTGCAGATCGCCGTGCTCACCGACCACGGCTTCGCCAAGATCAGGGATTCGGCGCCCGGTCACGTCGAGGCCGTGCAGCAGCTGATCTTCGACCGGCTCTCCCCGGCCCAGGTGCGTCAGCTGGCCAAGCTGGCCGACGCGTTGCTCGACCAGCCGCTCGACGTGCGCTTCCCGCCGACCTCTGACCCCTGCGCGTGATCGCCTCTACGCTGGGCGCATGAGTCAGCGAGTGCAGGGCGTCATCGCCCGCAGCAAGGGTGCCCCCGTCGAGCTCACCACGATCGTGGTGCCCGACCCGGGGCCCGGTGAGGCCGTGGTCGCGATCCAGGCGTGCGGGGTGTGCCACACCGACCTGCACTACCGCGAGGGCGGCATCAACGACGACTTCCCGTTCCTGCTCGGCCACGAGGCGGCCGGCGTGGTCGAGTCGGTCGGCTCCGGGGTCACCGACGTCGCCCCGGGCGACTTCGTGGTGCTCAACTGGCGTGCCGTCTGCGGCACGTGCCGGGCCTGCCGCAAGGGCAAGCCGTGGTACTGCTTCGCCACGCACAACGCCACCCAGAAGATGACCCTGGAGGACGGCACCGAGCTGTCCCCGGCCCTGGGCATCGGCGCGTTCGCCGAAAAGACGCTCGTGCACGCCGGACAGTGCACAAAGGTCGACCCGCGGGCCCGGGCCGCCGCCGTCGGCCTGCTCGGCTGCGGCGTGATGGCCGGCATCGGCGCGGCCATCAACACCGGCGGCGTGACCCGCGGC
The DNA here is from genome assembly GCF_055562135.1 of Actinoplanes sp. NPDC021490. NCBI lineage: Bacteria > Bacillati > Actinomycetota > Actinomycetes > Micromonosporales > Micromonosporaceae > Actinoplanes > Actinoplanes sp. NPDC021490. The sequence goes on from NZ_JBVHFW010000001.1 coordinate 958,576, forward strand.
GACTCGGTCGCGGTGATCGGCTGCGGCGGTGTCGGCGACGGCGCGGTGGCCGGGGCGGCGCTGGCCGGGGCGACCACGATCATCGCGATCGACACCGACGACCAGAAACTGGAGTGGGCCAAGGGCTTCGGCGCCACCCACACGATCAACGCGCGTGGCGTCGACGTGGTCGAGAAGGTCAAGGAGCTGACCGGAGGCTTCGGGGCCGATGTCGTGGTCGAGGCGGTGGGCCGGCCCGAGACGTACGAGCAGGCCTTCTACGCCCGTGACCTGGCCGGCACGGTCGTGCTCGTCGGCGTGCCCACCCCCGACATGAAGATCGAGCTGCCGCTGCTCGAGATCTTCGGGCGGGGCGGCGCGCTCAAGTCCAGCTGGTACGGCGACTGCCTGCCGTCGCGCGACTTCCCGATGCTGACCGAGCTCTACCTGCAGGGCCGCCTCGACCTGGACGCCTTCGTGACCGAGGAGATCGCGCTGGGTCAGGTCGAGGAGGCCTTCGGCAAGATGCACACCGGCGGCGTGCTGCGCTCGGTCGTCGTCTTCTAGGCCGTCACAGCATTCAAGCGGCTTTGGCGTACGCCGGCACGGAACGGTCGGCGAGCAGGTCGAGGGCCAGGGCGGCGGTCCAGCTGAAGGTGGGCGCGCCCAGGCCCTCGCCGTTCTTCGGGTGGAAATACTCGAAGTGACCGTTGCGGTGCACCAGCCGAACCATGGCCGCCCGCAGGTCCTCGGCCTCGTCGAGCAGGCCGTGGATCAGCAGGCCGCGGCGCAGCAGCCAGTTCACATTGACCCAGACCGGCCCCCGCCAGTAACGCTGGGTGTCGAAGTCGGGCGCCGTACGGTCGTAGCTCGGCACCGGCAGCCCGGTCTCGTGGGGCAGGCCGAACCGTTCCGAGCGGAGCTCGGCCAGCATGCCGTCGACCTGCTCGGCCGGCACGTCGGGCAGCATCAACGGCATCAGGCCGCTGACGCAATGGGCCGGGCTGAGCGTGCCGGTGCGCACGTCGCGGGCGTGGAAGGTGCCGGTCTCCGGATTCCACAGACGCTTGACGATCGCGCCGGTGATCCGCTGGGCGCGCTCGCGGTGCGCGTCGGACTCGGCGGCCAGCCCGAGCACGGCGGCCATCTGGGCCAGGGCCAGTTCGGCCGCGCCCAGGATCGAGTTGAACGACGGGCACTCGACCGCGAACGCGTGCCGCCGCAGCAGGCCGGCGTCCGAATACTCCTCGGCGCGGTAGCTGAGGACCAGGCCGACGTACCGGGCGTAGTCGCGGTCGGTCGGGCGATGCGCCGCGTCGGAGACGTCGAGGTCGCGCCGGCGGAACGTACTCAGCAGCGACATGTCGGCCGGCACGTCGGCCATCGCGGCGTCCCAGGCCGGGCTGTTGTCCAGGCCCGACTCCCACGGGTGCACGATGGCGGCCAGCCCGTCGCCGCCCAGATTGCGGCGCGTCGTCAGATAGCCCTGCTGGGCGACCAGCCGGGGATAGAGCCATTCCAGTTCCCCGTACGCCTGCTGCACGCACGCCGCCCCGTGCGCGGAGGCGCGGCGGTAGACCTCCCAGGCCGCGATGGCGTGCAGCGGAGGCTGGACGATCCCGGTGCTTCCGTGTGCGGGCCGGTTCGCGTACGCGGGAACGCCCCAGAAGGCCGGACCCGGGAAGTAGTCGGACTCGGCGGTCGCGGGGTCGAAGACGATGTGCGGCACGCGCCCGTCCGGCCACTGGGCCTCGAACAGGCTGCGCAGGTCACGCCAGGCGCGGGTCGGATTGACGTAGGCCAGGCCGATCGCGATGAACGCGGCATCCCAGCTCCACTGGTGCGGATAGAGACGGCGGGACGGGACCATGTGGTCGTCCTGCCAGTTGGTCTCGAGAACGCGGGCGGCGGAATTCCAGAGTTCAGCAGACATCTCGGTCATCAATGCGGGAGTCGGGGGGCTGTCGGCGTGCATCTAAACAGAAGACCTTTCCGCTGCGGTCACCGGTAAACCCTTCATCGCCGAAGGCGGGGCTGAATGAAGGGAACCGGGAAGCCGGGCTCGGAGCACGGACCACCGGTGCGCCGGGCGGTCAGATGCAAGCCGAGTTTACGTGAACGAGAGGTAACAATTTAGTTTCGGGACCACAGGATCTTGCGCCGATCCTTATGCTGCGGGCGCTGTAGATGCTCGGGGACATACGGAGGAGCCCGATGCGCCCACCCGTTCTTCGTCGTTTGCTCGCCGGACTGGCGGCATTGACCCTCGTTCTCACCTGGGCGCTGCCGGCGCAGGCCGCGGCCAAAGCCAAGGTCGACTTCTTCGTCAAGAGCTACACGATCGCCCCCGGCCACGGTGAGCTGATCTACACGCTGCTCTTCGCCGATCGGCCGCTGCCGGTGGCGCGCGGCGCGGTCGCCCTCAAATACCGGTTCGTCAACCAGAACCGGGTCTTCCGGCTGCAGGAGGCGGGCCACCCCAACAACTGCAGCGTCGACATCGAGACCCTGCTCGAGCTGAATTGCAGCGCCGAGGTCACCTCGCTGACCCCGGCCGGTGTCGACTCCGCGGTGGTCGGCTGGGTGCAGGTCGACGGCGCGGCCAAGGCCGGCGACCAGGCCACGCTGACCGCGACGATGACCGTCAAGGGCTATGCCCCGGTCACCCGCACCGCCCGGATCACCGTCGGCGAGGGCGTGTCGCTCAACGCCGTCGACCCCGAGAAGGAACGCTCGGCCGCGCCCGGCGCCACCATCGACACCCCGCTGACGATCACCAACGCGTCCTCGGTGCCGGTCCAGGGCACGGCGCTCCTCGGCAACACGCAATACGCCTTCGAATCCCGTACGCAATACAGCAACTGCGCGTACGTCGACGGCGTGCTGACCGCCTGCGTCTTCCCGCAGACCCTCGCTCCGGGGGCCACTTATCGGGTCACCCTGCCGCAGCGGGTGCGCAAGGACACCGCGGCCCCCGGCACCCAGTACACCGGGTGGCAGTGGATGACCGACGAGGAGTTCGCCGACCTGCGGCAATACGTGATCAAGGGCGGGTTCAGCCGGCTCGGCCCGGCCGGCAAGGGCGGAGTGCTGCGGCTGACCGAGGTCGTCACCGCGAAGGCCGGCCCGCCGCAGGCACTGACCGAATACGCGTCGCACAACTTGAAGCTCACCGTCACCGGCAAGAAGTCGGCCGACCTGGCCGCCGTCGGCGCCACGGCCAAGGGCAAGAAGGGTGCGGTCGTCACCGTCTCGGTCGGCCTGCGCGACAACGGGCCCGCCGCGATCGACCACAGCCGGGTCAACGGCACCTGGCCGACCACACGCTTCTACGTGCCCAAGGGCACCACCGCCGTACGGGTGCCCGACCGATGCTTCCCGATGACCATCACCGGCAGGATCGACGAGAACCGGCCCGGTGCGCCCGGCGAGCTCCGCTACAGCTGCGACTTCTTCTCGCTGCTCAAGGTCGGCGGCACGGTGAAGTTCGCCTTCGGGCTGCGGATCAACCAGGTGATCAAGGGGGCCCGGGGCGCGGTGGCGGTCGGGGCGCCGGCCGAGGAGCTCAACAAGAAGAACAACACGGCCGCGATCGTGCTCAACCGCTAGACCTTCGGCGTCGACCCCCGAGATAACGATTCCGTCTCGGGGTCACGGGCTGGTGCGGTGATCCCTACACTTCGGACGATTTGGTGTTCGGGTTATGCGGAGGAGCCCCGATGCGTCCCCTTGTTCTGCGTCGTCTGCCGGCCGGTCTGGCCGCGCTGGCGCTCGCCCTCGCCTGGGCGGTGCCGGCTCAGGCCGCCGCGAAGCCCGAGGTCGATCTCTACCTCAAGAGCCACACGGTCGTGCCCGGATCCAACACGTACATCTCCACCCTGCTGTTTGCCGACCGGACCCTGCCCGTGGCCGGTGACGCGGTCAGCCTCCGTTACCGGTTCATCGACCAGGACCCGGCGTTCCGGTTCCTGCACCAGAGCTCCGGGGACAACTGCCGTGCGGCCACCCCCGGCAACGTCGATCTGAGCTGCAGTTCGCCGGTGACCGCGCTGACCCCGGCCGGTGTCGACCCCTTGCTGGTCGGCAGCTTCATCAACATCGCCGACGACGCCGTGCCCGGCCAGGAGGCCACGCTCACCGCGACGATGACCGTCAAGGGATACGCCCCGGTCACCCGGACGGCCCGCGTCACGGTCGGCGAGGGGGTCAGCCTGACCGCCGTGACCAGCGATCGCATCGTGAAGGCCGCACCGGGCGACCCGATCGACGCCCCGCTCACGATCAGGAACTCGGGCTCCGTGGCGGCGCAGGGCGTCGGGTTCCGCGCCGGCCGCGAATACTTCCTCGAGAGCCGTACGCAGTACAGCAACTGCGACTACGCCGACGGCCTGTTGGCCTGGTGCACGTTCGACCAGACGCTCGAGCCCGGGACCACGTACCGGGTGAACTTGCCGCTCAGGGTGCGGGCCGACACCCTCTCCCCGGGCATGCGGGCCGGCATCTGGGAGTGGATGACCGACGAGGAGCTCGCCGACCAGCGGCAGTGGGTGCGCAATGGCGGCTACGGGCAGATCGGCACGCCCGGCCGCGGTGGTGTCCTGCGGCTTACCCCGGTGGCCGCGGCCAAGGCCGCGCCTCCGCAGGCCCTACTGCCCCCCGGGTCTCCCCAGCACGCCCTGAAAGTCGAGCTCACCGGCCGGAACTCGGCCGACGTGGCCGCTGTCGGCGCCACAGCGTCGGGCCAGAAGGGTGCAGTGGTCACCGTTCCGGTCGGCCTGCTCAACCATGGGCCGGCGACGTTGGACCGCGCCGACTGGGCGAAGACCCGCTTCTACGTGCCCAAGGGCGCCACGGCGGTCCGGGTGCCGGACAGCTGCTACCCCATGACCGCCGACGGCGAGATCGACGCGGGCCGGCCCGGGGCGGCGGGTTCGCCGCGCTACTACTGTGAGTTCTCCTCGCTGCTGAAGGCCGGCGGCACCGTGACATTCGAGTTCGGGCTGCGCATCGACCAGGTGATCCCGGGGGCCCGGGGCACGGTGGCGTTGGCCGCGCCGGCCGATGCGGGCGAGCTGAATCCGGCCAACAACACGGCGGCGGTCGTCCTGAACCCGGCTGCGGCGCCGCCACCGTCCGGTGGATCCGGCGGGGGCGGCGGGCTGCCGATCACCGGGCCGCAGGGCGCTCTGTTCGGCGCGATCGGTCTGCTGCTGGTGCTGGGCGGGGCCGGGGCGCTGTTCCTCACGCGCCGTCGGGCTGCTTGATCTCCAGCCAGAGGCGGCTGCGGCGTCCGGGCAAGTAGGGGGAGTCGAGGCGTTTGGCCACGATTCCCCCGAGGCCCTGGGCCGCGGCCGCCTCGAGCGCGAACTCGCCGCCGCCGGGGAAGTACGGCGGCGTCTGCCAGTGGTCGCCGTTGATCGACAGACCTTCCAGCAGCTCGCGGCGTTCGCCGTACCGCACCGCCTCGACCGTGCTGTGGCCCTCCAGCCAGAGCAGGTCGTACGCCAGGAAATGGACCGGGGTGCGCTCGGCGGCGCGCTTGGCCGCGGCGGAGTCCTTCGGCTGCTTGCGCCGCTCGAGCTGGGCCGGGTCGGGCAGCGTGACGATCTCGCCGTCCAGCACGGCCTCGATCGGCGCCAGCTGCGGCCCGAGCGGGCGGATCTCCGGATACCACGAGGTCACGTCGTTGCCGTCGGCGTCCAGCAGGCGTACGCGGCCGCCGGAGACATAAGCGAGGACGCGCCGGCCGCCCCACGCCATCTCGTAGCCCCACTCGGCGTCCTCGGCCGGCCCGGGCAGGCCGGCCGCCCTGGTCGCCAGCATCGGCGGCACCACCTCGGGCATCGTCTCCCAGCCGGGCTCGGGCGGGTCCATCCGCCGGACCATCCAGTCGTTGCCGCCGGTCTGGAAGAAGACGTAGCGCCCCTTGGTGCGGTCGCCGTCGAACGTGACGCCTATCTCGTCGTCGCGCCACTTGGTCGTCTCGTACGTGCCGCTGTCAAAGATCGTCATCCGGCCGCCGCCGTACTCGCCGGCCGGGATCTCACCCGAGAAGTCCAGGTATTCGAGCGGGTGGTCCTCGGTGTGCTTGGCCAGGTTGTTGCGGTGCTGATCACGGGGCAGGCCGCGCGGAACGGCGAACGAGACGAGCACGCCGTCGCGCTCGAGCCGGACATCCCAGTGCAGGCTGCGCGCGTGATGCTGCTGAATCACGAACCGGTGGCGGTCGGTCGGCTGCGGCGAGGCCTTGGGCACCGGTTCCGGGGTGCGTGATGCGTCCCGTTTACGGCGATAGTCGGCGAGACGGTCCGTCATGTCTTCAGTGTTCTCCCGCGGCGGGGGAAAATACACGGACGTAATTCGTCCGACCCCCCATGCGAGGTTGAGGTATGCCCACCATCCGAACAATTCGGACTCCTCGATGATCGCGGGTTTCCCCCAACGGTGGCTCGGGGTAGTGTCTTGGCTCCGACGCGTGTCCGACGGGTGGGAGGCAAGGCTGCGATGACGTTGCGCATCCTGGTGGTGGGCGCGGGAATCGCCGGGCTGGCCGTCGCGCGAGCTCTGCGCCTGGCCGGATTCCGGCCCGATGTGGTCGAGGAGCTTCCGGCCACCATGCTGCCCGGCGCCGGCATCTATCTGCCCGGCAATGCGTCCCGCGCCCTGCGGCAGCTCGGCCTCGACGCGCCGCTGCGCCCGCTGGGCGACCTCATCTTCCGGCAGGTCTTCCTCGACTCGCGGGGCCGTGAGCTCTTCGAGCTCGATGTGGCCGCCCTCTGGGCCGGCGTCGGCGAGTCCCGGGCCCTGTCCCGGGCCGACCTGCAGCAGGTCCTGCTGACCGGGGTCGGCGGCGAGGTGCGTTACGACACGGCCGTACGGGATCTCGAGATCTTCGACCAGACCGCCAAGGTCGAGTTCGCCGACGGCAGCGTCACCGAATACGACCTGGTGGTCGGGGCCGACGGCCGCCGCTCGACGATCCGGTCCAAGGCCGGGCTGGGCGGGCCGGCCACGCCGACCGGCCAGATCGTCTATCGCTCGGTGGTCTCCGGCGGCCCGCCGCTCAGCGACTGGACGGCCCTGCTCGGGCGCCGTTCCTCGTTCGTGGCGATGCCGATGGGCGGCCGCAAGCTCTATTTCCACGCCGACGAGACCGCACCCGACGCGCCCAACCCCGAAGATCCGCTGGCCCGGGTGCGCGAGCTCTTCGGCGGTTTCGGCGGCCCGGTGCCGGCAATCCTCGGCGCGATCGAAAAGGTTCAGGTGGCGCGTACGGACGAGGTCGTTCTGGACGCATGGTCGCGCGGTCCGGTGGTACTCGTCGGTGATGCAGCCCATGCCACCGCTCCGACCCTGGCCCAGGGTGCGGCCATGTCCTTCGAAGACGCCGTCGTCCTGGGCGAGGAACTCCGCAAGGCCGGCGACGACGTGCCGGCGGCCCTCGCGGCGTACGAAAATCGCCGTCGCCCCCGCTGCACCGACATGCGTGACCGCACCCGCGAGCGCGACCGCACCCGTGACGTGCCGCCCGCGCTGCGCGACCCCATGCTGCGCAGGCGTGGCCTGCGGATCTTCGCCGACCACTACCGACCGTTGGTCCAGCCGGTCTGAGCGGCAGCACAAACCGTTGTTGACCTCTTTGGTCACCCCCCGCCCGCGAGGGGTCGGCGGGGGACTATTCTGCCTGCGAGGTACGCCTTTCATCTACGGCGTACTGAGTGGGACGAACGAGACAACGGAGGCTATTCGTGACGACCGTTGCGCCTAAGCCGATCGTGACCCGGCCCTATCCGGTCCGGCGGCAGGTCAAGGGTTCGGCACTTGCCCGGATCCTGCGCACGACGGACGCGAAGCAGATCGGGATCATGTATTTGGTCACGGCCTTCGTGTTCTACATGCTCGGCGGCCTCATGGCGCTGCTGATGCGCACCGAGCTGGCGCGGCCGGGCATGCAGTTGCTCTCGCCCGAGCAGTACAACCAGCTGTTCACCATGCACGGCACGATCATGCTGCTGTTCTTCGCGACGCCGATCGTGTTCGCGTTCGCCAACTTCGTGGTGCCGATCCAGATCGGCGCGCCCGACGTGGCGTTCCCGCGGCTCAACGCGTTCGCGTACTGGCTGTACCTGTTCGGCGGCACGATCACCATCAGCGGCTTCTTCACTCCGGGGGGCGCGGCCGACTTCGGCTGGTTCGCCTACACCCCGCTGAGCGACTCGCTGCACTCGCCGGGCGTCGGCGGCAACATGTGGGTGGTCGGCCTGGCCCTTTCCGGTCTGGGCACGATCCTCGGTGGCGTCAACCTGATCACCACGGTGCTCACTCTGCGCGCCCCCGGCATGACCATGTTCCGCATGCCGATCATGACGTGGAACATCCTCGTCACCAGCCTTCTGGTGATCATGGTCTTCCCGTTCCTGGCGGCCGCGCTGTTCGCCCTGGCCGCCGACCGCGTGCTCGGTGCTCACGTCTTCGACGTCGACACCGGCGGGCCGATGCTGTGGCAGCACCTCTTCTGGTTCTTCGGCCACCCCGAGGTGTACATCGTGGCGCTGCCGTTCTTCGGCATCATCACCGAGGTCATCCCGGTCTTCAGCCGCAAGCCGGTCTTCGGCTACAAGGGCCTGGTCGCCGCGACGCTGCTGATCGCCGCGCTGTCGATGTCGGTGTGGGCGCACCACATGTTCGTCACCGGCCAGGTGCTGCTGCCGTTCTTCAGCTTCCTGAGCTTCCTCATCGCGGTGCCGACCGGCATGAAGTTCTTCGTGTGGATCGGCACGATGTGGCGCGGCCAGATCAGCTTCGAAACACCGATGATGTTCGCGATCGGCTTCCTGGTGACGTTCCTCTTCGGTGGTCTGTCCGGCGTGCTGCTGGCCTCCCCGCCGATCGACTTCCACGTCTCCGACTCGTACTTCGTGATCGCGCACTTCCACTACGTGCTGTTCGGCACGATCGTGTTCGCGGTGTTCTCCGGCATCTATTTCTGGTTCCCCAAGATGTTCGGGCGGATGCTCGACGAGCGCCTCGGCAAGATTCACTTCTGGCTGACGTTCATCGGCTTCCACGCCACGTTCCTGGTGCAGCACTGGCTGGGCACCGAGGGCATGCCCCGGCGTTACGCGGACTACCTCGAGAGCGACGGGTTCACGTTCCTGAACACGTTCTCGACGATCGGCTCGTTCGTGCTCGGCCTGTCGACCCTGCCGTTCATCTACAACTGCTGGAAGTCGTACAAGGTCGGCCAGGTCGTGACCGTCGACGACCCGTGGGGCCACGGCAACTCGCTCGAGTGGGCCACCTCGTCCCCGCCGCCCCTGCGCAACTTCGACCGCATGCCGCGCATCCGTTCCGAGCGCCCCGCGTTCGACGCCAAGTTCCCGGAACTGGCGGCCGGCGAGCAGTCCATCGCAGGCCCGCCCGAGGGCGGCGCCCGCCCCTTGACCCGAGAGTCAGACGGCGGCGCGACCTACCCGGAAGACACCGGCTCCAACCGCAACTGAGAGCCCTGAAACGGCCCGCCTCCTTCCGGGGGCGGGCCGTTTCGCTTTCCCCGCCCGCCTTCTTACCGGGGCGGGCCGTTTTGCTTTCCCCGCTCGCCTGTTCCCAAGGCGGGCCGTTCGCTTCTTGCCCGCAGCGCACTTCTGCCGATAGCTCCTGCCCCGAGCGCGGCACTTTCTGGCACCACTCCGCGCTGGGTCCGGCGGATGGCCTTCCTTACTGGTCTGGGGAGCGGCCTTCCTCGCCGGTTGGCGCGGACGGGCCATCCTTGCTGTTCTGTAAGGAGCGGCAGTTTTCGCCGGTCTGTGCAGATGGCCTGCTTGCCGGTCTGCGTAGACGGCCTACTTGCCGGTCTGCGTACGGCCTACTTGCCGGTCCGTGCAGATGGCCTACTCGCTGGTCTGCGTAGACGGCCTGCTTGCCGGTCTGTGCAGACGGCCTCCTCGCCGGGTTGGGCGGCTGGCCTTCTCACCGGTTGGGCGGGTCGTCTTCCTTTGGAGGGGCGTGGGCTGGAGCCGTCAGGGGGTCGTCAGGCGGCGGATTGTGGCTGTCAGGGTGTCGGGGTTTACGTCTCGGCCGGTGATCAGGGCCTGGAGCGTTACGCCGTCGAAGAGGGCCATCACGTCGCGGGTGGCGTCGGTGCCGAGGTGCGGCTCGAGGATGTCACGCATGCCGGTCAGCCAGGCCATGGCCAGCGGGCGGAGGGCGGGGTCGCGGGCGGCCGCTACGTACAGCTCGCATTCGAGCTGAGCTCGCTGACGGTCCGTGAGGTATTCGACGATCAGGCCGGCAACCGCCGCCGGAATGTCGTCGGCGGTCCGCAACCGCTCGGCCCACCGATCGAAGTCGGCCTGCAACTCGGCCGCGGCCAGCTGCAGACCGGCGGCGATCAGGTCGTCGAGCGTGGGGAAGTAGTAGGTCGTCGCCCCGAGCGGAAGGTCGGCCTTGGCGGCAACCGCCCGATGCGACGTCCGGGCCAGCCCCGACTCCGAGATCACTTCGAGCGCCGCAGCGGCCAGCGCCCGCCGTCGCGCCTCCGGATCGCGGGCCCGCTGCGGCCGCCGCGGCTCCCCGTCGCTACGCCGCCGAGCCGGCTTCCCCGCCGCCGGACTGTCATCATGCAGCGGATCCCGATCACTGCGCCGCCGCCTAGGTCGATCAGCGCCCGACCCGCCCTCGGACCGAGATCCCCGATCCGCCTGCCGCCGTCCCCGCTCGGTCCCCGCGTCGGCCGCCCGGACTCGGGCCTGGCCGGCGTCCGTTCCTGTGTTTCCTGCGGAGTGAGCGCTCCGCCTAGCGGACAGCGCGGGACCGACGACGCTCGCGAGGGGAGCCTTGACCGTCTCCCAGCCGCTCGCCGTATCCCGCGAAACCGATCGGTTTTGGCCGGTCTCGTCGGGAGCGTCGGTCGGGTCGAATCCCGGGTTGCTCAATGGGCACCGCCCAGATTCACGGTCACTACGCCGGCGATGATGAGGCTGACCCCGACGACCTTAATCGTCGTGAGCGGCTCGCCGAGAAAGACCGCGCCGATGGCCACGATCGCCGCTGTGCCAATGGCCGACCAGACCGCGTAGACGACGCCGACCGGCAGGTCCTTCACGCACACCGACAAGGCAGCGAACGAGACCACGTAACCGGCCAGGCAGCCGACCGTGGGCCACAGCCGAGAGAAGCCTTCCGTCGACTTCAACATGCTCGTCGCCAGGACTTCCGCACTGATGGCAACCAGCAGAAACACGTACGGCACGGCGTTCCTTCTCTCAACTTGTACGGCTGTACAAGTACGACCGTACAAGAAGCTCGCGAGAGTGCCATCGTGAGGTCCATCACTGCAGCTCAGTAATGGTGCAGGGCTGCCACCCAAGCCTTTTCGTGCGATCCGCAGCGGGCACGAGGGGGGCGGCTTGACCATTGAAACGGTGGGTGCTTGACCCGAAGGGATTGGCGGGGGCGTCGGCACCAGGCCTGCGCTGGCTGACCTTCCCGGGTGAGAGACGGGCATCAGGGTCAGTAGCGGTCAAGGGCGGCCGGTGGGAACTTGTCTCCGTGTCCGAGGAGGTCGCCGGAGCACTGCGTCAGATGCGCCGTCGCGGGAAAGCTTCGGCGGGGCACGGGCGGACGGCAGGAGCTGCGGCTGGGTGGCCGGTCACCTCCGGAGGCGACGACGACGTGCCGGTGTGCGGCACCTGCCCTGTCGGGGGACGCTGAGTGGCACGGGCGGTGTGCGGCGGCCTGCCCTGTCGGTGGGGGCGCTGGGTGGCACGGGCGGTGTGCGGCGGCCTGCCCTGTCGGTGGGGGCGCTGGGTGGCATCGCGCACGTGCTGGTGCGCGGCGCCTGCCCAGGTCGTTCGGGGAGGTGCTCGGGGG